>NZ_JAAOEO010000027.1 GCF_011393025.1 Neobacillus terrae | reverse complement strand
GGGCGCTGGAGCTGGATTACAATAACCTTGTTCGGAGTTTTCCACAAGGTGAAAATCTATAATTTCCTAACCGACAAAAAAGAGCATCCTTTGGATGCTCTTTTTGTAAAGGTTTCAATTATACATTTCGATTTGGATCAGAATCATCAGCATTTAGGATGTCCGACGGGCGGTTCTCACCTATTGCCTGAGGACCTTCATCATCTTTTTTTGTTGTGATATTTACCTTCACATCATCTGACTTTTTTAATCCAAGGGATTTTTTATAGTCAGGGGATGTTCTGTCAGGCAAAACACCGTTTTCCACAAGATAATTAATTTGTTCAGCATCAAGTGTTTCAACATCAAGAAGTGTATTCGCAATTAAATCAAGTTTCTCGCGATTTTCATTAAGGATCTTCTTGGCTCTTTCGTAAGATTCCTTAATAATACGCTGAATTTCAAGGTCAATTTCATAAGCAATGGCATCAGAGTAATTCTGCTCATTATTAATATCCCTGCCAAGGAAAACCTGACCCTGGGCTTGCCCGAATTGAAGCGGTCCAAGCTTATCACTCATACCGTATTCAGTTACCATTTTTCTTGCAATGCCTGTTGCGCGCTGGAAGTCATTATGTGCACCGGTACTTACTTCACCAAACACAATTTCTTCCGAAACACGACCACCAAGAAGGCCGACAATTTTATCAAGTAATTCAGGCTTTGTCATGAAATAGCGGTCTTCCCTAGGAAGCATAACAGCATAGCCGCCTGCCTGGCCACGAGGAACAATGGTTACTTTATGAACCATATCAGCTTCATTAAGTATTAAACCAATTACTGTATGACCAGCTTCATGGAATGCCACAATATTACGTTCTTTTTTGGAGATAACGCGGCTCTTTTTAGCCGGACCTGCTATAACGCGGTCAGTTGCCTCATCCAAATCTTCAATTTCAATCTTTTTCTTATTTTGCCTTGCTGCTACTAGTGCTGCTTCGTTCAGAAGATTTTCAAGATCTGCACCAGAAAAGCCTGGAGTACGCATTGCAATGCTTTTTAAATCAACTGATTCATCAAGCGGTTTGTTGCGTGCATGAACTTTTAATACAGCTTCACGGCCAGTTACATCCGGACGATCTACTGTAATTTGTCTGTCAAAACGTCCCGGACGCAATAATGCGGGATCAAGGATATCTGGGCGGTTTGTTGCCGCGACAATAATAATTCCTTCATTAGCCCCAAATCCATCCATTTCTACAAGCAGCTGGTTCAAAGTCTGTTCACGCTCATCATGTCCGCCGCCGAGGCCTGCGCCACGCTGACGTCCTACTGCGTCAATTTCATCGATAAAAATGATACAAGGAGCATTCTTTTTTGCTGTTTCAAAAAGGTCACGGACACGGGAAGCACCGACACCGACAAACATTTCAACAAAATCAGAACCACTTATCGAGAAGAACGGTACACCAGCTTCTCCTGCAACCGCACGAGCCAGCAATGTTTTACCCGTTCCTGGAGGTCCTACTAGAAGAACCCCTTTAGGAATTCTTGCTCCGAGCTCGGCGAATTTCCGTGGATCTTTCAGGAATTCTACAACCTCTACCAATTCCTGTTTTTCTTCATCCGCACCCGCTACATCTCTGAAGCGAACTTTTTTCTTATCTTCGTTATAAAGCTTTGCTTTGCTTTTGCCAAAGTTCATAACACGGCTGCCGCCGCCCTGCGCCTGATTTAATAGGAAGAAGAAAAGAATAAAAATAATCACGAATGGAATGATTGATGTAAAGAAGGTTACCCAGCCGCTTGTTTCTTTTGCCGGCAAGACATCAACTTTTGTATCTGGAACTGCTTTTTCAATTCGATTAAGCATTGTTTCGTTATTGGGCATATAAGTCAGAAAATACTTATCCTTCGGATAGCCCTCGAGCTGGCCTCTTACCTCGTAAACACCACGCTCTGGCTGAAGGGAAACCGATGAAACATCCCCTTTTTCAATATGCTGCACAAACTTGCTATAGGATATATTATCGGTAGGCTGATTATTTCCATTAAAGAAACTAACCACGCCAATTATGACTAAGAATATCAATAAATAAAAGATGGTATTACGGAAAATCCGATTCATCCCTTACCTCCTCCCACGGTCAACAAACTATATTAAATAGTATCATAGTAAATCATTCCAATTCAAGAAATTGGCTCTTATTTAACTGAGGCGCTTTAATTATCCCAATTAAGTATTAGTACAACAGCTTAGTCATTATTATTCGAGTACACTTCCGGCTTTAAAACACCAATATATGGAAGGTTTCGGTATTTTTCAATATAATCAAGTCCATAGCCGACAACGAATTCATTCGGCACAATAAACCCGACATAATCTGCTTCAATATTGCTTTTTCGGCCGGTTGGCTTGTCAAGCAGAGTAACAATTTTAATTGACTTAGCTTTACGGTATTTAAACAAATCAACAAGATAACTTAATGTTAAGCCACTGTCAATTATATCTTCAATAATAAGCAGGTCTCTTCCTTCAACAGAAGTATCGAGATCCTTTAGAATTTTAACCTCACCAGATGATACGGTCGAATGTCCATAGCTGGAAACATCCATAAAATCCATTTCAAGATAACAGTCCATTCGTTTTAACAAATCACCCATAAAAGGCATCGCACCTTTTAATACTCCGACAGCAAGCGGGAAACGGTCCTTATATTCTTCTGTTAACTGCGCAGCCAGATCTTTGATTTTTGCCTGAAGCTCCTCCTCACTAAACAGAACTTCTTTAATATCATCTTTCATCATTCCATGTGCCCCCTAGAAGATAGTTGCTTTTAAAAGTAAGCAGTACATAGTGCTCAGCTGCCTGGCTTATGCCCTCAAGCGCTGATTTTTTCAAACCTGGGAGCCAAAGGATTTCTCCCTTGCCATTGGTAATTACCGGCCATATATCCCTTAAAGAAATGGGGACTTTACTGTTAATAAAGATATCCTTTACTTTCTTTGAACCGGACATCCCTTTTAACGACATCTTGTCTCCATTTTCCCTGTTTCGGATAACAATTGGCCATTCCAGGTTCTTTATGTTAAAAAAAGCACCACATTCAGTTAAAAATGGTGACATATGATCGACAATTTCTAATGTTATGCTGCTGCCATCAGGCAGATAAACAGAACCAGGTTCAGTTAGTTCCAGCCTGTATTTATCATGGCTTTGCAAATCAAATTGAAAAAGGCAATCGCTGTAGGACCGAACAACTTTTAATCCGCCAGGAAGATCGAGTTTCCCTGAAGGATTGGAGCTATAAATCAGGGAGTAAATCTGATCAATATGTATAGCGGAAAGCGACTCGGGCCTTCTTTTGTAAAGATATTTTAATATTAGTTGAATACCTCTTCTTTGTAAAGGCATTGGCATATCCCGGAATACATTAGTATCAATGGAAACTTGGCTATTAACTCTTTTAATGATTACTCTATTCATTTTCTCCGCCGTTAATTCCTGAAGGTAGTTTTCATCCGTCTGTAAATCTTCACTTAGACGCTGAAAATGTTCATGAACCTGTCTGTTTTCCGACTTCAGAAATGGAAGGACATGCTTGCGGAATCGATTGCGGCTGTAAACCTCTTTCAAATTGCTGGGGTCTAGTCTCGGCTCGAGATCATTTATCCTGCAATACTCCTCTATCTCCTTTTTAGTCATACTCAAAAAGGGGCGGAAAATACACCCTTTATGAAAAGGTCTTAAAAAAGGGATACCTGCTCGGGCTTTACCGGAACTTCCTCGTGTAAACCGCATCAGCATAGTTTCTATTTGATCGTCCCCATGATGGGCAAGCGCCAATAATTTAAAACCATACCTTTCCATTACTTCATTAAAGAAATCATACCTGGCCTCTCTGGCAGCGACCTGAGAGCTTTTGCCCGTTCTTTCCATCATTTCCGGAATGTTAATCCGTGCCATCTCAAAAGGTATTTCATTTTCTTCACAAAAACTCTTTACAAACATGGCATCCTCGAATGATTCTTCTCCGCGAAACATATGATCCACATGTGCAGCTACAATAGTAATGTTCTGCTTCTCCTTTTGCCTCAACAAGTAATGGAGCAGCGCAAGGGAATCTGGACCTCCGGAAACTCCGACTACTATTTTTTTATCTTCGAGGGAAAAGGAATGGTGACTCAAAAAGGCTTCAACTTTTGTTTCTAACATCTTCACTCTTCCTTTTGGAATACCTCTTTACCCGTAATAACAGATAAATACACGTACTTTGTTTTTAAATAGCTTACCACTTTTAAAAGGAGAGCTTCAAAGGCTGAGCTTAGATTTTGGATGTTGAATTAAACTTTCGCTACTTTCATACGAATTGGAGCAAAAAAAGTTTCAAATAACTTTAAATAATATGTAGAAAAAATATAAAAAGGAAACAGCAAGGAAAATAAAGAAGGTTTCCATCCATACCCTGCGTTTCTTCTGTTTTTTCGGTTTTGCCTGTCTTACAGAGCTTTGCCTTTGTTGTTTTAGGGCTGTGCGTGACATTCCAGCCGGCGATCCGGAAGGAGTAGTGTTTCTTCCTTCAGGCTGTGGCTGGGTAGCCTTCCTCTGTCCAGCAGAAGCTGTGTCTATACCTGAAATCTTTTGGAGAAGCTCACTTCGCATCTCATTAGCGGAAGTAAACTTCCCTGTCAGTGCCTTTAATAGAACATCCTCTATCTGTGTTAACTCCGTTTTTTTCCTTATTGCATCCCTGAGCTGGCCAATTTCGCCTATTGTTTTGGAAAACCTTTCTGGATAAGCTGTATTAATTAATACCATAGCTACAGCAAACAAATCATAAGTGGGCTCAGCCTTCCTGGTACCAAGTCCCCAGTAACCACGATCAAAAAACTCTGTAAACTCTTTTATAGCTCTTCCTATTTGAGTGGTTCCGCCAACATCGATACATCTAATCCGGGCAGGAGGACCCTTAACAATTAAATTATCAGGCTTCAAGTCTCCAAAAACCCATCCCTTTTCGTGCAATATGGCTAAATCATTTAAAAGCTGGAGAATAAGTACCATTGTCCATACGCGGCCTTTTTGCTTAATATATGAAAGTAAATCAGGTCCTTCTATGTATTCCATCGCATAAAATGAAAAAAGCCCCTTACTGCTTTCCCAGTCATCCACATCGAGCAAAGAAGGCCCGAGGGCGGACCCTTGGACCTTTGCGAAGGATTTTAAGACATTTGCCTCAGAAGTAACCGACAATCCATCTTGACTCATTTTCAAAGCAATCTGCATATTTCCATGCTGTGCCAGATAAACGGTTCCGTTCGCACCGGATCCCAATTCCTTTATCACTTTAAACTGCTTCCTATGCCATTTCCCTGTTATCACAGTGCCGGGAATGATATTAAACGGATTCTTCAAAGGATGATTCATCATCACCGGACAAAAGGCTCCTTAATGATCTTTTTTGTTTAAATGATGCCAAAGCTACCTTAATAGCCGGACCGGTAGGCGTAACCCCGCCAGTGCTCAGCTGAGGGAAGATAGAACTTAAAGCCTGCAGCTTAGGCGACCAATCCATTAATTTTTCAACATCTCCATTTTTCCCGGGAAATACACAAACAGAATATAGGTTAGCTCCTGATCGTGCACCCATACTTAAGGATAGATCAATCAGGGCTTCTTTTACTGTTGGCAGTTTACTTTTCATGCTTGCACTAGTATCAACAAGAATCATTACTTCAAGATTTACAGTCTCCCCCAGCTCATCTACCACTTCCATTACTTCTCCCCTTTTTTCAGGCGGAAGATCTTCAAGTGATTGTGATCGGCCAAGGATTTGCTTTAACTCTCGATTAACAACTCCCTGAAGGGTTTGAGTCATTGCTTTTCTTGTTACCATTTGTACTGTTTGGGAAAGCTGCCGAGCATACACAATTTGGTGAACTCCGCCGCCTGATAAAGCAATACCCTCAATTTCTTTCATTCCTTGTTCGTCTATCCGATCCTCGTTAATGACTCCTATTACATTTACGGTAATTCCCTGCTCCTTAGCCAGCGCCGCCATTGCAATCGGGTCTTCCCCCTGGTTCGAACAGCCATCCGTAATTAATAAGATTTGCCGAATTTTACCTGCGTACATTCCCATTCCCCTCCGTTAACTGAATTGTTACCATTTTCGACGTCAACTGGAGGATTTATACATACATCTAATTAAGTCTTTAAACCTCTCTAAGCCTGTTTTTTTAATTTATACATTGGAATGGATGCCCACTTCGGGGTATTATGTTTAATTTTCGCAACTGTAACAGTCATATCATCTTCAATAGAACCTGAGCCTGAGCGGATAACCTCCTCCATAATTAAATCTGCCATCTCCTGTGGTTCGTCAGTTTGAATCTCCTGTATTTTTCTTTTCATCCATAAATCATAATTTTCAACATGGCGCGGCCCTTCAAAGACTCCATCACTCATCATGATTAACAAATCTCCAGCCTTAAGCTGCTCGCTGACTACATCAACATCAAACTCCTGTATGATACCCATAGGAAGGTTGCTGGCCTGTATTTTAAATACCTTGCCTCCTCTTTTTATAAAACTTGGGGTTGAACCAATTTTTAAAAATTTAGCTGCTGCATTTTGCAAATCAATTACAGCAAGGTCAAGAGTAGAAAATATTTCATCTGTTGTTCTTAGTGCGAGGACAGAGTTAACAGATTTTATTGCCACTCTTTCTTCAATGCCCGATTGGAGAATCTGCTGAAGGAGCTGGAGGGTCTCCTTGCTTTCATAATGAGCTCTTTCCCCATTGCCCATGCCGTCACTAATCGCAATGGCGAACTTCCCGCAGCCTAGCTCAATTGTAGAATAGCTGTCCCCGGAAACAAGACCTCCATCTTTTGCTGCATGGGCTACCCCTGTTTCAACCGTAAAGGTTTTAGAAGATCGGAAGGTTACCTGGCTGAAGCCGCGTGGGTATTCTGATTTCTCTTCCGAAATGACTACAATGGTTTCCCCTAATATATCTGAAAGCATTGGAGCGATTAATTTTTCACATTCACCATGTCCATTAGGATAAGGAATGGTCATATCTATATCAACGTTGCCCTGTTCCAGGCTGTATATTTCAACATACTCTATTAAAACCCCGAACTCCTGAATTGCCTCCATTATTTGCTCTTCCTGTTTCGAATGATTTTCCCTTTCCCTTTGGATTTCCTTGGCAAAGTCACCCATTACTTCCGAAACTCCCAAAAGCTGATCTGCAACAAGTCTTCTGCTTTCCAAAACCTGCTTCTTTAATTTTTGATTAGCCTGGAAAAACGTGAGCTCCTGCTGGATAGCATCAATAACTTTCTTTGAACGGGAACAATATTTGTCCCATTCCCTTTCCAGCCTTTGAGGGACTGTGCCATCATTTTGGTCTAATTGATGCATAATATCTTCCATGTACTCATATGTTGTATTAAAATTCCTTGTCCAGCATTGATCCTTTTTAAAACATGTCTGGCAGGTCTTTTCTGTAACATTGCTCATAAAATAATCCAGTTCTCTAAAACTGTCATCCTCTGATAATGGAGTGCTGGCATTCGAAAAGCTTTTGGATAAAGCCTCAAACACATCTGAAAACTGAGCCACCCGGCGTGCCGTAACATCCCTCATTTTCCGCATGTACTTTTGCTGCTCGGCAGTATACTCCGGAGTGCCAGGTATATATTTGGCCAGCCTTCCCGATAATGCAGCAGGGGTAAGCAAAAATAAAGCAATAGATGCAGCGGTTTCAAGAAGAGTAACTGGTAGCGTGCCGCCTCCCTCACCATACATGCCGATCAGAAGGGTTGAAATAAACAGACCAATTGATACACCAATTTTTTTACCTTCCTTAAGCAGACCGCCCAGAACCCCTGAAAAGGCAAGTAAACTCATATGATAAAAGCTCGATACGTTCGCAAGACTGAAAATCAATCCGGTTACTACTCCAACGGTAGAACCAACTGCGGCACCTGCTACATAGGAAAACAAAAGGACCAGATACCTTGACATGATATGTTCTAAAGAAAGGCCGTAAACCTTCCACCCAATTGTTCCTGTCATTATAGAAGCTAGTAAAATAATCAGGCACACAATTTCTTCTGTTTTTAAGGACTGTCTTCGTTTATTAAATGTTATTAAAGGGATGCTTTGCATAAAGATCAGTACTAAAATAAAACCAAGGCTCGCCTGAACTCCTGCCATCATTCCAT
Source organism: Neobacillus terrae (assembly GCF_011393025.1). Lineage (GTDB taxonomy): Bacteria > Bacillota > Bacilli > Bacillales > Cytobacillaceae > Neobacillus_A > Neobacillus_A terrae. The sequence continues at coordinate 36,988 of NZ_JAAOEO010000027.1, read as the reverse complement.
CGTAAACCGATAATTCCTTATGGACAATAAATGCTTCCGCTAACTTACTAATGAGTAGGACTCCGCTAACAAAAAAGGGAAGGGCACGTATTTCATTATTCAGCCACTTTTTAGAAATTCTAAACACCAGCAGGAAAAAGAATGCCGATCCAAATGTAACAACAGAATTTTGAAGCCCTATTGTTGCTGCGCCTGCAACTAGTCCAGCCAGTGCGATAGGGGCACGGTCCTTTTTAATAATGTAGACAGCAGCAAAAAATGGCAGGCAAAACGGTGTAAGCTTTGATAGTATTAATGCTCTGCCCAATAAAAATCCAAGAATCAGTAACAGGTATCCTTTTTTAAGGAAGAAGGATTCCAGTTGAGTCTTCAATTTCTTCATTCCCGATCGAAAATTCCGCCTTGTTGGCTCAAAGTTAACTTCCCCCACAGGTTTCAGTAAGCCCTGTTCTGCCTTTTCCATCCATTAACACTCCCCCATCGAGCTCTATTGCAAATTATTATATAGGGACAAGCCTTCAAAGATTGTCAAAATAGCGTACAAGCCTTAATAATTTATTCGACTGTTTTTTTTGAAAAGAACACAAAGAAACAAAATCCCAAGGAATGAAACAACCACTTATCAGATTTCATAGACTTAAGTGGTTTATTCCCGAATGAGGGAGGTTTTTTAGGAAAACTTGGCATTCGCCAATTCCTTTTTGGCGGATGCCTTAGTTTTGCTTATGCGTTCAGAATTTATGGATATAAATTCTGATTAGCAAAAAAATAGATTGACATACTTTTTTAATCTTAGTATTATATAACTTGTTCGTTAATACCTTGGCGGTGTAGCTCAGCTGGCTAGAGCGTACGGTTCATACCCGTAAGGTCGGGGGTTCGATCCCCTCCGCCGCTATTAAACTGCAGGAAAAACTCCAGTATCTAAAAAGATGCTGGAGTTTTTTTGTTATGATGAATCTGTAAACTTTTCTGAAAACCTTCGTATATTCCCCTGTAGATTTCCGCCTCAGGCACTCGCCTTTCACCTGACTAGAACTGCCTCGGGAAAAGCGGGTACTCTTCCTTCGTTTGATTCTATTGCTGACCAAGCCTGCCTTATCCTGTCAGTCGTGCGTTCAGAATTAATGGATATAAAAAATCAGCTAAAAATAAACAGGCACGCCCTGACGGACCTGCCTGTTCCACGTATATAAAAACGGAGTACTGCTAACCTTCCAATTAAAATAAGCAGCAAGTTAGCCTCGTCTGGCTCCTCTTCCCCCACGTTTCGATTCTGTATTGCGCTTTAAGGAAGTCAAACGATCTTCGCTATCTTTCAAGAACTTTGCCATTTTAGACTCGAAATTTTCAGGTCTGGCATTTCTGTCATTCGTTCTTCCCTGACGAGGACGTTGTGAATGTGAATGGGCTTTCGGCTGTTCCGGACGGTCCTTTGCCTTTTTAATGGACAAACCAATCTTGCCATCCTTCTCCACATTAATGACTTTTACTTCTACCTGGTCGCCTACTTTTAAATGATCATTGATGTCCTTAACATAGTTATCTGCGACCTCACTGATATGGACAAGTCCAGTCGATCCATCCGGCAACTCCACAAACGCTCCGAAATTAGTAATCCCTGTTACTTTCCCTTGTAACTTGCTGCCTACTTCGATTGACATAAAAAGATTTTTCCTCCTTAAAAATATAAAAAATCATGCATACTACATATTATACAGAATGGAAAAAATAAGTGTCAATAAGACTACCTGTTGGTTGATTTTTCCTCGGTATCTTTTGGAAGATTAAAGATGATTTCATTCTTGTCAGATAGAAAGTATTCCTTCCTGGCAAGCTTGGCAATATAATTATCATCATTTAATTTTACAATATCCTCTTTCAGAATGGCCTGCTGTTTCTTCATGCCCGCCAATTCCTTTTTGAGCTGTTCCCTTTGGGCCAATTTACCATCAAGATCGGTTGATTGAATCAGAATTTGAGAGATCATAAAATATCCAACAAATACGGCAAAGACAAAGAACAGCCCCAGCCTTCTCATCAGGAACTTTCTATTCCGGGTAGTTGCTAAATCAGCGTTTTCCCGTTCCTTAACATAAGGTGATTCTATCTTTGCGATCTTTCGCCTGTTGCGTATTGCACTCATTCCCCGCAAACCTCCCGATTCCATTCATTTCTTACTTTTCCACCTGTTCAACCATCTATAAACATAATTCTTGATTTTTAAAATAATTCCTGCCACACCATTATATAACTTCTCGACGGGTTTTTTAATATATTTCGGCAAAAGCCTCCAAAAAAATAACAGAATTTTTCCAAAGGGCTTTAAAACGACCTTAAAGATTAATAATATAGCCTTAAATAGTATCTTTACAAGGGCAAAAAGCCCCCGAGCCGCTAGCAAAATTGCAGCGATCAGCAGCTGTATTAATCCGACAATCGGCTTATAGACCAAAAGGCGAATAGCGTTTTTGAAAAACCGGTAGATCGCCATCGCCGCAGAAATAACTATTTCCAGCAGTTTTCGATAAAAGGAACCTAATAAACTTTGATAGGCCGCAAATCCACAAAGCAGAGCCACAAATATATAAAATCGAAGCTCTCCTTTATTAGAAAGGAAGAGAACATAAAAAACGATTAATGCCTGAACGGCCCAAAACAGCAGATCATTCAAAAAAACAATCCATACTTTCCGTTTGGGGCGCTTTAGAAACCGCTGGTATGTATCCAGCATTGCCCCAAAAAGCGCTCCCATGCCAATCATGGAAATCATGGTAATAAACTGTGTCGAAAGGCTCATCGGAATAACTTGCTAAAGAACCCTTTAGCCTTCTCCCCATGCTGCTCGTCCAGATAGACAAGATCAAAAATCTTTCCTTTAATAGAAACAATCCCTTTATCAACATCAAGGTTTTTCATTTGAAGATTTTGTCCCCTGATAGCGAGAAAGCCCATAACTGTCTCCAGCAGGAATTCCTCATTATCAAAGCTTTCGACCTGTTTCACTCCGGTTATATCGAGCAGTTTTCTTCCCCGCATGACCACATCGTGGTCGGGAACCGTACTTTTTGTTGTGTTTGTTTCATAATACTGGCTCATTATCATCCCTCACAATCACTTTGTACAACCCTTTTGTACATTTGTATGTGATTTGTTAAGGAATTAGAACAAGCAGGTCCCGTCTCTCTATTCAAAAAAATCGGGATGAGTGTCTTTTAAAACTCTTCTCTTGGAGCCCTTTCTTCGCTTACGATCGTGTACATTTCTGCCGCTTCTTCCTTTCGGGAATTTTCCTGAAGGCGTTCAATTCTTGCGGTCACTGTCCGTTGTCCAAGGCGGATCGTCAGCTCATCCCCTACTTTAACAGTAGAACTGGCTTTTGCTTCTTTTCCGTTGATCTGAATTCTTCCCTGGTCCGACACTTCCTTCGCCAGGGTTCTTCTTTTAATTAATCGCGAAACTTTTAAAAATTTATCTAAGCGCATACTGTTTCCCCTCTTTTCTTATAATGTTTGTTCATAGGCCCTTCGCTTTTGCTTCATCCCAATATTTGTCAAGCTGTTCTAAAGAATACTCCTCAAACCCTTTGCCGCTTTGACTGACTTTTTCCTCAATAAACTTGAAACGGCGGACAAACTTTTCATTTGTTGCAAATAAGGCTTCTTCAGGCTGAATTTTTAAGAACCTGGCGATATTAACAAAAGCAAATAATAAGTCGCCATACTCTTGTCTTGCTAAAGAAATAAAGCTTTCACCTTTCACGAGTTCCTCTTCAAATTCCTGAAGCTCTTCCTTCACCTTCTCCAATGCCGGGCCGATTTCCTTCCAGTCAAAACCTACTTTTGCTGCTTTTTTTTGCAGCTCATAAGCCCTCAATAAATTAGGAAGCGCAAAAGAAACCCCGTCAAGCAGAGATTTTTCTGGTTTCGTTTCTCCCTTTTCCTGGTTTTTGATTTCCTGCCAATTGGCCAGGACCTCATCTGAGTTTTCCACTTTTACAGTGCCAAAAACATGCGGATGGCGGCGGATCATTTTCTCCGATAAAACCTTTATGACATCATCAATGGAAAAGTATCCCTCATCTTCTCCAATTTGTGCATTTAGCAATACCTGAAGGAGAACATCGCCCAGCTCTTCAACAAGATGATCAAGATCACCGCTGTTTACTGCATCTATTACTTCATAGCTTTCCTCTATTAAATACTTATTCAGTGACTCATGGGTTTGTTCTTTATCCCAAGGACAGCCATTCGGGCCTCTAAGCTGAGCAATAATCTCACGAAGCTTCGTAAATTCCTGTAAACGAATTTGTTCATCCTTTACAGGGGGTACATAAATCGATGTCAGATTGTTCAATGACACTTTATGATCAAGCTCATAAAGCGGCACAGCTGTAATTTCTTCTTCTGAACTTCCCGCTGCTGTAACAATGTAGACAGTATAATCATCGGGCAGTCGTTCCATAAGCGTCAGCTTTACCTCTGATGCGACAAACTGGTCATAAACCTGGCTGATAAAAATATGCTGAGTAATTTGCAAATTTGATGGCTGAAGATCCGTTCCGTCCAAAAGCTGAAAGCCGTCAACAGGATCAATTTTTAAAGCTTGAAAAATAGCATCTAAAAAGCTTTGCCCCCCGCCAACCAAAATCTCTACATCTTTTTCAGGCCCATAGTTTAAAAGAAGCTGTACTGTTCTTTCAGCCACAAGTGGATGGCCGGGAACAGCATAAATAACTTTTTCGGTATCCGCCTTTTCAAGGAGAACCGAAGCAATCTCCTCGTAAACTGCCTCAAATTGGTCATGCTTTTCATAGATGGAGTCAAATGAGGTATATTGGAGACCCTCCTTTTCTAAGTCAGCAATAACCGGATGCTCCTTTGTCCTTAAATACAGATGGCCCGAGTTTTTTAGTTTTTTATAAACGCCCAATGGGAGCTGGTCGAGATCGCCCGCACCTAAACCCAAAATTTCAATCGTTTTTTCCATATTTTTGACTCCTGTCGCCCTTTGGCAATAATAAAATTAATTTACTTCCAAATGGAAATAAAGCAAGATCTTCTTCACGAAAAACTGACGAACGAATGACAACGAATAAAAATAAAAATCCTCCGAGCATTGCAGCACTTAATGCTTGAATGGCGGCTGCAAGCCGTTCCGTTCCAATTACGTCATATAGAAAATTCGTTGCTGCTAAATATCCCTTCAAGATCAAAATCATAATCAGGGATCCTCCAGCAAGGGCAGCAATAAACCTGGTTGAGATTAACCTGATGGACATAACCTTGCGAAGATTTGCACTGAGCAATAAGGTAATGAGCGCCATTGAAATAATGGTTGCCCAGGCTGCCCCCAGTGTCCCAAATAAGGGAACCAGTATAGCATTAAGAAGATACTTAATGGGGAAGGATGCTAATATGACAACAGATGGAAATACCATCTTCCCCAATCCCTGCAGGATAGCTGTCAAGGTTGAGATGACAGAAGTGAATAAAATGACCATGGACAAAACTCCAAGAACTTCAGAACCGCTGCTATTTTCAAATAGCATTATATTGGTTGGCTTAATAATAGCCCAAAGACCAGCTGTTGCACCAACACCTATAACTAGGCTGATCTGCAAAGCAAGCCTGATTTTTTCACTTAAAAAATGGATATTTGCCTTCAATCGTTCACTGGTGATAATAGGAACCAGTGATAACGACATAGAAGTAGATAAAACCGTTCCAAGCTGAATCAAAGGCTGCCCCCTGTCAAAGATACCTTTTAAGGCCTTTGCTGTCTCAGCTTCGATTCCGCTGGAGGTTAAAAGGGAATATAAATTTAAGGAATCAGCCATTTGCACAAAGATCATCAGCATGCCACTGATACATATAGCCATTCCCTGGAATAACAGAGCTTTCATAATCCATCCGGTTCCTCTGAAAATACCTCTTTGTCCAGCTCCTTTTAAAGAAAAAACATGACCTTCCTTCCTCAGCCATAAAAACATAAATAAAAGTAAGGCCGAAACCAGGCTGCCTGTAACGGAGCCAAACATAGCCCCTCCACCAACAAGATACAGGGAAGCTCCTCTATGCATGAATAAGTATGCCAATATTAAGATGGTTGCAACCCTAATTGCCTGTTCCGCCACCTGTGAGACTGCTGTTGGAAACATGTCTCCATTTCCCTGGAAAAGCCCTCTTAACAAAGCAACAACTGGGAAAGTAAGGAAAACAATTGATACTACTTTTAATAAAATAACCAGCTGCGGGTCATCCATCCAACGGGCAATCTTATCAGAGCCGGCATAAAGAATTAAAAAACATATAAGGCCGAATAATTGTAAATAAACATATGTAATAAATAAAAAATGGCGTGCTCCAGCCAGGTCATTCTTTTCCCTCAATTCAGCATACAGCTTTGATATGACGACAGGAAAACCGGTTGTTGCCAAAACGATCGCTATCCCATAAAAGGGGTATACCTGCTGATAAATATAAAAGCCTACATCTCCGGCTATATTTTGAAATGGTATTCGATATACTGCACTTAATACTTTTGTAATTAAAGCTGCTGCCATTAAAATGAAGGCGCCCTTTAATAGATCCTTCGAGTGACTTGCGGGGTTCATAGCCCATCCCCTTCCTACAATAAGTTCCACCGTATTATAGCACAATGCCCGCCTGTTTCTCGGTAAAATGCAGGCACACATAAAAAACTATGCCCTCTCTTTAAGCTATGCTTTTTACATGAATGCTTAAAAAAAGCATCTATGGATAGGGGCAGTCATAGTGGAAACATTACTGTAGTTCAACTTTCGTTATCACTTTTCTACTTTGATTTCATGGAGATGGCTCCCGGCACGTAGTGAATCCTCTCGTTACCGTTTTTTCTCCAAGGGGGAAATTCGAGCATGAAAGGTCCTCCATGATTTTTCAGTGTAAAAAAAAAGGCAGCCTAAGCTGCCCTGTCCTCCAAGGAGGTATTACTATGATTCCATCTGTCTCGCTAAGAAGCCAGCTGCTGTTTCAACCGCTTTTTGTTCCACTTCACCAAGATTACCTTCTTTGGCAAAGATTATAACAGCACCAATCGGGTCACCATTTGCGATAATTGGCCCAATTGTATAGGCAGAAATTGGCTCTTCACTGCCTTCCACAAGTGCCAGATCACCCTGCTGGTTCATTAATACTGAATTGCGGTCTTCCATTGTTTTTTCTACCAGTTCACTGATGCTTTTGTTTAGATAATCCTTTTTAGAGCTTCCAGCTACAGCAATATAAGTGTCTCTGTCACAAATTAATATAGGATTGCCAAGGCTGTCATATAACGCTTCTGCGTATTCTTTTGCAAAATCACTTAATTCACTGATTGGAGAGTACTTTTTAAGGATTACTTCTCCATCCCTGTCTACGAAAATTTCTAGTGGATCCCCTTCGCGGATACGTAATGTTCTGCGTATTTCTTTAGGGATTACTACACGACCCAAATCATCGATTCGACGAACAATACCAGTTGCTTTCATCCAATGTTGCCTCACTTTCATCTGATGATTTTATTTTTGGCAATGACAAACTTTATTAGAAATCACCACCAACTTTGAACTTAGTATCTTTTCTAGTTGAAAGTTCTATACACCAATAGAGTATTTTTTTCTTTTCCTGTTAAATGTTCCAAAACCGGATAAACATTCCAGTTGAAACGGGCAGCTATATTGGAAATATTACCCCTGGGTATTGCCGATGAAACTTTTGGGACGTTACAAAAGCATTACATTTTTTATTTTAATGTCTTTTCTTTTTTTGCATAGGAAAGGCCCTTAACCATTTCAAAGGTTAATTGAAGCCACTGGGAGATTTCCATGCCTTTAATGTGCAGGCCTAACTTGAATCTTCTTCCGTCCATTCCAGGCCCAACTGTTCTGCCATAAGGACGGATTAACTTATGGATTTCCTGAATATCTACCTGATTGCTTTCCGATTCTTTTACCAAAATGGCAAGATCGTTCTTAGTTTGTTTAATGGACTCCACTCCCGCAAGAGCAGCATAAACCTTCATTTCCGCAATTGTAAACAGATAGGACACTTCATCGGGATATTCCCCAAAGCGGTCCAGCATTTCTTCCTGCAGCTCCTGAACATCATCAAGAGATTGAACACCTCGGAAGCGTTTGTACATTTCAATTTTTTGATGGCCGTCTTTTATATAGGAATCTGGTATATAAGCATCAATTTCAAGGTCAATTTCTATTGCTGCTTTTATATCCTCTTTTAAATCACCTTTTCTCTCTTCAACAGCTTCCTTCAGCATTTGTGAATACAGGTCAAAACCGACAGAATCAATAAAGCCATGCTGCTGTGCTCCCAGCAAATTTCCCGCCCCGCGGATTGATAGGTCCCGCATAGCGATTTTAAATCCTGAGCCAAGCTCTGTAAATTCTTTTATGGCCTGGAGCCTCTTGTCCGCAACCTCTGTAAGGACCTTGTCCTTCCGATAAGTGAAGTAGGCATAAGCTACACGATTTGAACGGCCTACACGCCCTCTTAATTGATAAAGCTGTGAAAGTCCCATTCGATCAGCATCGTAAACGATAAGAGTGTTTACATTTGGGATATCCACTCCGGTTTCGATAATGGTCGTACTAACTAGGACATCAAATTCCCCTGATAAAAAAGAAAGCATTACTGATTCGAGTTCATTCTCTGTCATTTGCCCATGAGCATAGGTTACACGCGCGTCGGGAACAAGCATGGAAATTTCCTCTGCTTTTCGCTCAATATCCTCAACTCTGTTATATAAAAAGTACACCTGGCCATCCCTGGCCAATTCCCTTTCAATGGCTTCACGGACCAAACCGCCGTTATATTCCATTACATACGTCTGGACAGGGAAGCGATTTTCCGGCGGTGTTTCAATAACAGAAAGGTCCCTTACTCCAAGCATGGACATATGAAGTGTCCTTGGTATCGGGGTAGCCGTTAAGGTGAGTACATCAACATTCGTCTTAAGGTGTTTTATCTTTTCCTTATGTGTAACTCCAAAGCGCTGCTCTTCGTCGATAATCAGCAAACCTAAATCTCTATAGATAACATCCTTGGATAAAAGACGATGTGTTCCTATGACAATATCAACTGTCCCTGCCTTTAATCCTTTTAGTGTTTCAGTCTGCTGTTTTTTCGATCTAAATCGGCTCAATAATCCTATATTAATCGGATAGTCCTGGAATCTTTCTCTTATAGTTTCATAATGCTGCTGAGCAAGGATAGTTGTCGGCACAAGGAGGGCAACCTGCTTTCCATCTGCAATTGCTTTAAACGCAGCACGGATTGCCACTTCAGTTTTTCCGTAACCAACATCTCCGCATAGCAGACGGTCCATTGGCCTTGCTCTTTCCATATCCTTTTTAATTTCATAAATTGAGCGGATTTGGTCCTCCGTTTCCTGATAAGGAAATGAGGTTTCAAATTCCCTTTGCATATCTCCATCAGGTGAAAACTGGTAGCCAACTGCGGCTTCACGCTGGGCATAAAGTTTAATGAGATCATCGGCAATATCCTGGACAGATTTCTGCACTTTCGTCTTTACTTTCTTCCAATCACTGCCGCCCAGTTTATAAATTTTGGGCTCTTTGCCTTCCGAACCAACATATTTTTGAACCAGATCAATTTGTTCTACCGGGACATAAAGCTTATCTGTCCCCTGATAGCGTATATGAAGATAATCTTTATGAATACCGTTTATAAGCAATGTTTCAATGCCAAGATATTTACCGATACCGTGATTAACATGAACAACGTAATCGCCAATTTTAAGTTCGGAATAGCTTTTAATTCTTTCTGCATTTGATAGTTTTTGCCGGCGTGCAGATGGCTTTTTCGTTTTTTTATTAAAAAGCTCCTCTTCCGTGATAACAGCAATTTTTTGAATGGTCATTTCAAATCCTGTTTGAAGGCTTCCCTGCATAATCTGCGATATTCCAGGACGTATTTGGCTGTCATTTTTTATTATAGATGCCTCGATTTCATAATCCTCCAGCACCCGTTGCAGTTTCTTTACCCGCTCTTCGTCCTGCCCTAAAAAAACAACAGAGTAATTTCCTTTTTTCCATCGCTCTGTTTCCGCCTTAAGCAAATGCATTTGGCCGTGGAAACTTTGCATTGGCCTGCAAGATAAATTAATAATATTTTGAGGATTAGTATTCGATACATGTCTTAGAAATAAAGAAAGATAAAGCATTGGATGTTTTTTTCTTTGCAATAGTTCCGGCAGCGTATGGGAAATGGAAAGATCATGGATGATATGACCCTCAGCCAGCAATGATGTATACCATTCTGCTTCTTCTTTTTCCAGTGAAACATCCATTTCTTGAACTCTGCTTATCTCATCCATAAAAACAAGCCCATTCTCAGGCAGATAATCTAGCAAACTATTTGGGTTTTCATAGGCCAATGATAAATATTTAAAAATCTGGTCAGGCTTTATGCCATTTTTCAGCTGTTCAATTTCATAACCTATATTTTGCGAGAGAAGGATTTTTGCTTTATCATCCCTTACTCTTTTCAGGCTTTTGGAAAGTCCTTCTTCCAATTTGCCAATCAGCCTTGCAAAGTCACTATCTTCAAGCGGCGCCTCTGTAGCTGGGCCAATCAATATCTCTTTCTTTTTATCCTTGGAGCGCTGATCCTCTATCGAAAATGAACGAATGGAATCAATTTCGGTATCAAATAGTTCGATTCTAATAGGAGAGGTTTCCGTTAACGGATAAATGTCTATTATTCCGCCCCGCACACTAAACTCCCCTGGAGTGGCTACCATATCTGACCTGTTATAACCCATTTTAACTAGCTGTTTGAGCAGTCGATCTATATTAATATCTTCACCCAGCTTTAGAGACAGCTGGTATTGGCTCCATAAGTTTTTAGGCGGCAGAATTTTTCTAAGGCCGGCCATTGGTACAATAACCACACCATTTTTATGCTTTCCCCAATGGTTTAAAGCTTCAATTCTTTGACCCTTTAACTCAGGACTAGCAATACTCATTTCTGCAGCAATAAGTTCATTTGCCGGATATAAAAATACTTCCTGCTCGGTTAATAGATTCACAAGGTCATCAAAAACCTTTTGAGCCTGTAAAAGATTGTGGGTAACCAGCAGGACTGGCCTTTTGAGTTCTTTATAAACCGAGGCAACAAGCAGTGTTCTCGCCGACCCGGATAATCCCGCAATTAACTGTTCCTTTAATCCTTCTTCTATACCGCCAATAATAGAACGAGTATCTTCCTGCTGAAGAAATAATGTTTTTAGACCCTCCAAATGCTGTCCTCCTCTCTCGAAAAGCTTTATCATCTGTTAATCAATGATAAAGCTGGAAATCAAATCAAAAATATAAACAGAAAAATGCTTTGGACTTTTTCCAAAGCGTTTAATGTATTAAATAATCATATTGATGATAGTCCGGGTTCCGTTCTAATGTCTCCTGGCAATCCTCGCAAATGGATGTTACGTGTATATCCCCTGCATGATCGTAAGACACCATATCCTGTCTCTCATTGACAGTTAATTTATCTAAACCAAGACTTTCACTATGAATGGAAACCCGGTCAATGGAACCAATCTTTGTTCCGCAATGACGGCAATGGTAATGAATGGCCATGCCTGTCCCTCCCTGTAATCCTACTTTTTATATATTATTTACAGATAGTAGGGAAGTTATTCAGACAGTTTATATTATGACATAAAGCCTTTCATCATTACTGATTAAAATCATTCATAACCTGCAAAAATGGTTTAGCAAGCCAAGTTTCACAGGCCTCGGCACTCTGTTTCACGGCTTCTAGCATTACAGGCTGTTCCTGTTTGGTAAAGGTTCCAAGGACATAATCGGGTACAAAAACACCTGGTTCAGGCCGGTCAATTCCGATCCTAATCCGATTGAATTGCTGTGTCCCTAAGTGAGCTACAGTAGATTTTATTCCATTGTGACCGCCTGGACTTCCTTTTTGCCGGAGACGGATTTTTCCCGCCGGCAGGTCAAGATCATCATAGATAACAACAAGGTCCTCTGTCTCTATTTGATAATAATCCATCACTGCACGAATAGACTCTCCGGATAAATTCATATATGTAAGGGGTTTTAGCAAAAGAACTTTCTCTCCCTTATATAAACCCATCCCATATATCCCCTTATGCTTAGACTGATCTAGAGGGATATTAAAACGGCTTGAAAGTTCATCTATTACCTCAAACCCTATATTATGGCGAGTTTTTGCATATTGTTTGCCCGGATTTCCAAGCCCAACGATTAATTTCACCTGTTTCACCCCATCGGCTTACAAAAAAGCGTTTTCTTTAAAACTGAAGATACTGGGCAATTTCATGCTTTCATATCTTCTTTTATTATATAAGATAATTGCAAAAGACGTAACCTTTTCAGGCTACGTCTTTTTTTCTATTCACCACTTGGCTGCGTCTCTCTTCCTTCTTCATTCTCAGGAGGATCTGATTCCTGCTGTTCACCTGAGTTGATTTCCTCTTCTTGCTTAGGAGGGAGTATCGAAGCGATAACTTCTTCCCCTTCATTGTTAATTGTATATTCCCCGTTAACCGGAATATCAGCGACTGTAACTGTCTCTCCCACTTGGAGGCTTGTTACATCTACTTCAATATTAGATGGAATCTGATCTGGAGTTGTTGTTACAGAAACCTGGTGAACCGGCTGCTGCAATACCCCGCCATCCTTGACACCTGCTGCTTCCCCCGTTAATACGATGGTTACGTCTACTGTCAATTTGGAGGACTTATCTACAGCCAGGAAATCAGCGTGCACGATTTCATTTTTAATATGGTCCTGCTGGTAATCAGTAAGAATAACGTCTTGTCTGCTGCCTTCTACATCAAGAGAAATGACACCATTCCGTCCGACTTCCCTAATTGTTTTTAGAAGATCAGCTGAGTTAATGGAAACTGGTTTACTCTCGACCTTTGACCCGTAAAGAACTGCTGGAATGCTGCCACCCTGTCTTAATTTTTTTAGTGCTGATCCTCGAAGCTCTTTTCGTTCCTTTGCTTGTAGAACAGTAGTCATATGTTTGTCCCCTTCCTGTTTCTGAACTAAAGTGCTAGGTTGGTTCCGCTGTCACCTTTAGGTTTGGCAGTACCAAATTATTATAAATAATGCCTCTTTAAAAAAATGCCCCAAAACAGAGTTGTCTAAACGTAAATTTTAAACTCTTACTTCAAGCTGTTTAATAAATAGGCTTTATTGATCTTACCTGTTGATTTCCGTTCCCAGGCACTCGCTTTCTGCGGGGCGGGCGGTGAGCCTCCTCAGCGCACACGCCTGTGGGGTCTCACCTGACCCGCTAATCCCGCAGGACATTGAATAGCTCCCTTGAAATTGCCCAAGCACGAAGGAAATGCGATAGCGTTTCCGAGGAGTCTCGTGCCCTCCACTCCAATCACTGGGCTTAGAAGTTGGTGTGGCAATAGAACCAAGCCAATTTTAAAATAGATAGATATATATAACGCTTGAGGGGATTGAAAGTGCTTTAGAAAAACAGTTCCATTCAAAAGGATCAGCTTGAAATGGTTACATTAGACCAGCTTGTTCCTCAGGACTATTTGGTCCGTAAGATAGATTCGGCCCTTGATTTCCCTTTCATTTATGACTTAGTCAAGGATGTGTTTTCGGAAGTAGGGCGCCGCCCAAGTATTGATCCGGTACCTCATTAAACTTACCTTTATTCAATATACTTTTGACATGTGTTGGACAACTTGAGGGGAATTAAAAATATCGATGAAGGCGATCTTACTTTCGCTGCGCTGAATTAAAAAAGATGGCCAATTGGAAATGCCGCGGTCAAGTAACGGTCTGGAATCCGTGAATAGGGATGATTAATCCAATAGGGGATTTCAATAAAATCTAAAAGGGGTTCGGAATAAAGCATTCCGAACCCCTTTTGTCACCAACTGAGGCTGTTTATTTAAACAGCCCTTTTGACATTATATTTCTTATTTATCAATCAAAAAGAGTACTTACGGATTGCTCTTCGTGGACACGGATAATTGCTTCGCCGATAAGAGGAGCAACAGAAAGATTAACAATCTTTCTGGTTATTTTCTCTTCAGGAAGTGCAATTGAATTCGTAACAACTAATTCTTTAATTTTAGAGTTTTCAATCCGGTCGATTGCTGGACCCGACAGTACAGGATGGGTACAGCATGCATATACTTCAGCAGCCCCATTTTCAACAAGAGCATTAGCAGCAAGAGTAATGGTTCCTGCAGTATCAATAATATCATCTATTAAGATGGCCACTTTGCCTTCAATATTACCAACAATATTCATTACTTCAGCGACATTCGGTCTTGGACGGCGTTTATCGATAATAGCGATTGGTGCTTTTAAGCGTTCTGCCATTTTTCTTGCTCTGGTTACTCCGCCATGGTCAGGAGAAACGATAACAATGTCTCCGTCTAACTCTCTGTTTTTAAAGTACTCGGATAGAATAGGCACACCCATTAAATGGTCAATTGGGATATCAAAGAATCCCTGAATTTGAGGAGCATGTAAATCAAGACAGATTACGCGGGTTGCTCCAGCTGTTTCAAGCAGATTTGCCACCAATTTTGCAGTGATCGGTTCCCTGGCACGTGCTTTACGGTCCTGGCGGGCATATCCATAATACGGCATAACAATATTAATTGTTTTTGCAGATGCACGCTTTAAGGCATCAATCATGATCAATAATTCCATAATGTTTTCATTTACCGGAGCACTGGTAGATTGAATAACATATACGTCACAGCCACGGATACTTTCTTCTATGTTGATCTGAATCTCACCATCACTGAAACGGGTAACAGAGCATTTTCCAAGTTCCACTCCGATTACCTTTGCGATTTCTTCTGCCAGTGGATAATTTGAGTTCAGGCTGAATACCTTTAAGTTAGGATCTAAATATTGATTTGACATGACGGCCTCCATTATTCTTCTCTTATTTCTTCAGGTTAAGCTTTTCAACATAATTTTCTTTATTCACCTGGCGTGCACGTGCTATTGACAATGCTTCACCCGGCACATTATTTGTAATGGTAGAGCCTGCTGCAACATATGCACCCTTACCAATAGTAACAGGAGCGACAAGATTGGAATTGCAGCCAATAAACACTCCATCTTCTATTTTAGTCAGGAATTTATTTTTTCCATCATAATTAACTGTAATAGATCCGCAGCCAATATTAACATCTGCTCCTACCTCAGCATCACCAATATAACTTAAGTGAGATGCTTTACTTGCTTTACCTATGACAGCCTTCTTAATCTCCACGAAATTACCGATCTTAACTTCATCCTGAATTGAAGAATCTGGGCGTATATGTGCAAATGGCCCGATATTTACTTCAGAGCCTATTGAACTTTTAAACGCAGCAGACTGGCGAATAACCGTGTTGTCCCCAACTTCACAGTCTTCTATTTCAGAAAAAGGTCCTATCATGCACTCGGATCCTATTGTGGTATTTCCTTTTAAAATAGTTCCCGGAAGGAGAACGGTATCCTGTCCAATAACTACATCTGGTCCAATATATGTATTGGATGGATCAACAATTGAAACTCCATTTCGCATATGCTGCTCATTTATTCTGTTTTTCATAATTCTCTCAGCTTCAGCTAGCGCTACCCGATCATTCACACCAAGAGTTTCTTCAAATTCATCCGTCTGGAAGGCTGTTACAGTATCGCCCTGTTTTTTTAGTATTTCAATAACATCCGGTAAATAGTATTCACCTTGGACATTATCGTTTGAAACATTTGAAAGAGCCTTAAATAAGGCTTGATTATCAAAACAGTAAGTACCGGTATTTATTTCATTAATTTTCCGCTCTGCCTCTGTAGCATCCTTGTGTTCCACAATTTTTTCAACATGCCCATTCTCATCGCGGATAATCCTTCCATAACCAGTTGGATTCTCGATGCTGGCAGTCAAAATTGTTGCTTTAGCAGATTGTTCCTCATGATGTTTGAAAAGAGATTCCATAGTCTCCGCTTTAATTAAAGGGGTGTCACCACATACAACAAGAGTGATTCCTTCTTTCCCTTCAAGCAGATCCTTTGCCTGGACAACAGCATGCGCCGTACCCAGCTGCTGTTCCTGGAACACATAATGGCTTTGCTCGCCAAGCTGGGATTTAACCAAATCCGCCCCATGGCCTATAACAGTAATAATTTCCTCTATGTGAAGCTTTGTAATTTGATCAACCACATGCTGAACCATTGGCTTACCGCATACCGGATGTAGAACCTTGTAAAGCTTTGATTTCATCCGTGTACCCTGGCCAGCGGCTAAAATAACAGCAAAACGTTTAGACATGAACAGGCCTCCAATTTACCTTTTTATCCATTAAAAATATTATCGTAAATAGCCCGGCATTTCAAGGAATGAACGCAAGTCCCTTAATTTGTCAGAGGGATTTTTGAAAAAGATGATTAGGATAGAGTATAACGGGGTATAAAATAAGCGAAGATTTACTGATAAGAGTTTTGTATGTTATCTAGACTTTTTAGAAGAGAATATTAAAATCCAGGTCTTTTCAAAATAAAAAGGCCTTACTTATGAGGTAGGCCCTTGTTGCAGGTACTTAGGAAGCTCCGGCTTCTTCAAATTCAACTTCTAGTTCTCCTAAACGATGATATTCCGCCAAGACTGATTCCTGAATTTTTCCGCGGGTTCCGGAATTAATTGGATGGGCAATATCACGAAATTCTCCGTCTGGAGTGCGTTTACTTGGCATAGCGACAAATAAACCATTGTTTCCGTCAATTACACGGATATCATGAACTACGAATTCATTATCCAAAGTAATTGATGCAATCGCTCTCATGCGTCCATCTGTATTAACGCGGCGTAATCTAACGTCAGTTACTTCCACTCTGTCCACACCCTTTTTTTTAGATGAAATTCTAAATTAATTAATTCAACAAATTTTTTTAGATTCCTTCTAATATTTTAAAATTTTTTAGAAAAATTAGGGCAAATTGGTGAACAACTGTAAAAATGACCTTTTTAATACATATAATGGTATCTCATTTGCGTCTATTTATTCAAAAATCCCGTTCATCGGGAACGGGATTTTAAATTTCTATTATTTTGCCAGAGCTATAACTTCAATCTCTACAAGTGCATCCTTTGGCAAACGTGCCACCTCAACACAGGATCTGGCCGGTTTATGGTCTGTAAAGTATTCTCCATACACTTCATTTAAAGCTGCAAAGTCATTCATATCCTTGATAAACACTGTTGTTTTTACCACTGTATTCAAAGATGCTCCAGCAGCTGCCAAAACAGCCTGCAAATTTTTAAATACCTGATGTGCCTGTTCGCGGATGTCCCCTTCAACCATGGTCCCTTCCGCTGTTAACGGAATTTGGCCGGAGCTGTAAAACAAATTATTGACGATAATCCCCTGTGAATATGGCCCAATGGCGGCAGGTGCCAGATCAGTTTGTACAGTTTTCATTGATTTTTCCTCCTAATTTGTCCTTTTAAAAAAATTGCCCTCTTTTACATTGATTTTTTTATCACGAACATCTACACCCGAGAGCTGAACAAGTGATAAATATTCATCAACAAGCCGTTCTTCTATCTTTTCTGCTTCAACCAATACAGCAATGCCAGCTACAAAAGCTTTGAATTCTTCTAGAAGGCTTTTCATTCCAATAACCGTCCCGCCGGCTTTCATGAAGTCATCTACGATTAACACACGAGAGCCCTCCGCAAGACTTCGTTTTGAAAGAACCATCGTCTGAATTCTCTTTGCCGATCCAGATACATAATTAATACTAACTGTGGGACCTTCTGTAACTTTGCTGTCTCTTCTAACTATCACTACCGGTACATTTAATTGGCTGGCAACAGCATAAGCGAGCGGTATTCCTTTTGTAGCAACAGTCATAACAACATCAATTGGCGTATTGGAGTAAGCAGAGGCAATGATTTTCCCTGCTTTCTGCACGATAGATGGATTCCCAAGAATATCAGTTAAATATAAATAGCCTCCAGGAAGAAGTCTGTCGGGATTGGCAATCAAGTCACATAATTCCTTTATAAAAGGTCTTACCTTGTCCTCGCTTACCTTCACAAAAAATTTCACACCGCCGGCTGCTCCTGGAACTGTTTGCAGCGTGCCGATGCCCCTTTGTTCAAAGGTTTCTTTAATAATTCCCAGGTCTTCACTGATGGAGGACTTAGCTGAATCGTAACGTTCAGCAAAATATGTAAGGGGAATCAACTGGCGAGGATGCTCCAGCAAGTAGTTTACCATGTCAATCAGTCGTTCACTGCGGCGAAATTTCATAAAAACCCTCCAAAGCCGTATATTATAACCTTATTATAATGATATTGTACGGACTTAATCAAGAGTATGCCGTTCGCCAAGGAGTCTGACCGCAAAAACCTGGTCACAAAATCCTCTTAATCCGTTATAAATCCGGTGCATTCTTGAATCATGCTGCACCAATCCAAATACTGTCGGACCGCTGCCGCTCATCAGTACGGAATCTGCGCCAAAGCGTTTCATTTGATCTTTAATCTGAGCAACATCATGATGCAGATTCAGCGTAACTTCCTCTAGAACATTACCCATATTCCTGCAGACCTCCTGATAATCATTTTCTGCAATTCCCTGGATCATGGATTTTGTATCAGGATGCTGCAAGTTGGCTACATCAAGCCGTCTGTAAATATCCGCCGTAGAAACTCCAATAAAGGGTTTCGCCAGGATCACCCAGCAGGTTGGAGGAGCAGGGAGTTCCTGGATTTTTTCTCCTCTGCCGCTTGCGAGTGCCGTTCCTCCATAGACACAAAATGAAACATCGGAACCGATTTCAGACCCAAGAGCCGCAAGCTCATCCATTGAGAGGCCTAAATCCCAGAGCTTATTTAACCCTCTTAGAGCCGCAGCTGCATCACTGCTGCCTCCTGCAAGCCCTGCAGCAACGGGTATATTTTTCTCTATAGCAATCGTAACACCCTTTTTAACCCCAAACCTCTCTTTTAATAGCTGGGCTGCCTGATAGGCCAGATTCCGCTGATCATCCGGAACAAAGCGGTTATGTGAAAGTATTTTAATTTGGTCTGATTCCAGAAGGGTAAGTTCAACCCTGTCTGCCAGATCAATAGTTGTCATAACCATCTCAACTTCATGATAACCGTCTGGACGTTTATGCAAAACATCTAATGTTAAATTTATTTTCGCCGGTGCTTTTATTAAAAGCTTCACTGCGTCCACCTACTTTTGTAAAATTCCACGTTCCTCATATTTTGTCCTATTTTACCACAAAAAGAAAGCTGTAAGACGTCTAATCCGAATAGCTTCCAGAATAATTATTCTAACATCACTGGCGAAAGAAAAAAACGTCCAGTCAATTTTGGATTTTCTTATTTTGTACAGGTACCGGAAAGGCTCCCAGAAGAGGGCTTTTCGTTATCTTTATTCCCCCTCTGCCTTTGATTCCGGTCGGGCAGAGCATTCTCACCTAGAAAAAAGAAGCCAGGGCTGCCCCTGACTTCTGCCGATGTGAAATGCTTTTTAAAAGCTTTCCTGTTGAAACAGGAAGGTAGTAGTTATTATCGCTTATTGAGTAACTGCTGCTCAGCAAGTTCAATAGCCCGTTTCACCATATTCCCTGCGTCTCTTGCACGGATCCCGCCCCAGCCTTCCTGTTGAACGACATCGTAAAAACCAAGGTCTTTTGCTAGCTCCTCTTTAAAACGATCAGACATGACGCCTCTTCTTCTGGCCATCTGAAAACAACCCCTTTCATCACTGTCGGCATTTATAGTATGGAAAGGAATCTATTTTTTAATGAATCCTAAAAATGTAAAAAGCAGCAAACCAGATGGTTTCCTGCCCGCTTGAAGCGTTATATTTAGCTTAAAGCCACTTGTCCTGCTGCATCTTCGTAGAAGGTAATTTGAACCGTTTCAGTTAAAACATCTGCATAGCTGTAGGAAACGCGCTCAAAAGCGTTCTCTTCCTGATCTAATTCAATAACAAATACAGAGGGATAAGTTTCAGCAAGTACACCAGACCGTTCAATGGTCTTTCTGCGTCCGCCGTTTGCTTTTAGCAATAATCGTTTCCCTAAGTTTGAGTCTAGAGCCTTTTTAATATCGGCTAATGTTTTTGGCATTCGGTCCCACCTCACTATGTAAAGTATAACACGCTGACACACTTATGTCAAACAAAAACATAAAATTATATCAGTCAAACAAAAAGATTGTCAATAACTTTTCTTATTCATTTTCTGCTATTTTTCAACATTTTTAGCGTGTCCATTTATAAAGTGTTATATGTATTGGTTTTTAACCACATTTACAATTCCCTTTTTTCACAAAGATAATCTAGTAAGATAAGCATAAAAATTTTAGAACCCATAAAACAAAAAACCTTTCTCCGCAAAGAAAGGCAGGAATTATTCTTCTTCTTGTACTGGTTTGTATGGCATCCCTGTCCTTAAGACGCCTTTTGTTTCAATGCCTCCTAGCCCTTTTTCACCTGAAAGGGTATTGCGGAGGACATCCCATACGTTAATTCTCTCCATAAAGGGTGTAAAGCTTATTTTTGCAACAATGTAAACCGGATCTAATGCATGAATATTAATTCTTGATGGAGAACTGGCAAAATTGGCACCTGCCTGGATTAGAGATTCAAAATGTGACTGGCAGGCACCTGCAAAAATAACAAGCTGGTCTAGGTGAGGAGATTTCTTCCGTGCCTCCAATACAGTTTGGACAAAATGCTTGGAATGGCGGTATGCATTAATATCCCCCATTTTTCCTTTTGCTTTGGAATATGCATCATGACCCGTTATAACCAGGATATCAGGCCTGTAATAGTCTATAAGCTGGCCAACCTTAGCCGGCATTTCTTTTTCATTACAGTGAACACCAAAAACAGGAACACCTATTTTCTCATATACCGTCATGCACTTCTTTAAATAGGCTGAATCCCCATCCATATGAAGGACTTTTCCGGGCATTTGGAAATATGCAGCTGTTTTTGAATAACCATCCGTTGTTTCATATTCCTGTCTTTGCCGCAGTAAATCTACATCCTGTCTAAAAAGCCGGAAGGATTGTTCCTCCAATGTCTTGGATTCCTCTATAAGCTGTCTCCGAGTGTTTTGGTCAATAACCACCACATCATCATATGGAGCGTCAGCAACGATACGGAAATCCTCACCATAAAGAATGGCATATTTTTTTCCGTTTACTTCAGTTATATCTATAACCCGGAATAGAATATCGCAATTGTATGAATGCCTTCCGACAATATCATTCTTCTTAACTTCCATTGCCGTCACTCCAATAAGACCAGGAATTTATAGGCCTTTATATTTCTCTCATAAGCTATGCAATGGCCTTGCCTGTTGTGAATTGGAAAATTAATCAAGAAAACTCATGCCCCAGGTGTATTAAGACCGACATTTAAAATGGCTCCGTTAAATTTTCCTATTGATTTCCGCTTTAGGGACTCGATTACCAAGGGCGGTTTCTGGAGCCTGTCAAACTTCAGCGCGTAGCTCTCAAGGTCTTTCTCCTCGCTGTTTGTGCGTCGTCTGCTGGGTCTCCCTTGCGGTTATTCCCACAGGACATTGAAATGGCATCCTCAATTAAACACCACACGAAGAAAATACAAAAGCATTTATGAGGAGTAGCCCATCCCCCGTTCCAATCAACATTGTGCCAAATCAAAAAATATGCTTTGAAAAAGCATAAAAAAAAGACCCTTGATTAAAGGGCCTAATTAAAAAGTGGGTACAATTCATCGCTTAAGCGGGCAAATTCCGTGAGCGAAAGAGTTTCTCCTCTTCTCCCTGCTTCAATTCCGCTGGCAGCCAAAGCAGTTAATATCTCCTCTTTCCTCTGTTTACCATCCGGAAGCTGGCTTGTTAGGTTATTGAGGATCGTTTTTCTCCTTTGGGCAAAGCTTGCTTTTGTTACCTGAAAAAAGAAGCTTTCACTTTTAACTTCCACTGGGGGTCTTTCACGTCTAGTTAGTCTAATTACAGCAGAGTCCACATTAGGCTGCGGAACAAAGACTGTTTTAGGTACAACCATCACAATTTCAGCCTTAGTGTAGTATTGAATGGCAATGGATAAAGATCCATACTCCTTCGAACCTGGGCTGGCAGAAATCCTTTCTGCTACTTCCTTTTGGAGCATAACGACTATCCCTCTGATAGGGAGCTGAGCCTCCAAAAGCTTCATAATGATTGGTGTTGTCACATAATAAGGGAGGTTGGCTACGACCATGACATCCTGATTGGCGTTAAACTCTTCCTCCATCATTCCTTTAACATCGGCTTTAAGAACATCCTGGTGGATTACTTTTACGTTTGGGTAGGGTGAAAGTGTATCCTTTAGAATAGGGAGGAGACGCTGGTCAATTTCAAATGCTGCAACCTTTGCAGCACTTCTGGCAAGCTGCTCAGTAAGGGCTCCAATTCCCGGGCCAATTTCAATTACGGCTGAATCTTCTTTAAGCTGAGCCGCTTCGACAATCTTCTTTAGTATGTTTGTATCAATTAAAAAATTTTGTCCGAGACTTTTTTTGAATGAAAATCCGTATTTTTCAAGAATCTCCCTCGTTCTGATGGGAGTTGCAATGTCTTTATTCATTTTCTTCCTCCTGAAGTATTGCAGCAAGGGCTTTTGAAAATTCCAGCCTGCTGATCTGAAACATCATCAAGCGTTTATGAAGCTGTTTTCCATTGGCATAGCCTATTTTAAGGAGCTTTCCAAGCTTTATTCGCCTTTCTTTGGCTCCCTCGCCACCTATAAGGCCGGCATCAATCAAATCGCCTTGGGTTATAAGCTCCTCTATTTCCTCCTGCATTAAAAGTGCATTCTTTAAAGCTTCGCGTATTACTTCCGGAGTTGCATGCTCCACGCCAAGTCCCCTATTATTTTTAGCAATGGCTTTTTCTTTTTCTAAAAATGCATGCTTGCAGCCTGGGACTTTCTCGGTTATTGTTTTTCTTATTTTTTCTCCTGGAAAATCAGGATCAGTGAAAATAATAACTCCCCTTGTCTGCTGGGCAAGTTTCACCTTTTCAATTGTTTCACTATTAACCGCTGACCCATTTGTTTCAATCGTATCAGCCTCAACTGCTCTTTTTATTGCTGTTGTATCGTCTTTTCCCTCTACTACTATGATTTCTTTTATTTTCATTTTTCCTCCAAAAAAAGGCTTTTCCCAAGCCGTTAATACATATAGAAATAAATTAACACAGTTTTTTTCTATATTTTTAATTATTTTTCTTAAACTACCTTGACGGTTTAAAAAAATTTATATATATTTGAAAAAAAACTGAAACATTTCTGTAATATAATTCGTCTATATAATAGGTAAAACACATAAATTAATATTAAATGTTTTACTGTTAGTATAAAGAAATCCTGAAAAAAAGCAAAATGCAGAGGACCCCCATCCCCTGCATCAGCATAACTATTTAAGTATTTTAATTTTCACTTTGTGTGCACCCCACCGGTAAGCTTCAGAATTAGAGGGGAAAAAGACGTCGATCTTGTACCCTCTGATTGCACCACCGGTATCTGCCGCTACTGCGTATCCATAACCTTCTACATAAACCTTCGTTCCAAGCGGAATTACACTCGGATCCACAGCAATTACCTTTGCCCCAGGGTTAGCTAGAAGATTGATTCCTGTAGCTGTATGCCCTGAGCATCCATTGCAGCTCGCTGTATAAGCTGTACTGCTTACGTAGAATTCTTTGCTTGCGCTTACCTCGCCCCGTGAAACCTGTGCGACTAATTCTTTTGTTCCCATTGTTACTACTTTGTCCTGCTTATCTCTTACCTTTTTCTCGCTAATCAGTTTTCTGGATTTTTCTTTGCCGTTTTCAAGGATTACTTCAAAGTTTTTAGAGATCAAACCCTGCTGTCCCTCTGTTACCACTTTCTGTTTTCCTTTTTCCAATTGAGTATCCTTCTTGGTTACTACAGCAAATTGAACTGGTTCTTCCACCACATCGGTGACTTTTTCTACTCGAATAACGTTGATAACGGCATTTTCCATGACTGTTTCAGTCAATGACGGTTCAACCCGGTCTAAGTTATTTAGCTTGATTCCCTGCTGTTTTAAAAAGTCAGCGACCGTAGCCGAAGTGGACCAAACCTGTTTCTGATGTCCGCCGTCCACTAGTGTAAGCGGCATTGCTTTTTTGATAGCAACATCCATCCTACCTTTAATCGTTTCTTGCGTTCCTGGAGAAATTTGGTCATGTGCGTTCAAAACAATGTTTTGTTGTTTGAGGAGCTCAGCAACTGTTTCTGCTGTTGTCCAGACCGTTTTTTTCTCGTTGTCTTTCACAATTTGAACCTGTTTAGCCGGTTTCCAGACAATCGCCAGGTTATTTTTCACCTTGGTGTTTGTCGTGGGAAACACGTAATCTTCTGAGCGTAGGGATATTTTAAGTTCGTCAAAGATGTCCTGGATCGTATCTGCGTGTGTTTTGATGACTGTTTCCTTGCCATTTAATGTTAATGCTACCGTTTTCTTTGATCCCTCATAAAAAAGAACTCCGAGGGTAGCTGCAAAAACTAGGAAACTAGCAACAAGAATCATCACTTTCTTTCCGCTCAAAGACTTAGAAAACAGGTTTTTCATGTCTTTGATTACGATGAAAAACGCCTCCTTTTCTTTGGAGTGATTATAAAGAACTATGGTGCCGACTGTCAACCAATACACTTTGCTGGAACGTATTTTTAATTATGCATAAAGTAGGACAAAATGCAAAGGAAAACTTCTCGACACAAACTATCCTATGATGAAAAGGAGACATGTAGAACATTATATGATCAGAAAAATTAGGACAAAATCCCCCCGCTCTCGACAGATTGTCCTATCGATTTATGCCGAAAATTTCTCTGGCATTCCTGGTTGTCACATTTGCCACCTCTTCAAGAGAGATGCCTTTAATGTCAGCAATTTGCTCAGCTACCAATCTTACATAACCGGGTTCATTTCTTTTTCCTCTGTACGGATGAGGAGCTAAATAAGGGCAGTCCGTTTCAATCAGCAGTTTTTCCAAAGGAACCTCATCAGCTACCTCTTTTGGCTTTTTCGCATTCTTAAAAGTCACAGGCCCTCCAAGGGAAATATAAAAATTCATTTCAACACATTCTTTGGCCGTTTCTACACTTCCACTGAAACAGTGCATAATGCCCCCTACTTCCTCTGCCCCTTCTTCTTTCAGAATTTCAACAATATCTGCTGTAGCTTCACGGTTATGAATAACAATTGGCAGCTTCACTTTTTTAGCCAGCCTGATTTGTTTACGAAAAACTTCTTTTTGAATGTCTTTAGGCGACTTGTCCCAATGATAATCAAGGCCCATTTCCCCAATAGCTACCACCTTGGGGTGCGAAGTCAGCTCCTCGATCCACTTCAGGTCTTCCTCTGTCATGTCAATAGCATCAACCGGGTGCCAGCCGACACATGCGTAAATAAACTCATATTTTTCCGCTAGCTCCATCGCCTTTTTAATTGTTGGCCGGTCAAAGCCCACAACTGTCATCTCCGAAACACCCATTTCCTGTGCACGCGCAATGACTTCTTCTAAATCCTCTTTATACTGCTCATCATTAAGATGGACATGGGTATCAAATAACATCGTTTATCTCCTCTTTAGAAAATTTTAAGAGCATAGAGTTATATCCTTTTCGCCAATAAATTCACACTTGGTCATTCCTTATTTTACACAGTTCGACGGATTTTAAAAAAGAATTTACCCTTTTGAAAAACAAAAAGGAATGCTCCTTACGCTGTTACACGTGGAACATTCCCCGGTTAATTACTTCACTTTTGCCCCGTTTGGCAGGCTTTCATCCACTGAAGCAACCGACAGTTTTCCTTCGACAGAACCTGCCAAAATCATACCCTCAGACAACTCGCCGCGAAGTTTTACTGGTTTTAAATTTGTTACGCAAATAACCTTTCGGCCAACTAATTCTTCAGGCTTATAATATTGTGCAATACCTGAAACTACCTGACGTTTTTCATAACCAAGATCCAACTGAAGCTTTAACAGCTTATCTGCTTTTTTCACCGGCTCAACATGTAGTACTGTTGCCACCCGCAAGTCAATTTTCATAAAATCATCAATCGAAATTTCTTCAGTATCAGACTTTTCAACCTCAACCTTTGGCTCTTCCTTCACAGGCTCTGTTCCCTGCATTTGAGTTTTAATGAATTCAACCTCTTCTGCAATTTCAAGACGAGGGAAAATTGGGTTTCCTTTTTGAACTTTGGTTCCTGCCGGAATCTTTGAGAACTCAGCAAGGCTATCCCATGCCTTTAATTCTTCTGACTCCAGTCCAAGCTGTCCAAAAATTTCAGTAGGAGTTTTTGTTAAAAATGGTTTGAGTAATACAGCCACCCTGCGCAGAGATTCTGCCAAGTGAACCATTACACTTTCAAGTTCAGGTTTAGCTTCTTCATTTTTCGCGAGATTCCATGGCTGCGTTTCATCAATGTACTTATTTGTCCTGCTGATTAGCTGCCAAATGGCTGAAAGCGCTACTGAGAACTCCATATTTTCCAGAGCTTCTTCATATTTCTCGACTGTTTCTTTATTCATCTCCTGAAGAGAAGAATCGAACTTGCCAACAGTTCCTTTATACTCAGGGATAACGCCGTCAAAGTAGCGGTCAATCATGGCTACAGTTCTGTTCAGCAGGTTTCCAAGATCATTTGCCAAATCAAAATTGATTCTTTCGACAAAGCCTTCTGGTGTAAATACACCATCTGCGCCAAAAGGAACTTCACGAAGCAAATAATAGCGGAGAGCGTCCAGTCCATATCTGTCAATCAAGGTGACCGGATCCACTACGTTTCCTTTAGATTTAGACATCTTTCCGTCCTTCATCAAAAGCCAGCCATGGGCAAATACCTTTTTAGGAAGAGGAATATCTAAAGCCATTAACATAATTGGCCAGTAAATAGTGTGGAAACGGACAATTTCCTTACCTACCAGATGAACATCAGCTGGCCAGTATTTTAAATACTTGGAATCATTATCTGTTCCATAGCCAAGAGCCGTAATATAGTTAGATAAAGCATCTATCCATACATAAATAACATGTTTAGGATCACCAGGAACTTTTATTCCCCATTCAAATGAAGTTCTTGAAACGGCAAGATCCTCCAGACCCGGATTAATAAAGTTATTGATCATTTCATTCTTCCGCGATTCAGGCTGGATAAAGTCTGGATTTTCCTCGTAGAATTTTAAAAGACGGTCAGCATATTTACTCATTCTGAAAAAATAGGATTCTTCCTTAACCTTTTCAACAGGCCTTCCGCAGTCAGGGCATTTTCCGTCGACCAATTGGCGGTCCGTAAAAAACGCTTCATCCGGGGTACAGTACCATCCTTCATACTGATCCAGATAAATGTCTCCCTGTTCCAGAAGCTTGGCAAATAGTGTTTCCACAATTTCTTTATGTCGGTCCTGAGTAGTCCGAATAAAATCATCATATGAGATATCAAGCTTTTTCCATAAATCCTGAATTCCGCTCACGATCTCATCTACATATTGCTGAGGAGTAATACCCTTTTCTTCAGCCTTCCGCTGAATTTTTTGACCATGTTCATCTGTTCCTGTCAGATACATAACATCATAACCACGCATCCTCTTATAGCGTGCCATTGCATCGCCTGCCACTGTGGTGTAGGCATGCCCAATATGTAAATTTCCGCTTGGATAGTAAATTGGTGTTGTCAGATAAAATGTCTTTAATTTTTCATTCATGAAAGTCCCTCCTTATCTTTCTATAAAAAGTGAATAATATATTCATTATTGCCTCTTTCCTTGCTATTATATCAACAAAATATACCGAAAATCTGCTGTTTGTGCAATAAACCTGACAATAAAATCCTCTTATTGTGTAAAATAACCTTTTTAACTATCCCTATAAAAAGCTTAGTGGTAACGAATCATATGACGGGACATTTTAAATTACTGTTGAAATATGTCGAAAAAGTGAACAATCATCATTTTATCAAAATTATTCAATTTTTGCCTTTTCTATATAAAATTTAATTACTTTTATATACAAAACATTGATTAAATAGTGTTTTATTGTTATTCCAAAAGTTTCTATTATTTTTCGGGTGAAAGTAATTGACGTTTTTTGGAATGGCTGGTATTATTAAGGTGTTAAAAATTTTGTCGAATAATGACGAATAAAAACATATAGAGAAAATGTTTATAAGCGAGAGGAGAAAATTTAAATGAAATCTACTGGTATCGTTCGTAAAGTTGATGAGTTAGGCCGTGTGGTTATTCCAATCGAATTAAGACGTACACTTGGTATTGCTGAAAAGGATGCTCTTGAAATCTATGTAGATGACGAGCGCATTATTTTGAAAAAATACAAGCCAAATATGACTTGCCAAATCACTGGTGAAGTTTCTGATGACAATATCACCCTTGCAGGCGGAAAATTAATTCTTAGCCGCGAAGGTGCAGAGCAGCTAATCAAAGAAATCCAAAACACTTTTGAAACTGTAAAGTAAGATCATAACTTGATTAAACGATAAAAAAGCTTCTCCTTCCAGCTGGAGAAGCTTTTTTATTATTCTCGGGATTCAAGTGCCATTCTGTCCTTAATCAATATGAAAGGCCTGATAAACATCCCTTTTATTCATTCCCCTGTCTTTAGCGGCCTGTTTAATTGCCTCTTTGGAATTCATTTGTCCGGATTCTATGTAATGATTTACATGATCCTCGATAGAAATGTTTGCCCACCATAAATCTTCCTCTTGTGGAACCTCATCCGTACCTTCTATTATCAGGCAAAATTCTCCCCTTGGATCATTCTCATCAGCCCAGCTGACTATTTCGCTTATAGTTCCTCTTATAAATTCCTCGTATTTCTTTGTAATCTCTCTGCATACTGCAATCCTTCGGTCGCCTAATACCTCAAGAAGCAGAGCAAGGGTGTCTTTTAAACGATGGGGCGATTCATAAAAAATCAGCGAGGCTTGTTGTTTCTTTAATTCTTCAAGCTCTTTCCGCTTTTCTTTCTTTTGCCGATTTAAAAAGCCATAGAAATAAAAAGGCTGGCTTAATAGCCCAGAAGCAATTAAGGCTGTAACAGCAGCATTTGCCCCAGGGAGTGGAACTACAGTTAGCTTTTCTTTAATCGCACTTTCAATAAGTTCAAATCCCGGGTCTGAGATTGCTGGTGTACCTGCATCAGTCACAACGGCAATTTTGGCACCCTCCCGCAGTTTTTCAATCAGCTTGCCTCCGATTGCTTCCTTATTATGCTCATGATAGCTGATTAGCGGGGTTGTGATCTCAAAATGATTGCATAGTTTTTTTGTATTACGGGTATCTTCTGCAGCAATAAGATCTGCTTCCTTTAAAATTCGGACGGCCCGGAAGGTCATATCTTCAAGATTGCCAATTGGTGTTGGAACTAGGTAGAGGATCCCTTTAGTATTTTCATTTTCAAAGCTTTTCTGCTGCCACATTTATATCACTCGTTTCTCTATTTAAAAATTGCTCTTTTTTCAGCCGGGTTAATTGCTTAAACCTATATTCTGCTTTCATTGCTTCCTCTTTTGTATCAAATTCTTTGGCAAATGTAAGACTGACAGGACCGCGCCCTCTTGTGTACTTGGCTCCTTTCCCTTCATTATGAAGCTTCAGGCGCCTTTCAAGATTATTGGTATATCCGCCATAATAACTGCCATCCCTGCATGTTAGTACATAAAAATAATGTCCCTTATTCTCCATATAAAATCTCTCTTATCTCCGGAGTATATTCATTTTCCTCATTATAAACAAACAGAGGAGGTAAAATCTTTAAATCAGGATTTCCATTCTTAGCTCCTTCAACAAGCAGGATATTGGATTCCTTGCCTTCCTTCGGATAAACAAACTGAATCCTTTTTGGCTCAAGCCGATATTTTCTCATCAATGTAATAATATCTATTAGTCTTCCCGGACGGTGGACAAACGCTGCCTTGCCTCCCGACCTCAATAATTGGCTTGATACCCGAACCGTATCTTCCAGTGTACAGAAAATTTCATGGCGTGCAATGGCTAAATGTTCATTAGGGTTCATTTCATTCTTAGAAGGCGTTGTAAAATATGGAGGATTGCAAGTGACAATATCATATTTACCATGACCCAGCTTTTCCGGCATTTCTTTAATATCTCCGTGAATCATATGAAGCCTGTCCTGAAGTCCATTATAATCAATACTTCTTACAGCCATATCATAAAGGCGCTCCTGAATTTCCACGCCAGTAATAGTACCTTTTGTCCTAGCACTAAGAAAAAGCGGAATAACCCCATTTCCACTGCATAAATCAATTAAATTCCCTTTTTGAATCGGGACATATGCAAACCTTGCAAGAAGAACGGCATCCAGGGAAAAAGCGAAGACAGAGGGACTTTGAATAATCCGCAAATCCTCAGCAAGTAAATAATCCAGCCGTTCATCATCTTTTAACATAACCATTAATAATCCCCCGTTAAAATATTCCTTATAAGAACAAAAGGCGCAAGCGCCCTAGTCAGATGATGAAAGGCTAAAATCGCCACATCCTGTGGCAACGCCTTCCTGACCCACATCCTGTGGGCCTCCGACAGGCATAAGACGAATCACGTAAGAAATCCTGATTTCTGAAGTGATTTGGCTTATGACCCCGAGGGGCTGGGCGCTGGAGCTGGATTACAATAACCTAGTTCAAGTTATCCACAAGGTTAAAATCCTATAATTTCCTAAATGAACCAGAAAAATAGCCTTCCAAATGGAAGGCTGTCTACTTTTTATTGAGAAATGATAAACAGAATAGGCAGTCTCCCTCTTTTCGCAAGCTTCCAAAATGCAGATTGCAGATATGGAATCCTTCCTGGTAAAGACGGGCAAGATTGTCGTATCCCTCGCCAATATCAATGGCTTTTTCACCGGTACTAACAGTCGGGCCTGTCTTTTTCCGTTTATCCCCTTTTGCTTTTACTTCTGTAGCAGTTAAATCAAGACGGCGTCTCAAAAGTTCATTCTCAATTTTTAACCCGTGATTTTCTTCTAGTATTTCCGCCAAATGCTTCTTTAACTCCCCAAGTCTCTGGTAAAGCTCGCCAATTTGGCTTTCCATATTCGTCACTGATTCAAAAATCTCTTTCTTATCCACGCTTCCACCTCATTAATCTGTGGATTGTACAGAAAAGGCACCTTCTTTAATAATTTCCTCCAGCGTGTACTCCAGAACTCTTTCCTGTTCTTTAAACTCTATCTGAAGAACTCGCTCCAAAATATTTAAACCTACAACCTTCCCTTTGCCCATTGGAGTTTCAATAACTTCTCCCAAGTCCGGAAGCTGCTCTTTTGCAGATTCATATTCATCATTTTCGTACTTTAAGCAGCACATTAAACGTCCGCATAAGCCGGAAATTTTTGTAGGATTTAAAGAAAGATTTTGATCCTTGGCCATTTTAATTGAAACCGGATCGAAGTCACCTAAAAAAGTTGAACAGCAAAGCATACGTCCGCATGGCCCGATACCACCCAGCATTTTGGCTTCATCTCTTACTCCAATCTGGCGAAGTTCGATTCGGGTTCGGAAAATTGCTGCCAGATCTTTTACCAGCTCACGAAAATCAACTCTTCCATCAGCGGTAAAATAAAAGATTACTTTATTGCGGTCAAATGTATATTCTACATCTACCAGCTTCATATCGAGATTATGCTCATTTACTTTATCACAGCACACATCGTATGCTTCCCGTGCGGCCTGCCTGTTTTCTTCCACCAGCATCCGATCCTTTTGATCTGCAATTCTGACAACCTTTTTCAATGGAAGCACTACATCATGCTCGTCCACTTGTTTGCGTGGAACTACTGCTTTTCCATATTCCACACCGCGGACAGTTTCCACGATGACAAAGTCGTCTTTTTGAATTGAGAGATCTCCGGGATCAAAATAATATATTTTCCCCGCTTTTTTGAAGCGTACTCCTACAACATCATACAAGTATAGATCCCTCCTGCAATTTTAAAACAAGCTGCTCCATCATTAATTGAGGATTCATATTCGCCTGCAGCTTTCTTTTGGCATCCAGAATGGCAGTCATTTGCCCAGTGATGCTTTTTCCTGAAGTATGCAGAGCAAATTGCCTTAACCGCTCACTTTCCTTTTTAAAGACAATTTGATCCTGCTTGTCTAGCTGTATATATAATAAATCCTTAAAAATAAGCAATAAAAGATCTAAACCACGATTTACCTGCTCTTTATCTTTAAAGTGTGGAAACCAATCCCCCTGAAGGGTGACCATTGCTTCAAGCGGATTCTTTTTCAACACTTCATATAATTTTACCACTATTTTTTGGGCTTGTGCAAACCAATCATCGACATTTAGTGCTATGGCCTCATCCAAATTATTCGTGATATGTGCAAGCAAAGGGGCATTTTGTAAATCAATGCCGTTTTCAGTCAGTTGTTTAACCATTGCAGAAGTGGGTAAAGGTTTAAAAGATAAAATTTGGCATCTGGATATAATGGTTGGAAGTATCTGCTGAACCTGCTCTGTAACCAGCAGGGCCGTTGTCTGTGAGTTTGGTTCTTCCAAAAATTTAAGAAGGCTGTTAGCAGCTCCTGCAGACATTTTGTCGGCATCGATTATCATATAAATCTTTCTGGATGACTCAACAGCTTTTTTTGAAAATTCTTCTTGCAATTCTTTAATCTGTTGTTTTTTTATTGATAAGCCATCTGGCTCCAAAAGATGTATATCCGGATGATTTCCACTCTGAATTCTTTTGCAGTTATTGCAGTTTTCGCAGGGTTTATATCCTTCAACTGGTGATTCGCAAAACAAGGAACGGGCAAGCAGTAAACTGATTTCCCTTTTTCCGGTCCCCCTCATGCCTTCCAGTATATAGGCATGGGCTACGCGGTTCTTTACTATGCTGTTTTTCATCATTTTCAGCACTGTAGGCTGCATTTCTTCCAATTGTCCCCATGTTTTAGCCAACCCTATCACTCTCTTACGTATATAAATTAATCAACAGACCCTTGATTTCCCCTATTTTCCCTAGAACATCTATTGATTTTTCTTCTTTTTGCGTTAATTCCTCGGTTAATTCCATCAGCTTCTGATCTATTGTTTCCACAGTCTTTAACGATCTTCCCTGGCCAAACCGGTTCCAGCTATGGGACTGCTTAAGCCCCATGCCAAAGTCCACTGTTTCTTTAACAAATTTCTTTACCAGTGTCTTAAACTTTGCTAAGTCCTTAAAGTTTCGGGAACGGGCAAGCCTGTCCCCAGCATTTCCAATATCATCGAGCAGCTGCCTCAGACCATCAACATGAAGTTTTTGTTCCTGTTTTTGGACATAGTCATTAAACCTTGAACTATTTAAAGGCTGCTGCTTTTGGTCTGCCTTCAGCTGATCTATATTCAAGCGTAAATCCTGATTAATTTTCATCTTTTTTTCCTCGGACTTTTCTTTTAAAATTGCATAAAGTTTTCAACTGGTAATACAAATACTGTAGCTCCGCCTACTTGTACTTCAACGGGATATGGGACATAAGAATCTGCGTTTCCTCCCATTGGAGATACAGGAGCGACCAGCTGGTCTCTTGACTTGCAGCTATCCTTAATAACCTGAAGGGCTTTATCTACACGGATGTCATCAGTACCAATCATAAAGGTTGTATTTCCAGCCCTTAAAAAGCCACCTGTTGAAGCAAGCTTTGTAGAACGGAAATTGTTCTCCATCAAAGCCTGTGATAAACGATTGCTATCCTGATCCTGTACAACAGCTAAAATTAATTTCATATAAATCTCCCCTTCAATTTATTCCCGACATATTCTCTTTTTATTATAACAGGTATTAATGTTCCATACATGGTAATCAAAATGGAAATTATCAGGAATTCCTATTATACTCTTAATCTTTACCCTTTTTTTATTGAATTTAAGCCAGCAGGCAAAACGGCAAGAATTCCTATATAAAAAAGCCTTCTCAGAAGGCTCATTCTCTTATTTTTGCAATGCGTTCTTTAAGACTTTCAAATGCAAATGTAAACACATCTTCCACAGAAGCTGAAGCATCAATTGATATAAACCTCTCCGGGAAGCGTTCTTTTAAAATTAAATAGCCTTCCCTTACCTTTTTGTGGAAATCGAGAGCTTCGAGATCAAGCCGGTTGATTTCCCTTCCCTTATGACTGTTTATCCGCTTTAATCCCTCTTCAGGATCAATATCAAAATAAAGAGTCGTATCAGGCATCATATTTTCAATAGCAAACTGATTAATCGTAAATACTTCTTCCATTCCCAAACCTCGGGCATAGCCCTGGTAAGCAAGCGAACTATCAACAAATCTGTCACAAAGTACTATACTTCCTTTTTCTAGAGCGGGTTTCACCTTCTCTGTAAGGTGCTGCCTTCTGGCCGCAGCATATAGCAGGGCTTCCGTCCTCGGATCCATTGCGGTATTATCAGGATTCAGAATCACCTTCCTAATTTGCTCCGCAATTTCAATTCCACCTGGTTCCCTTGTCAGCAGGACAGGATATCCTTCTTCTTCAAGCCGTTGTGCGAGCATGACTATCACAGTCGATTTACCTGCTCCCTCTGGCCCTTCAATCGTAATAAATACTCCGTTTTCCATAAAAATTATACCCTCCAAAAACCGGTCCTATGTAATGCCATTAAGGCCGTAATACTTTCAGCATATTTTTTTCTGTAATTGAGCCTCCCTGGAACCTGGCTCCGCTTTTTCTTAATTCCAGCAGGTTTTTCAACATTTCTATTGTAATCCTTTCGCCTGCCAGGATTAAAGGTATTCCTGGTGGATAGGGGATAATGGATTCAGCTGCAATTGTTCCCACTGCCTCATGCAAGGGTATCTCTGCTGCCTCATAGCTGGGCATTTCATCAAAAGGGATAGTAAGCTCAGAGATGGCATTTCCTTTATAACTAGTGTAACTTGGCTGAACGGCCATTTTTAAATCTTTTAAAGAGTGTCTTATCTTTTCTAACGTTTCATTCACAGGGTATGCCATTCCATCTTTCAGCAGAGGGAAAACAAACAACACGTTAAAAGGGTCCGCCAGCTCCGTATATATACTATTAGCCTCCAAAAGACTTTGAATTTCAAAACCACTTAAACTG
Organism: Neobacillus terrae; assembly: GCF_011393025.1. GTDB lineage: Bacteria > Bacillota > Bacilli > Bacillales > Cytobacillaceae > Neobacillus_A > Neobacillus_A terrae. Next base: position 1,776 of record NZ_JAAOEO010000027.1, on the reverse strand, counting down.
CAGGCTGATTGTATCGTTATTTTTAAAGGATCACCTTGGCCATTTGGATATTCCAAAAGTTTAATTTGGGGTATTTCCTTCAAAAGCTGCCTGAATAAATGAATTTGTTTAAGTACATGCTTCTTATCCGCTTCTCCATAAGTACCAAGATAACCCCTGGCTAAATCCAAAGAGGCCATTATTGGGTAAGATGGGCTGCTGGATTGGAAAATATGCAAATATTCTTCAACAGTCTCAAGCTTTATTCTCTGGCTATTAAAATGCAAATATGAACCCATCGTCATCGCTGGCAGTGTTTTATGCGCAGATTGAACAACAATATCTGCTCCAATCTCCACTGCAGATGACGGAAATGAACCGCCCAGTTTAAAGTGCGCCCCATGGGCCTCATCAACCAGAACAGGAATATTCTTTTCATGTGCTAAAGAGATAATGCTTTCCATATCCGCGGCTATCCCATAATAATTCGGATATGTAAGGATCAACGCCTTTGCCTGAGGATAGACTTCAAGTGCTTTTTCAACTGTCTCCCTGCTTATTCCGGCTGCTATTTTCCAGTCATCCAAATAGTCAGGACCTAGAAAAACCGGCTGGGCCTTTGCAAGCTTTAAAGCATTCATAATGGACTTATGGCAATTTCTTTGTACTAGAACGACATCATTTACATTACATGCTGCCATTACCATAGCTAAATTGCCAGAGGTAGAGCCATTTACAAGAAAAAAACTTTGATGCGCTCCATATAAATTGGCAAGCAATGTCTGTGCTTCACGGATGGGACCTTCAGGAGAATGCAAATCATCGAGCCCGGTAATTTCCGTAGCATCCAATTTAAGAATTCCCCTAAAGTTATCTCCTTCTTCAGTTGGAAAAACCTTTCCGTATTTATGCCCCGGTACATGAAATGAAATAGGCTTTTTGCTGCTATGTTCGATAAGCGCTGTATATAAAGGTGTCTTTTTTTGATCCATTATCTTTACTTCCTTTTAAGTGTCTAGTTCATTTTATCAAAAAGCAGTGTCGGGTACATCTTTTCATTAGAAAAACTTGGCATCCGCCAAATACTTTTGAGGATGCCCCAGTTTTGCTTATGCGTTCAGAATTTATGGATTAAATTATGATTAGCTAAAAAAAAGCCCTTAACAGGACTCTTATGAAAAAATTTCTGGTGTGGTTATCTTTTTTAACTGTTTTAAAAAATACTTATATTTTGGATGATTCGTTTCTGTATGAATCAGTTCCTTTTCGCATTCAGTGCAGATAAAGACAGTGTATAGATGAATACCTTTTTCTTTGAATTCCTCACAAATAACGCAACTTTCCCCAGGCTGGCTATGCGCAAATAACGAACTCATTCCTCCACCTCCATACACCTATTCTGCCCTGGCCCTTTCAATTGTATACAATTTTTCGAATTATATTTTTGCTATAGTACTTGAATACTATTTTATGAGGCTCTTTGGGTTTACGTGTATGTCTATCTTGGATTTCTTAAAAAGGACGGGAAGTATTTTATCTTTTAGATCATTTTTTAATACTTGCCTGTTGATTTTTGCTTCCACGAGCTCGTTTTCCGCAGACGGTCAAGCTACTGTCTGTTTGCAGCCGTGGTCGAGACTTCCCTCGAGGCACTGGTTCAAGGACTATTCTTTGCTCCTGTGGTTATGTTTTGTCCCTGAAACTCTGTTCATGACCAAATAAAAAAGACAACCCATACAGGTTGTCTTTCGTTTGCCTGGCAACGTCCTACTCTCACAGGGACGCATGTCCCAACTA
>NZ_JAAOEO010000026.1 GCF_011393025.1 Neobacillus terrae | reverse complement strand
ATAATATGTTGCTAGCTTCGTCAACCCCTTAAAAATAAGAAAGTTAATGAATCAGCGACATTTATTATCTTATCATACCTATTCGTTGGTGTCAACTTCTACGAAAAAGAAAAGAAATTGTTTTTCAACTTCAATTCGTTAACGAAGCAGCTAAATTAGAATACCACCTCAAAACACTCTCTTCAACCTGAAATTTTTCCCAATGAATTTGTATCAATACTTTATTATATAAGATATGAAACGCAGATAGGAAAGGGCAATACCTCTTCATCTGGTATCACCCTTTCCTTTTACAAGTTGTCTTTTGAATTATCATCCGTTATGACACGATCTCCTTTTTGTTCAATTAAATAAGAACCTAATTCCTGCTTTAATTGATCTTCAGATTTTTCTTCATACTTCTTGATAATACCATCCTCCCTTCACAACTTACTACCTCCTTCGTATCTACATTAAAAACAGACACTTACATTTCTTATACCTAATAATAAGAAATTTAAACAAGATAAGGATTTTTATCATCAAGATTTCATTTTATTTAATGTTTTATTTAACCTTGTCACTGTATGAAAAACGTAAGCATAAAAATAAAAGAAGAAGCAAGGAGGTGTTAAGGATGTACTACCATCAATATGTTTATTATCCAAATTACCTTTATCGGTTCCCCCCTCAATACCCGCCTATAAATATCGGCATATTTGAAAGCTCTATCAAAAGTATGCAAAAAATCGCCAGTGAAGCGGTGGTTTTACTTAACAGAATATCTGACCCTGGTTTTGCCCGCCGTATTATGAATGCAGCGCAAACGGGGAATAAAAAGGAAGTTGACCGGTTAATTAACTCGGCGGGAGTTAGTACTCCCATCACTATAAAATATACTCCTAGTGGAATTTTATTAACTCTTGTTTCAGTTGCAAAAGGGGGAAACTGCTGTTCATTAAGCATGCATTTAAAATGGGGGGATTAACCGGTTAATATTAATAGTAAATAAAAAACTGGATTCCGCAGTGGAAACCCAGTCAGTCATCAAACTACATTTTCGTTATATCTGCTATTATGAGTTTTAAAAATTCGTGGCAGATCCAGCAACGAATTCACCGTCAAGAATTCCCCTTTTGGAGCTATATCAATCTTTACGTTGTTATAACTCCATTCAATAGGTGAAGGAATATGAATGGCATTTATGCCATTTTCCAATGCCGGTCTTATATCTGTCTTTAATGAATTTCCAATCATCCAAGTCTTTTTGGGATCCGCCTTTATAGTTTGAAGAACTTGTCTTAAAGCCTCAGAATTTTTATGTTCATAAATAAATACTCGTTTACCAAAGTAAGCCTCCAGTTCTAATTGGACAATCTTACGATTTTGATTAGCTTTGTCTCCGCCTGTATACATAAATAAGTGGTGTCCATCCTGGCGCAAGGTATTCAATACTTCATACATATGAGGAAACGGCTGAACTTCTATCTCAAACACACCTTGCCCAATCCTTCTTAGTTCATCTACTTTGGTTTGTTCAACGGACTGATTATACTTTTCACTAAAATATAGATAAGTCGCAGCAAGGGACTCAGGAAAACGGGAAGAATGAAGTCCGTGTTCTGCAATACTTTTCATATCAATCTCGAGCTGCATTTGTTTAATTTGCTGAATAGTAAGCTCCGGAAACCACTGTTTCATTTGGGCAGCAAATTGATTAATGGTATCTCTAAAATATTTATTGCAGTGTATTAATGTATCATCTAAGTCAAAAATTAATGTAAGTTTCTCCATGTCTAAATATCTCCCTTTGATTTTGTAATCCGTGAGTACATATTAATACCCCTTTTTACGTCTTTTTAATTATGATATAAAAATTTAAGAATTTTAAAATTATTATAAATAAAAATAGACTGTTTACACTGTCTAATAAGAACTTTCGTTTTATATTTTTAATAAAATACTGTTTTCGTGTGATTTATTTAGTTTGTTCTTTGATTGCTTCTTATCATCAAAAATGGGAAAAGAAAGTGTAAACGTTGTCCCCACACCCACTTTACTTGCCAGATGAATAACGCCATTCATTCTTTTTATTATGTTAAAGGTTGTCATCATTCCCAGACCTGTATCTTTATCCCCTTTTGTACTAAAGAAAGGTTTTCCAATTTTCCTGAACTCTTCTTCACTAATTCCGATACCTGTATCAATTATATCAATTATTAATTTATCCATCTGATTATTTAAGCAAATAGTTAGAGTCCCTCCATCTTCCATTGCCTCTATCGCATTTTCGAATAAACAATTTACACTCTTGTCTATTTCTGAAGTTATATTAACAGTCACTGCAACGGAGAGGTTTTTGACGTTTTTTTTAATTTTAACTTGGGTGGAATAACTTAACGGCATATCTTGATATTTTAAACAAAAAATAAAGAAAGAAGATTAGGTGAATGTCTATGGTTTATAAAAAAATGAGTCAATATAAAGTCGCAAAAGGCCCAAAAGCTAAAGAATCTGGTCTTGAAGTAAGCTACGATAGAACAACAGGAAATCAGACAAATGGAAAAAACAGAAAAGTAAGAGAGACCTCCCTGCTTTTGCCTAATATAAAAAAAATGAAAAGGCGGCCTTTCCGCGTAAGGCCGCAAATCTAATTTAAATCATATTCCCATAATCCAAGTTTTCCTTTGGCAGGGATACATTCATTGAGCATCGTCATACCTTTGACCTGCCAGGCATAACAGCCTACACGGTAATCTCCAAGAAAGAAATCATTGTCCGAAACAATCTGGCCATCTTCCAGAACAGCCCATGTTTCATTGTATTCTGTTACCCTTAAACAATTTTCCAGCTCACATGTTGCTATAATTACCCCTGTAGGAAGACTTTCTACAGAGTAACCATGCTTTTTAAGCAAGTGTTGTATGGCTTTATGGGCACAAACTGCTTTATCAATTTTTTTACTTGTATGGATGGCAAGCGGCCCGCGATAATTTGTTCTCCACGTCCTTGTTTCAAACTTAGATTCTCTAAGAACAAAAAGGGTTGCCCAAGGCTGGATCATTGATAAAACCTTCATTGAATTCCTCCTAGTCAGGTTTAAACCCGCTTTTCGATACACCAAGTTCAATCGAAGTGTCTTTAATTTCTTCCTCAATCATTTTTAAAACTACTTTATATGCTGTGGGATTGTACCACTTCTCCAATCCCATATCTTCATATATTTTTCGTATGCCCAGTTTTTCTGTCCTTCTTCCTCCGCTTCCATCTCCCATCCAAAAATCATCAATGGTTATTCGGCCCGCTATCTCTTTCAGCTTTTCAGGAAAATCCTTTGAGCATGGAAGCAAGGGTGCAAGTGTTGCCTGTGTCATAATGCCTGCCTCAGTAATTTCTTTTAAAGACTTCATTCTGGCAGGGATTGGCGGAGCTGATGGTGAGAATGCCTTTCTCACTTCTTCCTTATCCGTTTCAATCGTCATCGATATTCTTATTTTCTCCCCAAATTGCTTAAATAAATCGATATCCCGCTTTACCAGGGGTGATCGTGTTTGAACGTGCAAAAAGTCCGGCATGTCTTCCAGCATGACTTGAAGTAATCTTCTTGTCAGCTTTGTTTTTGCTTCAAGCGGCTGATAGGGATCAGTCGAAGAAGACATAAATATCTTTAATGGCCCCTTTTTCTTCGCCTTTACTATTTCTTTTTTTAATAAGTCAGCAGCATTGGTTTTAATATCAACCCATGTTCCCCACTCTTGTTCTCTAAATAAGGAAATAGGCAGCTGTCTCACATAGCAATATTTACATCCAAATACACATCCGGCATATGGATTTAATGAATGAGAGAAATCATCTATAGCACCACTAGCAGGTGTTAATATGCTTTTTGAAACAATATCTTGCAGCTCCAGCTTCATCCTGATATCCCTCCTATTTTACTATTGCCCTAATTTCCAATGAAAAAAGGCATCTGCAGCACAGATGCACAATTTATATATTAGGATTCCATTGAAAGTGATTTGTTTAATAACCATTCAAAATCATTTAGATTTACAGGTTTACTCATTAGGTACCCCTGCCCTTGGTCACACCCGAATCTCTTCATTAACTCGAATTGTTCAGTGGTCTCGATTCCTTCTGCAACCACATCCATATTCAAGCCATGTGCCAAATCAATGATGGATTTCGTAAGTGCAGCATCCTGTCCATTCATAATAGCACTTTGAATAAAGGATCTGTCAATTTTTATAAAGTCAAAATTAAAGTTCTTTAAGTGTGTTATGGATGAATACCCTGTTCCAAAGTCATCCAATGACAGCTTAATCCCAAGCTCCTTAACAAAATCTACTGTTTTAAGGACTATTTTTTCATTTTTCATGATAGTAGTTTCTGTAATTTCAAACTCTAAGAACTTTGGATTAACTCCTGTTTCTTCTATTATATCGGAAAGTGTAGTTCGCCAGTTATATTTCAAAAAACTTTTCGAAGATAAATTAATCGAGATGGGCACCACACGAAAGCGGTGATGTTCCCAGCTTTTAATAAGCTTGCTTATATTTTTAATAACCCAATTCCCTATATCGATTATTAACCCTGTCTCCTCAGCCAAAGGAATGAAATCACCAGGAAAAATCATTCCCAGTTTAGGATGTTCCCATCGGATTAGTGCTTCAGCACTTACAATTTGATTCGAAGCCATTTCATATCGAGGCTGATAAAAGATTCGAAACTCATTATTAATTAATGCATTTCTAATATCCTGTTCCAGAAGCCATGGCTTTTGTGTTATTAGCTTTTTTGAGGACTGATAAACTTGGAAGTTATCTTTTCCTAATTCCTTTGCCCGGTACAAGGCAGCATCTGCATTTCTGATTAATGTTTCGGGATCCAATCCATCATTAGGGAAAATAGAGATACCGATACTTGATGTAATATAAAGCTCATATTCCTTTATTAAAAATGGCTTTTTAAATAACTCTAAAATCATTGTTCCCCAATCAATCAGATTAGAAGATTCTTTTATGTTTGATAAAATGATGACGAATTCATCTCCAGAAAGCCGCGCTGCAAATTGGTCTTCCTGGAGTAGTATTGTAAGCCTTTCAGCAATGCCTTTTAATACTTCATCTCCAACCAGATGTCCCATGGAATCGTTAATCCTTTTAAAACCATCAATGTCTAAATAAGCAAGCGCAATTTTCTCTCTTTTGGTTTTATTGCTCCCAATAAGTTCAGTTAGTTTTTGTTCAAACAGCCTCTTGTTCGGTAAATCAGTAAGATAATCATGATGGGCAAGATAATGCATTTTTTCTTCCGTTAATTTCTGTTCTGTAATATCAGAAATAATTCCATTTAATTTTATTAACTTTCCTTCATCATCCATCAAAGGAATTGTATAGGATTGCACCCATCTTATCGTTCCATCAGCATGAACAATTCGATATTGCTGATGAAAGGAAAGGCCTTTTTTAAAATCATCCTGCCTGGAATCGTAATGTGGTAAGTCTTCCTCAAAAATGATATTCTCCCAAAGAAAAGATTCCTCAATCATCTCAGCAGTGGTATAACCGCAAATTTTCTCAAATCCCTTTGATAAAAACTCTATTTTTTTCGTTTTTAAATCCTGGGACCAAATACCGACATCAAGATTATTATAGATATTATGGGATTGCTCTTTGTTTTCTTTGAGTTTTTCCTCAGCCAGCTTTCTGTCGGTTATATCATTAACAATACCAAGAATTTTAATTGGGTTATTTTTTTCATCAAAAACAACATCCCCTTTTTCGTATAGGATGCGTTCTTGACCATCGGTCCTTAAAATACGGTACTCAATTTGATAACTTCTATTTTCTTGAAGAGCTCGATTCACGTAGTTTTGTACACGGTTACAATCGTTCGGATGTACAATGTCTAAGAACTTATCAAAATCCGGCGATTGTTCTTCCCCCTGAACCATTCCTAAAATTCGGTAAACCTGCTTAGACCATATAGCTTTTCCAGTAACAATATCTTTTTCCCAGGTTCCAACATTCGCCGCTTCCTGAGCAAAATTAAAACGTGATAAGGTACTATTGATTTCACTCGTGTCCTTAGCAATTCCAAAGACCCCAATTACTTGATCATTTTCTATTATGGGGATGGTATGTATATTAAAATCTATATATCTTCCTTCTTTATGGAGAAGGGAAATATCAGAAATCTGAGGATTTCCTTTAATCGCCTCTTCAAATTTAAGGATAGTTTCTTTAGCGTTAGGTTTATCAATGTAATTAATAAACGAACCTTTTATTTCATCAGGCTGGTACCCCAATTTGTCTACCCTTTTATTAATCGATAAAATATTACCGCGCAGGTCCATTGTAAAAATAATATCAGGATGATGGTCAAATAATATCTTGTAAGCTTTATAATTATACAAATCTATTATTATATCTGTATCAGCGACATTATTTTTCTCAAATTTGCTTTTATTTGAAGGTTCCAAAAAATCATCTCCTTCCTGTTTGAGAAAGTCATATATTTATACTAATAATATTACAATACCGACAAAATTGGCGGTAAATAAAAAAATATTTTAAAACAAAAAAGCCTTGATAACTTTTTAGTTACCAAGGTATTTTTTAAATATATGAGGGGATTCGAATCCTTTTTAAAGGTCTACTTCCTGCAGCTTGGAAAGTAAAGGCCGGGAATTCCTCCAAAGCACTTCAACAGAAACGTTTAAAAATTGAGAAAGCAGTTTGCTGCTTATCATCTCGGTCGTGTCTCCAGAATCAAAAACTTGTCCCTCTTTTAACAAAATTGTTTTATTAAAAACGGGCAAAACTTCTTCTACATGATGGGTTACATAAATAATGGAAGGTCCGTTTTGATTCTTTGCAATCCGTTCGACCGATTCCAAAAATTCTTCTCGTGCAAGAAAATCAAGTCCATTTGTTGGTTCATCAAAAATAAGTAAGCCAGGATCAGCCATAAGCGCACGGGCAATTAGAATGCGCTGTTTTTCACCCTGAGAGAGAGATTCATAGTTGCGGTTCGCATATACCATGCATCCCAGCTCCTCAAGCAGAGAAATTGCCTTTTTTCTCATTTCATCCGTTGGTGTTTCGTAGAGTCCTATAGATGCAAAAGCACCGCTTAATATCACTTCGAAAGCATTGTAGCCTGGATGAAATTTTTCCTGAATGGAGGATGAAACAAAACCAATCTGCTTGCGGAGCTTCTCTCCCAGATACGTTTTTCCAAATTCCTTTCCAAGAACTGTGACTTTCCCTTTAGTTGGGAAATAGTAAGCATTAAGCAAGTTCAGAATGGCTGTCTTTCCTGCGCCATTTAATCCAAATAACACCCAGTGCTCACCTTTTTTAACTTCCCAATTAATGTTTTGCAAGATCCATTTTCCTTCTCGCATTAATGAGACATTCCTAAGTTGTAGAACCATCCTTAAACTCCCTTCTTATCAAGTTGTTTTTTAATATTTTTTAACTCTTCATAATTATTACACAATAAAAGTTTATATCAATAATAAACTTAGTTCCAAAAAAACTTACAGCAGCCATTCTCTCCAAAGGTCGAAAAAACCCACCATAATATTACGGTGGGCTATTATTGTTTAAAGTATTATAAACCTTTTACTCTATATAAATAGAAATCATCTAAACTTCACCATGCACCGCAATCCGCTTTTATGCTCGCCCCTATGGTAATGGTTCCATCTGTTACTAGAATTTCATTGATTTGAGGATTGTTCCAATTTACCCAGCCACTCACAGAAGTGTTCATTTTATATTCTTGGCCGCCTGTCTTAGCATAAAGATACATCTCAGGATTCTTAGCATCACCGCCCTGCAAAAACATCGATAAATTATAATATCCTGGTTCCAGGCCGGTAATAGTCTGCTCTACTTTGAAATCAACAGCATCCCCTGAATAAAAATGCAAAGAATAATTTCCCGATTTAGCATCTGAAACCTTTTCTTGATAATCAGTGTGTGGAGTGGTTCCGTTCAGATAAGTGACTGTCCACCTATTTCTATCGCTTCTTCAAACCCTGGGTTCATTAGATTTTTTATTGCACCTGCCTGGGGATAATAGTAAACTCAAACCATATAATTAAATTAATTAATTAAGTTTACTGCTTTTTTAACAGAAGAACTTATTTAACCCTTCCCACTTAAAGGGCAAAGCAATTGAAAAAGGTTTTAAAAATATAAGTAAGAAGGTGGCAGCTTAATGAATGTGGCTAAAGATATATTAGGACAATGGACTGAATATACCCTAACCAACCAAAACGGAATGGCCGTTAGTGTTTTGGACTATGGTGGAATTATTACAAAAATTCTTGTTCCAGACATTAGAGGAAATCTTGAAAATGTCGTATTGGGATATAAGGATTACGGCGAATACAAATCTGATTCAAATTACTTCGGTACTATTGTTGGACGTGTTGCAGGCCGGATTCGAGGAGCTTCTTTTCAACTGTATGAAAAGACTTATAACTTGCATGCAAATAACGGCAATAACCACTTACATGGCGGTCCAGAAGGATTTCACCAAATTATATGGAGCGTAACCCCTTTTCAAACAGAATCAGAAGTTGGTTTAAAGCTGTATCACCAAAGCTCAGATGGTGAAGGGGGCTATCCTGGAAATGTCGATATACTCGTCACGTACACTCTGAATAATAAAAATCAGCTTAACCTTAGCTATTGGGCAAGAAGTGACAAAACAACAGTATTAGCCTTAACTAATCATTCTTATTTTAATTTAACCGGAAACTTAAAAGATACAGTCAAAAATCACTATTTAACAATCGACAGCAGTCAATTTGTTGAATTAAATGAGGAGTTAATTCCTACCGGAAAATTATTAAACGCTGAAGGCACCCCCTTTGATTTCCGGAACTGCCGAAGACTTGGAGACGGATTTAACGATGAGTTTGATCAAAATAGAATAGTTGAGAGTGGATATGACCATTATTTTCTTTTTGATAATCAACTAATCAACAAAGTGGTTTTAAAAGATCCGAGCAGCGGCCGCGTGATGTCCATGGAATCCAATGAGCCAGGAATGGTTATGTACACTTCTAACAGCTTAGGTTCAGGACTTCAGTTATCTGAAGCAAAGTCTGAAAAACACCTTGGAGTTTGTTTTGAAACCCAAGCATCGCCTGCTTCCCTCGATATAAAGGAACTTCCGAGCGTAATTTTAAAAGCAGGAGAAGAATATAAGAAACAGACAAAGTTTACCTTTAGTCTTGAAAAATAGGAGGCTCCACCTCTTTTATCAAATGGGCCAAGTCAGACAAAATAAATACGGCCTGATAAAGGAACCCTTCTTGGTGTTTCATACTTTAGCTTTATGTTCAGGTTAATAGGAAATTTACCAAAGTCCGGGCTTCGAACAGAATCAATTGTTATGAGGGAAATATATCTTAATGGAGGAAGAATTCTTTCAATATTAACCTTTATTTTGATCTATTCTTTTGCAAAAGAGTTTATTCCTTACTACTTGCTCTTTGCTATTTTTATTCAGGGCATGTTGTTTAAGATAGTCATGATTGTAAAAAGAGATTGGAGTTTAGTAAACAAACCCAAACAAAAACGGTATAGAGATAACCCTGACACAAAAAGTCCTTGGTAACTTAGAGCTACCAAGGACTTTTTAATATGATCTAAGGAGTGATTTTCCCCCCTTCCCTTCCCTGTATACTTTAAATTCTGGCTCAATATAAGAATAGCGTTAGAGGCAGATTGAGGAGAGGAAACTAAGCAAAAGCTTCTCATTGTTTCGATTCTAATCAGAGATAATATTGCATTTTTGTGCAAACTAACTATGGGTTTCCTAAATCTTGATTAGAAACTAAATTGAAAAAACATTTTGTCCTTGTTTAAGGTATGGAGGTCGTTTGGAATCCTTACCTTATCAGGTAGTATGGAACTAAAATGAACAAATACAAATTTATTCGTCACCATTAAGCTATATAACACCCTAGACTTTCTCTCCCTTATATCATTCACTATTCTTTGTCGCTTCACAATAGTCTTAATGTTCTACCGAACCCGAAGATTTAATAAGTTAGCTTTTGTCTTTTTTGTTACTTGAAAAGTTTTGGTTTAATAATAAATTGTAGAAATTTATGATACCTTATAAATATATCCTTCTGGTTTTTATCCCTACAAATTGATTACAAGCAGGTGTACATATTGGATATCAAACATTTACAATACTTTATTGAGGTTTCAAATTTTAATAGTTTTTCCCGTGCGGCGGATAACTTGTTTATCACTCAACCAAGCATAAGTAAAATGATTAAAAGACTTGAAACTGAATTAGGAATTGAACTTTTTGAACGCTCTCGTAAGCAATTAACCCTCACCGATGCCGGTAAAATTATTTTGGAGCAAGCAAAATTAATTGATAAAGCATTTAAAAATTTAGAAACAGAATTAGACAACCTTACAGGACTTAAAAAAGGGCATATTCGTATTGGTTTGCCACCAATATTTAATGCGCATACTTTCTTGGAAATTGTTGGTGAGTATCACGAAAAGTACCCTGGGATTACTTTTCAATTAGTCGAAGACGGTTCAAAAAAGATAGAAGAAGATGTGGGCAACAATTCTCTTGATGTTGGTGTGATTGTTCTTCCAACTAAAAACGAAATCTTTGATCATTTCTCTTTTATGGAAGAAGATCTAAAGCTCATCATTCATCCTTCACACCCCTTAGCAGAAAGAGAGGAAGTCAATTTAGCTGAATTGGCAAATGAATCATTTATTTTGTTTAATAAGGACTTTGTACTAAACGACCGAATCGTTTATTCGTGTAACAGTGCAGGCTTTACTCCCCACATTATATCAGAAAGTTCCCAACAGTCTTTTATTGAGGAAATGGTTGCATCCAAGCTCGGAGTTTCACTTTTACCGGAAAGTGTTTGCCATAATCTAAATAAAAATGTAAGGTCAGTCAAAGTCGTAAACCCATCAATCAGTTGGAAGTTAGCGATTATTTGGGGCAAGAACCAGTATATGTCCTTTGCAGCAAAAGAATGGCTTCATTTCACTATAGAGCGGCTTTCAAAAATTTATCAAGAAGATTAATTAATCTCCGAATAGTATTTTCTTAAATTTTAATAGCTTTGTTTTTACCGAACGGTTCTGTTTAGAGAACCGTTTTTTTCATTCCTCAAAATATAAACGCGCAGAATATATGGAAGCATTTACATAGCCAAAAGCTATACCGAAGATGAAATATAACCATTTTACTAAACGAATAATGCGGCGTAGAATGACTTAAGAAAACCCTTTTAACACTATGGATATAGTAATTACATACTAGAATCCAATCATGAAAGGAAGCAACCAAATGAATGCAAAAAAAGTAAAAGAAAGCCGCATTGTTAATACTGCTCAAGTATTATCTTGCGATTTAAATAACTATAATACATTGTTTGGCGGCATTTTAATGCAAAAATTAGATGATGCTGCAACTTTATCAGCCCGCAGGCATTCCAGAGTTAAGGAATGTGTAACTGCCTCTACTGATTCAATCGATTTCTTATGCCCTATTCATCAAACGGATTCAGTATGTGTGGAATCGTTCGTAACATATACAGGAAAAACTTCAATGGAAATTTTTTGTAAAGTTATCGCCGAGGATATGCTGAATGGCGAGCGCAGAATCGCAGCTACTGCATTTTTGACTTTTGTAGCCTTAGATGAAAATAAGCGTCCTGTAGAAGTTCCAGGTATCATACCAGAAACAGAAGAAGAAAAATTCCTCTACAATACAGGTAAAGATAGAGCCGAAATGCGCAAACTGAGAAGGCAAAAAAGTAAAGAATTAGCTGCGTATATTTCATTGGAAAAACCATGGGACAAATAAGGGGAGGAAAAATTTATGATAACTTTATCTAGTATTGATGAATTAAAAGCAACAAAAGAAGCTATTGAGAAGTTAAAAAAAGACTTTCCTAACCTTTTTGAAAAACTTTTGGATACCGTTAATCTTACACGTGCATTCCAATTTAAATATCATTACATGGGATGTTTAATTATGAATGAGAATCCTGGCCAAGATGCCCCGAAATTTGTGTATGGCTCTGTTCTAAGATTATATAAAAAAGAAATACAAAAATTAAAAGACGATCAACACTTCCAAGTATTGAAACAGATTTTTTCTGATTTTAGAAATACTGGTTACGCCAAAATCAGTTTATTAATCATGGGTACGAAACCCGAATCGTTAGTGGGTCCTTCTTCTATTAGATAAATGGGACTTAAAATTTTTTAACTGCTATTAACAATCCTAATAAAGGAAGTTAATATATATTGTAATTAGCAATCCCCCTTTTATACACATTCTATCCCCATTATTCCGCTTTATAAGAAAAAGCAGGAACCATTTACATGGTTCCTGCTTTTGTTTTATTATCCCTATTTAACTCCCCATTAGCCAAATAAAGTGTATGGATTACTTTGGCTTTTTAATGAAGAATGATAGGGCAATATTCACCAGTGCTAAAACGAAACTGATCGTGAATACAACTGAGAAACTAGCTGCTGCCGCCATTGTTGGTTCAACCCCATGAGTTGCTAAGTAGCTATTCTGGTTCGCTAATAAAATGGAAACCATAACTGCCAGGGGGCGATGATGTGTGTATAACATTGGAGATTTGATCATTTATTCCGCACATGGTATTTGTAAAATTGATGATATATGCGAAAAAACCATTTCAGGCAGCACAATAATGTATTACGTACTGCACCCTGTAGAAAACAGTAAGCATTTAACGATTAGCATTCCTGTCAAGAATGATAAAGTCATCATGTTGGATCTTCTAAAAAAAAGGAAGCGCAAGAATTACTCGAATCCTTTAAAGTTCCGGGTATAAAGTGGAATGACAAGTCAAACATTCGATACTCTCTGTATAACAATATTGTTAATACAGGTAATCGGAAGGAAATCGTTAAGGTTGTAAATACGCTGCTGAGAAAAAATTGGATGCAGACCTTAATGGAAGAAAACTGTACGAACAAGATCGGAAACTTTTGGACACGGCCCCAAATTTCCTTTTTAAAGAAATGGCTATGTCCTTGAACATTACTTGGGAAGACATTAATGAAATGGTCTTAAAGCAGATCCAGAAGATGAAATAACTTTTATCCATGCTTTATTGATCATTATTATTTTTTACATAGTAAAAAGCGCCCATATTGTCCAGCATGCTGACAAAGTGGGCGCTTTTCACTAATAGCTAGATTCCCCAATCTAACTTTAAAAGATCTTTAAGAATTTCGACTTGCTCAATACCTATATTTTCTGCAATTTTATTCTCAAGCTCGGCTTTAAGCGCCTCGTTCTTTTCGTGCACGCTTCACCTAAAGCTGTTAACTGGATACACTTTTATTTCTTATTATTTTCTACATTTTGAATTTCAACTAATCCTTTTGCGGAAATGTTTTTAATAAACTTATGTATCGCTTGGCTAGAAATTTCTACATTCTTTGTTACATACGAAATCGTAGGCCGCTTTTTATATATCCTGGCCATTATATACCATTCAGAATTTGAAATATAAATCTCACTTTGCTGGTTCCATACTTTCTCTGCGATTTTTCGCACCAAATTATGACGCTCGCTCAAAAGGTCTATCAAATCTAAATTTTGAATTCAGAGTTTGAAATCATTCGATTCACTCCAATCATAACCTCCGCACCCTACTATACAAAATACGTTTTTGATGTCAATTTGGTTTACTCCAATGGCTTTATCCAGTAGAAAAATCAAGCCTATAAAGCTGAAGTTTATATAATTTCCTCTCTCAACGTTGGTTAGGGGATAGAGTAAATGTTGATCAGTGACGCATAAGAAAAAAGCACTGCTTTTCTTCAGAAGCTAGGGTTATAAGCCTTTTGTTTATACTCCATTATCACTCATTACAGAAATACTGCCAGGTTAGACTTGCAATCTCTTCCTTTTCCTGTTATTATAAAGAAGAATTATTTTTGTTCGGTGTAAAGGATTGTATGAGGATCGACTTTTCGTCTTTGAAAATCACTTTGGGCAAGGATAGTAATACATTGTGTGATAACGCACTAGGAGGCAACAAAAATGGAACAAGGTACAGTTAAATGGTTTAATGCAGAAAAAGGTTTTGGTTTTATCGAGCGTGAAAATGGAGACGATGTATTCGTACACTTCTCTGCAATCCAAAGCGAAGGCTTCAAATCTTTAGACGAAGGTCAAAAAGTAACGTTTGACGTTGAGCAAGGTGCTCGTGGAGCTCAAGCAGCTAACGTTCAAAAAGCTTAATCTTAAATGAATTATACAAACAGGCTTTCTCTATAGAGAGCCTGTTTTTTTATGTGTCTGTTTAAAAACACACAATAAAAAACCCTACTCAGCGTTTTGAGTAGGGAGATGGTACAGGTAATATAAAAAGATTTTAAAGCTTCAAAGGTTCGTTTACATTATAACATACTAACTGACCATAAGCTGAATGTATATGGTTATTTATTTTTCTTTTACAATATTTCTTCATTTCATTCTTTCTTATTTCTCCTCCCCCACACAAAAGCGCGCTTGCGATATTAACGCACACGGTCAAATCAGTAGACAACACCTGCTTGAAGGGATACTCAGTCTACTGTGTTTTGGCTTTTCCTTCTACTAGTATTTGAAGGTTCCTGGGGTTGTGTAATTTCATGCTTTCCGATTGACCATCAGGATTGTCTCCTGGGTTTTGTTTTTTCTTACTAGGATAAAATAACATAGGAAAGCCAAAACGCTAGAGCCAAAAATGACGGCTGCCATCGGAACTCCTGTGAATGCTCCTCCAATCCCCACAATTGGCGCTGCTAGAGAGCCCATTACAAATGGCAATAAACCTAATAAAGCAGAAGCACTGCCCGCCATATGTCCTTGTGACTGAATGGCCAAGGTGAAAGACGTCGTTCCAATTATACTAATGGAACATATAAAGAAGAAAACTGGGATAGCGACCCCAATGAGTGGGGCTTTTAATAAGAGTGCAATTAATAGCCATAAACCTGCTACATTGGCAAGGCTTAGACCTATTTTCAAAAAAGTCCCTTCAGAAATGGTGTCTGTTAACCTGCCAACCGACTGACTTCCAATAATCAAAGCCAAGCCATTGACACCAAACAAAAGACTAAATTGTTGAGGTGTTACACCGTAAACATTCTGATAGACAAACGGAATACCAGAAACATAGGCAAAAATGCCGGCAGTGATGAACCCTTGAGTAAATGCATAGCCCATGAACTCTTTATTTTTAAATAATATACCAAAATTACTCAGAACTTGAGGCAAATTACTAGGGACCCGCTTTTCAGTTGGCAGCGTCTCTTTTAATTTAAATGAAACGGTAAAGGTTAATGCAATTCCAATACATGCCAGTGCAATAAAAACGCCATTCCAATCATTAAAAGCCAGGATTGCTCCTCCGGCAATGGGGGCAAGAATTGGTCCGAGGTTCCCTACCAACACCATTAATGAAAAAAACTTTGTCAATTCCTTTCCGCTATAAAGATCCCTAACGATTGCCCTTGATATGACGATTCCGCCTGACGCTGCGAACCCTTGCACAAATCGTGACGCAATAAGGAAATAGATATTGGGAGCAATTGAGCAAGCCAGAGATGCCAGGATATACAAGCAAAGGAAGAACAATAAAGGCTTCTTGCGCCCCTTCACGTCACTTAATGGACCAATAAATAATTGCCCTAATCCAAGACCCAATAAGCAGGAAGTCAAACTAATCTGCACCAGTGAAGCCGTCGTATGAAATTCTTTTACAATGGTAGGAAAAGACGGTAAATAGGTATCGATTGTAAAAGGCCCCAAAATTCCAAGTGAGCCTAAAAGCAAGGCAAGCTGTAGCCGTTTCTTTCCAATAGAATTATTCAAGTTGCTCTCGCCTTCCCTAAACAGTTTTTTTTTCTTGCTCAACACCTAACAAAATTTCGAGAACCGAAATTTAACACCTTCCATTATAACCTGAACTCTCAATATTGGTAAACAATTTACAACCTACAAAAAATTCATGAGTTTACGTACATTTACTTCTATTTATATACAAGTAAGATTCGTTTTTAGAAACCGTTATCTCAAGAATCTCAGTTATCTCCATTTTCTAAACAACGCTTTAGAATGTCCCAGCTTATCTGGAAAGCTTAACAATACATATAAGTATCGAGATGCAAAGACAGAGCAAAAACAAAATGAACAAACAACTATGCCATAAAAGATATTTTATGCAGCTAATGTGCAATTTTACAAAATCGGTGATGACGCGAAAAGAAGTGGCCCAAAATAAAGTTGCAGAAAAATAGGGATAAATTAAAAACCATACAGTTAATAGAATACTGTTAAATCGAGGGTTTTGAGGCATCTCTTATAGAAAATAAGTCTATGCAATTTTTGTGCATTTGATGTGCGGTAAAATGGGTGTAAGTATGTCGTCAAATCATACTTTTGATTTTAACTTTCCTTAATATGACTAAAATAAGCAAATATCAGATGTAGTTGGTTTTCTCTATCATACCTTTACTCATGTTCTTTAAATATAAATAAAAGATATTTGAAGATGTTCATGAGGAAGTGCATTGCTTGAATGACGTAAAAAAAACCCTCAGACATTAGTCCAAGGGAACTGTAAAAAATACAATCAAGATCTAAGTCAGAATCTGCATTACATTTCGTACTGATTCAGCAGACTTATCTAATTTCTGCTTTTCCTGCTTGCTTAAAGGAATTTCGAAAATCTTTTCGACCCCTTCTCCTCCAATTACAGTAGGTATGCCGAGATAAAGATTTTTATATCCATATTCTCCTTCCAAGTAGGCAACAGCAGGGAGTATTCTTTTTTTGTCTTTAAGGAGGGCCTCAGCCATTTGAACAATAGATGCAGCAGGTGCATAATAAGCACTTCCACTTCCAAGAAGGTTAACTATTTCTCCCCCTCCTTTGCGTGTTCGTTCCACAATCGCTTCCAATCGATCTTTAGGAATCAACTTTTCTAGTGGAATACCTCCCGCATAAGAGTATCTTACCAAAGGAACCATATCATCCCCATGCCCGCCTAATACGAACCCGGTTACATCTTCAACTGAAACATTTAATTCTTGAGCGACAAACGTGTTAAACCTTGCAGTGTCCAGTACACCCGATTGTCCAAAGACACGATTTTTAGGGAATCCAGTAGTTTTAAAACATACGTAGGTCATCGCATCAACAGGATTGCTTAGTACAATGACAAAACTGTCAGGGGCATAATTCCGTATATTTTCTGATACTTCTTTAATAATTCCAGCGTTTATTGCCACCAAATCATCACGGCTCATTCCCGGTTTCCTGGCTACACCTGCAGTAATAATCACCAAGTCAGCATTGCGAATATCTGTATAATCCGAAGTCCCGGTTATGTTCGCGTGGAATTTTTGAATTGGGCTTGTTTCGAGCAAATCCAGGGCCTTTCCCAGGGTTGGGTTTGTCTGATTTGGCATATCAAGTAAGACCACATCCCCTAATTCTTTCTGTGCCAGCATCAAAGCAGTTGTGGCACCGGTAAAACCGGCGCCAATGACAGCAATTTTTTTTCTTTTAAATCCCATAGAATTTCTCTCCTATATTGTTTTGTTTTCCTGTACTTGAACATCTTTGCTGTTGAGCCGAATGTTAACATCCTCATACGTGCCTAGATGCGGTCCATTGTAAGAACGTCTTGCAAAGGCATAATACAGGAAGAAAACAATAGCCAATATCACTAAAAACGCCTTCCCTGTTGTGTAATGCATGGTATAGCTTCCAAACGTTACATCGTTAGGAGCGACGACAAATAAAATATCGAAAAATACGATCCATAACAAAGCAATAATATTCACTGGAACACTCCATTTTCCTAAATGCCAAGGTCCATCATCCTCTTCTGTCCAAACATTACGATTGATCGCACGAAGCTTAAGAAAAATAGGAATTAGGTAAGAAGTGTGCAAGCCCATTACTGAAATTGCGGTTACTGCTGCATAAACACCGGATTGAAGACCTAACAAAAGTGCTAAAAGAGCTGAAAGATAGATTGCTGGAGCAGGTGTACGAAATTTGGTTGATACTTTCCCCCATATTTTTGAAAAAGGAAGGCCGTTATCACGAGAGAAAGCGTAAATCATTCTGGAAGTTGAGGTTGTGGATGCCAGACCACAGAACCACATAGCTGCTGCTACCATCCAGGATAGGAATGATCCGAATTTAGTTCCCAGAGCCTGCTGTACTGCTGTTAGAAATGCATTCGGAGCAGCTGCTACCTGCACCTGATTTGTGATGGAAACGGTCACCATCGAAAGGAGCAAGAATCCGAATATCCCTGAAACCACAACCGACATGTATACACCCCAAGGAGCTCTAATGCGCGGGTCAATTGTTTCCTCACTGACGTGAGCGGATGCATCATATCCAGTAATCGTCCATTGTGCTTGAAGAAGCCCGAATAGGAATGCTACACCATAAGGAATATGGAGGCTATTAGCTTGGGTAGAAAAAGTTGTATCGAATAAATAAGAAATAGAATGATGACTTGGTGCAAAAAATGCCAATGCTGCCACAATTACCGCAACCCCTGCCATATGATAAACAGCTGAAACATCATTCAGCTTGGCAACAAGATGAATTCCGAAATGATTTAGAAGTGCATGACTTAATAATATCCCTGCACAAAGAAGATTTACTTCTGTATGAGTTGGATTTTCCCAAATTAAAGCTGAGGCAAATCCAGCCAGACCGTAATCTATTCCAGCCAGTGTAGCAATTTGGCCAATTGTATTAAGGATAGCGGAAAACCAGCCAGTTGTTCGATTACCAAGAATGGATGCCCAGTGATAAACTCCTCCTGATGTAGGAATAGCAGAGGTTAATTCCGCCAGCGAAGCCGACATGAACAAACAGAATAAAGTTACTAATACCCATCCTATCCCGATAATTGCGGGTCCTCCATTAGAAAAACCTAAACCATAAAGTGTGACTCCTCCAGTAAGAATCGAGATAACTGAAAATGAAACCGCAAAGTTGGAAAAACCACCCATATCACGAAGCAATTCTTGTTTATATCCGAACGCATTTAAATCGTCTCCAGCATTCCCCTTTGTACGTGATTTCTTGATTCCCTGATTGGCTTTCACAAAAATACCAAACATGGATATCAAGGTAACGACAATTAACAAAATACCGATTACCATGATTTATACCCCCTATATTAACCGTTTTTGAAAAGCACATTCACTTAATACTTCCACCGAATTAGTTCGTTTCAAGATAGCGTTTTTGTGAAAATTGAACTCCGCTGCACTTGGATATCAACATTTTTGCCAATAAGTCTGAGAGATAGGCTCCTGCTTCTACAGGAGACAGCCCACCTTTGTGAATATTGGATATAACGGTTCGGTCAGCCTCAACTGTTTTTTCATTTGGTCGATATACCATGTATGCACTAAGGCTTTCGGCAGTTGCCAAACCAGGCCGCTCCCCTATAAGAGAAATAATGAGATCACAATTTACAATTGAAGCAACATGATCTTGTACCCACACGCGTGACCTTTTTATGAACAGAGGAGGAGCAACTGTAATATTTTTAAGTTTAAGTCCTTGTATCAGCGCGGGAAGCAGATCTGGCATATTCGATTCCACGGCGGAAGAACTTAAACCGTCACAAACAAGAATCTGAACCTGGTTCCCCTTTTCAATGTTTTTCTCCAGCCACTCCGCTGAACAATCGCTTAATTTTCTTCCTGCGTCAAGATTCATTAAGTAAGTATCCATATCAGCAGCAATCGTTTTCAAGATTGGCAGATTAAATTGTTTTAAGATTTCCTCATTAACATCTTTCCTGACCGCATCCTGAGCAGCCGCATGATCGATCCGAAATCGAAGATAACTGGATGTCCTCATACGCGTTCCAGCCCTGCCAATTCCAATCCGGGCAGGTGTAATGGCTTGTGCCCGCACTATCGAGTCCCGGTTCCGGGGATTAAGCACACCTATTTCGGAATACTCTGAAAATTTTATGTTTAAAGAAGGACCTTCCCGCTTCTCGTTTGAAGAAGATTTCTGTGCTTCCAATGCTTTTATGACCATCTCCACAACTTCTTCAGTAAGAGTTTTCATCGTTCACCTCCTTAATCGAATATACTTAGATCTCCTGCAATTTCCGTAAGTTTGCCGTTTTCCATAATCCCCATTCGTTCCAGCCATTTTTCAAATTCACGTAATGGCCGTAATCCAAATAACTCCCGTAAGCTTGCATCATCATGGAAGCTAGTATCCTGGTAGTTTAACATCACATCGTCTCCACCTGGAACTCCCATATAAAAGTTCGCTCCCGCTAATGTGGTAAGCATTCCTGCCATTTCCTGGTCGTTTTGATCAGCGTACATATGATTTGTATAGGTAGGAGCAATTCCCATTGGCAATCCATGCATTTTCCCCATGAATAGGTCCTCTAAGTCTGCACGAATCATTTGTCTGCCGTCATATAACGTTTCAGGCCCTATAAAACCTGATACATTATTAACCATGAAAGGTTTCCAGTGCTTCGCAAACCCGTATGTTCGGGATTCAAGTGTTTGCATATCCACTCCCAGGTGGGCATCTAATGAAACCTCTGAACCCTGCCCTGTCTCGAAATACATAAGATTTGGACCAGTTGCAGTTCCATATCGTTTCATTAATTCGAAACCTTCGTCTAACAGGCTTTTAGACAGCCCAAAGGCTTCATTGCCTTTTTGGGTACCCGCTAAACTTTGAAACATAAGTGAAATCGGAACACCTTTCTTTAATGCTTCTATTTGTGTGGTAATGTGTGCCAAGACACAGTTTTGAGTAGGAATTTTCCACTTTTCCATAAATTCATGTGTCATATGAAGAAGACGAGAAACTGATTCAACTGTATCGATATTTGGATTGATGCCAATTACCGCATCGCCGGAACCATATGATAAGCCTTCTTTCAAGGAATACAAAATACCTTCAGGGTCATCATTCGGATGGTTCGGCTGACATCGAAAGGCCAATCTTCGCTCCTCCCCTATAATGGTATTGCATCGTGCCTGGAATCTCATCTTTTGCGAAGCCATTACCAAATCGATGCTTGACATCAATTTTGCAACTCCCGATATTACCTCACTAGTTAAGCCTTGTGAAATTCGCGACAGTTCTTGCAGGCCGGTTTGGTGGGATAAAATATACTCGCGTAATTCGCCAACAGTCCACTCCCGGATTTCACGGTAAATCGTCTGATTCAGATCATCGTAAATGACACGGGTAACTTCATCCGTTTCATAGGGAATGACTGGATTTTCAAAAAAGGTTTTTAATTGAATTTCACTTAAAACTACTTTTGCTGCCATCCGCTCAAGGGAAGATACTGCTGAGATACCAGCCAGTTTATCTCCTGTTTTCTCCTCACTTGATTTCGCTAGAACCTCTTTCAATGAGGAAAATTGAAAATGTCTGTTTTTAAGCTGTATAGACCAATTCATTCGTTATTCTCCTCTGTCGTTTCCAGTTGGTATTTCCCCTTCTTGTTCGGTCGTATCCAATACATGAGTTTATCTGTATCAAAAGGTATCTTCCGACTTACCCTGGAACGCTTCTTTTTTCTGATTTATTTGAACCTCTTCCTTTTAACCTAATTCGGAGTCTAAGGAAGGATGTAAAATAGGAGCAGAAGCCGTTGATTTTACATCACTTTTTTTTTACAATTATATCTACCTCGTCATCAGGCCGTGGGATTACGTGAGCAGAAATTAATTGTCCAACACGCTGTGCTGCTAATTTACCAGCTTCCACGGCAGCTTGCACCGCGCCAACATCACCTTCGACAAGGACGGTTACCAATCCCCCATCAATTTTTTCCTGTTTAATCAGTTGTACGTCTGCTGACTTAATCATAGCGTCTGCGGCCTCAATTGACCCGATTAATCCTCTTGTTTCAATCATGCCTAAAGCTTTTCCCATCTTTTTCACCTGCTTTCCACATCTATAGAATCAACTATCCCAATTATTACGGCATCAATTGGAAGATCCTCATCCTTAAAGATAAAGCGTGCGGCACTCCCTCTTGTAATTAAGACACGATCTCCAATCCCTGAACCGATACGGTCAGCTGCAATTAAAGGAGTATCCACAGGCAATCCTTGTGGATCTTCTAACTGTACAAATAAAAATTTAAGCCCTGTCAGGCCATCCTCTTTACGGGTTGCCCATACATTTCCAGTAACTTTACCGATATGCATTATGATTGCCCCTCTGGATCGACTCTTATTTGAATTCCTCTTTCTCTGGCTGTATCCTTTGCCAATTGAGTGATAACTGTTTTTGAAGAAACTCGTAGTTCCGATGACTCTATGTTCAGAATGTCGTTTTCCGTTAATAGTTTACGATCGTAAAGAATTTGAGAAGGACGTAAGGTTTCTATAAAACCAAACCAAACTCCAAATTCAACCAGCTTATTTTTGTACTGTAATAAATGCCCACGGTATCGATCGACACGTTCCGGAATGGAATGATTATCTTGTTTTAAAAGCCATTGAATTTCTTTCGAAGGCTCGAATAGAACATTGTCTCCCTGTCGCAAAGCTTTTGCCAGCAATCGGCTTCCTGGAGTATCCGTTAATCCCATCGCTCCTCTTACAAGCAAATCCTGATTAACATCCAAAAAAGCCAGATGCTGATAGTCAGTTTGCTCATAAAGACAGCTATCGGTATCACTACAGGTCTTGACCTGCCAGGAATCCTGCAGTGTTGAGATAATATACTCAATTTTTTCCGGCCTTTTTACCCCCTCATACACTATTAAAAGTTTGGGCTTATCGTTTAACCTGGCTATTACTTCAAGAATAATTTGCTCTAAGACCTGTTGATCGATTTTCATGGCGTTCCACTCGGTATATAAAGGATTCCCTGTTCTCCAGTCACACACATTGCGGCATTTGCCTCATCCGTGTCAATGTGCATTTCCAGTTGATAGCGGGGGGAAACCCGGATTAAAACTTGTTCGAATAGAATCGGACGTTTTCCTCGTACCTTCACTTGAGCGTATTGTCCATTTTGCAACTTAAAACGCTCCGCATCACTCGTTGTCATATGAATGTGGTTTTGGGCGATTATCAATCCTTCAGATATATATACACTCCCAAAAGGCCCGACAATTGTTGCCGGTGATGACCCCTTTATATTCCCGGATTCTCGTAAGGGTGGATTTAATCCCAGCTTAATAGAATCTGTTTTACTGACTTCAATTTGCGTATCACTGCGGACCGGACCAAGAATACGGACCCGTTCAATGCTCCCTTTCGGACCCGCGATGGTAACCGTTTCGTTTGCAGCGAATTGACCTGGCTGTGAAAGGTCAGCTTTTTTTGTGAGCTGAAAATTTGGTCCAAATAAAATTTCCAGATGCTCTTTACTTAAATGAACATGACGGGCAGAAACGCCAATCGGTATCGAAGGCGTTTCTATCCCCTGGATTTCCTTTATAACTTTTTCAACAATTGATTGAATGTCGTGGGAGTTCATGAATCTTCCCCCTCACTTTCCTTACTCTGGCTGGATTTGTGGTAAAATGCTTTCCAATTCATTATGCGGGCGAGGGATTACATGGGTAGATAAAAGCTCCCCAATTCTTTCGGCTGCTGCAGCCCCTGCGTCAACCGCTGCTTTTACAGCACCTACATCACCCCGTACAAGAACAGTTACAAGGCCTCCCCCAACATGAACCTTCCCAACCAAATGTACGTTTGCGGCTTTTACCATTGCATCTGCAGCCTCTACAGAAGCAACTAATCCTTTTGTTTCTATCATTCCTAATGCAGTAAGTTCTCTTGACATATTTGTTTCCTCCTAAGATTTGATTTTATTAGTTTTTTATATGAATCTAGTTAAATCTGAGCCAATACTTTTGACACCATTTGCGTAATGGTTTGCTGGTCTACTGAAGTACCTCTTCCGACACCTGCCAGAACCTTTTCTACGACTGACTGGATTTGATCACTGGTAAGGGAAGAGCTTTCCGGCTGAACAGTCGTTTGCGGCAATGGAACTTCGATTTCCTTTGTGCCATATGCAATACGTTTAATATTTATTAAATGTTCAGCACTAATATTGTCACTTGTGATGTTTCCGCCAAAAGACCCACAACCAAGCGTTAAAGAAGGTTTTAATCCTGTTGTTCCGCCTACAGCCCCGATAGAGGATGGTGTATTGACTAATATTCTGGATACAGGCATCTGAAGTGAAAATCTGCGAATGACCATTTCATCAGTAGAATGAATGGCCAAGGTATGGCCTCTGCCTCCTATTGATAAAAGCTGGTCACAAATTGAGGCGGCTTGCTTTTCTCCATCAACCGTATAAAAAGGAAACACTGGTGCAAGCTTTTCAATTGAAAGTGGAACGTCTTTTCCCACCTTTGTTTCTTCTGCAATTAGAATCCTTGTGTCCTCCGGAACGTCAATTTGAGCCATTTTTGCTATTACCAATGCGTGTCGGCCTACGATTTTCGGATTTAATTTTCCCGGTGATGGAGAAACAACAATTTCGAGTTTTCGTTTTTCTTCATCATTTAGGAAATAAGCACCGTGTTTCTTAAATTCCCGAATGACCATCTCCCGAATGTTTCGATCAACCACCAAAGCTTGTTCAGTAGCACATATGGTTCCGTTATCAAATGTTTTACTGTCTGCAATCCGTTTCACAGCCTTTTGAATATCGGCTGTTTTTTCGATGTAGCATGGGACATTGCCCGGACCCACACCATATGCGGGTTTTCCTGAAGAATAAGCTGTCCGGACAAGTGCTCCTCCTCCTGTTGCGAGGATCAGGTTCACATCACCATGCTGCATTAATTCCTGCGTAGTATCCATAGTTGGTTTTGTGATCCAGCCGATAATTCCATCAGGAGCACCTGCATTGACAGCAGCCTCCAGACAAATCCTGGCTGCTTCTACCGTGCATTTCGCAGCGGACGGATGCGGACTGAATACGATAGCATTTCTTGTTTTTAGTGCTATTAGGCTTTTAAAAATAGCGCTCGATGTTGGATTGGTTGTTGGCACAATCCCTGCAATTACACCGAAGGGGCTGGCAATCTCCATAATTTTTTCATTTTTATTCTCCCGAATCACCCCCACAGTTTTCATTTGTCGAATGGATTCGTATACTCCCATAGAAGCTACTTCGTTTTTGATTGCCTTATGCTCGGGTACTCCCATACTTGTTTCTTCTACAGCCATTTTGCCGAGTTCATCCTTTTTAGCAAAAGCTGCATTAGCGGCGGCTAACACAATCCGGTCGACTGCTTCCTGTGAAAATCCCTCATATAGTTTTTGTGCCTCTTTTGCTTTTTTAACCGCATCTCTCATCTCCTGGAGTGAGAGAAGGTCCTGATCCATTTGCATTTGTTCCCCTCCTTTCTGGGTTAATAATCGATTGGGTTCCGGGCGATCTCCAGAATGCTCTGCCTGAAAGCTTCTGCCGCTGCACGGCAGGCTGACTGGCTTCCAGTTAAAAGTCCTCCGCCGAAATTCGTTTCAGAAGGCGGACCGTAAAAGGCCGCCAATTGAACATCAGCTGCTTTTAATGCCGCATCTAGGCCATACATGGCCTCTAATGGCGGGGCAATTAAGTAGGCAAGCGGAGCACCTTCTTCAATGTTTGCAATCTTGGATAAATAACTTCCGGTTCTTGCCACAACATGAGCGTACATTGAATGTGTCCCTTCTGGATTAATGGCTTCAAAATATGCTTCATTTTCAATTACATTTTTTGCTGCCTCTACCCCGCTAATTACTTCATCAGGAGAAGGTCCAGCAATAATACCAATAAATTCCCCCGACAACGGACCTGATGCGTGACTTGCTCCCGCATAAAATGATCTGGCATAAACAACCTCTACATCCGCTTGTTTTGTCGCTTCGTCAAGAGCCGTATACCCCACATCATCAATGGTGCACGTCAATATTGCGAGGCTTCGCTGATACGGCTTTAGATTAAAAGGCTGAGCAAGTGCTAAATCTGCATTGGGGATGATACGAACAGCTAAAATTTCTGCTTTAACAGACCGAAGCTCCATCGATTCCATCCTTCCTAACCTTCTTTATGCACCAGTGAGACACCGCTCGCCTGGTACTTTAGAACCTTTTGTACTACACTGCCTAAATAAGCACCTGCCTCCACCGGTGGAATACCGCCTGTATGAATGTTTGAAATGACCATTCGATCGGCTTCGATTGTTCCTTTTCTTGGCTTGTAACAAAGATAGACACTAAGAGATTCTGAACTTATGAGCCCAGGACGTTCACCGATAAATAGAACTACCACTTCAGGCTCTAAAATCTCTCCTACTTCATCCATTGAAGCAACTCTGCCTTTCTCAATATAAAAGGGTGTTCCATAGCCAATCCCTAGCTGATCAAGCGACTGTAAAAAAGATAAATAAACATCCTCCAGGTTTTTTTCAATTGCCTGTGAACTAAGCCCATCCGAAGCAATAATCTGCACCTTCGATTTGAATTGGCATTTTTCCCGAATTGTCATTTTCGCTTGCTCGGACAATTTTCTTCCCAGGTCAGGCCGGCGGATATATTCCTCTTTATGGTCTGCCATCGTACTGACTGAAAAGAATTTAAGGGACTCAAGCAGTTCCTCCGGAACGTTTCCGTACACTGCATCTACAGCAGCTCCGTGATCCAAACGAAATCTCAGCCATGTTTCCGTTTTAGGACGAAGACCTGCTCTTCCGACACCTACTCTTGCTGGTGTTTTTGTCACCGAATCCTGCAATGCTTCTGCATTAAGTGGGGAGCTGACACCTATTCGAGTTTGCAATTCAGGAAGAATCGTATCCTCCACCGCCGTCTCGCTGCAGGGAATATTGGTTTCAGGAGATTCTGCTTGACCCCAAAGTTTCACTAGCTCATCTGAATTCAATGCTGAATATGGATCTGCTGCTTTTTCGGTACCCGCAGCCATATAGTGATTTTCAGATGATAAATGGTCCCATAGCTTCACCATTCCAGCGCCTGAGTCGGACGAAATGGGCGGTACCTCTTTTTCTTCCGAAGTATCTCCGATTTTTTCCAAAATCAGTTTTGTAATGGTCTCAATTAACTCTGTGTTCATCATCTCACCTCCTTACTTATGGAACAGGGTTAAATCTCCCGCACGGGATGTAAGCTTGCCATCTTTCATGATCCCGACATTCTCCAGCCATGCTTCAAACAATGGGGCTGGCCGGCGATTCATCGTCTGGCGTAATGTTGCCACATCATGATAACTAAGAGATTGATAATTTAGCATGCAATCATCTCCCATTGGAGTGGCGATAACAAAGTTTACTCCTGCAGCAGTAAGCAGCACCCCTAAATCTTCAATATCATTTTGATCGGCACGGATATGGTTCGTATAACAAATATCCACTCCCATTGGAATCCCATGCATTTTGCCCATAAAGTGGTCCTCAAGCCCTGCACGAACCACTTGCTTACAGTCGTATAAATACTCCGGTCCAATAAACCCGACAACTGTGTTCAAAATATATGGATCGTACCTCTTTGCAAAACCGTAATTTCTGGATTCAAGCGTCATTTGATCAATCCCAAAATGTGCTTCAGCAGAAAGCTCTGAACCCTGGCCTGTTTCAAAATATAAACGCTGTGGACCTGCAGATGTCCCTAGTTGCCGGATCATTGCATTTGCTTCATCCAATAATGATGCTGTGATGCCGAATGATTTATTGGCCGCTTCGGTTCCGGCGATACTTTGAAAAATCATATCAGCCGGAGCCCCCTGCTCAATGGCCTTCATTTGAGTAGTGACATGCGCAAGTACACAATTTTGTGTTGGGATATTCCAATTACCTATAAAATCATGGGTCGCATGCAGTAATCTTTTTACACTTTCAACGGAGTCATCAACCGGATTAATCCCGATTACTGCATCGCCAATTCCGTATGCAAGCCCTTCTTTTAAAGAAGCAAGCATTCCATCTACGCTGTCTGTAGGGTGGTTGGGCTGAAGACGGGATGCGAGTGTACCTTTATGGCCGATGGCTATATTACATTTCGTGACAATTTCCAATTTATTTGCGGCATGTATCAAATCTAGATTGGACATTAGCTTAGTGACTCCCGCAATCATTTCACTAGTAAGCCCACAGCTAATTCTCAGGAGGTCCTCACCTGTAGTTTTGTCATCAAGGATGTATTCCCGGAGCTCTGCCATTGTCCAATTTTGAATTCTGCGATAGGCTGGTTCATTTACTTGTTCCTCAATAATTCTTGAGACCTCGTCTTCCTCCGGTGATAGGAGAGGATGATTGCGAATATCGCTGATGGTGAGCGATGCTAATACTTGTTTTGCCGCAATCCGCTCCTGGACAGATTCAGCTGCTATTCCTGCCAAACGGTCTCCTGACTTTTCTTCATTGGCTTTGGCAAACAACTCTTTCAAGTTATGAAATTGGTATACCGTGCCTATCAAACGAGTCTTCATAATCATGAAGCTATACCTCCTTCCTACGAATGAAATGCGAGCGTTTTAATAACAACGGGAACCACTTCTGATTGCAGCTTATTGCCTATATCGAGGTAATCCCCTTGTTCGACAAGGATCTGGTCAATACAGATTACATCCCGATCAGACTGCATTGCCAAAAGGGTTTGCCCTAGGACCTTAGCCAGGTCATCCTGAAGGACAATGACAATGGGATTGGTTTGGTTTGGCTGCAGCCTGTAGGCATCAATCAGCCAATTCCCCAATTGCTGGACATCACGAAAGCGAAGAAAAGGAAGATCCGTTAAATATAAGACAAAGTTTTTCCCTTCAAGTGCCGGGTCATAAACTTGAATGGCTTGCTGGATCGCGTTTTTAACTTTTTGAGATCCATCCTCGAGATTTCGATCCATTCCAATTTGATAGACAGGCAGATTTTTCAATGGCAGGCGGGCAGGATCCACTTGTATGGTTGCCCCACTGATATGTGTAGTTTGCGTTCCGGCACCAAGAACAGTTGCCCGAACGGTTTCAGCTGGCGGAATCCACTCCCAGTCCTGGAGTTCTGGATTATCTTGAAGAGCTTTTGCAAGATGCACTCCGATATCCGCGTAAGAATCAGATGAGGGTTCATGTCCATAAATGCACTCACTTACACCTCCGGAAAACATGATTTGATCTATGGGAACCTTCCAATCAGGAGGATGTCCGAGAAGCAAGACCTCGTCATCTCTCGTCATTTTCCGCTGCAATATATGGACCAAAATACGGGCCATTGCTTCTGTTACGGGACGTATAAAGTCAAATGACACGCCGTCGCCAGTTGCAAGGGTTATTCCTAATTGCATCAATAATTTACGTACAGGTGGGGAAATATTCTTTACCCTGTCATTATCAAACTCAATCAGGCGTCCCCCGATATTCAGTGTACAGGTTCCTCGTAATAATCCTGCCTGGTAGACTGCAATATTAGCCGTTCCACCACCAATATCGATGTTAGCAATCGTTTGACCCGTCTCCTTCGAGCGTTGGAAGGCACCCGACCCTTTTCCTGCTATAATTCCTTCCAGATCAGGTCCGGCAGTTGCAACTAAAAACTCACCTGCCTGTTCGGATAAAAGATGCAGCATTTCTTCTGCATTTTGCTTTGTTGCTGTCTCTCCTGTTATTATGACGGCACCTGTCTGGATATCTTGCGGCCGCACACCAGCTTTTTTGTATTCCTGCTCAACAAGTCCTAAAACAGACTTCATATCAATCAAAGTTTCGTTTAAAAGCGGAGTTCGATAAATGGAGCTTTTGTATATAATTTCTTTGTCAATAATCTCAATACGAGGTACATGGGAGGACCCTGCAGTATTCATAAGGGTAAACCTGCTCAAAATCAGCTTAGTCGTGCTTGTTCCAATATCAATACCAGCGCTAATGATTTGCTCATTCCTCTCCATACTTCCACACCCCCTCTTAAAACAAAAAAACGCCTAAATAGCGATCGGATGATCGTTATTCAGGCGCCTTTGCCTATTTTTATGCTTTTATCATTAAACTGCAGTGACATCGGTTTCCAATCGTCTATGGATAATAATCGAATCCGCCACTACCTTCATCGATTTACCATTGTTCATGCTATAGGATCGTAAAATTTTAAACGCTTGCTCCTCACTTACCTGGTATACTTCCATAAGAATTCCTTTGGCCCGCTGAATCAGCTTTTGATCTTCGATTTTCTCTTCCATTTTTTTAATATCGTTTGCCATCGTTTTTAATCGGCTCGCTTGGGCTAATGCAATTTCAACAGCTGGAATAAGATCTCGTTCCGATACGGGTTTTACCAGATATCCAAGGATATGTGCATTCTTGGCCTCTTCCACCAGGTCACGCTCACTGTATGCAGTCAGCAGAAGAACTGGGATCTGGTACGCCTGATAGATGATACGGCTTGCTTTAATACCATTCATCCTGGGCATTTTGATATCCATTACAATTAGGTCAGGTCTGTGAAGGGCGGCTAATTCAATCGCTTTATCCCCTGAATTCGCTTCTGCTACTACATGGTAGCCGGCTTCTATTAACATTTCCTTAATATCCATGCGTAAGATTGACTCATCTTCGACAACCATTATTCTTAATTTGCCCATGTCTATTCAATCCTCTCTATTAGGGAATGTCACCCATGCCTCCGTCCCTTGCTCGCAATTCTGTAAAAATTTAAACTCTCCATTCAAGTCATAATTTGTAAGGTTTTTTACAATTTCAATCCCTAAATGATCTGTCTCTATGTCATTGTCCATCCCATTCCCATCATCAATTACTCCAAGTTCAATAGATCGGCCATTTTGCTTAAAGTGTATCGTGACATTGCCGGTGGAACGTTCAATAAAAGCATGCTTCATACAATTTTGAATCAATTCCGTTACAATCAGAGCCAAGGATACTGCTTGAGACGAATGGAGCTCAATTTCCTCTTCAGTACATAAGTGAATTGCAACAGAGCAGTTGGGCTGATAAGGATAAAACACTTGTCCTGTTGTTATCTTTTTGATTATGTGCACCATATTTACCTTTTCAAGCCCGCTGCTGGAAAGCACATCATGTACTGCAGCAATACTGGTAATACGGTTTAGACTTTCCTGGTATAAAAGTTTTGTTTCCTCCGGTACACCGCGTCTCATTTGCATGCGGAGCAAGCTAGCTACCGTTTGTAAATTATTTTTGACCCGGTGGTGAATTTCCTTAATCACTACCTGATTCACCATCAGTTGTCGCTCCTTATCGCGTAAATCTGTGATATCGCGAATATAGAGCAGCATTCGTTTGGAATCCGCCTTTTTATTCAGTAAACAGATTGAACGGAGAATAAAAACCTTTTCCATGCTCCTCACTTCGCGTTGCGTAATCCCTTGATGGGTAAAATCCGCCTTATCAATAAACGGTAAAATCGCAAGTATGTTTTGATTCGTTAAATTCGTTTGCTGAATAGGATTGTGTTCCTTTATGAGGCCTATTG
The DNA here is from genome assembly GCF_011393025.1 of Neobacillus terrae. Lineage (GTDB taxonomy): Bacteria > Bacillota > Bacilli > Bacillales > Cytobacillaceae > Neobacillus_A > Neobacillus_A terrae. Next base: position 16,800 of record NZ_JAAOEO010000026.1, on the reverse strand, counting down.
CAAAATTATTGGCATACTGGATGGCACCATCTTCCCCTAAAAGGATTAATGCCTCTTCCAAATAATCAGGTATCATTTGGTCCTTCAAAACGATGTCCCATGTTCGCCCAAATTCAGCGGTTGTTTCTGATAACAAAGCAAGCTCGTGTTCTTGCTCAACTTGCTGAGTAATGTCTGTCTCCAAAATTAATAAAGCTATTACAGAGCCTTCATCATTTTTAATTGGAGTAACATTTTGACAGACATGCGACCCTTCATGTGTCAAAGCACGATTCATCATTGCCGGCTTCCCGCTATGATAGGCTTTGTAAACTGCTGGCTCATACGAGTATAAGATTTTTTTTCCAACAACCCGCCCCTGGTATAGTGAAGGAACCGTCGTCGGAACCGCTTCCGCGACCACAATGGCTGTTTCAGGGTCCTCAGTTGCACAATCAATAAAAACATTCCCTTGGGCAAGATCTGCAATCATCTGTAATGACTTGCTTTTTTCTTCGAGAATCTCGATATCTTTCTCAGGTAAAGAAGTATACATTTTGCAAAGCCTTGATATTTCCCGTTTAAAATTGATCATGTGATGATGCCCCTTTATGAAAAAAGGCACCAATCTACATAGATCTTCTATGCGGATAGGCGCCTTTGCCTAAAATTCCTATTAATTTGTTAGGAATATTATACAAAATATTCTGTTATTTGAAAAGGCTTACCTAATAAAAAAGACACAAGCTTTCCACACTTTCGCAATACTCCTTCATTTCTTTATAGGAATTACACGAAACCAAGCCTTTAATCTCTTCAATTCCTTGATGTTTATAAGAGGATGTAACGACGATAGGTCCCTGAACCATTGATTTCTTTAATTTAGCCACGGCTTGTTCAATATCAGCCTTCTCTGAATCTGCCTTTGTAACTACCCCAATTGCTAATTTTGGAATTCCTGAAGAAAAACCAGGAGGAAACGTTATTTTTAGATTTGTGGGGTCTTGAATAAATAATACATGCGTTACTTCCAGTGCCGTTGCCATAATGGATTTATAAAATAGAGGATTTTCCGTATATTCACCTGGTGTATCGACAATCCAGTCATAATAATGAAGGGATTGTGTTTTCACAGCCTCCACTTTTCGTCCCAATAAGGCATTTGTAAGGGTGGATTTGCCTGAACCAATTGATCCAATCAACATAGCACGTTTCGAAGTCGTAAACATAACCCCACCTCCTATGACATCGTAATAGCAGCAGGAGTATAGCCAAGTGTTTCTGATAAGAATTGATTGATTCTCCTCATCGCCATCTCAACTTCAGATACACTGCCTATTAAAACCAAGCTTCCCGTAAAACGATCCAAAAACCCAATTGACACATTGGCAGCCTTTGTGGCTAAATCTCCGGCAATTATGACAGTTTCACTTGGAGTCAACGTTAAAATGCCAATAGAACCTGATTTTTGTATCCCTAACTTTTCAAATAACTCTACTTCTGGATTAGCAATCAAATGGCTTAATGTTATTTGTTTACCAGGGACAAATTCTTGAATAAATCGCTTTTTTTCCTCAGTCATGTATAGTACCTCCTAAAAAAGAAAAAGCCCCATTCCAAGAGGAAAAGGGCTTCGTTGCCTTAGTTATTTTTTCATTATTATATCATAGTTGAGGATAATCTGCTTACTTTTTTGAATTTTCATAAAACAAAACTGTGCAATGGGCCGTCTGTAAAACAGAGGCAGGTGGTAGGTATGGGTATATTTAACCCAAAAAGGCTCCCTCCATAAGAAGCACCCTTGAAGAATGTTAATTTAGTTTTCTTTCATTAAACCAATCGCCTTCATCTCCCGCCGTCTCTCTTTAAAGGTTGCAATTTCCTTTATCCCTTTTTCTAGAAGGGTTTGTGTATTTTGATCAATAAATACTCCAATATCATCTGGAAAATGAGAGTCAGATGAAGTCGTAAAACTCACACCGGCATTTACTAAAACATTCAAAAAGGCCGGGCTAGGACACATTTCTTTTACAGGATAACGGTAATAAAGACCGGCATTTATCTCTGTAGCCGTATCTGTTTCTATTAGTGCTTTTGCTATTCTTTCATAATGAGGTAAAAGCAAGACTTCGTCTGGACGGTAATTAAAAACCTTCAGGTTATCCAAATGAGCTACAAATTGGAATATTCTGCTGCGGATTGCCCTTTCCACTACGCTAAAGAAGTCTTTATATAAATCTATTAATGGGTATTTATTAAATTCTTCCTGGGTATCAGGATTATCAAATCCCCACCCATATATATAATGAATAGAGCCGATTATGTAATCCCACTCATAATTGCCAAGAAGGTCTTTCAGTTCCTCTTCGCTCCCTGGAAAATAGTCTGCTTCAATCCCCAGGCGAAGAGTGATGCCTTCATCTGCCCATCTCTTCTTGGCTTTAGAAATAGCTCTAACAAAATCACCCATTGATTCGGTCATAACCTGATTGAGCCAAATTCGCTGCTTTGTGCCAATTTCCGAATCGCTCAGGTCTAGATTTTTTTCAAAATAAGCCCTGGTCTCCTTAAAACGGTATAAATGATCGACTATTCCTACTTCGCTCAGGCCTTTTCGTTTCGCTTCTATTAAATAAAGATCAATCCACGAAGCGTCGTATGCCCCTTTTTCCATTCTCTTAGCTAAACGTTCCATGCTTTTCTCCAGCCACCCCTGAGTGTGGGGCATTTCATCCAGCGGCAGGAAATAGTTTAAAGCCTGATTTGTCCGGTCCATCCAGCGGAATGAATAGGGGCCTTCTTCAAGATGTAAATGATAGTCAACCTTCATGTTTTTCGCCACCTTTGACTGTAATCCATTGAAGCATGGTATCCATGTCCTTTTCTTTCCAAAAGTTTGGCATGTCTTGATTGCAAATCACATTGTCTATTGTTGTTAATGGACATATTTTATAGAAGGATTCCTGATTGATTTTAGAAGAATCGGAGAGTAAAAAAACCTGGTTCGCCCTCTCAACCATCGCAGTTGAAACAAGGCATTCCTCCAAATCATAATCGCTTACATCCGTTAGGGTGAATCCTCCACACGATAAAAAGACTTTGTCAAAACGAAAAGAATCAAGCATCTTGCAAGTCAATGCACCCACAATCGATTTTTGTTCAGGAATCGTAACTCCGCCAAGTACGATGACTTTACCTTCAAATTCCTTATTTTCTAACCGGTGGTTCAATATATCTGCGGCAGGAAGTGAATTGGTTACAATAGTTACACCCTGAACATCCGAAATCGAATAGGCAAGATGGACCGTCGTGGTTCCAATATCAATCATGATGGTATCTCCATCCTTGATAAACTCGGCTGCTTTGTGTCCTATTGCCTTTTTATCCGAGGCTCTTACATTCATTTTTTTTGAGAAATGTGGTTCATTCCTTGTTTGCTGATGCTTAACTGCACCGCCGTGTACCCGCTGCAGTTTTTTCTCTTTTTCCAAAAGATCAAGATCTCTCCTGATTGTTTCAGGGGTAACCCCTAATTCTATTGCCAGGGAAGCTACCAGTATTTTGTTCTTCTGCTCTAGTTGATTTAGAATGTAATCATGGCGTTCGGTTACCAAGAGGCTCATGCCAGAGAAATCACATCCTTTTTATCAATATATAGAGTTTTCAATGTTCCTTCCTGTATGTCCTCATTCGATTTGTGCAAGTGTTCCGCTGTTACGGAAACACCATTCGAAAAAAGTTCATAACGGGTTACGTTTCCTAGCATCATCACCTTATCAACTTTACCAATAATCTCCAGACCATTATCAATCATTTGTGAGGTGAATGCCTCAGGCCTTACTGCATACAGTTTGTGCGGGAATTCCGTTCCTCGAGTTAAAAGCGATAACTCTTCCCCTTTGAAAACATTATAGTTTCCGATAAATCTTGCAACAAACTCGTTTACAGGCTTCGTATAAATTTCATGAGGCGTACCGCTTTGTGCAATATAGCCTTCATTTAAAATATAAATTCGGTCACTTACAGCCATTGCTTCCTCCTGATCATGCGTTACAAGCACCGTTGTCATGTTTAGTTCCTTCTGGATAGCACGCAGCTGTTTTTGCAGATTTTTCCGTATCTGTGCATCGAGGGCACTTAATGGCTCATCAAGGAGTAATACCTTTGGTCCCGTAACAATGGACCTGGCTAAGGCCACACGCTGCTGCTGGCCTCCCGATAATTCCCTTGGATAGGAATTTTCCTTGCCTGATAATCCTGTCAATTCCACCATCCGAGCGACTTTTTTCTGAATGGCCGCCTTATCAAGTTTTTTCATTTTTAGGCCAAAAGCTATATTTTCAGCGACAGTCATATTCGGAAAAAGGGCATATGATTGGAAAACCATTCCGATTTTCCGGTCCTTTGCTTTTACATGAGTCACATCTTTTCCATCTATTTTGATTACACCTTGCTCGGGGTCGATTAAGCCAGCAAGAATGCGCAACAATGTAGTTTTTCCGCAACCGCTTGGTCCCAGTAGGGTAACAAATTCACCTTGTTTAAATGAGAGGTTGATGTCATGCAGCACCGTTTGCCCTTTGAAAGACTTGTTAATTTTTTCAACAGTTACATAAGTCATATTACACCGTCTCCTTTTTTGACCGAGTCACTTTTACAATTACGACTGAAAGAATGCAGATTAAAATAAAGTAGCAGACTACAATCGCACTTGCTATATGTCCGCTAACATTTAATTTTTTATATAAAAAGACCTGAATGGTTTCAAAGCTTCCTCCTACCAAAAGGTTAACCAGCACAAATTCCCCGAATAATATTGAAAATGACAGCAGTGAGGAAACCAGAATGCCAGTCATAATGTTTGGCAAAATGACTTTCAGAAACGCGGTGAATTGGCCAGCCCCTAAAATTTCTGCTGCCTCCATAAGCGATACTGCATGAATGTTCCTTAAGCTGTTTCGTGTTCCCTGATACATATAAGGAAGAATGCCGACAAAATAGGCACCCACTGTTACAACTACCATAGAAATTCCACTGTTCGCATAAGCTCTAATTAACCCGACAGCAATGATGACTCCTGGCATCGCGTAGGTCAGAACAATTAAGGATTGTATAAACTTCTCAAGCCTTGGTGCATACACAACAATCGAGAATATAGTCGGTACCATGATGACAAGTGAAAGGACCGTCGCGCCAAATGAAAGGATAAGTGACCGTCCCATTGCTTTTAAAAATACTGAATCACCAAACAATTCTTTGTACCAGTGAAAGGTTAAGCCTTCAGGCAAAATGGTCTTATGCCATTGTGTGGAGAATGAGTAAATTAGTGTTCCAAGAAGCGGAACGATCAAGTAGAGAAGGACTGCCCCGATCGTCAGATAATGATAAAATGGACGTTTTATTTTCAAGATAAATCCCTCCGAACCTTGCGGGTTAACCACTCATTTATGAGCATGGCGGCTACTAGGGTTATTCCCAATAACACCGCAATGGCACTGCCGAGTTCTGGTTTTGCAAAAATATCTCCGGTGGTTAATGCTCCAATTCGTATTGTGAGCAGATTATAAGTGCTTCCTGTCAAAGCATAAGCGGATGCATATGCTCCCATCGCATTGGCAAACAGTATACTGAACGTACCTGCAATACTCGGCAGGATAACTGGTACTCCAATCCGAAGCCAAAACTGCAGCGGGCTAGCACCCAGCAGGGAAGCCGCTTCTTTCCATTGCGACTGTATCCCCTGGTAAACCGGGTAAAGAAGCATAACCGCCAAAGGAAGCTGAAAGTAGATATATATAAGAACGAGTCCTGACCAGGAGTAAACATTAAAGGAACTAAGCGTTTCCCAGCCGAAATGCTTAAACAGCAAGGTAAACAAACCGCTGTTTCCTAAAAGAACAATAAAGGCAAAAGCCAATGGTATTCCTGCAAAATTGGATGTTAAGTTTGCAAAAATCAACACACGGTTTTGAGTGTTTTTAGAAAAACGCGTTATCGAATAGGTTGCGAATATGGCGAAAAGGATAGCTATTAAACTTGAGAGAAACGAAATCAGAATACTATTTTTAAAGGCTTGGTGGTAATAAGCATTTCGAAAAATTTCTGCATACTGGTTCAAAGAAAGTCCTGTTCTTCCATCTGCTTGAAAGCTTCCATATATCATAAAAATCAACGGAACAAACAAAAACAAAACAACCATCAAAAGAAACGGCAAGAGACTAGACAAAAGCATTCCATTTATTCGTTTCAATTGGAAAACCCCTTTTTTATCTGTTTGAATCAATAATGTCTAACCCTATTAAGACAAAAGGCGCCTTCTTAAGAAGACGCCTTTTTCAAGTTGGGAAGGGACAGTTTTTGCATAACTTTAGACGGCAGTATATTCAATAGCTCGCATGCTAAAGGCGCAACCTGCAGCTGAGGAATTACTTCTTCATAAATACCTGATGACAGTTTGTCACTGATTATGAATAAGGGAACATCCCGGTCAGCTGTTGTCGTGCCGCCATGCTGCCCGTCATTATTCATGCCATGATCAGCTGTTACAATGATTTGATAGCCCGCATTCATCCATTTTGGAAGTATATTTGCCAAAACAACATCTGCGGCAATGGCACGATTCCGATACTCTTTTGAATCAGCTGTAAACTTATGGCCATCATCATCGATATTCATTGAATGGACATACAGGAAATCCGGTTCATACCTATCCAGCAAAAAATTGGCATCCGAAAATAAATGTGAATCCGGATAATGGTCTTCCCAATAGAAAATGCCCTGCTCAATCGGTTTATCGGTGTCTAACTGTATTCGGTCTGTCATCTGGTTAAACGGGGCAGAATTATAGAGCTCACTCACCCAGTAATAAGATGCTGTGGCATTTTTTAATCCGTTTTTCTTGGTTAGGTGAAACAAACTTTCTTCATGAGACAATCGAATTGTTTGATTTGATGTAATCCCATTTTCATAAACAGGTGTACCCGTTAATAGCACCTCATATAGAGGTCGGGATAAGCTTGGCAGTTCAGACTTCACCTTAAACCGTGAGGCTTTTTCCATTTCAATCAGATGCTGCATATAGCCCATTTGTGAAACAGCCGTATCAAAACGCATACCATCGAGCATAATAAAGGCAAGTTTATTTGACATTTATTAACACTTTCTCCTGCCATAAAGAAAGCAGCTGCTGCATACTTTGTTCCCATGCTTTCGCATCTTTGACAGGTTTAACATTTTTGTACATATCATTTGGAAGTAATTTTGCTTTGGCATCTTCCGGCAATTTTACATTTTCACGAATTGGGCGGGCATAACCACGGGCCAGGTTCGCTTGTCCTGCGTCTGAAAAAATATACTCACGTGCAAGCTTTGCAGCGTTGGGATGCTTTGCGTATTTGTTTATAACTGATGCATAACCTGAAATTACGGAAGCTTCCTTCGGGATCACAACGTCAAATCGGGTTTTATCAACTTGATCTCGATAACCAAGCCCATTGAAATCCCAAACGACTGCTACATCAACTTCACCTTTTTCTAGTGCTGTTAACTTTACATCGTTAGTTTGAAGACGGCCTTGCTTTGCAAGCTTCTCAAAGAAATCTACACCGGGCTTAATATTTTTTTCATCCCCGCCATTTGCAAAAGCTGCAGCCAATACTCCGAATTGGGCCTGGCTTGCTTTTAAAACATCTCCAATGGCTACTTTATAAGTGCCATTTTCAAGATCCTTCCATGACTTTGGTGGGTTTTTTACATTGTTTTTATCTGTAATAAACGCGATTGTACCGGTATAACCGATCATCCAGTCTCCATCTTTATCTTTTGCCCAGGCAGGAACATCATTCCAATACGATGTTTTATATGGAAGTGTTAAGCCTTTTTCTTTTGCTAAAGGACCAAAGGCAGCTCCTACATCGCCGATATCCGCAGTTGCATTTCCTTTTTCAGATTCAAATTTTGCTAACTCTTCCGCACTAGACATATCTGTATCAGTATGTTTAATCCCATATTTTGAGTTGATATCTTCCCAAGTCCCCTTCCAGTTTGCCCAAGAATCCGGCATACCTACAGAGTTTACCTCGCCTTCTTGTTTTGCTTTCTTCGTCACATCTTCAATTGAAAGTTTATTAGAAGTTTGAGTATTCTTCGGTTCTTGACCTTTGCTTGAACATCCCGTAAATATAGATACAGATAAAACTCCTACAGTTGCCATTTTAATAATGGAACTTTTTCTCATTGGAACATTCCTCCAGAGTTTGTTTTTTGTTTGTTTTATGTTTATTTATATTTGTTTTACAAGATTAATATTACATACCAAAAGTAAATAAGTTATTAAAAAAATGTAATGTTTCTCTCAAGGTTGCGTGAAGATTGTAAATCCTTCTCTTCAATATAAAAAGCCTGCAGATTTAGCTGCAAGCTTTAAAAGTCTTTATTAAAATGATAGGTTAAATTTAAAAGAATATAATTTACTGTTAAGTACTTTAGGGGTATCCATTAATAGTTATAATATGAACTGTCCCCCTTTTATCAAAAAAAATTATTTATGTTATGAGAACTGAATCTCACATTCCAACTATGGATTATGTTACAACCACCCCAAAACTAAAAACCCGGTAAGACAGATACCAATATTCGATGAAGTAATTAAAGAGCTTTTATTACATAAATCCAACCAAGATAAAGATAAAGCAAAACTAAAAGATCCTTATCAAGATCAAGATTTAATCATTTCAACAGGATTGGGAAATGTTCAGGATCCGTGTAATCTACTAAGGACAATGAAAAGATTAATTTCCACCTCAGGAGTCACATCTATACAAATTTAATGACATCTGGCACACACATGCCTCCATTTTGATTTCTAGTGGCATAGACGTTGTAAAAATCTCGGCAAGATTAGGACCCGCAAATTCTAAGCTTACATTAGAGATTTACGCTCATCTTTTACCTAACATTCAAAACGATGTTGCTGATGTATTTCAGGAAACATTAAATAAACATCAATGTGAGCAACATGTAAGAACAAATTTCCTTGTCAAAATAAAGTTAAAGAAAAATAGAGATAAAATAAAAATCAATACAGTAAATAGAATGCTGTTAAATAAAGGATTTTGAAGGCTCTTAGAAAATCTAAATCAATTAAAAACAATACAGAAAAATAAGTCTGTGCAATTTGTGTGCAATGGATGAGCATTAAAACCAAATTAGGTATGTGGTCATTTCGAATAAAATATCTGAGTCAATGGATGCCCATTATTACGGGACGAAATTCCACATGAAAGTGATGACATTTGACAGTTGCCAAGGTGAAGAACGTGATATCATTTATTACACAATGGTGGAAAGAAAAGGCGAAGACAGCCTGAAATACATTTTCCCGGTCAGTTTTACGGATAACGAAGAAAACTTGAAAGCCCAGAGGCTCAATGTCGGATTCAGCCGGGTAAAGGAAAAGGCGGTATTTGTCCTTTCAAAGCCCGTGAATGAAATCCGCGGCGAAGCCGGAAACACCCTCCGTACCTTCTATCAGTACCTGGAAAACAAAGATCATGCGAGTCTGAGAGGCAAAATTGATCTGAAATCGACAAAGGAAGAAAAAGTACTGCACTGGATTACGGAGACCTCCTTCTATCAGGAAAGTCAGGAGCATGTGGAGATTATTCCGCAATTTGCAATCGGTGCCTACATGAAGCAGATCGACCCAACGGCCGTCATCCCTTCCTACCGGTGCGACTTTTTGATCCTTTACGGAAACAAAAGCACGATTATCGAGTACGACGGGTACGAGTTCATTTTCAAGGAAGGGGCGGACCGGTTCAATTACGAAAGTCTTTATAGTGATGATGATATTGAAAGGCAAAAAACGATCGAATGTTACGGCTACGGGTTCATCCGTCTGAACAAATTTATCGCCCGGGAGAATCCGGTCGGATATCTAGACCAGGCACTCAGGAAGCACTTTGCTAGCGCAAAAATCACCAGCTCGTTCTTGAGGGAAGCCAGTGAGGTTTAAAAAAATCGAAAAAAAAAAAATGAAATCATGCGAAAAGTGTGGGGAATTAAAAGATCTTCAAGACTTTTATAATCCTAAACTAAAGACCGGGTATGGCCGGGTCTGCAATGCCTGCAAGAAGAAATCAGTTAAATCGGGGAGTGCTAGAAAATAAAAAAGAACCCAAAAAAGTTAAGATATTTCTAAAACACTAATAAACATTTAATTCATATTTAATGTCAGACATTATTAGGAATAAATTAAAAGGATAGATGAACAGTAGAAATATGCTCTATCTATCCTTTTTATGTACAACAAATGACCTCATCTACAACAACAAATATAATGTTGTTGTACTAAAGCCCCGGTTAGCATCCATGAATCGCACAGATCAGCGATTCACCACAGAGAATGAAAATAGACTGTGCAGACTATACTGTTTAATGCTGGAGAAGAAGGTCTTTGAACTATGGTGCCTACAGCCCATCCGTTAGTCTGACTCCAACTACCACGGTGTACCACCGACTGTCACACCCTTGATGGATAGCACTCATGGGAGATTAATCCTAATTCTGGTTGTTGCTCCAGCTGCACTTATTTTACTCCAACGAGAAAGGCCTGAATCCAAGCCATGTACCACTAATTTTATATCTAACTTTTATGAGGCCCAGCCTCTTTTTAAAAACTGGTTTTTCTGGGTCTATTTTGTATGCCTTTTTTCAGTTTTTATTTTCATGGGAGTTTAATTGTAAATTTCGAAAGGAACTTCATCATGAAAACTCCGGAGTAATTAATTTATTATAAAAAACAGGTGCATTACCTGTCGTTGGTAATACACCTGGTCATTGAGTCCTTAATTCTGGAACTTTCTTCTTATCTAAACGGTCTTTTAAGAACACTTGAGGTATTTCTAATTCTCTTGATTTTTTAAAATCTCTTTGCATGTTTAACAATAAAAGTTTATCTTATTTCTTAGTAACCATAAAGAATCATGACAACACAATAAAGAAGGATATCCGGATTATAGGCTCACCTTTATCCTATATGATGAAAAAATGAAAACGAAAACGCAGCAAGTTAACCACGTCTTCCTCCTCTTCCACCTCGTTTTCCTTCAGTATTACGTTTTAAAGAAGTTAAGCTCTCTTCACTTCTCTTTAAGAATTGAGACATTTTATCTTCAAAGGTTTCTCTTGGTTTAAAGTTTCCTTTAGAAAGATCATTCCCTCTTCCTTGAGCAGGGCGAGGACGTTGCTTGTAAGAAGATTGCCTTTCAGGTTTATCTATGGTTTGCTTAATGGATAAGGCAACCTTTCCTTCTTTCTCACTTAACACTTTTACATCAACCATATCGCCAATTTTCAAATGATCATTTACATCTTTTACATAGCTATCAGCAACTTCACTGATATGCACAAGACCTGTTGTTCCTCCAGGTAATTCTACGAATGCTCCAAAATTAGTGATACCAGTTACTTTCCCTTGAACCTTACTTCCTATTTCTATTGACATTAAAATAATGTGCCTCCTCAATATGTTATAAACAGTTTATTATAACAAAGGAATAGTTGTAATATCAAATTAGATAGTTTATAGATAGGATCGAAGCATCCATATCTGACTTCAACTAACGCCCCCGTTACTTGAATAAGGTTATCCTTCATATAGCCAATCAAAATCATCGTGAAGTATTTACTCTCGTTCTTCTAAGGTTAAATAGTAATCAGAACAAACAATATCTAATTCTTTATAATTAACACCATAATCAATACCTAAATAAATATGCCATATGGCTTTATTTTCCTTCACTTTTGCAGATATCTTGTCAATTACACTCGATTTGTTTAACACCGCAGAACGATAAAATTCACTCCATTCATCCCATTCAAAACCATACGGAATATTAGCATAGACAACATTTTGAAGTTTAAAAGTGCCTTTCTTTACAAGATAGGTAAATCCGTCTTACGAGATATAGGCTTTAATTTTTTGAAGGTAATACTTTTTTTACGATGGTTGATACTGAATTCCTCAATTACTGTATCGTATAATTCTTGGTCATCATTGTTCCTATAATTTTCCATCGAAACCACCACCATTTTTACTTGTAATTCGTTACGAAAAGAAATTATTCCTTCTTCCACTATACTGCTCCGTTTGTTATATAAGAAAAAAGATGCTGCCTTAGCAACATCTTAATAAACGTAAGCCCCCGTTAGTCGAATAATATCTATACAATCCAGGTAAGGAGAATAGCAATTAATAAACTTTGATCAAAAAGCATTCCGTAAACTTTTTTCCCTCTCTTTGACCTGTTTGATAAGAGTTTATTTACTACAAAACTAATGGGTGTAACTATTGCATAAGTAAAAACCAATGTTAAAACAAACTCATATAACATTAATCTCATCTCTCCTCAATTGTTAGTTCATATATTATCCCCATAAAAATCCTTGTTGCACTAACCTGCTCCTTTAGTTCAATAAAATAAGCCGCCCTATAGGACGACTTCAATCTTTTGGTTGATTCCTGACTTGCGATTCTGCCTTAGTTATTCTGTATTTCGCCTGTTCTAAATCAAAATTTTGCTCGATTCTTAAAAGTGTATCAATTAATTCATCATCTGCTTCTTGTGCAATGCGTTCTAACCTTTTAATGATTCTCTCTGTTGCCTGCAAATTGATTCCATCATTACGTATTGTTATCGTTTGTATAAGATATGATTTAATCCGATCAATGTCTCTCAGTATATCTGTCAATAACTTAAATAGCTCTTTATTCACTACCCTCCACCCTTTTTTGCTCTGGACTGTGTTATTTCCTTTACCCACGACGCCAATGGCTTATGCAGAGATGACTGTAGCATCCATTATTTACCATTACTTTCACGGAGCTTATCCTATAATCAATAAAACAGGCGACTTAATGAAAATACACTATTAGTCTTATTAAACTAACCTGCCCATTAGTTCAATAAGAAAAGCCGCCAAAAACAGCAGCTTCAACTTCAACTCTTGCAACCTGTTATAATAAAAGGGTGTTTCTTCATTTCGAAGAAGCACCCTTTTATTTTTTCTTTTCGATTTTCCCAATAAACCTATTGTAGCTGCTACCCCAATTCCTACTCCAAACCAAGCCGCTATACTCAATCCATTCACCTTCATTTAAACTAAAAAGTTTCCTTTTGTATCTATATGCATTTAGAGAACTAAAGTTTTACTAACCTGCCTAGTCAGAGAAACAACCCCAAAGATCGCATCAGCCAACTTCACCTTTAGCTCTAACACTCGTTACTTCGCAACATCCGCCGTATCCGCCATAACCATATCCAAACATTCATTTTTCTCCTTTTGGACTCATTCTTTACAAAATTTTTTAGAAATTTATGGAGGGAAGCGCTCTTTAATTAAAATTTTCTGAGGAAAGTATGCGGACGAAAAATACATCAAACCACACCTACCACCATCCTAATGGGAGAAAGCAAATTCAGGATGTATATTGTACATTTTCCTTAATTTAAAACAAGGCTTTTCCATTATGAACAAACAACCAACTTATCCAATAAGATGATACTAGCTTAGCGAGTCGATTTTTCGGGGTGTTTCACCAAAGGGAGCGAATAAAAAATGGGAACCATTAGCGGAAAAAATTTTATTGATCGTTTAAATAAGTTAGAAAACGAAATTTGGTTTGATGGTGAAAAAATTAAGGGGGAAATTTCTGAGCATCTTGCTTTTAAAGGAATTCTTAAGGCAAAAGCTTCCCTTTATGATTTACAAAATGACCCCTTTCTAAAAGGGGAGATGACTTTCTTTTTACCTGGTAAAGAAGAACCAATTGGGATTTCCTATCTGCAGCCAAAAACAAAAGAAGATTTGAAGAGAAGAAGAAAGATGATGGAATACTGGGCAAGAAACACACATGGAATGATGGGAAGAAGTCCTGATTATATGAATACTGTAGTGATGAGCTTTGCCTCCTCTGCCTCTATTTTAAATGGTAGGGAAAATTGTTTCCCTGAAAATATTGAAGCCTTGTACGAAAGGGCTATGGAAAACGACCTCTCATTTACTCATACATTTATTACCCCACAAGTAAATCGTTCCCAAGTGTATTTGGGATTCACCAATGAGCCCATTTCTGCGAAGGTAATCGATCGAAATGAAAAAGGACTGGTGATAAAAGGTGCCCGCTTGCTTGCCACTCAAGGTGGTTTGACGGATGAAGTTTTAGTTTTTTCTGCTCCTAGAGTGTTTTTTGATCCCAGCGAGGCATTTGCCTTTTCCATTCCATCTAATACGGAAGGATTAAAATTTTTCTGCAGGGAATCTTTTGTGGGGGGAGAATCTTCCTTTAATTATCCCTTAAGTTCAAGATATGAAGAAATGGATTCAATTGTTGTCTTTGACAATGTATTGGTACCATGGGATCGGGTATTTTATTACGACAATGTAGAGGCAGCAACCGATTTTCTGGCTGAAAGCTCTTTTTACCAATTCGCCTATCATCAAGTGGTAACCAGACAGATTGTAAAAACTGAGTTTATTCTTGGAGTGGCTATACTACTTGTCAATACGATTAATGTTGGGGAATATCAACATATTCATGAAAAACTGTCCGAAATCATAATTGGTCTTGAAACCATGAAGTCCCTCTTAGAAAAGGCAGAAAATGATGCTGAATTAGATCAATGGGGATATATGCGTCCAAGTATGATACCATTACAAGTCGCCAGTAACATTTTTCCAAAGGTTTATCCTCGTTTCAGCGAAATTATACAAACCATTGGTGCAAGCGGAATGATTTCTTTACCAACAGAAAACGCCTTTGGTTCTGAAATTAGACCAGAGCTCGACCAATATCTTCAAGCAGATGGTATGAATGCTTTGGACCGTGTGAAACTATTTCGTTTGGCATGGGATCTTACAATGAGTTCCTTCGGTACAAGGCAAACCCAGTATGAAAGATATTTTTTTGGTGACCCTGTTCGATTATCCAGTAACCTATACAGAAACTATCAAAAGGAGCAACATGTTGAAGATATTATCAAATTTTTAAATCTAAAAAATTAAGGTTGTCTGTACAAATTTTCATTATGCAGTTTCCTTCTTCCATAAATCAAAAACCTTCACCATTCCCAACAAGAAACAGGCGATTCTACTCTTGTAGAACCCCCTGTAATAGAAGTTGTATTTCTTAATTGGACTCTTTTATCCGCAAATTTTAATAATGTTAATGGTACGGGTACGATGAATAAGGGTAAGGGTATCCGCCAATACCTGGTCCACCTAAACCAAGACCTGGATAATAACCAAGTCCAGAGCCTGGTCCACCTAAACCAAGACCCGGAGCAAAACCAACACCAGAACCAGGTGCCCCTATACCTGGACCACCTAAACCAAGACCTGGACCAAAACCAGCACCAGAGCCTGGTCCGCCAAAACCAAGACCTGGAGCAAAACCAACGCCAGAACCAGGTGCACCTATACCTGGACCACCAAAACCATGACCATGCCCTGGACCATGACCATGACCAATCCTTTCATATGTTGGACTATAAGCATTATAATTAAGAATCACTTTCATCCTCCTCCTTTAACTTACATTAAGAATATGCATATTGGGGATAAATTCCTGGGTATTCGTCCTGATTCTTAAAATATTATATGACAAATGCGGATAGGGTAATTTTTAAGCTAACCTGCCCCCTTAGTGGAACAAGAAAAGAGTCGCCGCAGCGACCCATTTAATAAACATAAGCACCCGTTACTTTTAGTGTAATACTTCACAATTTCAACTATTAGTAAATCGTCTTTTGACCTCTAAATTTCCCTATTGTTATTTGAATAGTATTTCTTCTTTTTTATTGTATATTACAAATGGGCTTATTTTTTTGTAACATCAGCAGAAACATATTAGGAAAAGAAAGTTTTTTATCCTTTAAGGCAATAAAACTTAATATTTTTAACTGTTTGTCCAATCTAACTATCACTTAACCACATACTTTATACTATTAAAATCAAGGGGGTGAGATAATGTTTCGTATTATTGATTATCAAGCAACAGAACCAATTCGTAAAGTTAACAATAATAACCAAGTTGCAATTCCTCATTCTCCTAAACGTATTGTACTAGCATCTATCCGTATAACTGTACCTCGAAGGAATGCAAATAAAAATAGTGTAGAATTAATTGCGACAGTAGGCGTTCAAGGGGTAAGTGGTACATCACAAGTTTTATTTAAGATCTTTCGTGATGGAAAAGAAATCTTTAGAGCTCAAGAGGGAGTAGAATCGGATCCTACATCAGAGGTTAATTATATTGTGACAATCCAAGCTATTGATATGAATGTAGGACAGGGAACACATCTTTATCAAGTGACCGCTGAAAATATTACAAAAGGCACAGAAGCAGCTGTTGTAGGACCAATCTCGTTTAGTGGTTTAGCAGTAGCTCCTGATGACTGGGATCGTGATTGATAGTTCAAATACAGCTTAGACTTCTAATAATCGTAAGGCTATTCTATATCCCTTTTGTTAAGGGGTATAGTTTTTTATTTAAGTCTCTTAATCGATTGGATAATTGAAACATTAAATTGTCCTATCCTAATTCAACTAAACTGATCCGTTAGTCGATCAACAACAAAAAGTAGCTGCCGCCGCAACTGAATTTTCAACTCAAGCCCCCGTTACTTCAACAAGAACCGTCTATATGCTTCAATTGTTAGTTTAAATCTAATTTATGGTAGAGTGCCCTAGCAACTTAATATCTCCTTTCATATGATATAGCAAGTCCAATATAGAAAGGAGGTATTTTGCAGTGGAATT
>NZ_JAAOEO010000025.1 GCF_011393025.1 Neobacillus terrae | reverse complement strand
TAAAGTTACGTTGGCTGATGAAACAAGTTCATCATGTTATTGTTTGTTTGTTCACGCTTTGTTTGTTTAGTTTTCAAGGAACAATATTTTTTTCATCGCTCATAGGCGACTTTCTTAATATATCATCTTTTTAGCCATGTTGTCAACATTTTTTTCGTTAACTTTTAATGGCTATCAGCGACGTTTATTAATATACCAAGATAACAATTAAAAGTCAACGACTTTTTTTGAAAAAGTAATACATAACTTATTCAGGTCTTTATGGCTTTGCTCTATGATGCTTTTATACACCAGTTAAATTATTTGCATAGCTATATTTTATTAATTGTCTTTGTCTTTTTTCGGCGCATATATCGCAGACATTCATTTGGAGAGGCAACCCGTTTAAAAAGGGTAAATAAAATTTTATAGCGTTCATCCATTGCCCTTTTTACAATGTGATCAATTCGATCATCTTTTAAATCAAATAGAATTTCGTCCATCTCTCTTTTGATTAAATATTGCATTTCTTGGGTTTCCTTTTCACTTAGAAGAATGCCAATCATTTTTTCACGCTCCAAATAGTGTTGTGATAGTATTCTTTTCCAATAAATCCAATTTTATAATTAAGGACAATCATATTTTTTTGAAAATGCTCATAGGTATGAGACAAGGAATGCAATGGACGAGGTGAGGAAGACATGAATTTTTATGTTTTTAATGTTAAAGTTTTTAAACAGCTTGCCCTAGTAATAATTGCTGCATTTTTCACAGCATGGTTTTTGTATATGGACCAAATTGCCCAACTGCCAGTCTTCTCTACTAAGGACGGACCAAAAGCTGTTTACAAAGGAGAAAAGGATATTGCCTTAACCTTTGATATTGGTTGGGGAGATGAAAAAGCAGGGCCTATATTAGATGTTTTAAAACAAGAAAATGTTAAGGCAGCTACCTTCTTCCTCTCTGGTGCCTGGGCAGAGCGTCACCCTGACCTGGTAAGCAGAATTGCAAAGGAAGGATATGAAATCGGAATATTAGGTTACAATTATGAGGATTACATGAAGTTAGAAGAGGCAGGAATCAGGAAGGACCTATCTAAAGCACAGACTGCTTTTCAAAAGTTGAATATTAAGGACATAAAGCTGGTAAGAGCACCTACAGGACACTTTGACAGCCGGACCTTAAAAGCCGCAGAGCGATTTGGCTTAACTGTTGTACACTGGAGCATTGACTCAAAGGATTGGACTAATCCTGGCGTAACCACCATTGTTAAAAATGTCAGTAAAGCCGATAAAGGCGATATTGTGCTTCTTCATGCATCCGACTCTGTTAAACAAACAGCCAAGGCACTGCCTGAGGTTTTACAGGAAATTCGCAGCAAAGGGCTTAAACCTGTTTCAGTTTCTGAAATGATTGCCAACGGGACTGCCCAATCAAATGAAATACGGTAATCATATAGAAAAAAGCCGTCCAATTAGATGGACGGCTTCTTTTTTGTCTTTCCCCCAGCCTTGGATTTAGCTGCAAGCTCTTCCCTCTGGCGATCAGACTGTGCATTAAGCTTATGAAGAATTAATACCTGATAAGCGTTACACACCAGTAAGGCAAAAAGCATCAAATAAAACCAGCTATGCTCATTTACCCGAAGAACTGGCACCCACTCTATGACTGTTACCACAATCATAAAAAATAATGCAGGAATAAATGCCTCTTTATTAGTTTCTTTCGCTTTTATCCAGGCTACCAACAAACCAACGGCCAATAAAAAGGCAGCAACACCAAGATACGGCAAAATACTGTCTCCACTTTTAGCAAATGACTGGAAACGTAAATAAACAAGGTCAAATAAAACAAAAATAATAAGGACCGCTTGTACTCCATTCCAGAGTGATACGGATTTAAAGATACCGAGCCCGAATCGATGTACGGTCAAATAAGCAAAAAAGCCCATTTGGCTTATTACACTAAAAAGGATACCCATTACAATAAGCCAGACCAGGACTGAAAGAATCTCAACTATTTTTATATCAGCAAATATCGGCTGGAATTCATTCCATCTAACAATAAGGCCCACTATGGCAGTTGTCAGGCCGCCAATCAAGCAGGTATTTATAAACAATTTTACCCAGTTACGGCTAGTCACTCTATTCTTCCCCCACACACTAAATTAATTCCCTTTTGATTGTACCAATGAGGGTCTGAAAAATCCAGATATAGAAGAATTTAAGCGAATAATACTTCCCCATTTTCTTCATCCTAACATTAAGGATTCATGTGAAAGGGGCTTATCAAATGAACAAAAAGTTGATGCCGCTATTGCTTTTCACCCTATTCCTAAGTGCCTGCTCTTCAGGCGGAAGCAGTAGTGGTGCAGGTCAAGTTGATTATGATCAAACAAAGAAAATGGTTGTTGATATACTAAAGACGGATGATGGGAAAAAAGCTATTCAGGATGTAATGTCTGATGACAAGATGAAAGAGAAATTAGTAATGGATCAAAAAGTTGTGACAGATACCATCCAGCAGACCCTGACTTCAGATAAAGGAACTGAAATATTAAAGAAAACCTTTAGTGACCCAAAATTTGCTGCAGGAGTCGCGAAAAATATGAAATCCGAGAACCAGCAGCTATTGAAAGATTTAATGAACGATCCTGAGTACCGCGGAATGATGGTGGAGGTTTTTAAGGAACCGGAAATTCAAAAAGAAATGGCGGACTCCTTGAAAACAAAAGAGTACAGGGCAAATCTTCAAAAGGTTATTACTGAAACAATGGCAAGCCCCATTTTTCAAGTTAAGATGCAGAGCTTGCTCCTAAAGGCAGCCGAAGAAACCCAAAAGGGAAAATCCGATCAAAAAGGTACAGGACAAAGCAGTGGCGGCCAGGGAGGAAGTTAATTATTGAAATAAAGATAAGAAAGGCCCCTTCGGATGAAGAGGCCTTTTGAATGCATTATTTTTGATCAAGCAGATGAACTACTTTTTCAGCAATACTCATATAAATTTTTCCCGTTTCATGATCTTCCTGATATATAGATGGAGCAAAGTCATAATCATTCCAGTCAGGCTGTGCCAGAGGAAGTCTTCCCAGAACCTCCGTAGTAAGTTCATCAGCAAGCTTGTCGCCGCCGCCTTTTCCGAAAACATATTCCTTTTCTCCGGTTTTCTTGCTTTCAAAATAAGCCATATTTTCAACAATACCCAAAATCTCATGTTCAGTTCTTAGAGCCATGGCACCTGCTCTTGCCGCTACAAAGGCAGCAGTTGGATGAGGTGTGGTTACAATGATTTCCTTGCATGATGGCAGCATAGAATGCACATCAAGCGCTACATCGCCTGTTCCTGGAGGTAAATCCAAAAGCAAATAGTCAATATCTCCCCATTCAACCTCATTAAAGAAGCTGTTTAGCATTTTTCCAAGCATTGGGCCGCGCCAAATGATTGGAGCGTTGTCCTCGACAAAGAACCCCATTGATATAACCTTAACACCAAAACGCTCAACCGGAATAATTCTTTCCCCTCTTACTTGAGGACGCTTGGTAATTCCCATCATATCTGGCACGCTGAAACCATAAATATCAGCATCAATTAAGCCAACCTTTTTGCCAAGGCGTGCCAAAGATACTGCAAGATTGACTGATACTGTTGATTTTCCTACTCCGCCTTTTCCGCTGGCAATTGCAATAAAGGTAGTCTTGCTGCCTGGGGAGAGAAGACCCTTGTCCGCCTCAGGGATAGAAGCACGATGCTTTTGCAGTTCTTCCTCAGGAAGCTCAGCGAAACGGATACCGACCGTTGCAGCTCCAGCCTGCTTTAGCTTGTTTACAATTTCTGTTTGCAGCTGCAGCTGTTCTGCTGTTCCTGTTTTCGCAATCGCCACCTTAACACTTACATGGTTTTTCTCTTCTTTGATTTTAATCTCCTGAATACCATTAATTTCACCCAGTGTTTTATGTAAAAATGGTTCCTTTAAGCCGCTTAGTATTTCCTGAATTTTTGCTTCCGTTAACATCCTGCACCCACCTTTAATTCATTTTTTAAAACAAGTATAACATACCTCATAAATTAAACAGTTAAATGAATCACATGCCCCGATCGCAATAGAAGAAAGATGCCTTATGAGGGAGTACGACAATTATACAAAAAAAGGGAAGATGTTTTCCACCTTCCTACTCAGTCTCCTTTAATCCCTTTTCATTTGTAAAAAATCGAAGGACCCCTTTATAAACGGATGCAGCTATCATATCTTGATATGCTTCACTCTTTAAATTTGATCTTTCCTGTGGATTGGAGAGAAATCCAATTTCAACAAGGGCGCCTGGCCTCTTAGCATGCTTTAAAATATACACCTGACTTATAGGCTTTGCTTTTCTAGTTGTATTTTCAAGGTTGCGGCGGAGCTCGGCCTGAATAAATCTGGCAGCCTTTTGGTTTTCCTTGAACTGAGGAGCATAAAAGGTTTGAGCACCGCTCCATCTGGCAGAAGGGATTGAATTTAAATGAACACTAACAAATAGATCGGCATCAGATTCATTGATCATTTTTAGCCGTTCTTTTAAATCGGCAACCTTTCTTCGGCTGTATCCCTTCATTCCTTCCGGAGCAAGGTCTTTATCCGTTTCTCTTGTCATGACAACCATGGCTCCCTGCTGCTGAAGGTAATCACGGACCTTAAGAGAAACATCGAGTGCGATATCCTTTTCAAGCGCCTTTTCATTGCCTGCTCCCCCGTCGGGACCGCCATGACCAGGATCAATTAGTATCACTTTTCCAGTAAGAGGGAGATTCCAAGTATTCCAGGATTTATTCTCGGTAAAGTCGTATTGAATGATTAAAAACAATAGGATAACCCCGACCACTATTGCTGTTATTTTCACCTTTCTCCTCAACAACTATATCATTCCTTCCTGCTCGTCCCTTTTCACTTCACTATATGGCCAGCAAAAGGAATTTAGAACAGGAAGTATTTGAGTAAAATCAGTAACTATGGCGTAACGATATAATTACCTTCACGCAGGATGTTTTAAGCACTAAGTCAAGTCTTCCTGAAAGGAAAAAGTCTCTCATCGGGGATATGAAGGACCAAGCCTGGCGGGGCGTTAGAATTCATCATCCCATGGAAGGATGAAAATACCCATGGATGTTGCCTTTCCTTCAAGGAAATTAATGCAGCCGAAGCTTTTGGCGCTTTTTGCCTTTCTCAAATCCCTCCATCCACCAGACTTCAACATATTGTTCACATAAATAATAAAGTGATTCGCTAAGAACCCCGTCCTCCTCAGTACTCCAGTAAAGGAAGAAGTTATAAAGTGTATCAATCAAATGTTTTTCTTCGCTGGTGCATCGTCTTTTCACCTCTGTAACTGATTCACCATAAACTCCAAACTTACTTAAATTAGCACCGAGCAAATAAGATTCCAGCGCAACATCGTAGCAGGCCTCCTGGATTCCGGAATTCATCAGCAAACTTGATGTCAGTCTAAAGGATCCAAAGTACTTCTGTACTCTTTCTTTTAACACATTTATTGAAAGGTCTTTTAAAACAGACCGCTCATATTTTATCTGTCTTTCTTTTCTCTTTTCCTGTAAGGTTGTTATCAAATTCAACTGTATTCACCTCTTACAGATAGTCTTTAACCTCTCTGGTGGAGAAATACAGCATCCGCGGTGTTTTCCATTTCCATTTCTTCATACATTTGAAAAAAAGCATAATTGGGGCAGGAGAAATTGTTTTATAGGTGATAAGGAAGGATAAAAAATAAAAACCCCATCCAAGGCTGGATGAGGTTGAATAATAAAATTAACGTTTTGAGAACTGAGGTGCACGACGAGCGCCTTTAAGACCGTATTTCTTACGTTCTTTCATACGAGCGTCACGAGTTAATAGTCCTGCACGCTTAAGTGTTGGACGGAATTCTGGATCAGCCTGAAGCAATGCACGTGCGATACCGTGACGGATTGCTCCAGCTTGGCCAGTGTAACCACCGCCATTTACGTTTACAACTACATCATAGCTTCCAAGTGTTTCAGTAGCCACTAATGGCTGCTTAAGAACTTCACGCAAAGCTTCGAATGGGATATAGTTTTCAATTTCACGATCATTGATTAAGATTTGTCCGTTACCTGGTACTAAACGTACACGTGCAACAGAGCTCTTACGACGGCCTGTGCCGATATATTGAACTTGTGCCAAGTTAATACCCTCCCTTTAAATTATCCGCGAAGTTCGTAAACTTCCGGTTGTTGTGCTTGGTGTTGATGCTCGCTGCCTGCATAAACGTGCAGCTTTTTGAACATTTGACGGCCAAGAGAATTCTTTGGAAGCATGCCTTTAATTGCAAGCTCAAGCATTCTTTCAGCGTAGTTAGTACGCATTTCAAGAGCTGTTCTAGTTTTCAAACCGCCTGGGTGCAAGCTGTGTCTGTAGTAGATTTTATCAGTAAGCTTTTTGCCTGTAAGGTGTACTTTTGAAGCGTTAAGAATGATAACATGATCACCAGTGTCAACATGTGGTGTAAAAGTTGGTTTGTTTTTTCCACGTAAGATTGATGCTACTTCTGAAGCAAGACGTCCAAGAGTTTTGCCCTCAGCATCAATAACGTACCATTTACGCTCAATATTGTTTGCATTTGCCATAAACGTTGTACGCATGAGTTTCCCTCCTAATAGATCCTTTAAAAGATATTTTTTTCGACCGCGCTTTATATGAGCTTTCAGCATTTGATTTGTTCCGGAATCATCCGCTGACAGATTCGTGCGCTAGCATTTTCAATCATATATTTTCAATCACGATGAAGACTTTCCGGGGCTTTATCGTGGGATTAAAATACATACATATGCTATAATAAAGCCTTGCAGTCAATATGTCAAGAAGATGTTACACCCGGATTAGTTGTTTTTGCGATTTTTATACTAAAGTCATTAAGAACTACTCGTAAAATACTTTCCAGAGATAAAGCCCGTGTGGTGGGGCGGTTTTACCTGCCAGCCTGCGGTCTTTCCCCTTGAGAATCTCTGCCAACTCCTCTGGCTTTCTCTCACCTGCTCCTACTTCCAGCAAAGTACCGGTCAGAATACGGACCATATTGTATAAAAAGCCATTACCGGCAAATCTCAGTACCAAAAGATTATCTTTAATAAAATAGTCGATTTCTCTAATCGTTCTGATTTTATCTGTCACTTCTGTTTTAGCGGAGCAGAAGCTAGTAAAGTCATGGGTACCTCTTAAATAATTAAAACCTTCCTCCATTGCTTCCAAATTCAATGGGTATGGATAATGGTATGCATAATTGCGGAGGAATGGACTCCTGCTTTTTGATAGAAGTAATTGATACCGGTATTCTTTTCCCACCGCGTTAAATCTTGCATGGAACTCCGGATCCGCTTTTTCAACCTTTAAAATAGTTAAATCCTTGGGCAAGAGCGAGTTAAGAGCCATCCCCCATTTTTCTTCAGGAATGGAAAGCGCTGAATCAAAGTGGATAACCTGGCCTTTTGCATGCACTCCTGCATCCGTTCTACCTGATCCAGATACTTTGACTGGACCACCTTTATGAAGCTTATTCAGTACCCTTTCCAGCTCTCCCTGGACCGTTCTGCCATTAGGCTGTATCTGATATCCTTCAAACCCTGTGCCATCATACGAAACTAAGCATTTATATCTCTGCATTTTCCTTCACCATTATGTTCGAAATAAAAACAGCAGCAAGGTCAAAACCAATAATATTAACAGAATAAGTGTATCTGCTGCTTTCCAGTCCAATAGCCGGTATTTTGTGCGTCCTTCTCCGCCTTTGTATCCTCTAGCTTCCATAGCAATTGCCAGTTCTTCTGCACGTTTAAAAGAGCTGACAAACAAAGGGATAAGCAAAGGGACTACTGCCTTGATCCTGTCCTTAATCGGCCCGCTCCCAAATTCTACTCCCCGTGCAATTTGCGCTTTCATGATCTTGTCGGTTTCCTGCATTAAAGTTGGAATAAAACGAAGCGAAATCGACAGCATCAAGGCCATTTCATGTACAGGAAAACGAATTTTTTTCAAAGGATGCAATAACGATTCTAACCCATCAGTAATTTCAATGGGGGTAGTGGTCAAAGTAAGCAGGGATGTCATCAAAATAAGGAAAAAAAACCTGAAAGAGATGAAAATTCCCTGTCTGATACCTTCCTGATAAATCTTAATTGGCCCGTAGCTAAAAACCAGGTTCCCTCCTTTTGTAAAAAACAACTGAAGGATTAAAGTAAAAATAACAAGCCATAGCACAGGCTTTAGACCAGCATACAAGAATCGGGCAGGTATTTTACACATGGCGATCATTAAGAATGTATAAATCCCAAGAAGAAGATAGGTAACCCCATTATTGGCCAGGAATACCACGCAAACAAATAAAAATACAATCAAAATTTTGGCACGGGGGTCCATCCTGTGAATGGCAGAATCTGCAGGAACATAACGGCCAAAAATCATTTTTTCCATCATCATTTTTCACCCCCGGACAGTAAGCGGGTGAAAGCCTCTGACAATTGTTCTATGGTCAGGTATGTTTTATCCAGCCGAATGCCAAACTGTTTTTCCAATTTAAGCTGGAATCTAACTACTTCGGGAACATCAAGACCCATTTTAACCAGGCCTTCCGGAGAAGAAAAAATCTCTTGAGGAGTCCCCTGCTTTACTAGTCTTCCATCTTGCATAATAGCAATCTGATCCGCATATCGTGCAGCATCTTCCATACTGTGAGTAACAAGGATGGTTGAAAGATTTCTTTCCTTATGAAGACGATAAAACATATCCATAATTTCTTTTCTGCCGCGTGGGTCGAGTCCTGCTGTAGGCTCGTCCAAGACGATTACATCCGGTTCCATGGCAAGCACTCCAGCAATAGCTACCCGGCGCATTTGGCCTCCTGAAAGGTCAAACGGTGACTTTTGAAGAACTTCTTCGCTTAAACCGACCTGTTTTATTGCCTGTCTTGCCCGCTCCTTAGCTGCAGGTTCATGTACACCGAAATTAAGAGGTCCAAAGCATATGTCCTTTTCCACTGTCTCTTCAAATAATTGATGTTCTGGAAATTGAAAGACGATTCCAACCCTTTGGCGAACCTCTTTTAGATTCTTTTCTTTCCTATTTGCCCGAATCTCCCGGTCTCCTATTTTGACCATACCCTTTGTCGGCTGCAAGAGAGCATTTAAATGTTGGAGAAGAGTGGACTTACCGGAGCCAGTATGTCCTATGACAGCCATATAGATACCTGTCGGAAAATCGATAGAGACATCCTGAATGGCGAGTCTCTCAAAAGGCGTATTTACCTGGTAACGGTATTCTACTTGCTGGATTGAGATGTCCATAGCTCAGTCACCAACTCTTCTTCTGTTAAGTAATATTTGGATAATTTCAGGCCTTTTTCACGAAATGCTTTGCTCATCTTTATTGAGAATGGAATATCCAGCCCCAGAGAAACCAATTCTTCATCCATTTGGAATATCTCTTCAGGTGTTCCTTGTTTGTAAAGATGGCCTTTGTTCATAACGATGATTCGATCTGCTTTAGCAGCCTCCTCCAAGTCATGAGTAATAGATATTACGGTAATATCCGTTTTTCCCTTTAACTCCCTGACGGTCTCTAAAACCTCTTCTCTACCCCGAGGGTCAAGCATAGAGGTTGCTTCGTCTAAAATAATAATCGAAGGCTGAAGCGCAAGAACGCCTGCAATGGCGACTCGCTGTTTCTGTCCTCCTGAAAGATGGTGCGGCTCTTGATCGAGAAACAGGTCCATTTTTACTTTATTAAGGGACTCTAGAACACGGAGAACCATTTCTTCCCGAGGAATGCCGTTATTTTCTAAACCAAAAGCCACATCATCCTGTACAGTTGTTCCAACAAACTGATTATCAGGATTTTGAAAAACCATACCAATTTGCTTGCGCACATCCCACACCGTTTCCTCATTCAGTTCCTGGCCGCACACTGTTATGCACCCTTTTAGTGGAAACTGCAATCCATTTAAAAGCTTTGCCATGGTAGACTTTCCTGAACCATTATGACCGACAATGGCAAGCCATTCACCTTCATAGATTTCAAAAGAAACGTCTTTTAGGGCATAGTTTTCCTGGGAATCGTATTGAAAAGATACATTATTTAATGCTATGACAGACTTTTTCAATGAATTATTCCCCTCTCTCCTCATCTAATCTCTCTCTGCTAAGCTGACTTTTTCTCTGAATACAAAAAAAGCCTGCACCTCCCTCCGGCAGAAGGATTTCTTCTGCTGCAAGATAAGTCCTCGCAATAATGGAGGAGGTGCATGAGCTAGACGGGGCGTGATCAGAAGGCCGCAAGTAAAAAGCAGTTATGGAGCTGTTCCACCCATCTGTAAAACTATCACGCTCATCGTAACGCTCGTTTGGGCTTGGTTCGTTTTTGTATTCAGTTCTTTCTGCAGAAAAAGGGCAGAGAACAAGTTTGTTCTAAACTGTCCACGCCCTTGTTGTCTGTTGAAAGGTATTAAACTAACTCGATAATTACCATTGGTGCACCGTCGCCGCGGCGAGGACCAACTTTCATGATTCGAGTGTATCCACCTTGGCGCTCTTGATAACGTGGAGCGATATCAGTGAATAGTTTTTGAATTGCAGAAACATTGGTTTCAGCATCCGCAATCTCGTTACGTACGTAAGCAGCTGCCTGACGGCGTGCATGAATATCTCCGCGTTTGCCAAGAGTAATCATTTTTTCAACAGTTCCGCGAATTTCCTTCGCACGGGTTTCTGTTGTTTCAATACGCTCATTAATTATTAAATCTGTTGTTAAATCACGCAGCATTGCTTTACGCTGTGCAGAAGTGCGTCCTAACTTTCTGTATGCCATGAAGGGTTCCCTCCTTTGTTGAAGTCATTAATTGGCTATCATAGGCTCACAAGAAAATCCGTGAAGATCAAGGAACTGCTATTCAGTCATCCTTGCGAAGGCCTAATCCCAGCTCTTCAAGTTTCGCTTTCACTTCTTCAAGTGATTTACGTCCCAAGTTACGTACTTTCATCATGTCTTCTTCAGTCTTATTGGCTAATTCCTGAACAGTGTTGATTCCAGCACGTTTTAAGCAGTTATAAGAACGAACAGAAAGATCCAATTCTTCAATAGTCATTTCAAGAACTTTTTCTTTTTGGTCTTCTTCTTTTTCTATCATAATTTCAGCATTTTGCGCTTCGTCAGTTAAACCAACGAAAATATTCAAATGCTCGGTCAAAATCTTAGAACCAAGAGCAATCGCTTCTTTTGGCCCAGTGCTTCCATCTGTCCAAACATCAAGCGTTAGCTTATCGTAGTTAGTCATTTGACCTACACGGGTGTTTTCTACCTGATATGTTACACGAGAGACCGGAGTGTAAATAGAGTCAATAGGAATAACACCAATCGGCTGATCTTCTCTCTTGTTTTGTTCAGCAGGTGTATAGCCTCTGCCTCGTCTGGCAGTAAGACGCATACGTAAATGTCCGTTTGATCCTAAAGTCGCAATATGAAGATCTGGATTTAGAATTTCAACATCACTGTCATGCGTAATATTTGCAGCTTTAACTGGGCCTTCTCCCTGAAGATCAATTTCAAGAGTTTTCTCATCATCAGAGTAGATTTTTAAAGCTAGTTTTTTAATGTTTAAAATGATGGATGTTACATCCTCTACGACGCCTTCAATTGTTGAGAACTCATGAAGTACCCCATCGACCTGAATCGATGTAACAGCGGCACCTGGGAGTGAAGATAGCAGGATACGACGTAAGGAGTTACCCAAAGTGGTACCATATCCACGCTCAAGTGGCTCTACGATGAATTTCCCAAACTTGGCATCATCGTTGATCTCAATCGTTTCAATTTTTGGTTTTTCTATTTCGATCATAAAATATACCCTCCTTCAAAACGTCGAAACCCCGGCCGGGTTCATATGCCAACCGAAATTCCCCCATGTATACGTCCCCGTTTTGTGCACAACAACTGGAAAAATGTTTTCTGCAAGATTTGAAAATAATAGTATCATATCCCATTATAGACATGGATACAAATTCTATACAGAAAAATTAAACACGGCGGCGTTTTGGTGGGCGGCATCCATTATGCGGAACAGGTGTTACGTCTTTAATAGCTGTAACTTCTAGTCCTGCAGCTTGAAGAGCACGAATCGCTGCTTCACGTCCTGCACCAGGTCCTTTAACCGTTACTTCTAATGTTTTCATGCCATGGTCCATAGAAGTCTTAGCTGCAGTTTCAGCAGCCATTTGAGCTGCAAACGGAGTGGATTTACGAGAGCCTCTAAATCCAAGCGCACCTGCACTTGACCAGGAAATAGCGTTACCATGAACGTCAGTAATCGTTACGATAGTATTGTTGAATGTAGAACGAATGTGTGCAATACCAGCTTCGATATTCTTTTTCACACGACGTTTACGTGTATTAGTTTTACGTGCCATTTAAAAAGTTACCTCCTTTACCGATTATTTCTTCTTGTTCGCTACAGTCTTACGAGGACCTTTGCGAGTACGAGCGTTGTTTTTTGTGTTTTGTCCGCGAACCGGTAAGCCACGGCGATGACGCAAACCACGATAGCATCCGATTTCCATTAGACGTTTAATGTTAAGGGAAATTTCACGGCGAAGGTCACCTTCAACCTTTAGTCGGTCGATGATATCACGGATTTTGTTTAATTCGTCTTCAGTAAGGTCACGAACACGAGTATCTTCAGAAACACCAGCTTCTGCAAGAATTTTTTGTGCTGTATTTTTACCAATTCCATAAATGTAAGTCAAAGAGATTACTACACGTTTTTCACGTGGAATATCTACACCTGCAATACGTGCCATTGAAATAGCGCACCTCCTTCAATTTTAGCCTTGTTTTTGTTTATGTTTAGGGTTTTCACAGATAACCATGACTTTACCGCGTCTACGGATAACTTTACATTTCTCGCAGATCGGCTTAACTGATGGTCTTACTTTC
This sequence comes from Neobacillus terrae, assembly GCF_011393025.1. Lineage (GTDB taxonomy): Bacteria > Bacillota > Bacilli > Bacillales > Cytobacillaceae > Neobacillus_A > Neobacillus_A terrae. The sequence continues at coordinate 47,572 of NZ_JAAOEO010000025.1, read as the reverse complement.
ATTATCCTAACCTCCTTAATAGTACGGAGTGCAAGTAATTATTTAAAGCGGTAAGTAATTCTTCCGCGTGTTAAGTCATACGGGGAAAGCTCTACAGTGACTTTGTCACCTGGAAGAATACGAATGAAGTGCATTCGAATTTTACCGGAAACATGAGCAAGCACACTATGACCATTTTCTAATTCTACCTTAAACATTGCGTTTGGCAAAGTTTCTATTACTTTACCTTCAATTTCAATAACATCGTCTTTCGCCATTGATCTCGTCTCCCTTCTCTATTTCAGATAGGTGTTCATTCAAAAACTTCGTAAGAGCATAACGAAGTTTTCCGTTTGTTACACGACCTGTTTCCATAATACTGTTATGAACTTCAGGAGATACTTGATCAAATAAGCGAAGGTGGAGAATGTTCTTCTTTTTGGGAGAATCAAACTTCCGTTTATCCCCATCCGCCAGAAAAACAAATTTATCATCAGCCAACCTTACTATTATAGCATACTGACCTGCATCCCGTCCTCTGGAAACTCTAACAAATTGTCCAGGTATAGGGAGAGAAGCTGCATTGATCATGTAATCACCTGCTTTTTAGGCTTTTGTAAGAATCTCAAAACCTGTTTCAGTGATTGCAATGGTATGCTCAAAATGGGCACACACCTTACCGTCTTGTGTGACAACGGTCCAGTCATCAGCCAGCGTTTTTACATACCGACTTCCTGCATTAACCATTGGTTCAATTGCCAGTACCATCCCAGGCTTTAGACGTGGGCCTTTACCGGGCGGTCCATAATGAGGAATATCTGGATCCTCATGTAAGTCTTGCCCTACTCCGTGCCCGACATACTCGCGCACAACAGAAAATCCATTTGCTTCCACATATTTTTGAATCGCATGAGAGATATTTGAAAGACGCTCTTCAGGTTTTGCTTCTTTCAAACCTTGATAAAGAGATTCTTCCGTAACGTCTAAAAGACGCTGGGATTCTTCATCAATGCTTCCAACAGCATAGGTCCATGCTGAATCGCCATGATATCCGTAAAACTTAGCTCCAATATCAATACTGATAATGTCGCCCTCATTTAAAACTCGGCTTCCAGGGATTCCATGAACAAGTTCATTGTTCACTGACGTACAAATGCTGCCGCGAAAACCATTATACCCTTTGAACGAAGGAATTGCATCCTTACCGCAAATAAATTCCTCAGCAATCTGATCAAGCTTTTTTGTTGTTATACCAGGAGCAATATGTTTTTTAAGCTCCTGATGGGTAAGAGCAACAATCCTGCCTGCTTCACGCATGATCTCAATCTCGCGTGGGGTTTTGCAAATGATCATTACTTTAAGCCCCCAAGCAATTGATCAACATCCGCAAAAACTTTGTTGATATCTTGCTGGCCGTCAATATTGCGTAAGTACCCTTTTGTTTCATAGAAGTTTAGCAAAGGCTGAGATTGTTTAATGTTAACTTCCAAACGAGTTTGAACAGTTTCAGCATTATCATCTGCCCTTTGATAAAGTTCACCGCCACAGCGGTCACAAACATTTTCCTTTGCAGGAGGATTAAATACCAGGTGATAGGTTGCGCCACAATTTTTGCAAATTCGGCGTCCTGTCAGACGTTCCATCAAAATATCCTGGTCTACATCAATATTAATGACGTAATCGATTTTTTTATTTAAATCATTCAGGATTTCTTCAAGAGCTTCTGCCTGGGGAACTGTTCTTGGAAAGCCATCAAGCAGGAACCCACTTTCGCAGTCCTCTTTGCTTAGACGTTCCCGAACTATTCCAATTGTCACCTCATCAGGAACAAGTTCACCTTTATCCATGTAAGACTTAGCTTTTAAACCAAGCTCCGTTTCTTCTTTCATAGCTGCACGGAACATATCTCCAGTCGAAATATGAGGGATGCCGTATTTATTGACAATTTTTTCGGCCTGAGTACCCTTGCCGGCACCAGGTAGCCCCATTAAAACTAAATTCACACGTGTACCCCCTCAGGTTTAAAAATTGGGTTTAAGGGGAACATTCCCCCTAAATCCATTTATTTAATGAAACCTTTATATTGGCGTTTAACTAACTGCGCTTCCAGCTGCTTCATTGTATCAAGCGCAACACCAATAACGATTAGCAGGCTGGTTCCGCCGATTTGGGCAGTAGCAGGCAAATTCGCTATTTTAATAAAGATAACCGGAAGAACGGCAATAACAGCCAGGAATAAAGATCCAACAAATGTTAAACGATATAAAACACGTGTTAAATATTCCTGTGTGCTTTTTCCCGGACGAATGCCTGGGATATAGCCGCTCTGCTTTTGCAGATTTTCTGCTGCTTGCTCAGGGTTAACCTGAATAAAAGCATAGAAATAAGTAAACGCGATAATTAGCGCTGCATATAAAACCATACCAATAGGATGAGAGTAATCAAAGATCTTTTGAATCCAGAGTGTCACATTATTGGATGGGAAGAAGGACGCAATTGTCCTTGGTGTCACAATAAAGGAAATTGCAAAGATTACAGGAATAACTCCAGCTGCGTTAACCTTCAACGGCATATGTGTTGATTGTCCGCCAACAGGATTACGGCCTGCAACTACACGCTTTGCATACTGAATTGGAATCTTGCGGTTTGCTTGTTGGATAAAGATAACACCAACAACAATCGCAATAACGGCAATCAAAATGAGGACAGATGTTACGATATTCATAAACAATTTGTCCCCAGCATTTTCAAATTGCTGTACATATATTTGGTTTACTGTAGTAGGAATTCCTGCCACAATACCAGCAAAAATGATAATGGAAATACCATTTCCAACGCCTTTAGAAGTGATTTGTTCACCAAGCCACATCAGGAAAGATGTACCGGCAGTTAAAACTGTCGCAATTAGCAAGTAAGTACCTATTCCCGGGTTTTGAATCAATTGATTACCTGCTAAATTATTAAACCCGTAAGACATGCCTAATGCCTGGATAAATCCAAGCACAACAGTGAAATAACGGGTAAATTGAGCAAGCTTGCGGCGGCCCGCATCTCCTTGCTTGGACCATTCCGTAAATTTAGGCACGACATCCATCTGCAAAAGCTGAATGATGATCGATGCTGTGATATACGGCATGATTCCCATTGCAAAAATAGAGAATTTTTTTAGGGCGCCACCGCCAAAGGTATTCAGGATGCCGAATACACTTAGCTTATCCTGGGCACCAAGAATATCGGCATTTACGTTTGGTACAGGAATAAACGTACCAAGACGAAATACTATTAACATTAAAAGGGTGAAACCAATCTTTCGTCTAATATCACCCACGCGCATAAAATTGGAGATTGACTGGAACATTAGATCACCTCAGTTTTTCCACCGACAGCTTCGATTGCTTCCTTGGCAGCAGAGGAGAATTTATGAGCTTTAACAGTTAACTTTTTCTCAACGTTCCCTTTTGCAAGAATCTTAATTCCTGCACGCTCGTTGCTAACAACCCCTGATTCGATAAGAAGTTCTGGAGTAACTTCTGTACCTTCTTCAAAACGGTTTAATGCATCAAGATTAACAACTGCGTACTCTTTACGATTGATGTTTGTAAATCCACGTTTAGGCAAACGACGGAATAAAGGTGTCTGTCCACCCTCAAATCCAAGGCGAACACCGCCACCGGATCGGGCATTTTGACCTTTATGACCTTTACCAGCTGTCTTACCTTGACCAGAACCGATACCACGTCCTAGACGTTTGCGTTCTTTACGAGAACCTTCAGCAGGTTTTAATTCATGAAGTTTCATATTGGCACCTCCTTATGAAAGAAAAGAATCAAATTATAGTTCTTTAACTGTTACAAGGTGAGCAACTTTATTGATCATACCGCGAATAGCAGCATTGTCTTGTTGTTCAACAGTTTGGTTAACTTTGCGTAATCCCAGAGCCTTTACTGTTTCGCGCTGGTCTTGAGGACGACCAATCACGCTGCGAGTGAGGGTAATTTCTAGTTTATTCGCCATTTGATTTCCCCCCCTTATCCTAACAGTTCTTCTACTGATTTACCGCGTAATTTTGCTACGTCTTCAGCACGTTTTAATTGTTTTAGTCCTTCTAAAGTAGCACGAACCATGTTGATTGGTGTGTTAGTACCTAAAGATTTAGAAAGGATATCTGCTACACCTGCAAGTTCAAGTACCGCACGGACAGGTCCGCCAGCGATAACTCCTGTACCTTCTGAAGCAGGCTTAAGAAGAATTTCACCCGCACCAAAACGTCCGATTACCTGGTGAGGAAGAGTAGTTCCTACGATAGGTACTTCGATAAGGTTTTTCTTTGCATCTTCGATAGCTTTACGGATTGCATCAGGAACTTCCTGTGCTTTACCTGTGCCGAAACCGACATGACCGTTTTTGTCTCCAACTACTACAAGAGCAGTGAAACGGAAACGGCGTCCACCTTTAACAACTTTAGCAACACGGTTAACTGTAACTACGCGTTCTTCAAGTTCAAGTTTGTTTGGATCAATACGACGCATTTGTGTGTGTCCCTCCTTTGTCTATTAAAATTGTAGGCCGTTCTCACGTGCAGCATCAGCCAATGCTTTAATACGACCATGATATAGGTATCCGCCACGGTCAAAAACAATTGCTGAAACGCCTTTTTCAACTGCGCGTTTTGCAACTAGTTCTCCAATCTTTTGAGCAGCTTCAAGATTGCTTGTAGATTCAAGAGCTAATTCTTTATCTAATGTAGAAGCACTAGCGATAGTAACTCCATTGATATCATCAATTAGTTGAGCATAAATATGTTTATTGGAACGAAACACATTTAGACGTGGACGAGCTGAAGTTCCGCTAAGTTTCGCACGAACACGGGCGTGTCTCTTTTTGCGAGTAGCGTTTTTATCAAGCTTCGAAATCATATCCGTCACTCCTTTCGTTTACCTATGCGGCATTACTTACCTGTTTTACCCTCTTTACGACGCACATATTCGCCTTCATAACGGATTCCTTTGCCTTTATATGGCTCTGGAGGACGTACTCCACGAATATTGGCAGCAAGAGCTCCAACACGTTCTTTATCAGTACCTTTTACAATTACTCTTGTATTTGCAGGTACTTCAATTTCCAAACCTTGTTCAGGCTCGATTTCAACTGGATGAGAGTAACCAACGTTTAATACTAGCTTGGATCCTTGCTTGGAAGCACGGTATCCAACCCCGATTAATTCTAAGCCTCTTTCAAATCCTTTTGAAACACCTTCAACCATGTTAGCGATAACAGCACGAGTTGTGCCATGCAGCGCACGGTGTTCTTTTGAATCAGATGGACGGGTTACAGTAACCACGTTATCTTCAACTTTGATTTCGATATTAGGATTAAAAGAACGAGTTAATTCGCCTTTTGTTCCTTTAACTGTAACATTGTTATTATCTAAAGTAACCGTAACTCCTTCAGGAATTTCGATTGGTTTTTTACCTACGCGAGACATTTAGTGCACCTCCATTCATTCAGAAACTCTATTACCAAACGTATGCTAATACTTCTCCGCCAATTTGCTTTGCACGAGCTTCTTTGTCAGTTACAACACCAGTTGATGTTGAAACAAGTGCAATACCCAAACCGTTAAGTACGCGAGGTACTTCAGTTGATTTAGCATATACACGTAGCCCTGGCTTGCTGATACGTTTTAAACCAGTGATAACACGCTCGTTATTCGCACCGTATTTTAAGAAGATACGGATAATACCTTGTTTGTTGTCCTCGATATATTCAACATCACGTACAAAACCTTCACGCTTTAGAATTTCAGCGATCTGTTTTTTGATGTTAGAAGCAGGCACTTCTAACTTTTCGTGACGAACCATGTTCGCATTTCGAATGCGAGTAAGCATATCTGCAATCGGATCTGTCATGACCATTATTTTTACCTCCTTCCCAGAATTGGGTTTTACCAGCTAGCTTTCTTCACACCAGGAATTTGTCCTTTGTATGCTAATTCACGGAAACAAATACGGCAAAGCTTAAATTTACGGTATACAGAGTGTGGACGTCCGCAACGTTCGCAACGAGTGTACTCTTGAACCGGGAATTTAGGTGTGCGTTTTTGCTTCGCAATCATCGACTTTTTAGCCACGATTTCGCCTCCATTCTATTTAGCAATTACTTTTGGAAAGGCATACCGACTTGTGTAAGAAGTTCACGAGCTTCTTCATCGGTATTTGCAGTTGTAACGATAACAATATCCATTCCACGAACTTTGCTTACTTTATCGTAATCAATTTCAGGGAAGATCAATTGTTCTTTTACACCTAAAGTGTAGTTTCCGCGGCCGTCAAATGCTTTTTTAGAAACACCTCGGAAGTCACGTACACGTGGCAATGATACGGATACCAATTTATCAAGGAATTGGTACATGCGCTCACCACGAAGAGTAACTTTCGCACCGATTGGCATACCTTCACGAAGACGGAATCCAGCGATGGACTTTTTAGCGCGTGTAACTACAGGTTTCTGTCCTGTAATTGTTGTAAGCTCTTCTACAGCGTTGTCTAGAGCCTTTGCGTTTGCTACTGCGTCACCAACACCCATGTTGATAACGATTTTCTCAATCTTGGGAACTTCCATTACTGATTTATAGTTGAATTTGCTCATAAGAGCAGGAGTAATTTCACTTACGTACTTTTCTTTAAGGCGGTTCATCATTTTACCTCCCTTCTGCTATGAACTATTTATCTAAAACTTCACCGGATTTTGCTACGCGTACTTTTTTGCCATCAACCGTCTTAGAGCCTACACGAGTTGGCGTTCCAGTCTTTGGATCGATAGGCATAACGTTTGATACATGAATAGGTGCTTCCTGGCTGTTAATTCCGCCTTGTGGATTAGTCTGTGAAGGTTTGGAATGTTTCTTAACGATATTCACACCTTCTACTAATACACGGCTTTGTTTTGGATAGGCTGCAAGGATTGTTCCTGTTTTGCCTTTATCCTTACCAGAGATGACCATTACTTTGTCACCTTTTTTTACATGCATCTGTGCGCACCTCCTTAAAGGCATTTGAATTTATAATTATATTACTTCTGGAGCTAAAGAAACGATTTTCATAAAGTTGTTTTCGCGAAGTTCGCGTGCAACTGGTCCGAAGATACGAGTTCCACGTGGGCTCTTATCATCACGGATAATTACACATGCGTTTTCGTCGAATTTAATATAGGAACCATCAGTACGGCGGGCACCTGTTTTTGTACGAACAACAACCGCTTTAACAACGTCGCCTTTTTTAACAACGCCTCCTGGTGTTGCTTGTTTCACTGTACAAACGATCACATCGCCAATATTAGCAAACTTGCGGCCAGAGCCACCAAGAACTTTAATTGTAAGTACTTCACGTGCACCAGAATTGTCAGCAACTTTTAAACGTGTTTCTTGTTGAATCATGCGTGTAACCTCCCTTCGGATTGAAGCTTATCCGAACAATTAAATGATAACTGCTTTTTCTACTACATCTACAAGACGGAAACGTTTTGTAGCTGAAAGTGGGCGAGTCTCCATGATGCGTACGATGTCGCCAACTTTTGCTTGGTTTTGCTCGTCATGAGCCTTAAACTTTTTAGAGTACTTAACGCGTTTACCATAAAGAGGATGCTTTTTGTATGTTTCTACAAGAACGGTTACTGTTTTATCCATTTTGTCAGAAACAACGCGTCCAGTGTAAACTTTGCGCTGGTTACGTTCACTCATGTGTGAACCTCCTCTCGATTATTACTTGTTAAAGCCGATTTCTCTTTCACGAACTACAGTTTTCATACGAGCAATAGATTTACGTACTTCACGGATACGAGCTGTATTTTCAAGTTGTCCAGTCGCCAATTGAAAGCGAAGGTTGAATAGCTCTTCTTTTAATGATTTTACTTTTTGTTCAATTTCAGCAGTGGTTAAGTCACGAAGTTCATTAGCTTTCATTTGATTCACCACCAATTTCTTCTCGTTTTACAAACTTACACTTAATAGGAAGTTTGTGCATTGCAAGACGAAGAGCTTCACGTGCGACTTCTTCAGAAACGCCCGCAATTTCAAACATAACCTTACCAGGTTTTACAACCGCTACCCAGCCTTCTGGCGCCCCTTTACCGGAACCCATACGTACCTCTAGAGGTTTAGCAGTGTAAGGTTTATGAGGGAATATTTTGATCCAAACTTTACCGCCACGTTTCATGTAACGAGTCATCGCAATACGGGCAGCTTCGATTTGACGGTTTGTGATCCAAGAAGCTTCAGTTGCTTGAAGACCAAATTCACCGAAAGTTACTTCAGCGCCGCCTTTTGTGAATCCACGCATTTTCCCACGGTGCTGACGGCGATATTTTACGCGTTTAGGCAATAACATATTATTTGCCTCCTTCCGCAGTTTTCTTCTTAGTTGGAAGGACTTCCCCACGATAGATCCATACTTTTACGCCAAGCTTACCATAAGTAGTGTCAGCTTCAGCTGTTGCATAGTCAATATCAGCGCGAAGAGTATGAAGTGGAACTGTTCCTTCGCTATAGTGTTCAGAACGAGCGATATCAGCTCCGCCTAAGCGACCAGATACCATTGTTTTAATACCTTTAGCTCCCGCACGCATAGCACGTTGGATAACTTGCTTTTGAGCACGACGGAAAGATACACGGTTCTCTAATTGACGAGCGATATTTTCAGCAACCAATTTTGCATCGATATCTGCTTTTTTGATTTCAAGAATGTTGATATGAACACGTTTGCCAGTAAGCTGGTTTAACGCTTTACGAAGAGCTTCAACTTCAGTTCCGCCCTTACCGATAACCATACCAGGCTTCGCAGTGTGTACAGTAACATTCAAACGGTTAGCAGCGCGCTCGATTTCTACTTTAGAAACAGAAGCGTCTTTTAAACGTTTTGTAATGTATTCACGAACTTTAATGTCTTCGTGTAAAAGATCAGCATAGTCTTTGCCTGCGTACCACTTGGATTCCCAGTCACGGATAATGCCGACGCGCAGACCGACCGGATTTACTTTTTGACCCACTGATTATCCCTCCTTCTTTTCTGATACAACGATTGTAATATGGCTTGTGCGTTTGTTAATAGCGCTCGCACGGCCCATTGCACGAGGACGGAAACGTTTTAAAGTTGGTCCTTCGTCGACGAAAGCTTCAGTAACGACTAAGCTATTAACGTCCATTTCATAATTATGCTCGGCATTAGCCATAGCGGATTTCAATACTTTCTCAACGATTGGAGAAGCTGCTTTAGGAGTCAGGTTAAGAATCGCTACCGCTTCACCAACTTGCTTACCTCGAATTAGATCTATTACCAAACGAGCTTTACGAGGAGCAATACGAACTGTTCTTGCAACAGCTTTAGCTTGCATGAAGATGCCCTCCTCTCATTAACGTCTTGTTTTCTTGTCATCATTTCCATGGCCTTTATAAGCACGAGTTGGAGCAAATTCTCCAAGCTTGTGGCCTACCATGTCTTCAGTCACGTATACTGGAACGTGTTTACGTCCGTCATACACTGCAATTGTGTGGCCAATGAATTGTGGGAAGATCGTAGAACGGCGTGACCAAGTTTTAACAACTTGCTTGCCTTCAGTTTCATTTAACTTTTCGATCTTTGTGATTAAATGCTCATCAACAAAAGGTCCTTTTTTCAAACTGCGACCCATGATTGAACCTCCCTTCGTGATTGTTCTACGGCTCGTTTTTGGAACCGTAGGTCAATCCCGTTATTTTTTACGGCGACGTACGATAAACTTATCGGACTTATTTTTCTTCTTACGAGTTTTATAACCAAGTGTTGGTTTGCCCCATGGAGACATTGGAGATTTACGACCGATAGGAGCGCGACCTTCACCACCACCGTGTGGGTGATCATTAGGGTTCATAACAGATCCACGGACAGTTGGGCGTTTGCCTAACCAGCGTGAACGTCCGGCTTTACCGATGTTGATAAGTTCATGTTGTTCATTACCTACTTGACCGATAGATGCACGGCAAGTTGCAAGAATCATACGAACTTCTCCAGAGTTTAAACGTACAAGTACGTATTTGCCCTCTTTACCAAGAACTTGAGCAGATGTACCAGCTGAACGAACTAATTGTCCGCCTTTGCCAGGCTTTAATTCAATGTTGTGAACAACTGTACCAACTGGGATATTAGCCAGTGGAAGAGCATTACCAACCTTGATGTCTGCTTCAGGACCAGCTGTTACTTGCATTCCTACTTCCAAGTTCTTTGGAGCAAGAATGTAACGCTTTTCTCCATCCACATAATTGATTAGTGCGATATTTGCAGAACGGTTTGGATCGTATTCGATAGTGGCAACGCGTCCTGGAATGCCATCTTTATCGCGCTTAAAGTCGATAATACGATATTGACGCTTATGGCCGCCACCTTGATGACGAACAGTTAACTTACCTTGATTATTACGGCCGCCTTTTCTCTTTAGCGGAGCTAGTAGAGATTTTTCCGGAGTGCTAGTTGTGATTTCAGCGAAATCAGAAACTGTCATTCCACGACGACCATTGGAGGTAGGTTTGTACTTTTTAATCGCCATTTTTATTCCCTCCTCTTCTTGTTAGGTTCTTATGCTTCAAAAAATTCGATTTCTTTGCTGTCTGAAGTTAATTTAACAACAGCTTTACGACGTTTGTTTGTGTAACCACCGAATTTTCCCATACGCTTGAATTTACCTTTGTAGTTCATGATGTTAACTTTCTCAACATTAACACCGAAGATTTCTTGAACGGCATCTTTAACTTGAGTTTTATTAGCTCTTACATCAACTTCAAAAGTATATTTTCTTTCAGCCATTAGGTCAGTAGAACGTTCAGTGATAACGGGGCGCTTAATGATATCGCGTGCATCCATTATGCAAGCACCTCCTCTACTTTTTCAACCGCTGCTTTAGTAATGATCAGCTTGTCATGGTTAACAACATCCAAAACATTAATGCTGTTAGCTGTTACTACTGTTATACCAGGAATGTTACGAGCTGATAAAGCTACATTTTCATCAAGGTCAGCAGTTACAACAAGAGCTTTTCTATCAACAGAAAGACCTGCTAATACTGTTTTGAATTCTTTTGTTTTTGGAGCATCGAAAGCAAGGCTTTCTAATACTAGAACGTTTTCTTCAAGAACTTTTGAAGAAAGTGCAGATTTGATAGCTAGACGACGTACCTTCTTAGGTAGTTTATAGCTGTAGCTGCGTGGAACAGGACCGAATACAGTTCCACCTCCGCGCCATTGTGGAGAACGGATAGAACCTTGACGCGCACGTCCAGTACCTTTTTGGCGCCACGGCTTACGTCCACCGCCGGCAACTTCAGAACGAGTTTTTACTTTATGTGTACCTTGACGTAATGAAGCTCTTTGCATAACAATCGCTTCGAATAATACGTGTTGGTTAGGCGCAATGCCGAATACAGAATCGTTAAGTTCGATTTCACCAACCTGTGAACCAGTTTGGTTAAATAATGCTACTTTAGGCATTCCTTTGTTCCTCCTTTCTTATAAATTAATTATGCTTTAACCGCACTTTTAATTTTTAATAATGCTTTTCTCGCACCTGGAACATTTCCTTTGATCAGAAGCAAGTTACGTTCTGCGTCAACTCTAACGATCTCAAGGTTTTGTACTGTTACTTGTTCTCCACCCATACGTCCTGGCAATGCTTTGCCTTTGAATACGCGGTTTGGAGCAACAGGTCCCATTGAACCAGGACGACGGTGATAACGGGAACCGTGAGCCATTGGGCCGCGTGATTGTCCGTGGCGCTTGATAGAGCCTTGGAAACCTTTACCCTTTGAAATTCCTGTTACATCAATTACATCGCCTGCTGCGAAAATATCAACTTTGACTTCCTGACCAACTTCATACCCAGCTAATTCAACTTCGCGTAATTCGCGAACGAAGCGCTTAGGAGCAGTATTCGCCTTTGCAACATGGCCTTTTTCAGGTTTATTTGAAAGCTTTTCACGCTTGTCTTCAAAACCAAGTTGGATTGCTTCATAACCATCGTTCTCAATAGTTTTCTTTTGAAGAACTACGTTAGATGCAGCCTCAACTACAGTTACCGGAATTAAGTCACCATTTTCAGCAAATACTTGAGTCATACCAATCTTTCTTCCTAAGATTCCTTTGGTCATTAGTCACACCTCCTATAATTTATAAAATATCTATTAAAGTTTAATTTCAATGTCGACGCCTGACGGTAAGTCTAAACGCATTAACGAATCGACTGTTTGTGGCGTTGGATTGATGATGTCGATTAGACGCTTGTGAGTACGCATTTCAAACTGTTCACGAGAATCTTTGTACTTATGAACCGCACGCAGAATTGTGTAAATCGTCTTTTCTGTTGGAAGAGGTATCGGACCAGACACCGCTGCACCAGAACGTTTTGCTGTTTCCACAATTTTCTCTGCAGATTGATCAAGAATCCTGTGATCATACGCCTTTAAACGAATACGAATTTTTTGTTTTGCCATTATTTTCCCTCCTTTTCGCCTATTTTTAAAATAGACATTTTCTCCGTGAAAATTTCCCACACACTCGCCATGGCAAAGCGGCCGGGTGTGTCAGCAACCTTCCACTTCATCGCAGTCAAAGACCAACATTGTCTATTATACATAAAACATAAACCAAACGCAACACTGTTTTTGTTTTTTTTTATGCTTCACACACTTTTATTATTATAACGGCTAACATCATACTTTTCAAGGCATTTTCTGCAGCTCCAGAAATAACCACTCGCTTAGGTAGAATCTGTTTTAAAATATGTATTATATAGAAGAAACACGATTTTACTTCTCTATGTAGAACCTGCCGCACTTTGGTTTTAATCAATGCGAAACAATATATATCTAGAAAAACATGAAGTATCAAATTATGTTTTAAAGATTTTCTACTTACTCTCTCTAAACTGGATATTTAGAATTCATTTTGAAAAAAATTTTATTAACATGCAACTGCCTTACCAAAAATACTGGATACACTTATGCTATTACTACGGAGAGAACATTTTTCTGTGAATTAAACTGTACAAAAACCTAAGGATAAGTTTTTTATCTCAAAACAACAAAAAAACAGGCGGATCGTCACCCGCCTGTTTTTAATAGTTACAATTATTATTCAGTGATTGTTGCTACCACGCCAGCGCCTACTGTACGGCCGCCTTCACGGATAGAGAACTTTGTTCCTTCTTCAATCGCAACAGGTGCGATAAGCTCAACAGTCATTTCGATGTTGTCGCCAGGCATAACCATTTCAACGCCTTCAGGAAGATTACAGATACCTGTAATATCAGAAGTACGGAAATAGAATTGCGGACGATAGTTTGTGAAGAATGGAGTATGACGTCCACCTTCTTCTTTTGAAAGAACATAAACTTCAGCTTTGAACTTTGTGTGTGGAGTGATTGATTTCGGCTTAGCCAATACCTGGCCGCGCTCGATTTCTTCACGTGCTACACCACGAAGAAGGGCACCAATGTTGTCACCAGCTTCAGCAAAGTCAAGAAGCTTACGGAACATTTCTACACCTGTTACAGTTGTAGATTTTGGCTCTTCAGTGAAACCTACGATTTCAACAACGTCACCAACTTTAACTTGTCCACGCTCAACACGTCCTGTAGCAACTGTTCCACGACCAGTGATTGAGAAAACGTCCTCAACTGGCATCATGAATGGCTTTTCAGTGTCACGTGTTGGAGTTGGGATATAGCTGTCAACAGCATCCATTAGTTCATAGATCTTTTCTTCCCAAGCAGCTTCGCCTTCAAGAGCTTTAAGAGCAGAACCTTTGATAACAGGAATGTCATCGCCAGGGAACTCATACTCAGTAAGAAGGTCACGAATTTCCATTTCAACTAATTCAAGAAGTTCTTCGTCGTCAACCATGTCACACTTGTTCATGAATACTACAAGGTAAGGTACACCTACTTGACGAGAAAGAAGAATGTGCTCACGAGTTTGTGGCATTGGGCCGTCAGTTGCAGAAACAACTAGGATACCGCCGTCCATTTGTGCAGCACCTGTGATCATGTTCTTAACATAGTCAGCGTGTCCTGGGCAGTCAACGTGTGCATAGTGACGTGCATCAGTTTCGTACTCAACGTGTGCAGTTGAGATTGTGATACCACGCTCTCTTTCCTCTGGAGCTCCGTCAATTTGATCATATGCACGAGCTTCTGCTTTACCTGTCTTTGCAAGAACAGAAGTGATTGCAGCTGTTAAAGTTGTTTTACCGTGGTCAACGTGACCAATTGTACCGATGTTAACATGGGGCTTAGAACGGTCGAATTTAGCTTTTCCCATTAGAGAAATCCTCCTTTAAATTATAAGGTTAAGTATTATAGAGATGGAACTGTGAAAAAGGTCGACTCAGTTTCACAGTTTCCATGCTTACATAAGTAGTTATACTTGATATATAGGTGAAAATCAATTATTCACCTTTATTTTTTTTGATGATTTCTTCAGAAATTGACTTTGGTACTTCTTCATAGTGATCAAAGTGCATAGAGAATACTCCACGGCCTTGTGTACTTGAACGAAGTGCTGTAGCATAACCAAACATCTCTGATAGTGGAACCATTGAGCGAACAACTTGTGCGTTACCGCGAGCTTCCATACCTTCAACACGACCACGGCGTGCAGTGATTTGGCCCATGATATCCCCAAGATATTCTTCTGGAATAACAACTTCTACTCTCATTACTGGTTCCAGGATTACAGGCTGACACTTAGATGCAGCGTTTTTAAGAGCCATAGAGGCAGCAATTTTAAACGCCATTTCAGAGGAGTCAACATCATGGTATGATCCATCGAACAATCTTGCTTTGATATCTACTAGCGGATAACCTGCAAGAACACCTCTATCAAGAGAATCTTCAAGACCAGCTTGTACAGCAGGAATGTATTCACGAGGAACTACACCGCCGACGATTCCGTTTTCAAATTCAAAACCTTTTCCTTCTTCATTTGGAGAGAACTCAATCCAAACGTGTCCGTATTGTCCACGTCCACCTGATTGACGTGCGAACTTACCTTCTACCTGAGCAGAACCACGGAAAGTTTCACGGTACGCAACCTGTGGAGCACCAACATTTGCTTCTACCTTGAATTCGCGACGCATACGGTCAACGATGATATCCAAGTGAAGCTCACCCATACCTGCAATGATGGTTTGACCAGTCTCTTGGTCAGTATGAGCACGGAACGTTGGGTCTTCCTCTTGAAGCTTTTGCAGAGCTTGACCCATTTTGTCTTGGTCTGCTTTTGATTTTGGTTCAACTGAAAGCTGAATAACTGGCTCAGGGAATTGCATAGACTCTAAGATAACAAGGTTTTTCTCGTCACATAGAGTATCACCAGTTGTAGTGTCTTTAAGACCTACAGCTGCTGCAATGTCACCGGCAAAAACCTTAGCGATTTCCTGACGGCTGTTTGCATGCATCTGAAGGATACGTCCGATACGCTCACGCTTGCCTTTTGTAGAGTTTTGGACATATGAGCCAGACTCTAAAGTACCAGAGTAAACGCGGAAGAACGTTAATTTACCAACATAAGGGTCAGTCATAACTTTAAATGCAAGAGCAGAGAATGGCTCCTCATCACTTGAATGACGCTCAATCAGTTCATCTTCATCATCAACAGCATGACCTTTAATTGAAGGAACATCCAGTGGAGATGGAAGATAGTCGATAACTGCGTCAAGCATTAACTGAACACCTTTGTTTTTAAAAGCAGAACCACAAATTACAGGATAGAATTCTACGTTAACAGTACCTTTACGAATCGCTGCTTTCAGCTCTTCTTTAGTGATTTCTTCACCGCCAAGATATTTTTCCATTAACTCTTCATCTAATTCTGCAACAGCTTCTACAAGCTTTTCACGGTATTCTTCGGCTTGTGCTTTATACTCTTCCGGAATTTCACGGACTTCAATATCTGTGCCCAGGTCATTTCCGTAGAATACAGCATTCATTTCAACTAAGTCGATGATAGCCTCGAATTGATCTTCAGCACCAATCGGAAGTTGAATAGGATGTGCATTAGCCTGCAGACGATCATGTATTGTATTTACAGAGTACAAGAAGTCTGCACCGATTTTATCCATTTTGTTAACAAATACTACACGTGGTACACCGTAAGTTGTAGCTTGACGCCAAACTGTTTCAGTTTGAGGTTCTACACCAGACTGTGCATCAAGTACAGCCACTGCTCCATCAAGAACACGAAGGGAACGTTCAACTTCAACTGTGAAGTCTACGTGTCCTGGAGTGTCAATGATGTTTACGCGATGGCCTTTCCATTGTGCTGTTGTTGCAGCAGAAGTGATTGTGATACCACGTTCCTGCTCTTGCTCCATCCAGTCCATCTGAGAAGCGCCTTCATGAGTTTCACCGATCTTATGGATACGGCCAGTATAATAAAGTACGCGCTCAGTGGTAGTCGTTTTACCGGCATCGATGTGAGCCATGATACCGATATTACGAGTGTTATCTAAGGAGAACTCTCTTGCCATTGGGTCTTTCTCCTTCCTAGTATGAAAAATTTTATTTTGAAGGTTAGATTACCAACGATAGTGAGCAAACGCTTTGTTTGCTTCAGCCATTTTATGAGTGTCTTCACGTTTTTTAACAGAAGCACCAGTATTGTTGGCAGCATCAAGGATTTCGTTAGCTAAACGCTCTTCCATTGTTTTCTCACCACGAAGACGAGAATAGTTTACTAACCAGCGTAGACCAAGTGTTGTACGTCGGTCAGGACGCACCTCAACTGGTACTTGATAGTTAGCTCCACCAACACGGCGGGCTTTTACTTCAAGAACTGGCATAATATTTTTAAGCGCTGCTTCGAATACTTCCATTGGCTCTTTTCCAGCACGTTCACGAATGATATCGAACGCATTATAAAGAATAGCCTGGGACTTACCTCTTTTACCGTCTTCCATCATTTTGTTGATAAGACGAGTAACTAACTTTGAATTGTAAAGCGGATCTGGCAAAACGTCTCTTTTTGCTACAGGACCTTTACGAGGCATGTAATTTCCTCCTTTCAGAAAAATCTTCTATTTTTAGAGTTTTTTATTTCTTTGCTGCTTTCGGACGCTTAGTACCGTACTTAGAACGGCCTTGCATACGATTGTTAACTCCAGCTGTATCAAGCGCACCACGAACGATGTGGTAACGTACCCCTGGTAAGTCTTTTACACGTCCTCCGCGAATAAGAACAACACTGTGCTCTTGAAGGTTGTGGCCAATACCAGGAATGTATGCAGTCACCTCAATACCGTTTGTCAAACGTACACGAGCATATTTACGTAACGCTGAGTTCGGTTTCTTTGGAGTCATTGTACCAACACGAGTACATACACCGCGTTTTTGTGGTGAAGATACATTTGTTTGTGATTTCTTGAAGCTGTTGTAACCTTTGTTAAGTGCTGGTGATTTAGACTTTTCCTCTTTTGTTTGGCGAGGTTTACGCACTAATTGGTTAATAGTAGGCATGTTTTTTCCTCCTTTCACGACTTTGTTGACCCACACATCCAGGTGGTTCATTTTTTTGCAAAAACAAAGTTTTTGCAGACTCATCTATCTACAAAAACAGTTTTTAACGGATAATAGCAACAGCTGCCGCACCAACTTTTATTCCACATGCTCTTCCGAGTTTTTTCATCGTTTCGGCATAATGGAAAGGCACATCTTTCTCAAGAGCAATTTTTATAACAGGAGCAGTGAGTTTTGGATCAGCATCCTCCGCTATAATAACCTCTTTAGCAGTACCTTCATTTAGTGCTTTGACTGTCTGTTTTGTCCCTATACTGACTTTTTTAGCCCGTAATACTTTTTCATAAGACATTCTTGATATCCTCCAAAGTATCAGGTGAATAGGAGCACCTTTGATATATTAACATCTAGACAATCTAATGTCAACACAACTTTGAAAAATCATTTTTATGAAAGTTAAAGATTCCTCTAGATTTCACTTCAGGCGCTCCCTTTCCGCGGGTAGTCCGTGAGCCTCCTCGGCTCTCTGCGCCTATGGGGTCTTCCTTGGTCTGTTTTCCCGCAGGGTCTAGCACCTGCTGTTCAAATCAACAAAATTTTTCAAAACATATAAATATCTTGTTTCTTTAAAATGCGGCACCTGCTCAATCGCAAGTGCCGCTAATATAAATTACTCGATTGTCATTTCTTCTGTTTCCGCACCAGCTAGTACAGGTTCAGCCCTTCGGTAACGCTGCATTCCTGTTCCTGCTGGAACAAGTTTACCAATGATAACATTCTCTTTTAGGCCGAGAAGTTCATCACGTTTACCTTTAATGGCTGCATCTGTAAGAACTCTAGTAGTTTCCTGGAAGGAAGCCGCAGACAAGAAGGAGTCAGTTTCAAGAGATGCTTTGGTAATTCCGAGAAGAACTGGACGGCCAGTCGCTGGAAGTTTACCGCTAAGCAGCGCTTTTTCATTCGCATCAGTAAATTGATGTATATCGAGCAAAGTACCTGGAAGAACATCAGTTTCACCAGCATCGATAACGCGCACTTTACGAAGCATCTGGCGTACCATTACCTCGATGTGCTTGTCACCAATTTCAACACCCTGCATACGGTATACTTTCTGTACCTCGCGAAGCAAGTATTCCTGAACAGCGCCAACGTCCCTGACCTTGATAAGTTCTTTAGGGTCGATAGAACCCTCAGTCATTTCTGTTCCACGGTGTACTTTATCATTAACTGCCACTTTGAGTCTTGCTGTGTAAGGAGCCGTATATGTTCTTGACTCAACATCCCCTTGTACAACAATTTCCTGCTGGCGGTCCCGTCCCTCATTAATGCCAACAATCACACCTTCTATTTCAGAAATGACTGCCTGGCCTTTAGGGTTACGAGCTTCAAAAATTTCCTGGATACGAGGCAAACCTTGTGTGATATCATCTCCGGCAACCCCACCAGTATGGAAAGTACGCATTGTTAACTGCGTTCCTGGCTCACCGATTGATTGTGCTGCGATAATACCAACAGCTTCGCCCACTTCAACTTCCTGGCCAGTTGCCAGGTTGCGGCCATAACATTTCTTACATACACCATGACGTGTATTACATGTGAAGGCAGAACGAATATTTACCTCTTCTACACCTGCACCAACAATTGTTTCAGCAAGATCCTCTGTAATCAAACCATTTTCCGGAACCATAATCTCTTGTGTTTCTGGATTCTTAATGGCACGGCGTGCATAGCGGCCAATTAAGCGCTCTTCAAGAGATTCAATGATTTCAGTTCCATCTTTTAAAGCCCTGATAACAAGACCTCTATCAGTTCCGCAATCGTCCTCACGAACAATTACATCCTGCGCCACGTCAACAAGTCGTCGTGTCAGGTAACCAGAGTCAGCTGTTTTAAGAGCGGTATCGGCAAGTCCTTTACGAGCACCGTGAGTCGAAATAAAGTATTCCAATACTGTTAATCCTTCACGGAAACTTGACTTGATTGGGAGTTCGATAATACGTCCAGCCGGGTTGGCCATCAGACCACGCATACCAGCAAGCTGTGTAAAGTTAGATGCGTTACCACGCGCCCCAGAGTCACTCATCATAAAGATAGGGTTCGTCTTGTTCAAGGATTTCATCAGTTTACCCTGAATAACATCCTTTGCCTGGCTCCAGATAGAGATAACACGGTCATAGCGCTCATCTTCTGTAATGAGACCGCGTCTAAACTGCTTCATAACGTTATCGACTTTATGCTGTGCTTCTTCCAAAATTTCCTGCTTCTCTGGAAGTACCACGATATCAGCTACACCAACGGTAATACCAGCTTTGGTTGAATGCTTAAATCCAAGATCCTTCATTCGGTCAAGCATCTTGGATGTTTCAGTGATTTTGAATCGCTTGAATACTTCCGCAATGATATTTCCAAGAATTTTCTTTTTAAACGGATCAACCAATGGAAGGTCTTTAATTCGTGCTTTTATATCGGCACCTTTTTCAACAAAATACTTTTCAGGTGTTTTTACTTCAAGATTATCTCTGGTTGGTTCATTAATATATGGGAACGATTTCGGCAAGATTTCATTAAACACTAGCTTTCCTACTGTTGTAAGAAGAAGCGAGTTGTTTTGCTCTTCCGTAAATGTTTCATTATTCAATGAGCCAGCGTTTACTGCCACTCTTGTGTGCAGATGAACGTAACCATTTTGATAAGCAATAAGGGCTTCATTTGTATCATTGAAGACCATACCTTCGCCTACTGCACCTTCTCTTTCAAGAGTTAGGTAGTAGTTACCAAGCACCATATCCTGGGATGGAGTAACAACTGGCTTTCCATCTTTAGGGTTAAGGATGTTTTGGGCAGCAAGCATTAGCATACGTGCTTCCGCCTGAGCTTCAGCAGAAAGCGGTACGTGAACAGCCATTTGATCTCCGTCAAAGTCAGCATTGTACGCAGTACATACAAGCGGATGAAGGCGGATTGCACGGCCTTCTACTAGTGTAGGTTCAAATGCCTGAATACCGAGTCTGTGAAGTGTAGGGGCACGATTTAGAAGAACCGGATGTTCCTTAATAACTTCTTCTAGTACATCCCATACTTCAGGTGATAATCTTTCGATTTTGCGTTTTGCAGACTTGATGTTGTGAGCCAATCCTTTTTCAACTAGTTCCTTCATAACAAATGGCTTGAAGAGTTCAATTGCCATTTCCTTTGGAAGACCACATTGATACATTTTTAGATTTGGACCTACAACGATTACAGAACGGCCGGAATAGTCAACACGTTTTCCTAACAGGTTTTGACGGAAACGTCCCTGCTTTCCCTTTAGCATATGTGAAAGAGATTTTAACGGACGGTTACCAGGACCAGTAACCGGTCTGCCGCGACGGCCATTGTCAATTAATGCGTCAACAGCTTCCTGAAGCATACGCTTTTCATTTTGAACGATAATGCTTGGAGCACCAAGGTCCAATAAACGCTTTAAGCGGTTATTACGGTTAATTACACGACGGTATAAATCATTCAAGTCAGAAGTGGCAAATCTTCCTCCATCCAACTGAACCATTGGACGAAGTTCCGGAGGAATTACCGGAAGAACATCAAGGATCATCCAAGAAGGCTCATTGCCTGAACCTCGGAATGCCTCAATTACTTCAAGGCGTTTGATCGCACGAGTACGACGCTGGCCTTGTGCAGTTTTTAATTCCTCTTTAAGAGTATCAGCCTCTTTATTTAAATCGATATCAGAAAGAAGCTTTTTGATCGCTTCAGCACCCATGGCAGCCTGGAATTTACTTCCATACTTCTCACGGTATGCACGATATTCTTTTTCTGATAATAGCTGTTTTTTCTCAAGAGCAGTGTCGCCTGATTCCGTTACAACGTATGAAGCAAAGTAAATAACTTCCTCAAGTGCACGCGGTGACATATCCAAAACAAGACCCATACGGCTTGGAATGCCTTTGAAATACCATATGTGTGATACAGGAGCAGCCAATTCAATATGGCCCATGCGCTCACGGCGTACTTTAGCGCGTGTTACTTCAACTCCGCATCGGTCACAAACAACGCCTTTATAACGGACGCGTTTATACTTTCCGCAGTGACATTCCCAGTCTTTTGTCGGACCAAAAATACGTTCACAGAAGAGACCGTCTTTTTCAGGCTTCAGTGTTCGATAGTTGATGGTTTCCGGTTTTTTTACTTCTCCAAAAGACCAAGAACGGATCTTATCGGGTGAAGCAAGACCGATTTTCATATACTCAAAATTATTAACATCCAGCAAGGGGCCTACCTCCCTTTCGATATCCAGGTTTTCCCTAAACGAGCGGATAAGGCCAAACAACTTTTGCTATTTGGCCTACATTCCGTCTTATTACTCTTTGGAACCTACTTTTTCGGATTCAATACTATTTGTTTCCGGAGCAATGTTTAATGTATCTGATTGATGAATATCATCATCATCATCTGTATCGCGTAATTCAATTTCCTGCTCATCGCTGGAAAGCATCTTAACATCCATGCCCAAGCTTTGAAGTTCTTTTATTAATACCTTGAATGACTCAGGAATGCCTGGTTCAGGAACATTTTCACCTTTAACAATTGCCTCGTATGTTTTCACACGGCCGACAACGTCATCGGACTTCACAGTCAATATTTCCTGAAGTGTATAAGCGGCACCGTAAGCTTCAAGAGCCCAAACTTCCATTTCTCCGAAACGCTGTCCGCCGAACTGAGCTTTACCGCCAAGAGGCTGCTGCGTAACAAGAGAGTAAGGACCAGTAGAACGCGCATGGAGCTTATCGTCAACCATGTGGGCAAGTTTAATCATGTACATGACACCAACAGAGACGCGGTTATCAAACGGCTCTCCTGATCGGCCATCATACAGGACTGTTTTTGCGTCACGGGCCATACCTGCTTCTTCGATAGTTGCCCAAACATCTTCTTCTCGGGCTCCGTCAAATACAGGAGTTGCTACGTGGATTCCTAATGCCCTCGCAGCCATGCCAAGATGGAGTTCAAGCACCTGTCCAATGTTCATACGAGAAGGAACCCCTAATGGGTTTAACATGATATCAACCGGTGTTCCATCAGGAAGGAATGGCATATCTTCTTCCGGCAATATACGGGAGATAACCCCTTTATTACCGTGGCGTCCTGCCATTTTATCGCCTTCATGAATTTTACGTTTTTGAACAATGTACGCACGAACGAGCTGGTTAACACCTGGTGGCAGTTCATCTCCGTCTTCACGGTTAAATACTTTAACGTCAAGAACGATTCCGCCTCCGCCATGCGGAACACGAAGTGAAGTGTCTCGGACTTCACGGGCTTTTTCACCAAAGATAGCGTGTAACAGCCTTTCTTCTGCAGTCAGTTCAGTTACTCCCTTTGGAGTTACCTTACCAACAAGAAGATCTCCATCCTTAACCTCGGCTCCAATTCGGATAATTCCGCGCTCATCCAGATTGCGAAGTGCATCTTCTCCAACGTTTGGAATATCACGGGTAATTTCTTCAGGTCCAAGCTTTGTATCACGGGATTCTGATTCATATTCTTCAATATGAATAGAAGTATATACATCGTCTTTTACAAGACGTTCACTCATAATAATTGCATCTTCATAGTTGTAACCGTCCCAAGTCATGAAAGCAACGAGAACGTTTCGGCCAAGAGCCAGTTCACCAAGTTCCATAGAAGGTCCGTCAGCAAGGATTTCACCTTTTGTTACACGATCTCCTACTGTTACAATTGGACGCTGGTTGTAGCAGGTACCCTGGTTGGAACGAATGAATTTAAGCATTCTGTACTTCTTAAGGTCACCTTTGACTTCCTGTCCGTCCACCTCATGTGTTTCGCGAACCCACACTTCACGTGCTTCAACGTGTTCAACGATACCATCAGATTTACAAATAACAGCCGCTCCGGAGTCTTTACCTGATACATATTCCATACCAGTTCCAACTCTTGGTGCTTCAGGCTGCAGCAATGGAACAGCCTGACGCTGCATGTTCGCACCCATCAAGGCACGGTTGGAGTCGTCGTTTTCTAAGAACGGAATACATGCTGTTGCCGCAGATACAACCTGCTTTGGAGATACATCCATGTAGTCGATTCTATCACGATTAACAACAGTGTTTTCGCCACGGAAACGAGCAACGATATCTTGATCAATGAATGAACCCTCTTCACCAAGGCGTGAATTTGCCTGGGCAACAACATAGTTATCTTCTTCATCCGCAGTAAGGTAGTCGATCCTGGTTGTCACTTTTCCTGTCTCCGGGTCAACCCTTCGATATGGAGTTTCAATGAAACCAAAACGATTTACCTTTGCAAAAGATGATAAGGAGTTGATAAGACCAATGTTTGGTCCTTCAGGCGTTTCAATCGGACACATACGGCCATAGTGAGAATAGTGTACGTCACGCACCTCAAAGCCGGCACGTTCACGTGTAAGACCACCAGGTCCGAGTGCTGATAGACGGCGCTTATGCGTCAATTCTGCAAGCGGGTTTGTTTGATCCATAAATTGCGATAATTGAGAGCTTCCAAAGAACTCTTTAATTGAAGCAATAACTGGACGAATATTAATCAGCTGCTGAGGTGTAATTGTTGCTGTATCCTGAATAGACATTCTTTCACGAACAACACGTTCCATCCTTGATAAGCCAATACGGAACTGGTTCTGCAGCAATTCACCAACAGAACGAAGGCGGCGGTTACCCAGATGGTCAATATCATCTGTATCTCCAACCCCGTGCAGCAGGTTAAAGAAATAGCTGATGGATGAAATGATATCAGAAGGGGAAATATTCTTCACCGCTTCTTCAACATAAGCATTTCCAATTACATTAATTACCTTTTCATTCTCATCATTAGGAGCGTAAATCTTAATGGATTGAAGGAGAATGTCATCCTCTACTACCCCACCCGATGGATGGAAATTACCGAAATTAATGTTCTTTTCAAGTGCAGGGATGATTCTGTCCAGATTACGGCGGTCAAGAAGTGTTCCTTTATCCGCAATAATTTCACCTGTATCCGGATCAACCAAGGCCTCTGCAAGACGCTGTCCAAACAGACGGTTTTTAATATGAAGCTTTTTATTAATTTTATAGCGGCCTACATTTGCCAGGTCGTAACGCTTAGGGTCGAAAAATCTTGAAACCAAAAGACTCTTTGCATTATCAACTGTTGGCGGTTCACCTGGGCGAAGTCGCTCGTAAATTTCAAGCAGTGCTTTTTCAACACTTTCGGTATTGTCTTTTTCAAGCGTGTTTCGGATATATTCATTATCTCCGATTAACTCGATGATTTCTTGATCAGAGCCGACCCCAAGGGCACGCAAAAGAACCGTAACGGGCAATTTCCGAGTACGATCTATCCTGACATACACGACGTCTTTTGCGTCGGTTTCATATTCCAGCCAGGCGCCGCGATTCGGGATCACAGTAGCAGTGAATCCTCTTTTTCCGTTTTTATCGACTTTTCCGCTGAAATAAACACTCGGAGATCGAACCAGCTGAGAAACGATAACACGTTCCGCACCATTAATTACAAAGGTGCCTGTCTCAGTCATAAGCGGGAAATCGCCCATGAAAACTTCCTGGTCTTTTACTTCTCCTGTTTCTTTGTTTAAAAGACGCACTTTAACACGCAGTGGTGCGGCATAAGTAACATCTCTCTCTTTTGATTCCGGAACGGAATACTTTGGTTCGCCAAGGCTATAATCAATAAATTCCAGTGATAGGTTACCAGTAAAGTCTTCAATTGGAGAAATGTCCTGGAACATTTCACGCAATCCCTCATCAAGAAACCATTGATAAGAAGAGGTTTGGATTTCGATTAGATTTGGTAATTCTAAAACTTCACTGATTCGCGCGTAACTTCTTCGTTGGCGGTGTCGTCCATACTGAACTAGTTGACCTGTCAACTGATTCACCCCTCAAATCAAGCTTTATTAAAATCTATTTGCGCCTTATAAAAAGGGAAAAGTCCAGCCTTTCTATAAGACAAAAAGAAAAAGGGTTTTTTACTTAAAAACCACATTTTCACATTTTTGACTATTATTTTGTCATCTTTTCCGTCTTTATCCACTTTTATACAACAAAAAAGGGTAAAAAAGGGAAAAATCCAGAAATTATTATGTTGGCATTTTACAATATTAACATAGTGACATTTCACAGTCAATCTTTTTTAGCTTTTATGATAAAATAACCTTTTTCTTTCGCCGCAACCTCTGCATCACCAAACAATTCTTTTAATTTTTCAATTGCAGATGGTGCTCCCTGCTTTTTTTGAATAACAACCCACAATTCTCCGCCTTGCATTAAATGATCGTGGCTTTGTTCAAAAATGTCATGGACTACCTTTTTTCCCGCCCTGATAGGAGGATTGGTAAGAATTGCAGCAAACTTTGTTTCTTTCACTCCACTAAGCCGATCACTTTCATAAATCTCCACATTGGCAACGTTATTGATTTTTGCATTTTCCTTTGCCAATTCCAATGCCCGCTCGTTTACATCAACCATATGTACAGACCGTTGCTCATGAAGTTTCGCAATGGAGAGTCCAATCGGGCCATAGCCGCAGCCAACATCCAAAATCTTTCCTTCTATTTCCGGAAGATTGAATGTTTCAATTAAAAGCTGCGAACCAAAGTCTACCTCTCTTTTTGAAAAAACTCCATTATCCGTTTTAAAACGGAAACGATTATTCAAAAGGGTATACTCCCAATGTTTTGGATCACTCTCTGCTTTTTGGGTTCGGGAATAATAATGTTCAGTCAAAATCATCACCTCCAGCGGTGAATAAGTAAGGAAGATACTATAGAGGAAAAACAGATACGAAATGAATTATATTTCATTCAAAAGAGAAAAGCAAAAAAGTAGAATCAAAGCGTAAGCGCACTTAGATAATCAATGTGCTTTTCAAAGATGAAAAACTCGCTGGCCATTTGCTGGACAGTATTCAAATTTTGAGTTTGAAATGAAAACTGGAAATCTAAACAGGCAAAAAAAGCCCGCTTATGCAGCGAGCTTTTTTACAGTCAGATTACTTAACTTCAACGCCAGCTCCAACTTCTTCAAGTTTAGCTTTAGCTGCTTCAGCATCTTCTTTAGAAACGCCTTCTTTAATTGGTTTTGGAGCGTTGTCAACAAGATCTTTTGCTTCTTTAAGTCCAAGACCAGTAAGTTCACGTACAACCTTGATAACTTTGATCTTTTGGTCTCCAGCGCTAGCTAGGATTACATCAAACTCAGTTTTTTCTTCAACAGCAGCGCCGCCAGCAACAGCACCCATTGCTACAGGAGCAGCAGCAGTTACGCCGAATTCTTCTTCAATTGCTTTAACAAGATCGTTAAGTTCTAAAACAGTCATGCTTTTAACTGCTTCAATGATTTGTTCTTTAGTCATGATTATATTTCCTCCTTGGAATTTTAGGTTTTTTATTTTTTAGGCAAAGTGAAGCTTACGCGCCTTGTTCTTCTTTTTGATCTGCAACTGCTTTTGCAGCAAGAGCAAGATTGCGGATTGGAGCTTGAAGTACGCTAAGCAGCATAGAAAGCAAGCCTTCGCGTGATGGCAGTTCAGCAAGAGCTTTAACTTCTTCAACAGAAGTAATATTACCCTCGATTACACCTGCTTTAATCTCTAAAGCTTCGTTTTTCTTAGCGAAGTCATTAAGGATTTTAGCTGGCGCTACAACATCTTCATTACTGAATGCAATAGCATTCGGACCTGTTAAAGCATCATTCAGACCTGAAAGGCCCGCAGCTTCAGCAGCACGACGAGTCATTGAGTTTTTGTAAACTTTGAAATCGATGCCTGCTTCACGAAGTTGTTTACGAAGTTCAGTTACTTCAGCAACAGTCAATCCACGGTAGTCAACAACGATAGTTGATTGGCTAGCTTGGAACTTAGCTGTGATTTCGTCAACGATTTGCTGTTTAAGTTCAATTACATTGCTCATCTTTACACCTCCTGTAGTTGATGCATTTATACCGGGCAAATAAAAACCCCCATATCTGGAAGACATGGAGGTTTAATACAATAATTTATATCGTATTACCTCGGCAGGAAATTAAGCCGGATGGCACCTGCTGTCTTCGGTACAAATGTTTAATTTATTCAAACAACAAAATTGATTATATAAAATACAATTCAAATTGTCAATTTGTATTATTTTACAGTAACAGTTGAAGGATCTACTTTAACGCCAGGTCCCATTGTAGAAGATACAGTAACGTTCTTCATGTAAGTTCCTTTTGCAGCAGAAGGCTTAACTTTAACTAAAGTATCAAAAATTGTGTTGAAGTTTTCAACAAGTTTTTGATCTTCGAAAGAAGCTTTTCCGATAGGAACATGAATGTTTCCTACTTTATCAACGCGGTATTCAACTTTACCAGCTTTGATTTCGTTAATAGCTCTTGTTACATCAAAAGTAACAGTGCCAGTTTTAGGGTTAGGCATTAAGCCTTTAGGTCCTAACACACGGCCAAGCTTACCAACTTCACCCATCATGTCAGGTGTAGCAACGATTACATCGAAATCAAACCAGCCTTGCTGGATTTTGTTGATGTATTCTGCATCTCCAACATAATCTGCACCAGCAGCTTCTGCTTCTTTTACTTTTTCGCCCTTAGCGAAAACTAGTACGCGTTGAGTTTTACCAGTACCGTTTGGAAGAACTACTGCGCCACGGATTTGCTGGTCAGCTTTCTTAGGGTCTACGCCCAGACGGAAAGCAGCTTCAACAGTTGCATCAAATTTAGCGAAGTTTGTTTTCTTCGCAAGTTCAATTGCTTCAGCAATCGGATAAGCTTTAGTATTGTCAACAAGCTTTGCAGCTTCTACATACTTTTTGCCTTTTTTAGCCATTTTTATTTCCTCCTAGATTGTGGTTTTAGCGGAATAACCTCCCACTTGCGACACCCTACAGGGCATCAAGAAAAACACAGGCTTTTCTTCCGTACGAATAAAGGTTGCGAGTGAACAAATTCAGCCTCGCAACCCCAATCATACCAAAACAGTTTCGCCTTGATTAGTCTTCGATAACGATACCCATGCTGCGTGCAGTACCTTCAACCATGCGCATTGCGCTTTCAACGCTAGCTGCGTTTAGGTCAGGCATTTTCTGTTCAGCAATCTCGCGTACCTTATCACGTTTAACTGTTGCTACTTTATTACGGTTAGGCTGGCCTGAACCAGACTGGATTCCAGCTGCTACTTTCAAAAGAACGGCAGCAGGAGGAGTTTTCGTAATAAATGTAAATGAACGGTCTTCAAAAACCGTGATTTCAACAGGAATGATTAAACCAGCTTGATCTGCTGTACGAGCGTTAAACTCTTTACAGAATCCCATGATGTTAACACCTGCTTGACCCAATGCTGGACCAACCGGTGGAGCCGGATTAGCTTTACCCGCAGGAATTTGCAGTTTTACAACTTTAATTACTTTTTTAGCCACGAGACACACCTCCTTAAAGTCCGTGATGTGGTAATAGGGGAAAACCCCTCCCACTCAACAATAGCCTTTATATAAAATAAAGAACTTGATAACATATGTCCAGTCTCGTTGTCCAAGACATACTGACCTATGAAATATTATCACTTTTTACAATTCATTTCAAGTTATTTTGGTATATAGGATGATTTTTCTTTTAAAACCAGTAACTGTCCAGCCCCAATGCCCAGTGTCTATCGACCTTATCGGGCATTTAAGCTTAGCCTTTATAATTTATCAATCTGTGTGAAGTCAAGCTCTACAGGGGTATCGCGCCCGAACATATTAACAAGAACCTTCAATTTAGACTTGTCCTTGTCCATTTCTTCAATGCTTCCTGTGAAGTTAGCAAACGGACCTTCTTTTACTCTGACAGTCTCGCCAATCTCATAATCAACGTCTGCGCGTCTTTCCTCTACACCCATTCTCTTCAGAATCACATTAACTTCTTCAGGCAAAAGCGGTGTAGGCTTAGATCCTGAACCGGCAGAACCTACAAAGCCTGTGACTCCAGGAGTATTCCGGACAACATACCAGGAATCATCTGTCATAATGATTTCAACTAATACATATCCAGGAAAAACTTTACGCTTAACGACTTTCTTTTTGCCGTTTTTAAAATCGGTTTCTTCTTCTTCCGGTACAACCACGCGGAAGATTTTATCTGCCATACCCATTGATTCTACACGTTTTTCAAGGTTAGCTTTAACTTTATTTTCGTAGCCTGAGTACGTATGAACAACATACCAATTCTTTTCCATTCAAGAGGACTTTTAGTCCGTCCCTCCCTGTTTTAAATCTATTATTTCAAACGGCATTAACTTGGTTTTCCACTAATGATGTCTAGCTCCAGCACCTACCCCCTCGGGGTCATAAGCCAACCCACTCCAGAAATCTGGATTTCCTGCATGGTTTTTCTTATGCCTGTCGGAGGCCCACAGGATGTGGGTCAGAAAGGCGTTGCCACAGGATGTGGCGTACTTAGCCTTTCATCATTAAAACACTAGTGCTTTCGCTTTTCTTTGGACAAATTAAAAAACCCGTTAAACGGGCTTTACAAAAAATTTCCTTTGATATTCTCCATTATACCATGAAATGGTTATGGTTATTCAAGAATTAAACGAATCAATTTTGAAATACCTGAATCAATAATAGCGAAAAATATAGCAACGAATGCAACTGTTGATAAAACAGTGATGGTGTAGCGGGTTAATTCCTTGCGTCTTGGCCAGCTGACCTTTCTCATTTCACGGCCTATTTCACGGAAGAACTTGGTTAAACGCTGCATTTTTGTGACCTCCATCTATGGGAATTGCTAAAATTTATGTGAGTTATTTTGTTTCACGATGAATTGTATGGGCGTTGCATGTTTTACAAAACTTGCTCAATTCCAATCTCTCAGGATTAGCTTGTTTATTCCCGGCCGTTGTATAATTTCGCGATCCGCAATTTGCACATGCAAGGATTATTTTTTTTGTCATATTTCACACCTGCCAGGTACTGCTTTTAGTCCTTAAAACTGTAACATGCCCCCTATTTAATGTCAATATGAGGAGATAACGGTTTCATAGAACCGCCATAACTTTCAAGACACTCTATAAAGAAAACTCCCGAATCTCTAAATATCTCTCAAGTTTCCTTTTTACCCGCTGGAGAGCATTGTCAATGGACTTTACATGACGGTTAAGTTCCTCAGAGATTTCCTGATAGGATTGGCCATCAAGATAAAGAGCTAATACCTTCCGTTCTAAATCGCTCAATAGTTCGCTCATTTTTACTTCAATATGATCAAACTCTTCCTGGTTTATGATTAACTCTTCGGGATCCATTACTTTTGATCCGGACAAAACGTCCATTAGAGTGCGGTCGGATTCTTCATCATAAATAGGCTTGTCCAATGAAATGTAGGAATTGAGGGGAATATGCTTTTGCCTTGTGGCGGTTTTAATAGCTGTGATGATTTGTCTCGTGATGCATAATTCCGCAAAAGCCTTGAAGGATGTAAGCTTGTCTTCTTTAAAATCACGAATGGCTTTATATAACCCTATCATGCCTTCTTGTACAATATCTTCTTTGTCTGCTCCAATTAAAAAATAGGATCTTGCTTTCGCTCGAACAAAATTTCTGTACTTATGGATTAAATAATCGAGTGCTTCAGTATCGCCTTTATGAACTAAATCAACAATTTCTTCATCTTCAAGCAAAAACACCCTGTCGTTGATTTTTGATTTGAAGTCTAAACTCACTCAGATCCCCTCCGACCAGACACGCATAGTTAGAAATATTATACAGTAGGTCATTTTTTAGCGTCAATGCTCATTTGTCACCTCTGCGCCACTTTTCGAAAATTTCTGCCACTTCATCCGAGAGCGGTATCTTAGAGAATGGCCTTTTCTCCTGAATTTTCTTTACTCTCTTATTTATTTTATTTTCAACCTCGTTCATCCCATTTAATAGTTCCCTTGCCGAAATCCTTAACGCACCCTGACCGAAAATTGCCCACTGCTCCGTGTAGTCGGATGTTGCTACGTGAATTTGTGTTGTTCTGCTATTTAGCCGGATTGCCATTTTTTCAATACGCTCATCGGCTGATTCATTTTCTTTTGTAAAAATAACTTCTACTCTATGATTTTTATATTTTTTTTCGTTCCCCTGAACATAATGAGCATCAAAAACTATGATTACCCGATAGCCGGAATAGCCCTGATATTCAGCCATCTTTTCTATCAGCCGGTCCCTGGCTGCTGCGAGATCCTTCTCTTTCAGAACTCGCAGCTCTGGCCAGGCGCCAATAATGTTATATCCATCAACAAGGAGGATGTCCATTTTTATCCCTCAAGAGGATGGCGCTTCCGGTAAACCTCATACATTAACAGGGCTGCCGCAACAGAGGCATTTAAAGATGTTACCTTTCCTGCCATTGGCAATCGGATGAGAAAATCACATTTATCCTTTATAAGCCTGCCCATGCCCTTGCCTTCACTTCCAACAATGAGCCCCAATGGCATCGTTCCATCCATTTGTCGGTAGTCCTCTTTTCCGCTCGCATCTGTACCGGCAATCCACACGCCCCGCTCTTTTAGCTCTTCAATGGTTCTAGCCATATTGGTTACACGGACGACTTGTATATGCTCGATAGCTCCTGTCGAAGCCTTGGCAACTGTTGCCGTCAGCCCGACCGCTCTTCGTTTAGGAATAATGATTCCATGAGCCCCAACTGCATCAGCAGTTCTCATGATGGAACCGAGATTATGGGGATCCTCAATCTCATCTAGCAGCAAAAAGAAAGGCGGTTCATTTCTTTTTTCCGCTTCCTGGAATAGGTCATCTATTTCTGCATATTGGTAAGCTGCAACATAGGCGAGAACACCCTGGTGAATGGTGTCTGTCAGCTGGTCAATTTTTTTCTTGGGAACAAACTGAACCAGAACGTTTGTTTCTTTGGCAAGCTGGATAATTTGAGTCATTTGCCCTCTTTGTGATCCTTCAGCAATAAGGATTTTGTTGATATCCCGATTTGACTTCAAAGCTTCAATAACTGGATTTTTGCCGGTGATGTATTCCTCACTCATCCTTTTGCTCCTCCTTTCTTTTCATCCACATATTTTAACGATAGAGAAATCAATTCTTCAAGGCGTTCTATGTCACCTGTTAAATATAGATACCCCATTAATGCTTCAAAAGCAGTACTGTATCGATATGTCTGAACATCCGTATTTTTCGGCACTGTGCCTGATTTGGCATTTCGGCCTCTCATAACTACAGCCATTTCCATTTCCGTTAATATACCTTTATTCATTATTTCAAAAAGTATCTGGCTTTGGGCCTTGGCAGAAACATACTTAGTTCCTTCTCGGTGGAGGTGATGGGGTTTTACCCTTCCGCTTTGCAGAAGGTGACGCCTTACATATACCTCGAAGACTGCGTCACCCATATAAGCAAGAGCAAGGCTGTTTAGCTGTTTTGCATCGACATTTTCATCATATTGAAGCATGGATCAGCCTCTTTTCCATCTTGTGCCCTGTGGAGTATCTTCCAAAATAATATTCATTTCCTTCAGCTGATCCCTAATCTGGTCTGAAAGCTGGAAGTTTCGGTCTTTCCGGGCCTGGATCCGTTTTTCAATAAGCTCTTCAATTTCCTCATCAAGCAATTCTTCTTTCTCAATTGAAAGGCCAAGAACCTGGAACAAGTCTTCAAATTCCTTAAGGAACGTATCGATTACTTCCGCTGCTGTATTCTTTTCGAGCAGGTAATAGTTCGATAGCTTGGATAAATCGAATAATACGGAAATTGCTTTTGCAGTATTAAAATCATCATCCATATCCTCAATAAATTGCTGGTGTAAAGCCTTTATTTTATTCAGCCATTCCTGATTGTTTTCCGTCAAATTCGTGCTGGCTTCCTTCCTGTGCTTCAGGTTCTGGTAGGAAGTCATCAGCCTGTCATAAGCAGCTTTTGTATTCTCAAGCAATTCTTCACTGTAATTGATTGGATTGCGATAGTGAACTGACAGCATAAAAAATCTGAGTACTTGTGGGTTATGCTTTTTAATGATGTCATGAACAAGGACAAAGTTCCCAAGTGATTTGGACATTTTTTCATTGTCGATGTTGATATAGCCGTTGTGCATCCAATAACGGGAAAACGTTTTGCCGTTTAGTGCTTCGGACTGAGCAATTTCATTTTCATGATGCGGGAAAGTTAAATCCTGTCCGCCGGCATGGATATCAATTGTTTCGCCCAGGTACTTTTTAGCCATTGCCGAGCACTCAATATGCCAGCCCGGACGACCAATTCCCCATGGGCTTTCCCAGTAAATCTCTCCCTCTTTTGCTGCTTTCCATAAGGCAAAGTCCAAGGCATCCTGTTTCTTTTCGCCCACTTCAATTCTTGCACCCACTCTTAGTTCATCAACCGACTGATGCGAAAGCTTTCCGTAATCGTCAAACTTCCTGGTACGGTAATAAACATCACCATTTGACTCATATGCAAAGCCTTTTTCGATTAGTTTGCCTATAAATTCAATAATAATATCCATGTTTTCCATGACACGGGGATGTATATCTGCCTTTTTGCAGCCCAATTCTGATACATCCTCAAAATACGCATCAATAAATCGCTGGGCTATAGTTGGTACGTCCTCTTCAAGCTCCTTGGCGGCGCGGATTAATTTATCATCAACGTCGGTAAAATTGGAGACGTATTGAACATCATATCCCCTAAATTCCAAATAGCGGCGTACTGTATCAAAAACAATCGCCGGACGGGCATTTCCAATATGGATATAGTTATAAACGGTTGGTCCGCATACATACATTTTTACTTTGCCTTCTTCCAGGGGCACGAATACCTCCTTTTGGCGTGTTAATGTATTATAAAGCTGAATGGCCATTGACCTTGCTCCTTTCTTCATGTAGCTCTTTAATCTCCTGCTTTAATAGCTCAACTTGAGTTTCTAAAACCTGGAATCTGTCTGCAACTGGATCAGGAAGATCACAGTGATTCAAGTCCTTCTTTATACGGACTCCATCTCTTATTACTACTTTCCCTGGTATGCCGACAACAGTACTGTTGGGAGGAACCTCCTTCAACACAACTGACCCTGCTCCAATCTTCGAGTTTTCTCCAATCGTAATGGAACCCAGGACCTTTGCACCTGTTGCAATCAGGGCGTTATCTTTTATGGTTGGATGCCGCTTTCCTTTTTCCTTGCCAGTTCCGCCAAGGGTAACTCCCTGAAAGACAGTGACATTATCTCCTATTTCACAAGTCTCACCAATGACGACTCCCATTCCATGGTCAATGAAAAATCGGCGGCCTATTTTGGCTCCGGGATGAATTTCAATTCCTGTCATAAACCTGCTTGCCTGGGAAATAACTCTGGCAATAAAATAAAATTTACGTTTGTAAAATGCGTGAGCAACCCGATGTGCCCAAATGGCATGAAGACCAGAATAAGTTAAAATTACTTCCAGATAAGTGCGGGCAGCAGGATCCTGCTCAAAAACGACCTCAATATCCTCCTTAAACCTTTTAAACATCCCTCTTCCCCCTTTTATTATTACTTTGTATAGGCTCCTTCAGACTTGAGTGTTTAACAATAATAAGTTCCTGCTAGTTTTTCATGTGATGAGAGCACGACGGCCCTTAAATTAGATAAAAATAAAAAGCGTCCCTGTCATATAGACAGAGACGCTGAAGGCGCGGTTCCACTCTGTTTAGACCTTTACGGATGCTGTAGGTTCCCATGCACACCACAGAATCAATGATCTCAACTTAGCCTTGTAACGGAAGGTTCCGCCCAAATCTACTAGGATAGATATCCTTTCAAAATGGGACTCAAAGGGGCACTTCAAAAAATGAGAGGCTTAAACCACTTTCAGCCGGTGATGGTTTTCTCTAAAAAGCATCATTTTTTTACTTTTCCTTATCGGCGCTTTAGATATAAAGTTAATAAAATTTGAAAACTGTCTAGCTGCAGCACTTGAAATGGGTGCTTTCCGCTTTTCTTATACTATATTACATATTCCATTGAATGTTAACCAATTAATTTCTGAAGTCGGTTTTGAACCTTAGCTTTTCCTACAAGTTCAATTGCCTGAGGCAGGTCTGGGCCATGTGTCTGGCCAGTAACAGCCGCACGGATTGGCATAAAAAGATTTTTACCTTTTTGGCCGGTTGATTTTTGGACAGCTTTCATGGCAGCCTTAATACCTTCTGCTTTAAATTCAGCAAGGTTTTCAAGTTCCTCTGAAAATGCCTTCAATACTTGCGGTACTGTTTCACCGGCTAAAACCTCTTTTGCCTCTTCTTCATATTCTGCATCTTCCTTAAAAAACATATCCGCAAGTTCAACAATTTCGGCACCATAACTCATCTTTTCCTGGAACAGCGCAATAAGGTTTGTTGCCCAAGCTTTTTCCTCTTCTGTCATCTCGGCCGGAAGCAGTCCCGATTTAACTAGATGGGGAAGTGTAATTTTCACAAGATCATCAAGGTCTGCATTTTTAATATACTGGTTGTTCATCCAGGCAAGCTTTTGCTTGTCAAAAAGTGCAGGTGATTTGGAAAGACGGTCTGCATTGAAAATTTCAATAAACTGCTCTTTTGAGAAAATCTCTTCCTCTCCTGAAGGCGACCATCCGAGCAAAGCAATAAAGTTAAACAAAGCTTCAGGCAAATAACCCAGCTCTTCATACTGCTCGATAAACTGGATAATCGACTCATCGCGTTTGCTCAATTTTTTCCTGCTTTCATTTACAATCAATGTCATATGCCCAAATAAAGGAGGTTCCCAGCCAAGTGCATCATAAACAACCAATTGCTTGGGTGTATTGGAAATATGGTCGTCCCCGCGCAATACATGTGAGATTTCCATTAAATGATCGTCAATAGAAACAGCGAAGTTATAAGTTGGAGTTCCATCCTTTTTAATCATGACATAGTCGCCCATGCCTTCTGATTCAAAGGATACTTCGCCCTTAACCATATCATGAAAGGTGTATACTTTTCCTTCCGGTACAACAATCCGGATGCTCGGCTTAAGCCCTTCACTTTCGAGGCGCTGCTGGTCTTCTTTGCTCAGATGGCGGCATTTTCCAGAGTACTTTGGAGTTTCTCCGCGTTCAAGCTGTGCTTCTCGCTCCGCTTCAAGCTCTTCTTCTGTACAATAGCATTTATAAGCATGGCCTTCTTCAAGCATCTGAGTATAATATTTTTTATAAATATCATTTCTTTCAGACTGTCTGTAAGGACCGTACTCTCCTCCGACATCCACACCTTCATCCCAGTCCATGCCAAGCCAATTTAGGTACTTCAGCTGGCTTTGTTCTCCGCCTTCAATATTCCGCTTTTTATCGGTATCTTCTATACGGATGATAAATTTTCCACCCTGACTGCGGGCAAACAAATAGTTAAAAAGTGCCGTACGGGCGTTACCAATATGTAAATGTCCCGTTGGACTTGGAGCATATCGAACTCTAACTTCTTTTGACATACAAAGTGCCTCCTGTAATAGCATCGGAATCATTTTCCGCTTTTCCTATTTTACCACTGCCGTTTTTAAAAGACTATTACCCTTCCGCCTTTTTCAGCAGAACGACTGCTTGGGATGCGATTCCCTCTCCCCTGCCGGCAAATCCAAGTTTTTCAGTAGTTGTTGCCTTCACATTGATTTGGCCAGGAGAAGCTTCAAGCAGCTGTGCTATACGTTCCTTCATTTGTTCAATATATGGAGCCATCTTTGGCTTCTGAGCAATAATTGTACAGTCTGCATTCATGAGCTCATATCCCTGTTCTCGGACAAGCTTCCATACATGAGCCAATAGCTTTGAAGAATCTGCATCTTTAAATTTCTCATCTGTATCAGGAAAATGTTTGCCAATGTCTCCTGCACCAATAGCTCCCAGGCATGCATCCGCAACTGTATGCAAGAGTACATCTGCATCAGAGTGTCCCAGCAATCCTTTTTCATAAGGGATTTCAATTCCCCCAATAATAAGCGGCCGCCCCTCCGTTAATTGGTGGACATCAAATCCTTGACCTATCCGAAACATTTAACATTCTCCTTTTTTAAAAATAACATGGTATTTACCTCGATAACTGCCCTTTATTTTGCTGCTTCTCTCTTTTTTAGGATTGCTTCTGCAAAAAATAAGTCTTCGGGCGTCGTTAATTTTATATTATCATAATCGCCTTCTAAAACTGAAACAGGATGAGGAAGCCGTTCTACCAAGCTTGCATCATCTGTACCCAGAAAATCATCCTCTTCAGCGAGTTCATAAGCTCTCTGGAGGATCGAAATACGAAAAGCCTGTGGGGTTTGTACGGCCCACAAGCTTGAGCGATCGACTGTTTCTGTAACTTCGCCGTTTTCCGCTTTTTTTATCGTATCCTTTACGGGTACAGCTAAAATAGCGGCCCCGGTTTGTCCCGCTTTTTCAGTCAGCCTGCTAATAGCATCTGTTTGGATGAAGGGGCGCGCTGCATCGTGGACAAGGATCATTTCCCCTTTTTCCACAGTCTTCAATGCATTATGAATGCTTTGCTGGCGCTCTTTTCCACCGGGAACAAGGTCATCTATTTTTTTAAGACCGAACTGTTCAATCAATCCTTTGAATTCAATTTCATCCTGGGGATTTATAGCAAGAATGATTTTCTCACAATCCGGGTCCTTTTCGAATACCTTCAGTGTATGGATTAATAAAGGAATACCATCCAGCTCTAATAAGAGCTTATTCTTCCCCGCTCCCATTCTCTTCCCCTGGCCTGCAGCAGGAAGGATAACCTGGTAAGACATAATTTGACTCCTATCTGTTTACAGTGCTTTTTCTAATAGTTTAGGTTTAGCAAAAATCATTCTGCCGGCAGATGTCTGAAGAACACTTGTGACCAGTACGTCAATTCTCTTGCCGATATACTCCCTGCCTTCTTCCACAACAATCATAGTGCCATCGTCCAGATAAGCTACACCTTGGTGGTGGTCTTTTCCTTCTTTAATTACCTGGATATTCATTTCTTCACCAGGAAGAACAACCGGTTTCACCGCATTAGCCAAATCATTAATATTTAACACCGATACATTTTGGAACTCACAAACTTTATTTAAATTAAAATCGTTTGTTACAAGAATCCCATTCATCAATTTAGCAAGTTTTACAAGCTTGCTGTCTACTTCCTGTATATCATCAAAATCTCCTTCATACATTTCAACTTTAATAGGGAGATCTTTTTGAATTCGATTTAAAATATCAAGACCGCGGCGGCCGCGGTTTCGCTTCAAAACATCAGAAGAGTCGGCAATATGCTGCAATTCTTCCAGAACAAATTGAGGAATAATAATCGTTCCTTCCAAAAACCCAGTCTGGCAAATGTCCGCTATACGGCCATCAATAATAACACTTGTATCCAGGATTTTCAGAGATTTCCCTTCAGCTTTTTCTCCTTCATCTTCCCCAGATTTCTTTTTGCGGCTTGTAAAAAGGCCAAGCATTTCATCCCTTTTCTTAAATCCAACCTGGAAACCAAGATAGCCAAACAACAAAGTCAGCAATATTGGTGCAACAGTATTAACAACAGGGACCTTCAAACCACTTAGGGCATACCCAATTAAAAAAGCGACGAATAAACCTACAATGAGGCCTACACTTCCAAAGATTACGTCCGTAACCGGAATTCTAACAAGTGAATCCTCCAGCCACTTAATAAAGTCAGTAACATAATCCACTGCCCAAAAAGTAATAAGATAAAATATAATTGCACCAGCAATAGCCGTGACATATGAGTTACTAATTATTGAGATGTCATTCAGCTTCAACAATGTTAATAAATCCGGAATCAAGAATATCCCAAGCGTGCCTCCTATAATAAGAAAACAAACTTGAACAATACGTCTTAACATTCCTTCACCTCCTTTTAATCATTATAAACAAAATTGCAGAATTGAAACCTGACTATTTTATATATTTTTCGTTAAAACAGACAAAAAAGTGTTTTGCAGTCTCTTCTAGGTTAGCACCGCTAAAAATGAGTTGTCAAACATATAGGTGTTCCCCTGATTTAAAGGAGACGCCCGGTAAAAAGTCTTTCTTTAATCAGCTTAAAGCCTTCCTTTATTTTTCTGGCCCTTACTTCTCCAATTCCTTCAACATCATCAAGATCTTCCACAGTTGCTGCTAAAATATTCGGGAGCTCTTCGAACCTTTTTACAAGGTTTTCTATTATGACCGCAGGAAGCCGGGGAATTTTGTTTAAAATCCTATATCCACGGGGGCTTTTAAATTCATCCAATGGAACATACCCCTGATAACCAAGCATCTTTAAAATAACTATATCTTCAATAACTTCGCTTCCTGAAATCGCCTGAAGGCGGTTAATGACATCCTGCGGCTTTATTTCCCGGTTAATAGAATAGTCCTTAATGATAAAAGTGACTTCCTCTTCAAGATCTGTTAGGATTTCCTCCATTTGCATCCGGATTAATCTTCCTTCTGTTCCCATCTCACTTAGATAAGCAAGCAGCTCATTCTTAACCTTAAAAATCAATTCAAATCTGTGAAGAACCTGGAGGATATCGTTATAGGTTACAGACTCTTCAAATTCCAGGATTCCCAGATAGGAGATACTTTGCTCAAGAACAGTCTTATATTTTTCAAGGGTTTGGACTGCCTGATTTGCTTTTGCCAAAATGACGCCAATTTCCCTGAGTGCGTAACGAAAATTTCCCTGATAAAGGGTTATAACATTTCTTCTCTGTGAAATAGCAATTACAAGTGACTTTGTCTGACGGGCAACCCTCTCAGCTGTCCGATGGCGCATTCCTGTTTCCGCAGAAGGAACACCCTGGTCCGGAGCAAGCTGTGCATTGGCAATTATGATTTTAGTCCCGGATTCATTTAAGATAATTGCCCCGTCCATTTTTGCCAGTTCATACAGAAAACTGGGACTAAAGGGACAATTAATTTGAAATCCACCATCAATGATTGTTTTCGTTTTTTCGTTATATCCGACGACAATAAGTCCGCCCGTCTTTGCCCTGAGGACATTATCAATCCCTTCCCTGAGCGGCGTACCTGGTGCAACTAATTTTAGAATATCACTGATATTGTGCTCGACAGGCTTCTTATTTTCCATCCATTACCCTCCTAATGCAGCTTTTAGAGCCTCACTTACAGAGGAAACTCCGATCAATTCAATCCCTTTAGGTCCGGTCCATCCGCTTAAATTATTAGCAGGGAGGATGACCCTTTCAAAACCAAGCTTTGCGGCTTCCTGCACACGCTGTTCAATCCTCGAAACCCTTCTAATCTCCCCTGTAAGGCCCACCTCACCGATAATGCAGTCAGTAGCCCTTGTTGGCTTATCACGGAAACTTGAGGCAATGCTCACCGCAATGGCAAGGTCAATTGCAGGCTCATCCAATTTTACTCCACCAGCCACCTTTAAGTAGGCATCCTGATTTTGCAAAAGCATGCCAACCCGTTTTTCTAAAACTGCCATTAGCAAAGGTACTCGATTATGATCTATACCAGTTGCCATTCTTCTTGGGTTCCCAAAGCTGGTGGGGGATATCAGCGCCTGGATTTCTACAAGCACCGGGCGGGTTCCCTCCATTGATGCAACTACAGTGGACCCTGCGGCCCCCTGAGACCTTTCCTCAAGGAAAATTTCCGATGGATTTTCTACCTCTTCCAATCCAAATTCCTTCATTTCGAAAATTCCCATCTCATTAGTGGAACCGAAGCGATTTTTGACAGCCCTTAAAATCCTATACGTATGATGACGCTCTCCTTCAAAATAAAGAACCGTATCTACCATATGTTCGAGCAGCCTTGGGCCTGCTATATTGCCTTCCTTTGTGACATGCCCTACGATAAAAATGGCTATACCCTTTGTTTTTCCTATACGCATTAACTCCGCTGTACATTCCCGAACCTGTGAAACACTTCCTGGTGCAGATGTTACCTCTGGATGAAACACTGTCTGTATGGAGTCGATAATAACAAAAGCAGGATTAACTGTTTCAATCGTACGGCTTATTTCCTCAAGGTTCGTTTCTGAGTAGACCATCAGGTTTTCAGATGAGACACCGAGGCGGTCCGCACGGAGCTTGGTCTGCCTTATAGATTCCTCTCCAGATATATACAGAACAGAATGGTTTTTATTGGCAAGCTGGGATGAAACCTGTAAAAGCAAAGTAGATTTACCGATACCCGGATCTCCGCCAATTAACACTAAAGATCCTTTGACAACTCCTCCCCCTAAAACCCGGTTCAGTTCATTCAGATCTGTGTATATTCTCGGTTCACTGACTGTTTCAATTGATGTAATCGGAGCAGGCTTAGACAGGATGGCTGCACCGCCCTCTGAGTGAGCAAATGCCCCTCGGCGTTTTGTCCCTGTAGCCTCCACTTCCTCTACCATCGTGTTCCATGCACCACAACCAGGGCATTTACCCATCCATTTGGCAGATTCATAGCCGCATTCCTGGCACATAAACTTTGTTTTTCTCTTAGCCATCTCTTTCTCCCTTTCATTAGAAAAGCGCAAGGCCCAATTAGTGACATCGTATTAACAGTAACCTATCCGACAATCTACAAGTACATAAAAAAGGAACATTTAAGTGGAGCAGTGCGGAAAGGAACTAAGGAATTACTAGTGGATGGGGCGCTTGTCCCTATAAAATTACTTACCTAAAAAGGAGGTACACGTTTTTCCTTTTGTGTACCTCCTCCTTGTTTATGTTCTATACATTGAAAGCATTACTTAGCTAATTCAGTTTTTTCAGCTGTTTTTTCTGTTTTTACAACGAAGTCATCATTTTCTATATCTATTATAACATGCTGCCCGGTTAAAATGGTGCCTTTAAGCAGTTCTTCAGACAGACGATCTTCAATATGTCTTTGGATGGCCCTGCGAAGTGGCCGTGCTCCGTATTCTGGGTCATAGCCCTCTTTGGAAATTTTGTCTTTTGCTGCCTCAGTAAGCTCAAGTTTGATGTCTTGCTCATTAAGACGCTTAATGAGGGCATCCGACATAAGGGTAACAATTTCCTGAAGATGCTTCCTTTCAAGAGCATGGAAGACAATGATTTCATCAATCCTGTTAAGGAACTCAGGTCGGAATGCTTTTTTCAGTTCCTCCATGACTTTGCCTTTCATGTCTTTATAATCATGTTCTCCATCCTGAATATTAAAGCCGACATACTTATTTCGTTTCAGCGCCTCAGCACCTACGTTAGATGTCATAATTAAGACAGTATTGCGGAAGTCCACCGTACGGCCTTTCGAATCTGTAAGGCGTCCATCTTCAAGCACCTGAAGAAGAATATTAAATACGTCCGGATGTGCTTTTTCAATTTCATCCAAAAGAATGACAGAATATGGCTTGCGGCGGACCTTCTCTGTTAATTGTCCGCCTTCTTCAAAACCTACATATCCTGGAGGTGAACCGACTAGGCGGGAGGTTGAGTGCTTTTCCATATACTCTGACATATCAATACGGATCATTGCATCTTCATCGCCGAACATAGCTTCAGCTAAGGCACGAGCAAGCTCTGTTTTACCTACACCTGTAGGTCCCAGGAAGATAAAGGAGCCAATTGGACGTTTAGGGTCTTTAAGCCCCGCTCTTGCACGTCTAACTGCCTTGGAAACTGCTTTAACTGCCTCTTCCTGGCCAATTACACGAGAATGAAGCAGCTCTTCTAGATTTAGAAGTTTTTCAGTTTCAGTCTGTGCAAGCTTTGAAACAGGAATTCCAGTCCAGCTGGATACGACACTGGCAATATCTTCAACTGTTACTTCACTGTTTTCTTTTCCTTGTCTTTCTTTCCAATTCTTCTTAGTTTCTTCGAGTTGTTCACGCAGGCGCTGTTCAGTATCCCTCAAGGATGCTGCCTTTTCGAATTCCTGGCTTTGAACTGCCGCATCCTTCTCTTTTCTAACATCCTCCAGCTTTATTTCAAGCTCTTTTAAGTTAGGAGGAGTAGTGTAAGAGCGCAGGCGTACTTTTGAACCTGCTTCGTCAATAAGATCAATTGCTTTATCCGGAAGGAAACGGTCAGAAATATATCGGTCTGATAATTTAACTGCCGCATCAA
Organism: Neobacillus terrae; assembly: GCF_011393025.1. Taxonomy (GTDB): domain Bacteria; phylum Bacillota; class Bacilli; order Bacillales; family Cytobacillaceae; genus Neobacillus_A; species Neobacillus_A terrae. The sequence goes on along the minus strand of NZ_JAAOEO010000025.1, from coordinate 3,969 downwards.
TCGCATCATCGCCAATTGTTACACGATGGTGAGCCTCATAGCGGTCACGCAATCCTTTTAAAATTTGAACGGATTCTTCAGCAGTCGGTTCATCCACACGAATTGGCTGGAAACGGCGCTCTAATGCTGCATCCTTTTCAATATATTTTCTATATTCATCAAGTGTGGTGGCACCGATACACTGCAGCTCTCCGCGGGCAAGTGATGGCTTTAGGATATTGGAGGCATCGATTGCGCCTTCAGCTCCTCCTGCACCAATAAGTGTATGCAGCTCATCGATGAAAAGAATGATATTTCCCGCTTGACGAATTTCGTCCATTACTTTCTTTAAGCGGTCTTCAAATTCACCGCGGTATTTAGTTCCTGCAACCACAGTACCCATATCAAGTGTCATTACCCGCTTGTCACGGAGAATCTCAGGAACTTCATTACTTACAATCTGCTGGGCAAGGCCTTCAGCAATTGCGGTTTTACCTACACCAGGTTCCCCAATGAGAACAGGGTTGTTTTTTGTACGGCGGCTTAAAACTTCAATAACGCGCTGGATCTCCTTACTGCGTCCAATCACTGGATCAAGACTGCCTTCCCGTGCAATTGCTGTTAGGTCGCGGGCAAGGCTATCAAGGGTAGGAGTATTGGCAGTTGCAGATGATCCGCCTTGATGTCCCCCTGACTCATTGCTTCCAAGCAGTTGAAGTACCTGCTGGCGTGCCTTGTTAAGGCTGACACCAAGATTATTTAAAACTCTCGCTGCTACGCCTTCACCTTCACGAATTAAGCCTAATAAAATATGTTCAGTTCCCACATAAGAATGACCGAGTTTTCTCGCTTCATCCATGGAAAGCTCAATTACTTTTTTGGCACGAGGTGTATAATGAATGGACTGTGGAGTGTCCTGGCCTTTTCCAATCAGGTTCTCAACCTCTTTTTGGATTTTCTCAGCCCCAAGGCCAAGACCATACAATGCTTTAGCAGCAATCCCTTCGCCTTCACGAACCAACCCCAGTAAAATATGCTCTGTTCCTATATTATTATGTCCCAGGCGAATTGCTTCTTCCTGAGCCAATGCCAATACTTTTTGTGCCCTCTCTGTAAATCGGCCGAACATCATAGTCTCTTCCTCCTCATTCTTCTTTTTCTTTTTCCATTCTTAATCTTTCTCGAATTAGAGCAGCCCTTCTTATATCCCTTTCATGAGGGCGCAAAGGCCCACCTGCATATTGCTGCAAAAATCCTGGCTGGGTGAGTATCATTAATTCATTCAGTATACTCCTGGACATGTTTTTAAAATAACCTATATCTATACCAAGCCGAACATCCGAGAGGCAGCGTGCAGCTTCCTTCGTTTCGATGATACGGCTATTGGATAAGATTCCATATGAACGAAACACTCTGTCTTCTAATTGTATGTTAGAAGTTTTTACTAATGCTTCACGGGCGGACCTTTCCTGTGCGATAAGCTGGCTTACAACACTTTTTATATCCTCGGTGATATCCTCTTCAGACTTTCCAAGTGTCATTTGATTGGAGATTTGAAAGATGTTGCCAAGTGCCTCGCTTCCTTCTCCGTAGATACCTCTTACCACAAGACCAAGCTGATTAATCGCCGGGATAATACTATTTATTTGCTGAGTAAGAACGAGGCCCGGTAAATGCATCATGACTGAGGCCCTTAATCCGGTTCCTACGTTGGTTGGGCAGCTTGTTAAATATCCAAAATCCTCATGAAAAGCATATTGAACATGCTCTTCAAGCCAGTCATCAATTTCCCCTGCGGCTTCCAGGGCCTCTGTAAGCTGCAGCCCGGGAAAAAGACACTGTATACGTATGTGGTCTTCTTCGTTCAGCATGATGCTAACCTCTTCATTTTCAGTCAAAATACAGGCACCATGCGAGGAATCCTCTGCTAAGTTTGGACTTATGAGATGTTTTTCCATCAAGACACGCTTTTGCAGGGGCTGAAGTTCATCCATTTTTAAAAGTTCCAGTTGGCCAAATTTTGTTATTTCGCCTTTATTAATTATTTCCTCCATTTTCACAATAATCATTTTTGCCTCATCATGTGAAAAAATTGTAGGAAATTTATAATCCTGTATATTTCTAGCCAGTCTGATACGGGAGCTTAATACAATATCCGAATCGGGGCCATCTTCGTTCATCCAAGAACTAATTGCCTGGTTTATAAATTTCTCCAGAGACACGTTATTCCCCTCCCTCTTGATCCTTGTTCAATCTTTTATTAAGGGAACGAATCTCATCCCGAACCTCAGCAGCTTGCTCAAACTTCTCATTATTGATTAATTCCTTTAATTCCCCTTTTAGCTCATCCCGTTTTTTTCGAAGGTGGATCGTGCCTCCAATTCGCTTTGGAATTTTCCCATTATGGGCCGAATTTCCTCCGTGTAGGCGTCTTAAAATAGGTGTAAGCTGTTCTTTAAATGTTTCATAACAGTGAGCACAGCCAAATCTTCCTATCTTGGCAAATTGCTGGTACGTCATGGAGCAGTGTTCACACTGCAAAACATTTTCCTGTTGAAATGTTTTCTGGGGAGTTTGCTGGAAGGAAGGATTGATATTAAGCAGCCCTGCCAGCAGGTTATTAATTGAAAATCCTGTAGGAGAACTGCCCATGAACATTTCCCCTTTTTCATTAGCGCATTTTTCACACAAATGGACTTCGGTTTTTTCTCCATTTATTATTTTGGTGAAATGCATCGTTGCAGGCCTTAGATTGCATTCCTGGCAAATCATTTTCTCACCTCTCCTGCTCCTCTATCATTATTTATATTTCAAAGCAGTTAACATTGCTTTTAACATCCGCGCCCTTAATTCATCCCTATAAGGAAGATCAATATATAAAACCGAGCGGTCTATTACACTCAACATAATTTTAGCTTCCCTAGTAGTAATAATCTCCTCCTGTACAAGTCTGTATATCACATCTTCGGCACTTGACTGGCTGATACGGTTTTGGAAAAGAGACATTAATTGGTCAATTACATCAGCAAGATCATGAGCCTGGACCTTTATAATCCTTATATATCCACCACCGCCTCTTTTGCTTTCAACAATATATCCTCTTTCCACAGTAAAGCGGGTATTGATAACATAATTAATTTGAGAAGGAACACACTGAAATTTGTCCGCAATTTGGCTCCTTTTAATCTCAACCAGATCTTCGTCGCTCATTTCCAAAACCTTTTTTAAGTAATTCTCGATAATATCGGAGATGTTTCTCATCTGCCCACCCCCTTCTGACTTTGACTATATTTGACATAAATTATACATGATATTCTTATGTAGTTGCAACGATCTGGTATTATGATATTTTCTCCAAATCTATCCAACGTGAAACCTCTTTTTTAGGGAAATGGGCTTTAATTTCTACCCTTTTGAAATTAATTGGAAACATTAATAAATTTACGGGGGGTTTTTTTCAAGAATGGAAGACTGATGGCGATTAGAAGGAGACAATTGGCGGATATATATTAATTCTTAAATTTTAATAAGGATCAGGGGAATTTACTACCTTTCCGGGGACGAACTAGCAATGCCTCCTCGTTTGTTCCTCACTGGGGGTTCTTGTCAGCCCGTTTTTCTGCAGGACATTGAACTTACACCTCGAATAAACACCGCACGGAGGAAATGAGAATGCACTTTCGGGGAGTGTCGCCTATTTTTGTTCACAGTTTCTTCAAATTAAAGGAAATCTTCTTGTCTATTTCTTGCTTCTACAATTTCCAACTGATTTTCTACAAATTTCAACCTATGTTCTACATTTTTTGATTACACTTTTACACTTTTAGATAAAACTTCTGCATATTTCAGGCAAGCTTCTACATTTATCAAAATTTACCGTTATTCCATGCCCACGCAGTTATCTTTAACCACAAAAAAAGACAACCCATACAGGTTGTCTTTCGTTTGCCTGGCAACGTCCTACTCTCACAGGGACGCATGTCCCAACTA
>NZ_JAAOEO010000024.1 GCF_011393025.1 Neobacillus terrae | reverse complement strand
TTGTAGAAAGCATCTTCAATTTTGTAGAACAGGGAATCAAAAATGTAGAACGGTTCCTTAATATTGTAGAATAGGCCTCCGCAATTGTAGATAGGACATGCATTTGTAGAAAGTCTCTTCAATTTTGTAGAACAGGGAATCAAAAATGTAGAACGGTACCCTTAATTTTGTTGAATAGGCCAGCACAATTGTTGATTGGAATTCAATTTGTAGAAAGCATCTTCAATTTTGTAGAACAGGGAATCAAAAATGTAGAACGGTTCCTTAATATTGTAGAATAGGCCAACACAATTGTAGATAGGAATTACATTTGTAGAAAGCATCTTTAATTTTGTAGAACGGTTCCTTAATTTTGTAGATTAGGCCTCCGCAATTGTAGATAGGACATGCATTTGTAGAAAGCCTCTTCAATTTTGTAGAACAACTAATGAATAGTATAGAACCGTCAGGCATTTTTGTAGAAAAGGCATTTGAAATTGTTGAGCTAGCTTAAAATAAATTTTAAAAAGAAGAAGGAATTGAAAAAATTAAAAAGAAAAAGTTATTATCTTATAAAAAAGGAGTGCTAATTTGTTTATAAAAGAAGTTTCCCCACCGAAAATAATTTATCTTCTGGAAATTTTACTCCGAAGGCTCCCCAAATCGCATCCTAAAAGACAAATAGTTGAAGATAATCTTTCACGAAGGCGAGCAGGCTATAAAGGGGAGCAAAACTTAGTCTTTTACCTCGAACAATCACCCATAAATCAATTCCTCATTTTTCACAATCTCGTCTTAACAGTTGAAAACCAATCCTTTCAAATCGATTTTTTGCTGCTTTCAAACAATTATGCAATTATAATGGAAGTTAAAAACTTAGCAGGTGAATTATACTTTGATAAAGACTTCAGACAGCTAATTAGAAATCTTAATGGAAAAACTGAATGTTTTCCTGACCCTCTTGCTCAGGTTGATCGTCAGAGAGAGCTCTTGATTAAATGGCTCGCAAATTATAAATTGCAGCCTATCCCTTTAGAAAAATTGGTAGTAATCAGCAATTTGCCAACTATTATTAGAGCCTCCCCAGGTTATAAAGAAGTTTATGAAACGGTATCTAAAGCTGATCAAATATTACACAAAGTTAAATCTTTAGAGCAAAAGCAGACTCAAAGTGGTATTGACCAAAAGGGTTTGGAAAAGATTAAAAGATTCCTACTGTCAAAACAAATTTCAGATGTAAAATTCATAACAAATCAATTTGATATTGATGAATCGGATCTAATTTCTGGTGTCCTCTGCCCAAATTGTGAGTTTCAAGTAATGCAGTATAAATCAAAGTCCTGGCAATGCAATATGTGCGGTTATAAAGATAAAAAAGCTTATATTGAGGCAATAAAAGAGTATTTTCTTTTGTTCCAACAACAAATTAACAATAAAGAACTTCGTGAATTTCTAGGAGTTCCCTCATCTAGAACCGCTACATATATCCTTTCTAAAATGAATTTACCTCACTCAGGCAATAATATTGGCCGCACCTATTTCCCCCCTCCCTTATAATCCCAATTATGTTTCCCTCCTTTTTTTCAAAGAATAAGAAAAAAGGGGGATTATGATGAAAAAGCTTTTGAGTATATTTATGCTTATGATGTTATTTCCGACAATTGCTTATGGACAGGTTTCGAATACGCCAATCCATTGGGGTTTTAAGAAGGGTGCGAACGAGCAGCAGGCAGATGCAGGAGCGGCATACGACCAGCTGTTGGCAAAATACGGCGCAGTTTACAAAGGAAGCCCAACTGAAAAAACTCTTTATTTAACCTTTGATAATGGGTATGAAAATGGTTATACCGAGAAGGTTCTTAATGTGTTAAAAAAGGAAAAGGTTCCTGCAGCGTTTTTCGTTACGGGCCATTATCTGCAGACTGCTCCGGACCTCGTAAAACGGATGGCAAAAGAGGGGCATATTGTCGGCAATCATTCATGGTTTCATCCGGACCTCACAACAGAAAGTGATGCCGAGATAAAAGAGGAACTTGAAAAGGTCCGGGTAAAAACTGAAGAGATTACAGGCAATAAGAAAATGCATTATGTGAGGCCGCCAAGAGGAATTTTAAGTGAGCGTACATTGAAGGTTTCAAAGGATTTAGGCTATACCCATGTGATGTGGTCCCTAGCTTTTGTGGATTGGAATGTAAATCAGCAGAAGGGATGGCAGTACTCCTACGACAATATTATGAGGCAGGTTCACCCAGGTGCGGTTCTGTTGCTTCACACAGTTTCAAAGGATAATGCAGATGCACTTGAAAAAGTGATTAAGGATTTGAAGAAGAGGGGCTACAAATTTAAGAGCATTGATACTCTTGTAAAAAGGAAATAACAGCCAGGCCGGATCCCTACAGGAATCCGGTTTTTAACATTGACTTCCAAATCATGCTATAATACGGGAAAATGCGTTAAAGGATGGGTTTTTACGTGTGGCATGAAAAAATTGATATAGAAGGGCCTTATAATTTTGATAGAATTCTGGATCGGCTTTCCCTTGATCCTTTAAATCAAATTGACTTTAATGAAAAAAGCCTAAAGGTTCCCGTTTTAATAAAAGAAAAACCCTTTGTCGTAAAGGTTCGTTCGATTGGTACAATCGAGAATCCCAGTTTTGAGCTTAGCGGCTCAGATGTGGAATATAAACCAGCAGTAATCGAAAGAATCGCGGAAATATTTCAATGGTATGCCCCGCTAAAAGACATCCATGACCATTTTCAGCAAACCGATTTGAATGAACTTTTTCAAGAGCATCTTGGGACTGCATTTGTATTAGATTTCGATCCCTTTGGATGTCTTCTAAAGTGTATTATTCATCAGCAGCTGAATTTAACTTTTGCGTACACATTAACCCAGAGGTTTGTGAAAACATTTGGGTTTGAAATAGAAGGTGTCTGGTTTTACCCGAGGCCAGAAACGGTTGCGGCACTGACTGTTGAACAATTAAGGGAACTTCAGTTCAGCGGCCGGAAAGCGGAATATACAATCGGAATAGGACAGGCCATAGCAAGTGACGAACTGGATATCGAAAAATTAATGCAGGAAGACGAGCAGGTTATTTTTGAAAAATTAATCAAGCTGCGTGGGATTGGCCCATGGACCGTGCAAAATTTCCTAATGTTTGGTCTAGGGCGGAAAAATTTATTCCCTACGGCTGATATCGGCCTGCAAAATGCTTTAAAAAAATTATATAAATTGGATGCTAAGCCGACAATGGCTGAAATGGAAGAATACATGATAAACTGGCATCCATATTTAAGCTACGCTTCCCTTTATTTGTGGAGAAGTATTGAATAATTGGAGTGATAACGTGAACAACCAGCAAACCATCAAGATACAGCCCAAGCAAACCTTCCCTCTGACAATTAAGCGTCTTGGAATTAATGGGGAAGGCGTCGGGTATTTCAAAAGACAGGTTGTCTTTGTGCCAGGTGCACTTCCGGGTGAGGAAGTCGTGGTTGAAGCAACAAAGGTGAATCCTAAATTTGCCGAAGCAAGGATAAAAAAAATACGTGTGGCATCCAAAGATCGCGTCCAGCCGCCCTGTCCTTATTATGAGCAGTGTGGAGGCTGCCAGCTCCAGCATTTGAGCTATCAGGGGCAGCTTGAGGGAAAACGGGATATTATTATCCAGTCACTTGAACGCCATTCTAAACTAAAAGTAGAAAATCTCGATATTCGTCAAACCATTGGAATGGAAGATCCTTGGAGCTATCGGAACAAAAGCAGTTTTCAGCTCGGAGAAAAGGGCGGAAAGGTCCTCGCAGGTTTATATGGTCTTAACTCGCATCAATTAATTAATATTGATCATTGTCCTGTTCAGCATTCGCAAACCAATAAGGCTACTGTAGTGGTAAAACGTATCTTGGAGAAAATACAAATTCCAATTTACAATGAAAAAACGCGAAAAGGAATTGTAAGGACAATCGTTGCCCGTGTTGGAATCCAGACAAATGAGCTGCAAATAGTCCTGATTACCTCCCAAAAAGAAATTCCGAATAAAGAGCGTCTGGTTCAGGAAATCCAGAAGCAGCTCCCAGACATTCAATCGATAGTACAAAACATCAACGGGGAAAAAACTTCCCTGATTTTTGGTGAAGAAACTGAACTGATGGCAGGGAAGGAGTTTATTCAGGAGACCTTAGGTGATCTTCAGTTTGAACTCTCGGCTAGAACGTTCTTTCAATTGAATCCTGCGCAAACAGTCAACCTTTATAATGAGGTGAAAAAAGCTGCTGCCTTAACAGGTGCAGAAAAAGTAGTGGATGCTTATTGCGGAGTAGGTACGATTGGCTTATGGCTTGCTGAACAGGCGGCCGAGGTTCGGGGTATGGATGTAATTCCTGAATCGATCGAAGATGCCAAAAAGAACGCCAAACGCCATGCCTTAACCAATACAAAATATGTACCAGGGAAAGCGGAAGAAGTACTCCCAAAATGGGTGAAAAAAGGATGGAAACCGGATGTGATTGTGGTAGACCCGCCACGTACAGGATTGGATAATCAATTAAAGCAGACAATCCTCCAGGTAAAGCCAAAAACGATGATTTATGTTTCCTGTAATCCATCAACTCTCGCCAAAGACATACAGGATTTAAGCAAAAGTTTTAAAGTCGAGTATATTCAGCCGGTTGATATGTTTCCTCAAACATCCCATGTTGAAGCAGTCACTAAGCTTGTTTTAAAATAATAGCAAAAAGGCAGCTCACCAAAAGGGTAAGCTGCCTTTCTATTGTTAATTGTTTAGAAATTTACCGGATGGAACGTTAAACGTCCACTTCTTGCCATCTTTAGCCTGAAGCTTTAAGTTAAAACCATTGTAACTAATAACCTTAACTTCGCCATGTTTCTCTGGTGTTTTATATTGTTTTTCTCCCTGGAAGTTTCTGTTGGCTCCATCGATTCTGACAAGGATAATACCTTGTGCAGGATCTGCCAATAAAGCGCCCGCTTCTACTGTTACGATTCGTCCATTCATTACTTGGTTTTTAACAGAACTAATCCATCCATTCGTGAATTTAATTGTTGAGTCATTTATAGGATCTTCAATACGGTCCAGCAGCTGAGCTGTTACTTCACGGTCATGCTGAACGATAGCAGGGCCATCTTTGCTGTCCTTTTTAGTAATTTTGTCATTCTTAGCCTTTATTTTATTCAGTTCTTTACGTTCTTGTATATCCTTCTTTTCTGGTGGTAACTGATCATATTTAGAATCCGATGCAGAAACATGATAGTAGGTAAATCCGGTTCCGAATAGAATAGTTGCTGTTAAAACTGTCTTCACAATCATTTTCATCTAATTTCATCCTTTCAAAATTAATGCCATTTAATATCAGTGGAATCAAGTGTTGATTCTGCTGTTTTTGGATCACTATTCAATTTATTATAGAATTGGGTCCATCCCTGTGATGGAGTATTATCCAATGATGAACTGCAGCCGTTTTGCTGGCATGCGCCATATTGAGTTAACGAACCTGTAAAATCCATATAGGCATTATGTGAAACAATGGCATATTTGTTAATGTTTTGCCACTGCTCGGCCATAATTCCGCCATTATCATAGATTTGAGGGAGAGGTACTGCGGGAGGAGCCCCCCAAGAAACGTAATAAAGGTCTTCATACTTCCAGCCGTTATTACATGAATAATTTATTGAACCTGTAGATGTATTGGTATGATAGCAGCCATCAGCGGCTCCGTAATTATAAAGTGAATAACTATTAACTGTATCGTAGCCTTTTACCCAATTTCTCGTACTAACAGGATCTGCATAGCTAGGCTCCATATCATTTCCGCCATCTACTTCTACTTGATCCGAATAAGAATTTGTATTGTTATAGCTGTTAATGTTATTAATCATTTTTGCGAAGTTCTGTCCGCCTTCATAAGTTACATTATACGAATTATTTGTACCGACTATTACATGTACCAGTGAGCCGGTGTCAGTGCCTGTACCTTTCCAGTAACCATGGGAATATTCCTCTACTGCTTTTGCTGCCTGGTCCAGAGTGGCATCTGGCATTCCCCGAAGTGATAGACTATTACTTGTTGGCTGTCCGCCAAAGTCAAGAATAACAATACTCTTTTGTGTGCCAGCTTTATTATAGTCTTCCCGTCCTTTTTGATACCCCATGTCATAAAGAGTTTGAGTATCTATTGTATCCATATAATAACTGGTACTCGCAGGTGGTGGTGTTGCAGCACTTGCGCTTTTAGGCGAAGTGAACAATGAAGAAGCTGCTAAAAGGGCCCATAAAAAGAAAATCCCTTTCTTAAAATTTTTTCGACTAATATTTCCGAAATTCATTTCATTTCTCCTTTTTCCCTGAAATTTTTTATTTCTTTTATCAGGCTATCAAAGAAAAAAGGTTTCAACGAGGTATAATAGTAGGCTTTTTAATATGTTAATTAAGATGTAAAGTCCCACGATATTGGAATACTTTTCAAAAAGGTGGTGCCTATCTCATTGGCTTTAATTTAACTTTCTAGTCAAACTATCACAAATACAGGATAATTTTTCCCCTTAAGTCAAAAATCTCCCTTTTTCGACGAATACTTTATTGGACTCTGTCCGCATACATAGAGAGTTTTTGGGGGATTTAGCATTGACGACAATTTTATTAAAGAGAAAACAAAGATTAGCAAAAGTGCGTAAAGAAAATGTTAGAGCACGCCAGAAAAAGATTGCAGCTGCTGCCTTTGCCGGAACAATTACTGTTTTTACTTTTATGAATAGCAAAGCAGGGGCCTGCAGTACGGAGTACATGGTTAAAAAGAATGATACGTTATTTAGCCTTGCTCAAAAGTATCAGGTTAGTGTTGCACAATTAAAGGAAGTAAATGGTTTACAAGGTGAGGGGATTTTTGAGGGGCAAATGCTTTTAGTCCCTGAAAACTACGATGGGCAAGAATTAAGCGAAAATGAGTATACCATCCAAAAGGGAGAAACTCTTTTCTCGATAGCACAAAGGTACAATATTTCTGTAGATGTTTTGAAAAAAGAAAACAACCTGCATAATGACCAAGTAAAGATTGGCCAGAAGATTGCTGTCCCGCTTGAAACTTATATCCATGAAAAGGACGAGCTATATACCGTTTATCCTGGTGATACATTATGGGGAATTGCTGCACGTTTTGGAGTAACAGTTAAAGAATTGGCCAAAGAAAATGGACTAAGCAGAGAAATGGTATTAATCGGACAAAAGCTAAGTATCCCTGGAAACAATGAATTCATGGAGGCAAAGGTGATGGGGGCCTCTGATAGCTTCACAGTTGAGTTTGAGGTACAGGGTAAGCCTATGGTTCTGAAAGTTCCTTATGGTGCAGCCCAGGATTACGAAAAAAAGTCGGGGCAGACTCTAACTGTTATTCATAAAAATAGATCAGTCATTTCGTCCTTTTAAACATGTCCTGCAATACTTTTGCACTATTTTAAAAAAGCTATTAAAATATTCAATAGAAGGGAGACTGAACATGAAAATCACCGATGATGCTCGCGATATTCTATTGCAAATGTTTGAAGCTAAGAATGTTAAAAACATTCGTGTCTATTTCGATGGCTTTGGCTGAGGACAGCCAAGGATAGGACTGGCTCTGGATGAGCCGGAAGAAGATGATTTAATATTCACTATCAATGAAATTCAAGTAGCGATTGACCCTATTATTGAGCCTAATACAGAAGATCTTTTGCTGGATCTCAGCGGAGATAAAAAAGGTTTGGTTCTGCTTGGCGATACAGGTCAGTGCTGTTAATAAATAAGGGCAGGTGGCGCACGCCATCTGCCCTTTCATTTGGAAAATGCAATAATTCCTGTAACAATATCTTTCTGCTGGAAAAGTGATTTTATTGCATATCTTGTTGGTGGAGAAGGAAATGTTGAAGCGGGAATGGATGGACTATACAGGAGTGGTTCCATACCAGCGTATGAAGGTTTGGTAAACCGACAAAAGTAATTGCTGAAGGGAAAGAGTGGATTAATGAACATCATTCTCCCGGTAAAGAAAAGGATGCTTATATAAATCTTTGCATTAAAAAAAGGGTTCCCATTGAGGAACCCTTTTTACTATTATTTTATACCCTTCATAAATGTCTGGATTTTTGGAGCCAGAGCATAAAGGATAAAACCTAAAATGATGGATACCCCGCCGATTGTACCGAAGTAGGCCATTTCGTTGTCTGGTGTGTAGAACTTAACAACCTGTGCATTAAGGGCTTGAGCTGCTGCGTTCGATAAGAACCATAAGCTCATCATTTGTGCAGAGAAAGCAGAAGGAGCTAATTTAGTTGTAGCGGAAAGACCAACTGGTGATAAACAAAGCTCACCGATAACAACAACAAGATAACTTAATACAAGCCATAATGGATTAACAAGGGCATTGTTGCCGCCCATCCAAGCTGGTAAAAGAATTACAAGGAATGATAATCCTGCAAATAATAGACCAAATGAAAACTTTTGTGCGTAGTTAGGCTGTCTGTCGCCTAATTTAACCCAGATTGCACCAATAACTGGAGCCAAAACAATAATGAATAATGGATTCAGGGATTGGAACCATGCTGGTGAAATATGCATTCCTGCAAAGTCTAATTGAGTACGCTTATCTGCATAGTTTGCCAAGATAGTTGAACCTTGTTCTTCAATTGACCAGAACATTACAGATGCAATAAAGAGCGGAATATAGGCAATCAGACGAGAACGCTCTTCTTTGGTTGTTTTCGGGCTGCGATACATAAATAAGAAATAAAGAATAGGAATAACAAATCCTAAGATACCAACTAAGTTAATAAATGATTCAATCGTTAAAGTTCCTGTTGAAACAGCAACTGCGATTAAAACAGCTATAATAACTGCCACTAATCCAATTTGAGTAAAAGCTTTTTTCTTTTCAGCCTGTGGCAATGGGTTTGCTACGAATGTACCAGCAAGCCCAAGAGTTTTTTTCTTTGTAGCCATGTAAACTATTAAAGCCAGGAACATACCAATTGCTGCAATACCAAATCCTAAGTGGAAATTGTATTTCATTCCGACAGTTCCGACAATTAACGGCGCAACGAATGCACCAAGGTTAACACCCATGTAGAAAATACTGAACGCTGCGTCACGGCGTGCATCTTTAATATCGTACATTTCACCTAAAACTGTTGAAATATTAGGTTTCAGCAAACCAGTACCAAGTACGATAAGAACCATAGAAACAAAGAACATTGTCATACTTCCTGGAATAGCTAAGGCAATATGACCAAACATAATCAGGATTCCGCCATAAAATACGGCTTTAGAAGATCCTGTTATCCTGTCTGATATCCATCCGCCAATAATTCCTGACATATACACTAACGATCCGTATACTGAGGCAATCGCAAGGGCTGTATTTTGATCAATTCCTAAACCGCCTTTTGATACGGAATAGTACATATAGTAAACAAGGATTGCTTTCATTCCGTAGTAGGAAAATCTCTCCCAGAATTCCGTAAAGAATAAGGTAAATAATCCTCTAGGATGTCCAAAGAATCCTGTTTGCGGTACACTGTCCACAATTTTCTGTCTATTAAAGTCTGACATCTTACAACCTCCTTTATATTTTACTATAATACTTTCTGGGCCTATAGTCTGTCAAAAACTATTTTTGGAAAACAGGGAATAATCCGTTCTATTATCCAAAAAAACAAGGAGAGAAGAGGTTTAATATTAAAAAAATAAATTTTTTTAAAATAGTAAATTTATTCAGACTAGAATGTATTTTCTGAAACACTAGAATAAATATAGGGGGTGAATTAGCTGCTTGATTATGAAAAGATTTCAATTGAACGCAAATTTTGTTGAAAAATGAGCTTTGATTTAAATAGACACCTATTTTTAATTGAAATATGATAAATAAAGCGGAATATTGACAGGATTGAATATCAAACATTAAAAGAAGTTGCTAGCTAGAGGGGAGACGGGACAGATATGAATAGTATTGAAGCTGTTAGTGAGTTTCTCTTAGGTAAAGCTTTAAGCTTAACAGAGGAATGGTACAACTCTATTGATAAAAATCAAACAGCAGGTGTTTATGCCAATAACAATCAAGATGTTATTCAAAAATTGAAACAGCAAAACTATGAATTCCATCTTCATTTTTGCCAGGCATTTCTCCTTGAAAATAATACCGCTTTTCACCAATTTAAAGAATGGGTCTTAATGGTTGCTACAGATGAATATCATCAAAAAACGCCCATACATATTGTTTTAAAAGAATTCTTCCGCGTTCAGGAACAATACTTGGATTATATTAGAGAATTTGTTGAATCTACTTCAGACATTTACGATGAAGAGATTATAAATGGATGGAACCGAAAAATTATCAACATTTTTGGGGAAGTAATGAGCTGGTTCGTAGAGGAAAGCCATAAATATTCACAGCAAAGGCTTCAATCACAGCAGGAGTTAATTAATGAACTGGGCTCTCCAGTTATCTTAATCAATAATAATATGGGGCTTTTGCCGATTGTCGGAACGATAGATACCCATAGAGCTAAGCATTTGCTCGAAAATACTCTTAAACAATGTTCAAAAAAAGGTATACAGCATTTGTTTATCGATTTATCAGGAGTTTTTATAATAGATACATTGGTAGCACAAAAGATATTTCAATTGATTGAGTCCTTACGCTTAATAGGAATCAAAACAACTCTGTCCGGCATTCGTCCTGAAATTGCTGCAACGGCTGTACAGTTGGGAATATCTTTTAAAAATATATCAATTACACCAACTCTCTCAAAAGCAATGCGGTCGTTTACTATTAATTAAAGTATGAACATTTAAAAGGCTGACAGAGCCTTTTCTTTTGTCGGCTTATGATTATTCATTAATATCTTTATAAACTTTTAAAAAGAGATCCTTTGGAAATTTAAAACCGGCAGTTTTTTCATTTTGCCACCGGATAATAATGCTTATGTCGCTGCCTTTTTCCTCAAATTCGAGTAATGCATTTTCACCTATATCTCTGACTGTAATGAGGCTGCTTCCATCTTTCTTCGTTTTAGTTTTGTAATCAAAATAGCTCATAAAAAACCTCCTAAGATTTAACGGTTTAAGGTAGAATTCTAGAGAATATAATATTTTCCTCTAAATGGGATTAAGAAATTAAAAAAACAGTTTAGCTGGTTTATGATCTCTTGGAAAAGGGTATGGAAGATTGATAATCCAACAGAAGAGGTCGATTATGGAAGCTAACTATGAGTATCTACTATTCACCCAAGAGCTTAGACGACTGCAAAGGGACTATCAGCGTTGTCATGACCTTAGTCTAAAACAAGAGATATACAAGGATATTAAATTATTGGAATGTGCACTTAACTCATATAATTGACAAACGTCTGCCTTTGGCTGGGCGTTTTTTATTTTTTTACTTATAAACAGGATATAAGCTTAAAAGGAAGAATAAGTAATTAATTTTTAATTTAAGCCACGAAAAAGGCTTCCATGAACAGGAGAGATTTTTTATGGAAATATTAATAATCAGGCATGGTGAGTCTGAAGCAGATCTGATGGGAATGCATGAGGGAAGAGCTGATTTTCCGTTAACTAACTTGGGACTTTCTCAGGCAGAAAGAATGGCAAGTTATATTAAAAGGAATTATCAGCCTGAGGTTATTTTATCCAGTCCTCTAATCAGGGCTTCCAAGGCAGCAGAAATTCTTCAGTCCGCAACTGGCTGCGAATTAATATTTGTGAAGGAATTGATGGAATATAATAACGGAATATTGGCTGGAATGTCCAGGGAGGAAGCAGCTCGAAAGTACCCTCTTCCAGAGGGAGGCAGACCTATACATATTCCTATTCAGGAGGGTGAATCCGATCTAGAGTTCTTCCATCGGGTTGAATCGGTCTTCCATAGAATAATCCATGAATATGGGAATCTAAATAGAATAGCTATTGTTTCACATGGCGGATTTATTTCGAACTTTTTAAAGATATTTCTTGGACTTTCTGCAAAGGATAAGTCGGTATTTTCAACAGGAGACACCGGGATACATCTATTGGAAATAAGAGAAAATAGGAGAGTTATAAAGTTCTTAAATAGTACCGCGCATCTGCTCTAATATGCTATGCATATCTACGAACGTCCCTTTTATATGGGGCGTTTTTTTATAGACGTTTTTGCAGAAACAGGTATAGACTCGAAGGTGGAAAAGTACAATGGATTATTAAAAAGTCTCATTTGGGCACTTTTTACATTGATTCTATTATCATTTAACATCATGTTTAATATAAAATCTGACTTTTCCTGGCTATTAAAATGTACATATTTGGTACTGATGCTTATACTCGTTACTGCCCATTGGAAAGTAAAGCGCAAAATCAATTTATTAAAAGAATAGATTTGAATAATCCCTGTTAAAAACAGGGGTTTTTTGTTTGATAAAGGGAATAAATGGTCAATTTTTAGAAAATTTAGTCCTTTTGTAATGTAAATAGAAAGCCACTGAAACACTACTGTAATACTTCTATGTTATTTTTTTGATAGAGAACTAAACAAAGGAGTTTTCAACTTGAAAAAATTCGTAATAAGTATAAGTTCTATCCTAATATTATTATTTAGCAGTCAAAGTGGAGCATTTGCAGCATCCGGTACATATAAGGTTAAAAAAGGCGATTCACTCTACAAAATTTCTCGTACATATAAGGTTAGTGTTCAAAACTTAAAAGCATGGAACCATCTTACATCAGATAGAATCTCTATTAACCAGGTTCTAAAGTTTGAAACGGCTAGTCAGCCAGCCGCAAAAGTAAGCAAGCCTGCTGCTAAAACAACAGCAGCTGTCAAACCAGCAGGGAAAGTGATTACTGTGTCAGCCAGTGCCTACACTCTTAACTGCACCAAATGCAGCGGCATCACAGCAACAGGAATAAACTTGAAGAAAAACCCTAATGCAAAGGTTATTTCAGTAGATCCTAAAGTGATCCCTCTGGGAAGCAAGGTATATGTAGAAGGATACGGATATGCTGTAGCCGGAGATAAAGGCAGCAGCATCAAAGGTAATAAAATTGACATTTTTGTTCCTTCTAAAAAGGATGCTATTAACTGGGGAAGAAAAACAGTTAAGGTAACAATTTTAAAATAATATAATCAAAAGGGTGTCCGGGATTGCCGGGACACCCTTTTTTATGCCGTTAAATTCTTTCCAAACTCTGTTCCAAATCCCTTATCAGGTCATCTGTAGACTCCAGTCCAATAGAAAGGCGAATAAGCCCTTCGCTGATTTGTTCCTTTTTCAGATCTGCTGTGTTATAGCCGTAATTCGGAGACATGACAAGACTTTCAAATGAGCCCCAGGAAACACCGATTTTAAATATTTTAAGATTATTAATGACTGCTTTGACCGCTTTAAAGCTTGCATCTTTTAATTCGAATGCCAATAACCCTGAGAAGCCAAGCAGCTGTTTCTTTATAATTTCTTGGTCCTCACTAGAAGGATGTCCAGGATAGTTCACCCTGGCTACTTTTGGATGCCCCTCTAAAAATTTAGCAATCTTAATTGCATTTTCCTCATGGGCTTTCATTCTCATCGGCAGTGTTCTTAAACCGCGGAGGAGGAGGGAGGCTTCATAGGGTCCCATAATGCCTCCAAAAAGTAAAAATTCCTTTTTAAAAAGCTTTTTCATAATATGGGAGCTCGTTATTAAAGCTCCTCCAACCAAATCGCTATGTCCGCCCAAATATTTCGAAGCTGAGTGCACGACCATATCAATTCCAAAAGACAATGGTTTTTGAAAAAGGGGCGTGGCCCATGTATTATCTGCAATAGTTTTAATTTTCCGCTCTTTCGCAAGAGCTGCAATTTTTTCGAAGTCTACCATCTTGAAGGTCATGTCTGTTGGACTCTCGATATAAATCGCCTTTGTGTTTGGCTGTATTTCTTTTTCTATTTCTTCTGGAGAGGTTGATTGTGTAACCGTATACTCCACTCCAAATTTTTGCAGGTATTTTAAGATGTCAACGGTGGATTTGTATATATGACTGACGCATACAACATGATCGCCTTTCTTAACACTGTAAAAGAGGGCAGCGGTTATCGCAGCCATTCCAGATGCAAAGCATTTACATTGCTCCCCCTGTTCTAACGCAGCGAGTTTTTTTTCCGCTATTTCAACCGTCGGGTTTGTCCCCCGCCAATAAACATAATGCTCCGTCTCATCCTTTACCGCATTTCCGAGCTCCTCAAGTGAAGGATATAGAAAAAGGGAGTTCCCAAAGGTAGGGGGAATAACCGCACCGAGGAACCGTTCCGGTTCACATTCATAGTACATACAAATTTCACTGTCTTTTTCAAACTGCCTTAACTTCTCCATATAAATCCTCCTCGAAAAAATTCGTGTAAAATTTTAGTATTCCGAAATAATTCTTTACCGTGCTAAAATCATTTTTTTATTTTCGGTATTTTAGAGGTTTTTTAGTAAAAAAATATTTTTTTGCCATGTTTTGTCTGTACCTGTTGAAATATTTGTGTCATAATAATCAATAAATTCTTATTATTGTAATATTAATTATTGTCAGACGAGATTTTGAGGCAGGTGGAAAAATTAATGAATGATCCAATCTTAAAAATAAATAATTTAAAGGTTTCCTTTCAATCCGGAAAAAAAAGGGTTGCGGCTGTAGACGGGATTTCTTTTGAATTAAAAGATGGAGAAGTCCTTGGAATAGTTGGAGAGTCAGGAAGTGGAAAAAGTGTAACCTCCCTGGCTACCATGGGACTGATTCCTTCACCACCGGGAAATATTGATGAGGGTGAAATTATCTTTGACGGGAAGGATTTGACTCGTTTTACTGAAAAAGAATGGAGAAGGATTCGGGGAAATCAGATATCTATGATATTCCAGGAACCAATGACATCTTTAAATCCGCTTTTCACGATTGGCAATCAGCTTCTTGAAGCGATTCGTTTACATACCAAACTTTCCAAAAACGAGGCAAAGATTCGAAGCATCGAACTTCTAAAGCTTGTTGGCATTCCCAGAGCGGAAGGAATCCTGAAAGAATTCCCTCATCAGCTTTCAGGTGGGATGAGACAGAGGGTCATGATTGCAATGGCTATGGCATGCAACCCTAAGGTTCTGATTGCGGATGAGCCTACGACAGCTCTCGATGTTACCATTCAGGCCCAGATACTTGCTTTAATGAAGGATCTTAATAAAAAAACAAATACCTCTATCATCTTCATCACACATGACCTAGGTGTGGTCGCAGAAATTTGTGACCGGGTTATTGTTATGTACTCGGGACAAATTGTGGAGCAGGGTGATGTAAGGACAATTTTAAAAGATCCCCAGCATCCATACACAAAAGGTCTATTAAAATCAGTGCCGGACCTGAGAGGGAAAAAGGATCGATTGTACAGTATTCCGGGCAGTGTACCAGCACCCGGCACAGTGCAAACTGGCTGCAGGTTTGCAGACAGGTGTGCGGAAGTTTTTGGAGAATGCCGTCTATCCGCACCAGAGTTATATGAAACTGAAAAAATTGGACATGAAGTACGGTGCTTCCTACATACAGTGAAGGAAAGGAGTGACAAGGATGTCAGAGTTACTTCTTGAGGTATCAGGACTTAAAAAATACTTTCCTATTACAGGCGGGTTCTTAGGAAGAAAACAAGGAGAAGTAAAGGCTGTTGATGATGTTTCTTTCTTTGTCAAAAAGGGAGAAACATTGGGGATCGTAGGAGAAAGCGGCTGTGGAAAATCTACAACAGGCCGCTTGTTGATGAGGCTGATTGAAGCAAGTGACGGAAAGGTGATTTTTGAAGATAAAGAGATTACCAGTATGTCAAAGAATGAATTAAGAAAGGTTCGCCGGGATATCCAAATGGTGTTTCAGGACCCTTATGCATCCTTAAATCCACGGCATTCCATTGAGCAAATTCTAGAAGAACCACTGATTGTTCATGGTATTGGAACGAAAGAGGAAAGAAAGAAAAGAGTAAGGGAAATGCTCGAGGTTGTGGGTCTTAGCAGCTACCATGCTAAAAGATACCCACACCAGTTCAGCGGGGGGCAGCGGCAAAGGATTGGTATTGCCAAAGCACTAATGACAAAGCCCAAACTGATCATTGCCGATGAACCTGTTTCGGCACTGGATGTATCCATCCAAGCTCAGGTCCTTAATTTGATGAAGGATATACAAAAAGAATTTGGCCTTACCTACATTTTCATCGCCCATGACCTTGGTGTCGTCCGGCATATCAGTGACCGGGTGGGAGTTATGTATTTAGGGAGATTAATAGAACTCGCAGATAGCGAAGAATTATATGAAAATCCAAAGCATCCATACACTCAGGCACTTCTATCTGCAGTTCCAATTCCAGATCCGGATATCAGAAGGGAAACCATTTTAATTCAGGGTGAACTTCCAAGTCCTGCAAATCCGCCTTCAGGGTGCGCGTTTCACACAAGGTGTTCGCAATGCATGGATATCTGTAAAACAGAGAGGCCAGCAGAAAGGTATTTAAACGGTCATTATGTGGCTTGCCATTTATACAATGAATAGTATGCCGCGTTTGATAAAGATTTTAATAAAGAATATGGGGGGAAAGTAAAGCATATGAAAAAGACTTTAAAAGTGCTGTTGATTTCATTCTTAGCCATGAGCTTATTCCTGGTTGGATGTAACAGCAGCAAAACGAATGAAAATGCAGGCGGGAAAACAGATAACGGTACTAGTGCCGGTCCTAAAAAGGATACTTTAGTATTTGCCCGTGGCGGAGATTCCACTTCTCTAGATCCAATCACAACAACAGAAGGTGAAACCTTTAAGGTAACAGATAATATTTTTGAAAACCTTCTTTCTTATGGACCACAGGATACAACTGTTCAGCCTGGTCTTGCTGAAAAGTGGGAAGTAACTCCAGATGGACTTACTTATACCTTCCATCTGAGACAGGGAGTTAAATTCCACGATGGAACCGACTTTAACGCAGACGCAGTCGTGTTTAACTTTGACCGCTGGATGAACGGCAATGCCGACAAATTCCCTTACTATACAATGTTTGGCGGATACAAGGGTGAGCCTGGACATGTTATTAAAGAAGTCAAGGCACTTGATGCTAATACAGTGCAATTTACTCTAACAAGACCTCAGGCTCCATTCCTTAAGAACCTTGCAATGTCTCCTTTCGGAATTGCAAGTCCGAAAGCGGTAAAGGATGAGGGAGATAAATTCAGAGAGAAGCCGGTTGGAACTGGACCATTTAAATTTGTTGAATGGAAACAAAACGACCGCATCGTCCTTGAAAAGAATCCTGACTATTGGCAAAAAGGACTTCCTAAGCTAAACAAAGTCATTTTCCGTGTTATTCCGGAAAACACCGCACGTTTAAACGCACTTGCAAATGGAGAAGTGGACTTGATGGATGGTCTTAATAACTCCGATGAAGATTCTGTTAAAGCTAATGACAAGCTTCAGGTTATTGAACGTCCATCCATGAACGTTGGATACCTAGGTTTTACAACAAACCGCAAGCCGTTTGATAACAAACTGGTTCGCCAGGCATTAAACCATGCTATTGATAAAGAGTCTATTATTAAATCATTCTACAATGGCAAGGCAGAGCCTGCGAAAAATGCAATGCCGCCTTCCGTTGAAGGATATAACGATGATGTTAAGGATTATGAATACGACCTGGATAAAGCTAAAGCATTGTTGAAAGAAGCTGGATATGAAAAAGGATTTACAATGGATCTATGGGCAATGCCTGTAGCACGACTTTATATGCCTGAAGCTCAAAAGGTAGCTGAGGTAATTCAGGAAAGCTTCAGCAAAATCGGTGTTAAAGCTAACATCAAATCAGTTGACTGGGCTACTTATTTAGATAAGGCAGCCAAGGGTGAATTTGATGCATATATGCTTGGCTGGACAGGCGACAATGGAGATGCTGACAACTTCCTGTACACACTTCTTGACAAAGACAGCATTGGTGCAAATAACTACTCTTATTACAAAAATGATCAGCTTCACGACATTCTGATCAAAGCACAAACAGAAACAGATCAGGCAAAACGTAATGAACTTTACAAGCAAGCTCAGGTTATCATTCACGATGACGCTCCATGGGTACCGCTTGTACACTCCAGACCTCTTTTAGCAGCAACAAAAGACCTTTCTGGGTATCTGCCTCATCCAACTGGATCTGAAGCATTAACAAACGTTGAGTTCAAATAATTTCTGCCGGAAGGGGAGCTCTGTCTCCCCTTTTGTTACTCTTAGCTTTTAAAGATTAGAAAAGATAGCTCTAGTTCCGGCACCTAAAACGAGCGCTTAAACTTTTGAAAGAGGTGAGGGGTTTGCTTAATTACACAGTGAAACGTATTTTTTCACTTGTACCGGTTTTAATCGGAATGACCCTTGTTGTTTTTGCCATTATTCATGCCATACCGGGAAATCCCGCCCAGGTTATACTTGGACAAAGGGCAACAAAAGAGGCCATTGCCACACTGACAAGAGAACTGGGATTAAATAATCCGTGGTACATACAGTATTTTGATTACCTGAAGGCTCTGCTTCATGGAGATTTGGGAATATCAATGAGAACAAGAGGGCCAATCAATGAGGAAATTTGGCCCTACCTTGCCGCAACGCTTGAACTAACAGTGTTTGCTATGATTATTGCAGTCATTATTGGTGTAAATGCAGGCATTATAAGTGCCTGGTTTTCTAATTCCTGGTTTGATTATGCAGCAATGATCCTGGCTCTTGTGGGGGTTTCGCTTCCAATCTTCTGGCTGGGCTTAATGGGGCAGTGGGTCTTTTCCATTGAACTTGGCTGGCTTCCAACAACAGGAAGGGAAGATGTCCGAGACCCAGTAACAGCGATAACTAATTTATATTTGATAGATACATTGCTGGGCGGAAGGTTTGATCAATTCGGGGTGGTATTTAAACATCTTATTCTTCCAAGCATGGCACTTGCTACTATCCCTATGGCCATTATTGCGAGAATGACCCGCTCCACAATGCTCGAGGTGATGAAGTCTGACTATATCCGTACAGCGAGAGCAAAGGGTCTTAAAATGTTTTGGGTAGTTTATAAACACTCTTTGAAAAACGCCATAATTCCTGTTCTTACTATAATCGGATTGCAGACTGGACTTCTTTTAGGAGGCGCCATTCTGACTGAAACCATATTTGGATGGCCAGGAATTGGCCGGTATTTATACGATGCCATTGGCTACCGTGATTATCCAGTAATTCAGTCGGGAATTTTAATCATTGCCGGAATTTTCGTTTTGATTAACCTGATTGTTGACCTTCTATATGCATTTGTAGATCCGAGAATTAAATACACTAACTAAAAACAAGGAGGGAAAAATAGTGGCTGAATTGGCGAAAAGAACTGCTGAAATCCCCGCGGTAAAGCCTCAGGAGGAAACAGTCTCTCCCTGGAAAGAGGCATGGCAGGCATTTCGTAAAAATAGACTGGCCTTGGTGGGATTGGGCATTGTAATCTTTTTTATAATCATTGCAATTATTGCGCCGATCATCGCTCCTTATGGATTTAAAGAACAGCAGCTTACGGAGAGATTGACGGCTCCATCTGGCAAGCATTGGTTTGGAACAGATGATTTTGGACGAGATATCTTTTCGAGAATCGTTTACGGAGCACGGATTTCATTATGGGTTGGATTATTTTCAGTATTGGCATCTGCTGTCGCAGGAACTCTTCTCGGAATTGTAGCAGGGTATTACGGTAAATGGGCTGATTCGATTATATCGAGATTGTTTGATATTATGCTGGCATTTCCAAGCATTCTGCTGGCCATTGCAGTTGTAGCGATCCTTGGTCCTTCACTGCAAAATGCCCTAGTTGCCATTGCTGTTATTAATATTCCTAACTTTGGAAGGCTAGTCCGTTCCAAAGTGCTAAGTGTAAAACAAGAGGAATATATTATGTCTGCCCGGGCGGTGGGTATGAAGGATACAAGAATCCTTCTGCATCATATCCTTCCAAACAGTGTGACACCAGTTATTGTTCAGGCTACACTGGCCATTGCAACAGCTATTATTGAAGCAGCCGCATTGGGTTTCCTTGGTCTTGGTGCCCAGGCACCGACACCAGAATGGGGAAAAATGCTTTCTGATTCCAAGCAGTATCTGGTTCAGGCACCTTGGACGCTGTTCTTTCCTGGTATTGCGATTATGCTGACAGTTTTAGGCTTCAATTTAATGGGTGACGGCCTGAGGGACGTATTGGATCCGAAAATGAAACAATAAAAGGGGACTCATGGGAGTCTCCCTTTTTATGTGTCTAATAATAAAGAGGTGTTAAATGAAAGAAGTCAAAAGACATGCAGATTTGGACTGGATTAAGGTTTTAACAACGCAGGTGGTTTTTCTGTATCATTCCGCTCCAAACCAGCACATATAAACAAGAAAAGCAGGGCATCGGATGTCCTGCTTTGTCATTTAAAAGAATAGTCTTTGGATAAGCCAAACGAAACCTAGTAGAAAAATTATTACGGAACCGCCGTTAATGATTTTGCGGTAACTCATTCTTCCCTGGAATTTCATAAGAATAGGAACAATGATGATAACGAGAAGAAGCTGAATAAGTTCAATTCCTACGTTAAAATTGATCAGGGCGATGGCTAGATGTGATTTTGGGAGTGACATTTCCCTTAGTATAGTTGCAAAACCAAGTCCGTGAATTAATCCAAAAAAGAAGGTTACGGCCCATCGGTACATAATTTGCTTTCGGAATATATTTTCAAGTGCAACATAGCAGATACTAAAAGCAATCAAGGATTCTACTATTCTTGAAGGCAGATCGGCAATTCCTACTACCGCCAAAGTAAGAGTTATACTATGGGCGATTGTAAAAGCGGTTATGGTAGTAATGTATTGCTTCAAAGTTTGCCTGCGCAGAAGGAGGGCAAACAGGAATAATAGATGATCATATCCGGTAAGAATATGCTTGGCTCCTAGTGCTAAAAAAGAACTCCAGGCTGTTGTGTTATTTGTTGGAGCAGGAGTATCTGCTTTTTGTGTTGTGGCTTGTCCAGGCTGCTGCTCCTGTTGGTTTTCAGATATCTGCATAGTCCATTCCCGGTTTTTTCCCTGAAGAACCGCTTCACTTACCTGGCCATCGCTATTCACTTTTAAAAAATCAGTATAGGTATCAAAGTTTCTGCTGCCTTCATAGAAAATTCCATCCAGTAGCTTAACGGTGTCTCCAACAGTATAGGCAGGATATTTAAAGGTTAGGGTAACAAGATCCTTATCCTTCGTCTTTTCTAATTTTAAGCTCGTAATTTTACCTGCTTGCTGCTTACCGTTTACTTCAAGAACAACACTATCCTCAACCCATTCCTGGAATCGGATTTTATTTGCCTTTAATTCTTCCTCACTTAATTTACCGTCATCATTCTTATCTCCACCGATCCCTTCAATCACCGATAAAGCATCAATGGAGTAAATCATTTCAGTAGTATTCTTCGACAAATTTAATGTATTAAACGCTGCACTAAAAGCATGGGCAAAACCTTCCCTAGGGAAAAGCAGGCAAGCGAGCAGAACAAATACTGCGATTTTTCTATAGTTTTGGGTCATCAGAACTTAGCATCCTCTCTGGAAGAATCATAGATAATTTCTATTATATAAGGATGCACAGAAAGTTTGTGTAATAAATTGTTAGAAATGGGCTAATATTCCCATAGTTTATTACAGAAAATCATACAAAAATCTCATACATTCTTTACATTGAGATGGTAGTTTTAATCTGTAGGAAAACTACTATATCTTTAGGGGGAGTTTGATGGGCAAAAAGCACTTTAAAAAGTGGGGGAGTCTGGGTCTTTCTGCTTTGTTGCTTGGTGGGTCGTTTTTACCAAACCTAGCAACCCATGCTAAAGCACAATTTGGAAACGTTGTCATCAGTGAAGTTTATGGTGGTGGCGGTAATAGTGGTGCGATTTATAAGAATGACTTCATAGAATTATATAATCCGACAGATACAGCAATAAGTATTGAAGGATGGTCTGTACAGTATATTTCTGCTGCTGGAACAACTGTTGCCGGTACTGCAACATTGAAAGGCGAAATTAAACCTCATGGATATTATTTAGTCCAGGGAAAAGCAGGAACAAGCGGAAATGGTAAAGACCTGCCTGTTGCAGATGTCGCTGGTAGCGTTGATTTGGCTGGTGCTGCTGGAAAAGTAGCATTGGTAAAAGTGGCAACAAAGATAACTTCAAAAGATGATCCAAATGTTACTGACTATGTAGGTTATGGAACTACAGCAAGTGATAAAGAAGGTAGTGGTCCTGCACCTGCCCCTTCGAATTATAAAAGCGTAGAAAGAAAAGCAAACGACAGCTCAGACCCAACTAGTGAAGGGGCAGGAAAAGGAAATGGATGGGATACGAATGATAACGCTAACGACTTTGTTGTAGCTGACCCAAATCCACAGAACTCTAGTGCTCCGGTGGAACCTGAACTTGTAACTCCGGGAACTCCTTCAGAAGGTGTTATTTTCTTAAAGGATATACGAGATAGCGACTCTGAAGGACAGTCCAAGCTTTTAGGCCAAACTGTAACTGTAGAGGGAACGGCAACTGTTTCAAATAATGTGGTAGGAGCCAAGTCTTTTTATATACAAGATGCCACTGGCGGAGTTAACATATTCGGCAGCACCCAGGATGTAAAAGTTGGTGACAAAGTAAAAGTCACTGGACAGGTAGCTCAATATAATGGTTTGACAGAGATTACTCCTACTTCTGTAGAAGTTACAGGAAAAGGCAGCGATATTTCACCAACTGTAGTTAATAAGCTCGCAGTCTTTGGAAACTTTAATACCGCTGAGCCTCTTGAAGGAACTCTAGTTCAAATAAGAGCAAAAGCAACCAATATACCTGTAACTTCAACAGGTAACGTTACCTTAACAGACGATACAGGGAAAACTATTCTAGTAAGGGTTACGTCAGGAACTGGAATTGACTTAACTAGTACCTTTAAGAAGGATAGTTATTATACAGTTACTGGTATTGTTGGACAATACGATGATAATAATCCTTATACAAGTGGTTATCAGGTATTCCCAAGAAGTGTTACAGACGTTAATGAATATTTCGTTCTATCTTTGGCCCATGATCCTATTACAAAGGCTTATAGAGGAACCGACGTACAATTCACGGCCAATGCATCGGGTGCTGATAGTGTAACAGTTTACTATAAAGGTAACAATGCAGCTGACTACACAGCTCTTCCGATGGCAAAAGACAGCAATGGAGTATATAAAGCAATTCTTCCGGCAGCATCTCTGCCATTAGAAGGATTTTCTTACTATATCGAAGCAAAAAATCCATCTGATGTTAAAACAGCGGGTACAGCTGCAGCGCCATATGCTGTATCAGTGGAAAATGATGTAGAAGGACCTGCAATAACAGGTGTTCAACCAGTCAATAATTCAATTGTTGAAACTACTACACCGGATATCAGCTTCCAAATTAATGATCCTAGTGGAATTGATTCTTCTAAGCTATCGATAAAGGTTGATGGCCAGGAAATGGCTTCTTCCGCGAAGGTTGTGGATGGACAGGTTACGCTTGAACTTGCAAATCCACTTGAAGTCGGTGCACATAAAGTGGAAGTAGCAGCGGCAGACAATAAAGGAAATACATCGAATACTTCATGGTCCTTTAATGTAGCCCAACCATTTACAGGCGGTAACCACTACCGGGGAACAACGCATAACCATACGAATATTTCCCATGATGGAGCAGGTACACCTGAAGATGCTCTTAAGGCTGGACAGGCTCATGGCTATGACTGGTTTGCATTTTCTGACCACTCCCATGATATTGATTCAACCCTTGCCGATAAGGATACGGTTGATCATAATGGCATGCCTGAACGTAAAGGTGGCGATAACTGGCAGCTTACCAAAGACCTTGCCAAACAATATACAAAGAATGGTGAGTATGTAGTTTTCCCAGCATTTGAAATGACTTCAACAACATGGGGACATTCCAATGTTTTTGGAACTGATAATTTTATTGACCGTAAGATGAACAGCGGTAAGTATCAGGATTTAAATCAGTATTATGCCTGGGTTCTAACCTACGATAATATTGCTGCACAATTCAACCATCCTGATATGTCGGCGAATGCTTTTAATAACTTTATGCCATATGACCAAAGAGTGGATAAGCTCTTTACAATGCTAGAAGTAGGTAATGGTTCTGGTAACTATGCCTATGCCAACGCTGAAAAGAAATTCTACAGTGCTCTTGATCTTGGATGGCATGTAGCTCCAACGTATGGTGAAGATAACCATGATGGTACATGGGGACAAACACTAAACAGAACAGTAATTGTTTCTGATGATCTGTCACAGGCTTCCTTGCTGCACTCGATGGAAAACATGAGGGTTTACATGGAAGAGGATCCAAACTTTAAACTGGATGTATTGGCTAATGGGCAGTACATGGGTTCAGTTGTTGACAGTAAGTCTCTGACTTTTGATATCAAAGGTTCTGACCCTGTTGCGGAGTCAAAGTCAATGCCGGGTTTTGAATATCTGCCTTCTTCATACAAGTCAGACGACACAATTGAAAAAGTTGAATTGATCACGAACGGATCAAAAGTGGTTGACACACTTACTCCAAATTCCAAGGACTTTACATGGAAACCTCAAGTAACAGTAACTGGCGGACAGCAGTGGTTTGTTGTTAAAGTAACACAGAAGGATGGAGAACGTATTTACTCTTCTCCAATCTGGACAAAAGAACAGCCGGTCGATGTACGCGTAAGCGGTCTTGAAGTTGCTGGAGATGCTATCACCTCTGGAAACCCTGCTACGCTTGAAGCCGGTGTGAGCAACCTTGGTAAAACTGCATTATCCAACCTAAATGTTAAGTTTTATTATGATGAGGTAAAGGATAGCAACTTAATTGGCCAAAGCACAATAGCTCAAATAGCAGCTAAAGGTGTAGCACAGGCAACTGTTGTCTGGAACAATCCTATTGCTGGTCAGCATAAGCTGCTGGCTGTTGTGGATTCTCCAACTGGAGATAATCCTGAAGACAATACATTCTCTAAAGATATAAATATCAAACAAGCTCTCGGAATCAAGGTAATGATTGATGCGGCTCATAAAAATGAAAACACATCAACAGACCCTGGCACTTACAAGAACAACTTTAATAGTTTTACAACACTGGTTCAGCGTGAGGGTTATACTGTATTTGAAAATAAAAACCCACTTACTGCTGAAAATTTAAAAGATGTTAAAGTATTGGTTCTGACCCATCCGCAAACAGATTTGACGCCGGATGAAAATAAAGCTGTTGCCGACTTTGTTAAAAATGGCGGCTCATTATTCCTGACAGATAAGAGTAACTTCAACAACAACACAGATATTAACAATGACTTACTTCAGGAAATGGGATCATCCATCCAGGTTAACAATGATGGAATCAACGATGATACGAAGGAAGGAAACTTCTGGTCGGATCCTCTTAAATCCAAATTTGCAGTCCGTCTTCATTTACACCCTGTAGCCAATTATATTACAGACAGGGCAGATACAATTGAGTACTACAGCGGCTCAAGTTTGGAGAAGGTAGGTCATGAAGCACTTACAGATAGTGATACTGTTACTATTTTAGCAAGCGGCAACGAGACAACCTATCAGGGCAGTGTGAAATCTGGCTACAAAATATATGACAATGTTTCCAATAACAGTGGCGGTTCATCTATTCCAGCTATTGCTTCAGAAACCATAGACAAAGGCCGAATTGTTGTATCTGGTATGAACTTTATGAATGATAAGCAGCTTGACGAATCCTTTAATCAAAAAGGAAATGACGAAGTTGCATTAAACGCTGTGAACTGGCTTGCAGACCGCGGCACAGTTGTATCAGACTTGAGTGATGCTAGAAAAGGAAAAGAGGGTCAGCCAGTGGTAGTAGAAGGAACAGTTACAACTGGTGCGGGAACGTTCTATGATGCCTTCTATCTCCAGGATGAAACAGGCGGTATTATGGCATTCCATGACGTTCCTGAAGGATCTTTAAAGCCAGGGGACAAAGTACGTGTTTATGGCCAGCTAAAAACTTTTGAAAACAACCGTGAACTTGAGTATACCGATTTTGCAAAAGATGTTATTAAGCTGGGACATGTTGAACCTCTTCAGCCTCAGGAAGTGACAACAGGTGCAGCAAACAATGAAGAAAATCAAGGTTTACTCGTAAAAGTAACAGGAAAGGTTGTATCAAAATATGATGAGAATTCTTATGTAATTAATGACGGATCTGGAGACATCCTAGTCTTTACCGATGGATATATTGCTACTCAAACGGGACCTGTACCTGATTTGAAGGTTGGTCAAACTCTTCAGGCAGTAGGACTGACTGGAAAGTATGCAAAAGGAAACAGAATTCGTGTCCGTGATACAAAAGAGTTAGTTAGAATTGTGGATGATGTAGCACCAGTTACTCA
Source organism: Neobacillus terrae (assembly GCF_011393025.1). GTDB lineage: Bacteria > Bacillota > Bacilli > Bacillales > Cytobacillaceae > Neobacillus_A > Neobacillus_A terrae. The sequence continues at coordinate 34,146 of NZ_JAAOEO010000024.1, read as the reverse complement.
AATACAGGTAGATCCTGCCGAAGCAAATGGCAGCAACCGCTGGTACACTTCTGATGTTTCCTTTAGTCTATCAGCAACTGATAATCAATCAGGAGTTCAATCTACTCAATATCGCATAAATGGCGGTGATTGGGCAGATTATACTTCACCTGTTAAATTAACCTCTGACGGTACTTACAATATTGAATACCGCAGTACAGATGTAGAAGAGAATGCTGAAGCTGTTAAGTCATATGAAGTGAAAATTGATAAAACAGCCCCTGTTACTGTACAAAAGCTAAACCCTGAAGCACCAACTGGAAATAATGGCTGGTATAACTCAAATGTAATTTTCAGCCTTATCGCTTCGGATGAAACATCTGATATTCAAACTACATTGTATAGTATTAATGGACAAGGTTGGCAGGAGTACAAAAATCCAATTGAACTTACAACAGATGGAGAATATACAATTGAGTATAAGAGCTTTGATAATGCTGGTAATATGGAAAACAGCAAATCCTTTGTAGTTAACATTGATAAAACAGCTCCAACTCTGAAAGTATCAGTAGATAAACCAGTCCTTAAGGTACCAAACCACAAAATGGCTGATATTAAAGCATCACTGGTTTCAGGCGACAATCTTTCAGGTGTTGATTCAGTAATCCTTGAATCTATTAAGGTAAATGAAGCTTCTGCAGATCCTTCTGATATTCAAGGTGCAGACTACGGCACAAATGATGTTAACTTTAGCCTTCGTTCCGAGCGTAAGGGTACAGGAAATGGAAGAGTTTATACGATCACTTATCTTGTTACTGACAAAGCAGGAAATACGTATAAATCCTCGACAACAGTTTCTGTTCCAAAAGGTTTAGGCAATTAAGTAAAAAAAGGAAGTGCTCCCCAGATTCAGGGGAGCACTTTTTGGCTAATCAGAATTTATATCCATAAATTCTGAACGCATAAGAAAAACTAGGGCATCCGCCAAAAAGACTTAGCGAATGCCAAGTTTTTCTAATGTGTTATATTATACAAATTGGGGTATTTTTTTTTGCTGGAATAAAGATATATATTGCTTTTTCTATTACTAGGGTAGGGAGAATGTTTAACTAGAACACAATTTGCTCAAACACTTACAAATATACTTAACACCAAAACTATCTATCCACAGCCTAGCTAATTGCGAGCATTCTCCTATCCGAATGTTCCACCATTATTTTTCTATTTTCCCGATTCCATTTATTTGTTAAAGTTATAAAAATGATGAATAATATATATCTAATAAAGAGTTTAGGGGGAAGAAATGAAAATTCGTGTTTCTGCAGTTCAATACCATTTGCATACTATTAAATCCTTTGAAGATTTCGCTCGTCAAAGCGAGCATTATATAAAAACCGCGCAGGAGTTTGGCGCTGAATTTGTTTTATTTCCTGAGTTTTTTACTACTCAGCTTTTATCAATTGGAAACGGCCAGGGCGAAAGCCTAACAATAAATGACCTTCCTTCCTTTACAGAGCAATACCGTACCCTTTTTTCCAACTTTGCTAAAGAGACAGGAATGCATATTATTGGAGGAACCCATGTGGTTGAGAGAGCAGGGAAGCTGTACAATACGGCTCATCTATTTTATCCGGATGGAAGGATTGCCGAACAGGCCAAACTTCATATAACTCCTACAGAAGTACATGAATGGAATATGGAAACTGGCGACTCATTTCAGATTTTCGATACTGAAAAAGGAAAAATTGCGATCCTTACTTGCTATGATATTGAGTTTCCTGAAATTGTGCGCATGGCGAAAGCACGAGGAGCAGATATTATCTTCTGTCCATCCTGTACAGATGACCGTCATGGATTCCACCGTGTTCGCTACACAGGCCATGCCCGTGCAGTAGAAAACCAGGTTTACGTTGTTGTAACAGGTACAGTAGGACAGCTTCCAACAGTTGACTTTATGCGCGCCAACTTCGGACAAGCTGCTATTATTACACCAAACGATATCCCATTTCCGCCAAAGGGAATTTTAGTGGAAGGTGAAATGAACGATGATATGATTGTAACGGCTGATTTAGATCTTGAACTTCTATATCAGGTCCGGGAGCGGGGATCCGTTACAACATGGCGTGACCGCCGGACAGATTTATATACAGACTGGAAATAAAATAACTCTGAAGGGGAGAGGACTGTATGTATAAAAGCGAATTTTATGTTTTTGAACAGAATCGTCCAATATCCATCTGCATCCGAAACTATAACGAGAAGGATTTTGATGAGCTCATAAATATACAGGCAGAATGTTTTCCTCCCCCATTTCCATCCGAGCTGTTGTGGAATAAGGAGCAGCTTATAAACCATGTTAGTTTATTTTCAGAGGGAGCACTGTGCGTAGTAGTAAACGAAGAACTTGCAGGTTCTCTGACAGGCATGTGCATTGATTTTCAGCCAGAGTCACCAGAACATACTTGGGAAGAGATTACGGATAGAGGCTATATTAGAAATCATAATCCAGACGGAAACACTTTATATATTGTGGATATCAGCGTCAGGCCGAAGTTTCGGAAACTTGGTCTCGGAAAATTAATGATGCAGGCAATGTATCATGTAGTAATTCAAAAAGGACTTGTCCGCCTTCTTGGCGGAGCGAGGATGCCTAGTTACCATAAACATGCTGATAAGATGACTCCTGAGAGGTATTTAGAGGCCGTCATGAACGGTGACTTGAAAGACCCCGTCGTTACATTTCTGCTTCGCTGTGGCCGAGTACCATTAACGATAATAAAAAATTACCTGGATGACGAGGAATCCCTTAATAATGCTGTCCTTATGGAATGGAAGAACCCTTTTAAAAATAGCGAACAGGAGCTTATGTAGATGGAATATTTGAGAATTAGTTAGATTGAAGATCCTAATTTTAGAAAGCTGCATCAATTAATGGGTGAAATTTTTCCTCCAGAAGAGGTCTTGGAATACAACCTTTGGAAAGAACCATTGGAGGATGAGGGAATTCGGGTATTTGTGGCTGTTCATGAAAATGAAGTTGTAGGAGCAACAGAATATCGCTATTATAAAAATTGGAACATTGCCATGACTGATTTCACTATTATCAGCAGGCCAGGTCTGGGAATTGGCCATTATCTTGCTCAAAACCGTCTAAAGGACCTCAAAAACCTTGCAAGGGAAAAGGGGAAGGTTTTATCAGGCATGTTTGCGGAAATTTATGATCCTTATCGAGTAAAGAATCATGAGTTTGGCAGAGTAGAAGTTATGAATCCATACGTACGCCGGGAGGTTCTTTCCCATCTTGGCTACAAGCGTCTTGATCTTAATTATGTACATCCTTCCTGGGAAAACAATGGCCAGCCTGTTTCAGGCCTTGATTTGTGCTTTATGCCGACTGACGGCAGCCAGGAAGAGATTTCTGCATCCCTAACAGCCGATTTTCTTTCCGTCTACTATTCTGTCCTTTCCAATAAACCACAGGAATGGCTGGATATGATTGAAAAATTAAAAGGAAAAGATAAGGTTGCCTTGCTGCCTCTTTAAGGCGTTGATTTTTCAAGGAAGCTTTCCGTTGTGAATCGGAAATTAGCAGGAAAGTTAAAAAGAGTTTTAATTTAAAAAAATTTAAAAATATTGACAATAATTTCTTGCTGACTTAATATTCTTTTATAAGACTAACGAAACTTAATAGTACTCTTATCCAGAGAGGCGGAGGGACTAGGCCCGATGAAGCCCGGCAACCTTCAGGATTTATTCCTGAAAAGGTGCTAATTCCTGCAGGCATTCGCCTGAAAGATAAGAGGAGGACAATGCCCTCTTCTTACGCGAAGGGGGTTTTTTCATTTTCCCCGGTAATTTTTTAAAAATGAAAATTTCAAAAAGGATGTGGGAAGATGAGCGTTTTAAAAATAGCTTTGCTTGGTTTTGGTACTGTGGGTGAAGGAGTTTACAGAAGTATTGAGTCACATGGAGAACGCCTGGAAAAAATATTAGGAAAAAGAGTAGAAATTGTCGCTATTCTGGTTAGAAATAAACAAAAGCAGAGAAAAATATCAGGAAATATCTTAGTTACGGATAATTTTGAAGAAATTATAAACCTCCCGCATATTGATTATATGATCGAGGCAATTGTCGGAAGAGAGCCAGCCTTTACTTACCTGAAGAGAGCGGTTGAAAAGGGAAGTAATATCATTACCGCGAATAAAGAAATGTTTGCCTATCATGGCGAGGAATTATCTCTTCTTGCAGCTGATAAGGGTGTTTCTTTAGGTTATGAGGCGACTGTAGGTGGCGGAATACCTATTATCCAGACTCTCCGTCAATTATTAAAAGTAAATAATATAAAAAAAATAAAAGGTATTTTAAATGGTACATCCAATTTCATTCTTACTGAAATGCGTGAAAAAAAGGAGCCGTTTGCCAGCGTGTTAAAGACTGCACAGGAAAAAGGCTATGCTGAAGCAGATCCCGGAAATGATGTAGAAGGAACAGATGCTTTTTATAAATTAATGGTATTAAGTAAGCTAGCTTTTGGATTCCAGCCGGAATGGAAGGATGTCCATGTTGAAGGAATAACCTCCATTACTCGTGAATGGATTGAGGAAGCTGACCTGCTTCATTTGAAATTTAAACATATTGCTTCTGTTGAATGGAAGGATGGAAAAGTCATTGCATCAGTACAGCCTGTTTTAGTGGGAAAAAGCAGTCCGTTTTATGATGTAGAAGGTGTGGAAAATGCTGTAAGCATTGAAGCGGACCTTGTTGGCAGCATCACATTAAGAGGTCCTGGTGCAGGGATGTTCCCTACGGCAAGTGCAGTAATCGAAGACCTGGCCCAATCACGACATCAAACCGATAGAGAAGCAGGAAGCCCTATAAGAGATTCTGTGGATCAGGACAGTCAAAAGGAAGCCTCTTATTGGCTTTTAGATCGGGTGAAAAAGAAGGTTGCAGATCCATCTATCGAATGGCTTCAGCAGCACCCAAATAACAAATGGATTATTAAATCCAGCGTTAAAGGATTAAATCGAATTTTGGATCAAAACCCGGGAACAGAAGCTTTTCCTGTATTAGCAGAAATGATTGAAAAAGAATCAAGTGATTTATTTACAGCGTCTTTATAAAAAAATAGCACGCAGCTGCGTGCTATTTTTTTAGCTAATCATTTATTTAGGATTTTTTAGGGCTTTCAGGTCAATTGAAAGAGCTAGCTCTTTCAGCATTTTTTGATATGAATAAACCGAATCGGTAATAACATACTCTTCATCTCCATGCCAATTCGCCCCGCTTGGACCAAACTCAATAGCAGGAATCCCCTGCTTTGCAAAAAACACCGTATCTGCAGTTCCGTGCTGTCCAAAATAAACGGCAGGAGTATTGCTGAACTTTTCAACAATAGGGCCAAGCAGCTGAATAATAGGATGATTAGAAGGGGTATTAATTGGCTCAGCAAACATATTTACAAATATCCTTCCTTCTGTGACACTTTCAATCTGGGCCAGGATTTCTTCTTTTGTTTGAGAAGGGAGAAATCGAATATCGAAACTCATCATACATTCATCTGGCACCTTATTGTAGGCATCTCCAGCCTGAATCTTAGCCAAGTTGATGGAAGGACGCTTGTAATAGGCGGTACTTTCTTTTGCGAAGGAAAGGTTTAGAATTTGTTCATATAAGTGATATGCCTTTTCAATTGCATTGATTCCTTCCCAAGGCCGGCTTCCATGTGCTGATTTGCCTTTGACCTCTATATCCAGGCGCAATACCCCCTTAGCCTGGTGGGCAATTCCCAGCTGGGTAGGCTCAGAACATATGACAAAATCGCCGAGATAGCCATTTTCAGCCAGATATCCAGAACAGTTCATCCCGCCAATCTCTTCATCTGATACAATTTGAAGCTGAATTTTAAAGTTTAAATTCATATCTTTTAATTCTCTTATGGTGTACATCATCGCCGCTACCCCGGCCTTCATATCAGCGGACCCTCGGCCAAAAAGTTTGCCATCCATTTCAAGGGGTATAAATTGGTTAGGCTTACCGGTTACAACATCTACGTGGCCGTTGAAAATAAGAGTCCGATCTCCTTTTCCGATTTCAGATACCAGCATTTTATAACCGTTGTTTTCGATTTTTTGAACAGGAAGCTGCTGGCCTTCAAGCCAAACTCCACAAAAATCAACAGCTTTATTTGCACCTTCCTTTGTAGAGCTGTCGATGGATATTAGATCTTTTAATAAATCAATGACCATCGTTCTAAAAACCCCCAGTTTAATAGTTATGCACTATAGTTTTATACCCTATTATACGTGATTATCCTGCATAATGATGAATTTAAGCATTCTCTCCACACTATCCACAGATTTATCCACACTATCCACCGTTGTTAATTAAGTGCCCCACAGATTTACCCACATTATCCACAGGTTTTCTTTTAGTTATCCACATTTTGTTATTAACATTATTCAATTAAGTTAAACGCCTGATATTATTGGCTTTTTAATAGATATCCACAATATCAACATTATCCACAGATAAGAACAAAGTACTATGAAAATAATGCTACTATTAGTCTGCGTTCACAGTCTTTTCAAATTTCCAATATTAATATGTTAAAAAGCTGTGAAAGTCCTTGTTTCTTGGGATCGAACGGCGTATATTGAAAATCAAGAAGGGGAAGTAAAAAGGTTCCTTTGGAGAAAAACGGGGAAAATGATCAGTAATTTTCATTTAGGAGAGTTTTGAAAAGCCTTTTTACGAAAGTGCTAAGGGTTCCTGCCACAACCTCTAGAACAATTAAGTTTTGTAACGGTTTAAACGGATTCTGAGCAGTAATTGCTGCATAACCTCTCTTCAGAATTCGATTGAATAACTTTCTTTACCCCCTTATAAAATATTTAAAGAAGCAGGAATCCCTGCTTCTCTTTTTTTACTTTTAGGAAATTATAGATTTTAACCTTGTGGATAACTCCGAACTTGGTTATTGTAATCTAGCTCCAGCGCCCAGCCCCTCGGGGTCATAAGCCAAATCACTTCAGAAATCAGGACAAGGAAAGCTTCGGAAGCATCCGCATCGCACGAAGGAAAAGCTTTAGCTTTTCCGAGGATGACTACGTGATTCGTCTTATGCCTGTTGGAGGCCCACAGGACGTGGGTCAGAAAGGCGTTGCCACAGGACGTGGCGTATTTAGCCTTTCATCATCTGAACAGGGCGCTTGCGCCTTTTGTTCTTACTTATTGTTTTGGCGTACCCGCTGATTAGCGGCATTTGCACGTGCTTGTGCTTCCAAATCTTCCTGGTCTGCAAGTTCTCTTGAAAACTCTACATCTCTGCCGTCTGACTTCATATCTTTAGGCACTTGAGGAAGCTTTGATTTACTTCTTGAATTGTTATTCATTATATAACCCCTTTCGAGTTCTGTTTCTCCAAAGCAAAAGGTACGGAAGCAATGTTCCGTACCTTATTTTTTACTAATATCAAGCCAGGGATAAGTGGAAATTCCTGAGATAGGTGTCATCCACAGAAAGGTAAAGTTTAGTGTTTAGACCTTTTTTGTTCGAAACCGCCTGCACGGTCAGCCATTTTGAAGGCTCTTTGGTAAGTAACCTCCTGCATACTGGTTAAGGTGAACTTGGACTTTTCTTTCTTTCTTTTTTCCATTTTGAATCCTTCCCTTCAGCTTAGTTTCAACTTTACAATTTTTGCCCAAGAGAGAGGGATTGATACAAAATGTTTATGAAAAAATATTCTTTAAAGCAGAGGAAAGCTTAGTAAACTCGAAATGAAAACCTGTATCCAGCAGTTTTTTAGGAAGAACTCTTTGTCCTTCTAGTACCAGCAAACTCATTTCTCCCAGTTGAATTTTCAAGGCAAATGAAGGTGCTGGCAGCCAGTGCGGCCGATGAATTACATTGCCCACCGTTTTCCCAAATTCATTCATCGTAACGGGGTTCGGGGCTGTAAAATTAACTGGACCTGATATCTGTTCATTATTAATGATAAATAAAATTCCTCTTATGACATCCTTTATATGAATCCAGGACATCCATTGTTTGCCTGATCCAATTTTTCCGCCTGCCAGGATTTTATAGGGGAAAACTATTCGTGGTAAAGCTCCTTCTGATTTATCCAGTATAATGCCAAAGCGGCAAAATGCAGTTCTTATACCAAGACCTGCTGCTTCATAAGCCTTATGTTCCCATTCTTTAACTGTATAGGCCAGGAAATCTCCACCGGGATCTTTCTCCTCTTCAGTAAAAGTTTTTTTGGTGGAGGTTCCATAAAAGCCAATCGCACTGGCGTTAATGAAAACACGGGGCTTTGAATTTAGTTTTTTTATAATCCTAAGAAGTTCTTCTGTTGCATTCAGCCTGCTTTGTAAAATTCGCCTTTTTCTTTCCTTAGACCATCTGCCGCTGTTTATGGATTCGCCTGCAAGATTAATGAATACGTCTATTTGTTCGAGTTCTTCCCACGGACTGGCGTCATTTTCAAGCCAATGAACAAACTGGAGGTTCTTTTTAGGTGAAACTGTTCCTTTTCTTCTGGTTAAAATAAAAACCTTATGTCCATTATTAATCAATTCGTCAGTTAGGGCTTTGCCTACAAATCCGGTACCACCTGCAATCGCTATTTTCATAACAGACCTCCCAGCAATAATATAATTTAATTTTACAGGCAAAGTGCTAAAAAAACTTCATACGATGTGCTACATTGTAGATGAGGTGAGCTCGATGGCAGTCATTACAAAGATTACTGCACAACAGAAAAATAAAGACAGATACAATATCTTTATGGATTATGGCAAAGGTGAACAATATGCATTCAGTGTTGATGAAGAGGTCCTGATTAATTCCAGTCTCAAAAAAGGGATGGAAATAGACGAGCTTTCATTAATGGAGATCAATTATCAGGATGATATTAGAAAAGCATATAACCAAGCGGTCGGATATCTGGCAGCTAGGGTTCGGTCCGAAAAAGAAATTCGGGATTATTTAAGCAAAAAAGACATAGAAGATCCAGTTATTAATGAAGTGCTTCATAAATTAACTGAACAAAAATATATCAATGATCTTGATTTTGCGCTTGCCTTTGTCAGGACTCAAATGAATACTACCGATAAAGGAGTAAAGGTAATCCAAACAGAGCTGCGGGAAAAAGGCATTAAGAATGGTTTTATTGAAACTTCTCTTAAGGAATATCCTTTAGAGCTTCAAATAGAAAAAGCAGTGAAGCTTTGCGAAAAATATAGCAAAAAGTACACAAATGAATCAAAACGTATGCTTAACGAAAAATTGAAAAGCATGCTAATGCGAAAAGGATATACCAATGATGTAATTCAAATTGCTGTCAGTGAATTGGAACAGGAGGATTCCCTTGATAGCGAGATGGAGGCCGTTCGGCATCAAGGTGAAAAAGCCAGCCGTAAATATGCCAAATTCAGCGGTTATGAATATAAGCAAAAGGTAAAACAGGCTCTTTTTAGAAAAGGCTTTTCTTTTGAATTAATAGACCGCTATTTAGACTCTGTATCAGAGGAAGATTAAAAAATCATGACAAATACTGTCATGGTTTTTTGCTTTCAATTATAATTGAATCCTCGTCCATTTTGTTTACAATTGTTTCTGCAATCTCGCCGGCTGGCCGCAGTCTGGATGGATCTTTTATATGGTCGGTATTTTCCCAGAAGGGAGTATCCATTCCCCCCATATAAACGGCAGTAAATTTGATGCCTGAGCCCTGATATTCCTTTTGAAGGCTTTCCGTAAATCCCCTAACGGCAAATTTGCTTGCTGCATAAACTGATTCATTTATCTTTCCACGGAGCCCCGCTGTGGAAATAATATTAATGATATGCCCTTTATTTAAATGGGGTAGAAGAGCCCGGGTTAAATATATGGTTCCTAAAACATTGGTTTCTATCATTTCTTTAATTTCCATACTATTTAATTCTACAATCGGGCCAAAGTGGCCAACACCTGCATTGTTTATAAGTCCATAAACGTCAAATTGCTTGCAAAGAGTATTTATATTTCTGGTTGCATCATCCTCGTTTGAAACATCCAATTCTAGAATATCCGCATTTCCGCCTAACGCTTCAATTTCTTTCTTCACAGCCATTAATTTAGAATTTTTTCTTCCTGTTAAAATTAAATGAAAATTCTTTTTAGCAAGGAGGAGAGATAACTCTTTTCCCAATCCTGAACCGGCTCCGGTTACTATCATTGATTTCATTTAAATAAACTCCTTCTGAAAGTGATTTTCTTTATCTATGATACAAAATTAACTATACTAAAATAAATAGATAAGATAACGACAGGTGGAATGAGGATGCAGCAGGAAAAAAGATATAGCCAAATGTCCGATTATGAATTAAAGCAGGAAATTGCCAGCCTAAAGGAAAAGGCAAGAAAGGCAGAGCAGCTTGGAATGGTAAATGAATTTGCCGTGCTTGAAAGAAAGGCTCTAATGGCTCAGGCCTATTTATTGGATCCAAATGATTTTAAGGCCGGCGATATTTATGAAATTAAAGGAGATCCTGGCGTCTATTTTAAGATTGACTACTTAAATGGAGTTTTTGCCTGGGGATTTCGTCTGGGTGGTAAAAGCGAAGAAGAGGCGCTTCCGATCTCTATGCTAAAAGCCCTTAAATAAATATCAGTGGAGACAGGCTCCACTGATGGGTAAACCTTCTTACGAAAATAATTCGTTACTAGTATCATTTTCCCGCTGATTGGAAGCACGCATACGTTCCTGAGGGTGTGTATTAATGGTGCCATCAGCCCGCTTTGATGCATATTCAGCCTTGGCTCTGGGTTCTCCCTCAAACTTATTGTGACTCTGATTTGGAAAATTGGTTGCTTTATTTCTCATCAGATTACCTCCAGCAAAAGAAATGGGAAACTGTGAAGAGCAAAGGAATTCCAATGCTGACCACGTGTGTTTAGTATTTGTCCCTTAAAGCATGGTTATGTTAAAAATAATTGGTAAAGGAGTGTGCTGGTATGAACGACTATCAAGAAAGGCTTACAACTATTCTCCTCGAGAAAAATGAAGCTTTATCTTATGGACAGGCAAGAACGTGGGTTGAACTCCTTTGGGATGATTTTGAGACAACATACGCACGTGCTGGCAGAGAATATAAGGGCAGCGAAATGACCGAAAAAATTGTCCGTCAGTGGATAGAACAATACGGCAGTAAGCTTCATGAATTCGCAGGCCAGAACCCTAAATACAGACAATATTTGGACCAGGATAAAAATACAATAAATTAATCAACTAATATAAAACAAGCGATGACGCTGTCATCGCTTGTTTTACTTAACCAGGAAGGATATCGAGTTTTTTTCGAAGTTTTTCTTCACTAAATATCCATCCCGTGTAAGACGTAATAATATTTAAATTTTTATCTAACTGGACAACAGCTACAAAAGGATAGTAACCATTACTGCGGTATCGCAAATCGATAAATCTAACTTCATAAGAGGAATCATCAAATTCATCAACCTCCCAACGATAAACAGGAGAAAAGGATAAAAAGGCAGAAAGGTTTTTATCTTTCTTAGCTGCTGCGATAACAGGAGTTTCAGGTACTGGGATTCTCTTAAAGCGATCAAGAATGGTTACCACATTATTCTTAGCGACTCCTACAAAAAATTGATCCTTATTCATTGCGGCGATTCGCCATTGATGAAACTTCATTGTCGGAGCAATGATTACTTCTGTAGCATCCGGTACTATTTTCTTTAACTCTGCCATTACTTTACGCTTCGCTATAAAGCGTGCAATATAATATAAGAGAATGACAGCATAAATGCTCAGGAAGATAGGTCCTGGATGGTTTCCTCCGGCCCAAATAAAAATACCTAGAACATGAATTCCAAAAATAAACGGGTCGAAGGTATTGATGACACCAAGAGCTACCCATTTTCTGCTAAATGGTCTTAATGCCTGAGTACCATAAGCATTGAAAATATCAACAAAAACGTGGATAAATACGGCTAAAAAGGTCCACATCCATAGATGGAGAAGATTTGCATCCGGAAAAAAAGGATATACAACCGCCAATATAGCGAGAGGCCATAGCAGAACAGCTGGAATAGAATGGGTGACTCCTCTGTGGTTTCGGATATATACTGCATTATTCCTAAGTTTAAGGATGGTATCGATGTCGGGAATCTGAGATCCGACAATGGTTCCAATTAATACACTGCTTGCAGTTGCATGATTTGCTGTAACCGCCGGATCCAATGTAGCAAGCCCTCCTAAAGCAAGTCCCATAACAACGTGAGTTCCTGTATCCAAAAGGACTGCCTCCTTTCTGATTACATTTAAATGGCAAAAATTCTTTCTTGCGAATTTTTAATTGTATGTCTAACTTAGTAATAGTGTAATAAAAATGTTTTTAAATTAAATAGTACCAAAACGATATTATTATATTCCCTATTTAAGAAATGTTTAACACTTTGGAGGAACAAAAGTGAAAGATCTGCCTTTGAAAAATTTGGAACACTTTGATATTAAAGGATTTCAGGATGATTTAATCTCCTGGTTTAAACAAGAACAGAGAAACCTGCCTTGGAGAAAAGACCAGGATCCATATAAAGTTTGGGTTTCAGAAATCATGCTTCAGCAAACAAGAGTTGATACAGTCATTCCCTATTTCAATCGCTTCTTAGAGCTTTTCCCGTCCCTAAATGATCTTGCAGAAGCGGATGAAGAAAAGGTCCTAAAGGCATGGGAGGGGCTTGGTTATTACTCCCGTGTCAGGAACCTTCAATCTGCTGTGAAAGAAGTAAAAGAGAATTACGGAAGTGTAGTTCCGAATACTCCTCAGGAAATTTCCAAGCTTAAGGGGGTGGGACCCTATACAGCCGGAGCAATTTTGAGTATTGCCTACGGTATACCTGAACCCGCTGTGGATGGAAATGTAATGAGGGTACTATCACGAATCCTTTCGGTTTGGGTGGATATAGCCAAGCCATCTTCAAGAAAAATCTTTGAAGAAGCTGTAAGAGCTCTAATTTCTCATAAAGAACCATCTTTTTTTAACCAGGCTTTAATGGAATTAGGGGCGCTTATTTGTACATCTACATCACCATCCTGTTTATTATGCCCTGTCCGAGAGCATTGTATTGCTTTTCATGAGGGGGTACAGGATGAGTTGCCGGTAAAGACAAAAAAAAGCAAACAGCGTGAAGTAAGGCTTGCTGCAATGGTTTTGACAGATGAGAATGGCAGGTTCCTTATTCATAAGCGTCCGGATAAGGGTCTCCTTGCAAATTTATGGGAATTCCCCAATCTGGAAATCCATCATCCATTTGAAAGTGGAAAGGAACAGCTTTCGGAATTTTTTAATCAAACGTTTGATTTAATTGTTTCCCCCGGCAAGAATATTGGACTTATTGAACATGTTTTTTCTCATCTTATTTGGAAAACAACTGTTTATACGGGAAGATTAACGGGAAGCTTTGAAAATTCTCCGGAATGGCGTCTCGTCACTTCTGAAGAAATGGAACCATATGCCTTTCCGGTTTCTCATCAGAAAATGAGAAAACTGTATGAGGAACACATTGAAAACGAAATAAATGACGATTAAACGAAAAGAACGCTGGATAAAGTCAGCGTTCTTTTTTGCTCCAAAATGGTTTCAATATTTTAATCATAAGTAACTTCGGTTCCGTGTGCCCAATCCGCTTCGTTTCGTTTCATGCCGCCTCTATTTTCTATTTCTTCTATTATTTCACGGTGAATAGTTTGGCCCTCGCTATTAAGATAGGGAGTTATTTGTTGAAGTGAATGATGAAAAAAGGCGAGTTCACTGTCTTTCCAATCCTTAATTGACATCATTGATAATTCAGTCATATCCCTGCCTACGTACATTTTAGCTCCTCCTATCATAGAGTAATCACCTTTCATTTTTATCCTATGAAAGGCACATACTTCTTTTTATTATTAGGTTTGAATTGTCTTCTATACCTCAAAAAGATAAAATGTAAACAAATCAAAAATACTAAAGGGGTAAGCATATGACACAGAAAGTAGCACTAGTTACCGGAAGCAGCAGAGGGATTGGACAGGCAACTGCTATTAGGCTTGCTGAAGCCGGTTATGATATGGTAATTAATTATGCCAGAAGCAAAAAGTCGGCGCTGGAAACAGCAGAAAAAATAGAAGCGCTTGGCCGTAAGGTTTTAGTTGTAAAGGCCAATGTTGGCGATGTAGCCAAGATTAAAGATATGTTCGCTCAAATTGAGCAGGAATTCGGACGTCTTGATATTTTTGTAAATAATGCAGCTTCGGGGGTTCTGCGCCCTGCAATGGAATTGGAAGAATCTCACTGGGACTGGACAATGAATATTAACAGTAAGGCATTATTGTTCTGTGCTCAGGAGGCAGCAAGACTGATGGAAAGAAACGGGGGCGGTAAAATCGTCAGCATCAGTTCACTCGGTTCTATTCGTTATCTTGAAAACTACACCACTGTTGGTGTATCAAAGGCCGCTCTTGAAGCGTTAACGCGATACCTCGCAGTAGAACTTTCACCAAAAAATATTGTGGTAAATGCTGTTTCTGGAGGAGCGGTGGATACAGAGGCTCTTAAGCATTTTCCAAATCGGGAAGAACTTCTTGAGGAAGCGAGACAAAAAACTCCTGCAGGAAAAATGGTGGAAATCCCTGATATTGTTAATAGCGTAATGTTTCTCCTATCTGATCAGGCTAGTATGATCAGAGGGCAAACCATCATTGTTGATGGCGGAATTTCTTTATTGGTATAGGGAAACTTTGGTGTTTTTTACCAATAAAATAGAGGATAACCTTCCGCTCACCTGGTTAAATTAATGAGCGTGGAGGTGATTACAATGGCTAAATTCAACCAACAGCCTAACAAAACTCAAGCAGGTACTAACATTCAGGAAGTAAGACAGCAAAACGCTCAAGCTGGCCAGGGCCAATCAAGCCAAGGTCAATTCGGTACTGAGTTCGCAAGCGAAACAAATGCTGCTGAAGTTAGACGCCAAAACCAACAAGCTTCTCAAGGCCAATCAAGCCAAGGCCAATTTGGAACTGAGTTCGCAAGCGAAACAAATGCTGCTGAAGTTAGACGCCAAAACCAACAAGCTTCTCAAGGCCAATCAAGCCAAGGCCAATCAAGCCAAGGCCAATTTGGAACTGAGTTTGGCAGCGAAACAAATGCTGCTGAAGTTAGACGTCAAAATCAGCAAGCTGAGTCTCGTAAAAGCCAAAGCGGCAGCCAATTCGGCCAACAATAATCATCTTTAGATTTGAAAGCACTCCTCGAGGGGTGCTTTCTTTAAATTCTAACTTCCGCACTTCCATTAATCCTTCTGAAAAGATTTTTTACATATTATAAGGAAACATGAGATTTCTTTTTCGACAAAACTTCCATCTTATCGCCATAAATAGTCAAAGGAAAAAGGTTCCTATCGGAGAATTACTTAAGGAACAAATAAATGGCCGGGGTGGAGCATGGAAAACTTTAACCGTTTGGTTGCAGAACAAATGAAGACTATGGAAAAGTTACTTTTCCTTCAATCAGAACTTGAACGCTGCCAGGAAATCGAAGAGGAACTCCTTCAAATCCAGAATGGGACTGAACTGGAAAGTGTCCAATTAGAAGTAAAACGTATGAAAGAGGAATTAAAGGAAATACAGAAAACGTTTGAAAAACAAACAGAAGAAGTTATTTCCTCCTATTGTCAGAAAGATGAAATTATCATTGGGTAAGATCTTTTTAATAAAAAAATACCATGTTTTTTAAAGAGTCATTGATTTTCAATGGCTCTTTTGTTTTAAATTCCCGGACTAACCGTTATAATAATAAAAAAAGGAATTGGACTTTGTTGCCTTTTGTCGGTTTGAGCGGAATAGGATAGGTTGCAAAGCGTTCGAGAAATGAAGGTAGGGGAGAAATCATGGGCGTACCCATCGAAGGTGAGCCAATGCAAATACATAGCTATAAACACAATGGGCACATCCATAGGGTGTGGGAAGAAACAACTGTCCTGAAAGGATCGCAGAATTTGGTGATTGGCGGTAATGACCGGACTGTTGTGACTGAATCTGACGGAAGAACCTGGGTTACAAGGGAGCCGGCTATTTGTTATTTCCATTCCCAATATTGGTTTAATGTGATTGGAATGATTCGGGAAGACGGAATTTACTATTACTGCAATATTAGTTCTCCGTTTATTTTTGATGGAGAAGCTCTTAAATATATTGATTATGATTTAGATATTAAAGTTTTTCCGGATATGACCTTTAATCTTCTTGATGAGGACGAATATGAGCGCCACCGCCGTGAAATGAATTATCCCGAAGTAATCGACCAGATTCTAAAAGCGAATGTTGAAAAATTAATTCGCTGGATTCGCCAGCGAAAAGGACCGTTCGCCCCTGACTTTATTGATACCTGGTATGAACGTTATTTGACCTATAGGGGTTAAATATCTTTCGTTTTTTAAGCCTGTTGATGTCGGTAATCAACAGGCTTTTGTATGATATTTACGAAAATATACATCTATAGGCGATATAGCAGACTATCTTAGGTGTAGAATGTAAAAAATATTAATTTTATAACTAAATCTGCCTTCGGCGCAGAAGCGCTTTTTTACAGGGAAGGAGAAATAAGCTTGAGGAATATTTTTAGGTATCTTGAATTTGTAAAGCCCTACCGTCTTCAAATAATAGGCACAATCATTATTGGACTGATTAAATTTGCTATTCCTCTGATTATACCCATGTTAATTAAATACGTGGTGGATGATATTATTGGCAATCATTCTTTGTCCCAGGATGTTAAAATATCTAAATTAATGTATTTAATGGTAGTCATGATTGTGATATTCGTTGTTCTTCGGCCGCCAATTGAGTATTATCGCCAGTATTTTGCCCAATGGACTGCCAGTAAAATTTTATATGAAATAAGAGACCGGCTCTATACGCATATTCAAAAGCTTAGCTTTAAATATTATTCAAACACACGGTCAGGGGAAATTATCTCAAGGATGATTAATGATGTGGAGCAAACCAAAACGTTTGTCATTTCTGGTTTGATGAATTTATGGCTTGATATAGCTACAATTGTTATTGCAATCGGAATTATGTTTTCCATGAATGTGAAGTTAACATTAGTCTCAATTGTTCTTTTCCCGCTTTATGGTTTTACCGTCAACTACTTTTTCGGAAATCTTCGGAATCTGACTAGAATCCGTTCTCAGGCTCTTGCTGAAGTACAAAGCTATTTACATGAGCGAGTCCAGGGTATGTCAGTTATCAAAAGCTTTGCCATTGAAAAATATGAGCAGAAGCAGTTTGACAAGCAAAATAAGAATTTCCTAACAAAAGCTCTTCAGCATACAAGCTGGAATGCGAAGTCTTTCGCGGTGGTCAACACAATAACGGATATCGCACCTTTGGTGGTCATTGGCTATTCTGCTTACTTAGTTATTATCCATCATCTGACTTTAGGAACAATGATTGCTTTTTTTGCCTATATAGACAAGCTTTATAGCCCGCTCCGAAGATTAGTAAATTCCTCTACAACCTTGACCCAGTCGTTTGCAAGTATGGACCGGGTATTCGAATTTATGGATGAAAAATATGATATCGTCGATCCCCCAAATGCTTTGGAATGTAAAAATGTAAGAGGGGACATTACCTTTGATAATGTAAGCTTTTCTTATAATGAAAATGATGAAATGGTTCTAAAAAACATATCCCTTGATATCAAAAGTGGAGAAACAATTGCACTTGTGGGAATGAGTGGTGGAGGGAAGTCAACCTTCGTAAGCCTTATACCTCGCTTCTATGATGTCACAGAGGGAAGGATATTGCTGGATGGGATTGATATTCGAAACTTCCAGGTTCAATCATTGAGGGATAAGATTGGTGTAGTTTTTCAGGATAACATACTTTTCAGTGAGTCTGTAAAAGAAAATATCCTCCTTGGAAAGCCTGAAGCTGCGGAAGAAGAAGTTTTCGAAGCAGCAAGAGCGGCCAATGCCCAAGAATTTATTGTTGGTCTTGCAGAAGGGTATGATACCAGGGTAGGTGAAAGAGGGGTTAAGCTTTCTGGAGGACAAAAGCAGCGGGTTGCAATAGCCAGGGTTTTTCTTAAAAATCCTCCCATTCTCATTTTGGATGAAGCCACTTCCGCTCTTGATTTGGAGAGTGAGCACTCTATACAGGAATCCTTGGAAGAACTAGCTAAGGACCGTACAACCTTTATTGTTGCTCACCGCCTGTCGACCATAACGCATGCTGACAGGATAGTATTAATTGAACATGGCCAAATTGTTGAAATAGGAAGACATGACGAGCTAATGAAAAAGCAGGGGAGCTATTATAAACTATTTCAGGTTCAGCAGCTCGAACAAAAAGAAGAAGCCGCAGCAGAATAATTTCCGCTGCGGTTTTTATATTCAAAAGATATAAATTTTAACCCTTATAATTGACTAGCTCCAGCACCAGCTAGTGTCCATCCCGCTTCTCCCTAAGATAAGTGAACCTCGAACTCAAATGCTACTGCGCACAGCTTTTTTCAAATAAGCATATGCTCAGCTCGTCGCAAAGCTGCATGCCGTTTATTCAGAGAAGCCGTCTCATGAAGTTTACTCAGGTTAGTTGCTTCGCAAAAACGGGCGCTTGCGCTTTTCTTATTGCAATGATTCTTCTTCGATAGAAATTTCGTTTACACCCTGATGATAGGATTGGAAAGTTGTAATTAGTTTTTCCAAATGTTCTACCTGTTCTCCGTAATCAATAATTGATGCAACAATTTGCATAGTGTGGTAAAAATGCATTTCTCCACTTTCGTTAGCAGCTTCCTTGCGGGAAATAAATAGGTCAAAAAGTTCCTTCCTATCCAGGCAAAAAGCTCCTTCTTCGATTACAGCCTGCTGACGGATTTTTCCGATAAACCGCAGCATAAGCTGTTCATGATGATTCACTATACAATCTAGCTGGGTCTGGATCGACTGCTGAAATTCCTCAGGGAGCGCATGAAGTTCATTTTCAAATCGATGAAGCCGTTTCAGGGTATCCAATGCTTTTTTGGTTGTATAGGTCATTTGTCTGTAAAGAACCAGTTTTCGGGATTTTACAGGATCAGTTCGCTTAAAATAATTTTTTTCTTCCTTGTACATCAAATATAGCTGCCCAATTTTAATGATATTGTCTTTTAATTTGTCAATATCATTTCGTAAAAGGTTGTGGTCAGAAGCATTTCGCGTGCTTAAACGAATCCAGCGCAATATCTCTTCTGTTGTATTAGATATTTTATAATAAAGCTTATTTTCATACTTGGGAGGAAGAAAAACGAGATTTACAACAAATGCTGCAATAACTCCCAGCATAATAGTTGAAAAACGAACCACGGCAAACTGGATAAAGTTATCGCCTGGTGTTTCCATAATACCCACAAGTGTTACGAGAGACAAACCAATTGTCCCTTCAAGTTTCAATTTTAAATGGAGTGTAATAGCAATGATAACTGCAAGTCCAATAACTATAAGATGATTGCTTAATGTAAGTACAAAAAACATAGCAAGTAAAGCCCCAATTACATTCCCCTGTATTTGCTCGATAATAGACAGGTACGAACGATAAATAGTAGGCTGCACGGCAAAGATGGCTGCAATCCCTGCCATAATTGGTGACGGGGAATGGAGCAGCTGCCCTAAGTACAATGATAATACAATTGCTATTCCCGTTTTAAGGATGCGGGCGCCTAATTTCATTCTAAAATAATTCCTTTCCTGAAACTTTTATTGTTACTATAAACTCTTTTCCTAAAGATTAAACAATATTGTACTATACATTGAATAGGGGTCAGTTTCAAGCAATAACCGATATTGGTGATTTTTGTTTTTTGTGCTCTGTAAACTTTCATATGCCCGTGTCGCAGATTCCCTTTCAATTAACAGAACGTTTAAAAGAAAAACCCGGGCACCACTTTGCCCGAGTTTTAGTTGATTTAGTATCATTCAGTCGATACGGATGGATCTGCTTGTTCCTTAACTGGAAGAATCTGCAGGAAGTGTTCCTGTGGATTCTTTAGGAGGGACAGAATTTCATTTGCTTCGTTGTTTTGGCCATCCTCTGACAGTAATTGAGTATACTTTTGGAGGAGCTCCTGAACATCAGTTTTGCCTTTATCTCCTAAAGGAGAGAGGGATACCTTAGCACCTTTAGCGATTCTTCTTTGAAGTGCTTCTTTAGTTAATCCCATCTCAGGCTGAATTCGGACATAAACGACACCGCCAGTCATTCCAGCACACATCCATGGTCCTGGGTCACCCAGTACGATAGCACGGCCATTCGTCATATATTCAAAAGCAAACCCTTTAATATTGGCGTTAGCCCCGATATTGCCGTTTTCTGTTTCGGAAAGAGGGGTGAGAATACGTCCGCCAAAAATCATATCTGCACCGGAAAGGCGAATTCCCGCTCTGGCATCTGCATTGCCTTGTGCTATAAGAAGTCCTTTTTGGGCTCCGTAGCCAAACCCTTTTCCAACGGAGCCATTATAATAACGTCCATTTTTGCCTTTGGATTTGAGGACCACAATACTTCCGCCAAGAGAGGTTTTTCCAATTCCGTCCTGAGCTCCTCCATTAATGAGGATATTAATTCCCTCACTGTTATAAGCTCCAAGTCCGTTTCCAGGAATCGAACCTTTACGGTAAGCAAGCTTTACGGCTGGAAGCTGACGATAAGCTCCGTCCAGTCTGCCACGTACACGGTGACAGGAAACTCTGCTTCCGAGAACACGCTGCTCAGATGTGATGCTGTAAAATTCCCGTGAGCTATTTAATTGTTCTACACTTGAATCCAGGTATTCCGCTCCAACAGCAATTTGCTCGTTCACACCTGACATAGAAAGTGCTTCTTCAAATTTGCTGATCTCTGTTATTTCTAGAGGCTTTAACAAATAAGTTAAATCAAGTTTTTCACTTCCGCTTACTTGCTCAAGCAAATCGGACCGTCCGACTGCATCCTGGAGATTTTTAATTCCTGCTGAGGCAGCAAGAGATTTTAGCTCGTTACCAAATGCGGTAAATAGATTCATAATTCCCTGCACCGCCAAATCTAGCTGGCGCGGAACAAATCTGCGCAATCCATGATCTTTGGCCTGAGCTTCGGACTCAATTTGAGTAGCAATTCCAACATGGCATGTATCCAAGTGACAGCCGCGGCAGGTAGTACAGCCGATAGCAAGCATTGACAGAGTGCCAAAACCAACACGGTTAGCTCCAAGGAGCATCACTTTTAATACATCACTTGCACTTTTGATTCCACCGTCGGCCCATAGCTCAACCTGATTGCGGAGTCCGCTCTCTAGAAGGGCATTGTGAGCAGCTTTAACACCAATTTCAACTGGCAGCCCTACATGCTGGAGTGCATGGATTCTTGCAGCCCCAGTACCGCCGTCAAAACCACTGAGGGTAATAATATCAGCTCCGGCCTTTGCGATACCAACAGCAATGGTTCCGATATTAGGAACAACAGGTACTTTAACGGCTACTTTAGCCTGGTCATTGGCTGTTTTTAATTCAAGAATCATTTGAGCTAAATCTTCAATTGAATAAATATCATGGTTATTTGAAGGAGAAATCAAATCCGAACCGATGGTTGCATTACGGGCTTCAGCAATTTTGGCTGTTACCTTTGAACCTGGAAGGTGTCCGCCTTCACCAGGCTTTGCTCCCTGGCCAATTTTAATTTCCAATAAGTTAGACGAATTTAATAACTCGGCGTTTACTCCAAAACGTCCGGAAGCAACCTGCTGGCCTCTGGTCCTTGGATACTTTCCGAGCATATCCTTAATTTCTCCGCCTTCTCCATTCAGGCTGACCATATTTAATCGGTTAGCTCCTTCAGCATAGGCACGGAATGCTGTTTCATTCTGCGAGCCAAAGGACATGGAAGAAATGACGAACGGAAGGCTGTGCTCTCCAACGCTAATATCTACATTTTCAGGAGAAAAAGGGGCTCCGCTTCTTTTCAGAGCTGTTAAATGACGAATAGTTGTTGGATTCTCCGTTTCCTGTTCGGTGATTTTTTCGCCAAAAGCGGTATAATCACCCGTTGAAGCCACCTCGCTAATTGCTTTCCAAATTCGCGGGAACAGATGGAAAGTCTTACCGATCCGTTCCTTTTCATTCTGGAAGTCTGCAGCTCGGGCAATAGCATCTTCTTTCATGCTGGTAAAATTAGATTCGAGTTCGCTTGAGCCAAAGAAATTGACGATTCCAAGGGCTTCTGCCAGCTCCTCATTTAAACCAATTGCCGAAAACAGGCGGCCATATCCTCTTAATTCATGAATACCTATCGTAGAGATGACTTTTTCTAATCCCTTTGTCAGAGCTGTATAGAGATTGGTTAGTGGTTTTAACGACTCATCAAGTACTGTTAAGAACATATAGTAAGGGTTAATTAAGTCTGCGCCTAATCCATATGCTGTAACAATATCATGTAAAGAACGGAGGGCTGCAGAGCGCAGTACCAGGGAACAATCACGTCTTACATCAGCGTTAACCAAAGCCTGGCTAATAGCTGCAGTTGCAAGATGCGGATCGATCCACAAATTATTGTCCTGATGTGCTTTAGCATCATCCAGGATCAAGAAGCTTTTTCCTGCCTTAACAGCGGTAACAGCTTCCTGGGAAAGTCTTTCGAGTGCAGCCGCAATTTCTTCATTGGCCTCAAAAGTTATCGACAGATATGCCGAAGCCTTCTTAGTCATAAAATACTCTGCCAGCTGGTCGAAACTTGGCTGTCCTAATACATCAGAACAGTCAAATCCTGCCCTGCCTTCAAGAAGAAGAGGAGAGTTCAATTCAAGTACGATACTCTCTGCTTCCCTGGCAAAAAGATTAGGGCGTTTACCAATAATTATCCTCGTGGAGAAGTGCTCCATTTCCCGGTCACGGTCAATTGCAGGGTTTGTAACTACTGCAACACTTTCCTTAATATAATCCGGAATATTTTTCCGTTCAGGATTAAGAGCAGCCAACGGAGCATCATGGCCAAGCGAACGTATAGGTTCAACCCCTTTTTCGGCCATTTGCTCAATCAATTGGATATGGTCTCTTTCCCATCCAAAGGACTTATATTGGCCATTATGAATTTTATCCGAGTAAGCCATTGTCACTTTCTTCTCCAAAACAGGAGGAGTAAGCCTCTTACCTGCATTGTTCAGATCGACACGCTTTGAATACCTCTTGTAAACTTCCTCTTGGTAGGAAGGATGGGCATATACGGCAAGTTTATTTCCATTCCATTTAAAACCAACCTTTTCGCCTGGTGCTAGAGGTTTTGGTTCGTTAACATACTCACTGGAAGATATTATTCCAGGTTCAGAAGAAAACAGAAAAGAAGTCTCTGTTTCTAGCATCCATAATGGACGTAAGCCAAGCGAATCAACGCTGAATACTGCCTCGTCTCCAAATCTGGATATGATACCTGCAGGACCCTGGGCAAAATGCCCCCAGCCTTCACGCAAATAAGTATATAAATCCTGAAGATGCTTAGGGTAAGATTTTATTTCATTAATAATAGGAGGGAACATAAGATCCATAGCTTCAAACAGGGTGTAGCCATCCCGACAAATTAAAGTCTCTATTGTACGGCTAAGATCCTGGGAGTCGCTTCCTCCATTTACCAGAGGAACTCCAATCATTTTTGCTTCATCCCTAAGCTTAGCAATGGTATTAATTTCTCCATTGTGGCCAAGCACACTGAAAGGCTGCACCCGGAAAAAGCTTGATAAAGTGTTTGTTGAATAACGGTTATGACCAAGAGTCATAGTAGAAGCTGCCAATGGATTCGCTAGATCACTGTAATATTTCGGCAGAATATCTCCGGCTCCCATTACCTTATACACAGCATGGTGCTGGCTTAAGGAAGCAACATGAACAGCCTCATTTTGCTCTAAATCTACTAATACATCAAATAAAACTTTTGATAGTGCATTTCCGGTTAGAGGCGAAAGGCAGGCTATTTGCCAGAATAAAGGATTTTCCTGTATGGCAATTGGGCCAAGCGCCGAAGGATCCGTTACCCTGTCTGTTTCAAAATGGAGCTGAAGGCCATATGCTTTAAGCTTACGTTTAAGTTCTTCTTTAACGAGATTTGTGTCGGTTTTACTGCTGATAAAGATATGCCCAACAATAAAACCTTCAGATAAAGCAAGCTCAGGGTTAAGACCTGCATCTGCAAGCTTTGCTTGCCAAAGTTCACGCGGAATATCGATATGGATTCCTACGCCATCACCTTCACCATTGATAAAGCCGGCACGATGGTTCATTGTTACCAATGCATCTATACAATCAAAAATATTTTTTGATGTCGGGATGTTTTCCTTTTCAAGGCAAGCAACAATACCACATGCATCGTGTTCCTGCTTATAAAATTCTTTAAAAAGAGAAGGGGTCCAGTTTTTTGTCATGATTTGGCTCTACAGGAATGTCGCCTATAAAGCACTTTCACCTCCTAAGATATCTTGTTGTTTACTTAATAGGGTATTGTGGTAAAAAAGGGTTGGCTTATTATTCGTTTATTATTTAGCGAGGCTGCTATTTAAAGGGTTAAACAATAATAGTTTAATATTATCATAAGAATTTTCAGAAATCAAATAATTATACATTTATTTGGATATGCGAAATTAAAAAAAAGGTGCAAAATTTTTAAATAACGTATAAATGTAAACGTTTTCAAAAAATAGTATAAATAAAAAGGGCGTGTTATCCACACCCTTTTTGCATAAAAAATGAATATTTATTCGTTCTTAAGTGAGTAAAATGCATTGTTCACAGCATGGAGGGTAGCCTCAATATCTTCCTCCGTGTGTGCAATTGTCATAAACCAGGCCTCATATTTGGAAGGTGCAAGATTTATCCCCTGATGAAGCATCAGCTTGAAGAACTTTGCAAACATTTCACCATCTGTATTTTGGGCCTGGTCGTAGTTTTCAACCTTTTCATTTGTAAAAAATACAGTAAGAGCCCCTTTTAATCGGTTAATAGTGATAGGAATGCTGTTTTCGTTGGCTGCAGCTAGAATTCCTTCCTCTAGCATAGCTCCGAGACGGTCAAGGTATTCATAAACGCCCTCTTGTTTTAAAACCTCAAGACAGGCGATTCCGGAAAGCGTTGAGGCTGGATTTCCTGCCATCGTTCCTGCCTGGTAAGCTGGCCCGAGGGGAGCAACTTTTTCCATGATTTCTTTTTTACCGCCATAGGCGCCTATTGGAAGGCCTCCTCCAATAATTTTTCCTAAAGCTGTTAAGTCAGGTCTTATACCAAGCAGGTCTTGTGCGCCTCCGTACATAAAACGGAAGGCTGTAATTACTTCATCATAAATGACAAGTGCGCCAGCCGCATGGGCTAGATCATTTACCTGCTGTAAAAATCCGGGATTCGGTTCCACGATTCCGAAGTTTCCCACGATTGGTTCTACTAATATTGCTGCAACTTCATTCCCCCACTTTTCAAGAGCTTCCTTAAAAGGCTCAATATCATTAAAGGGTACCGTGATGACTTCCTGCGCAATACTTTTTGGCACGCCTGCAGAATCCGGTGTTCCAAGTGTAGATGGGCCGGAACCAGCAGCCACAAGGACAAGGTCTGAATGCCCATGGTAACAGCCCGCAAATTTTATGATTTTGTCCCTGCCTGTATAGGCACGGGCAACCCGGATGGTCGTCATGACAGCTTCTGTTCCTGAATTGACGAAACGGACCTTATCCATACCCGGAATAGCTTCCTTCAGCATTTTAGCCAATTTTACTTCGTGGGGAGTAGGCGTTCCGTACAGCACCCCAGTTTCAGCAGCTTTTTTAATTGCCTCTGTGATATGGGGATGTGCATGACCGGTAATAATAGGACCATAAGCTGCAAGATAATCAATATATTGATTTCCATCGACGTCCCAGAAGTAGGCACCATGAGCACGTTCCATTACTACTGGTGCACCGCCGCCGACTGCTTTAAAGGAGCGGGAAGGGCTGTTTACTCCTCCAACTATATGTTCAAGTGCTTCACTATGTATTCTTTCAGAGTTTATGAATTGCATGTTTTTCCTCCTTATAAATGATATTTCACTATTCTACCACTTTTAAAAACGTTTTGGCCTGTTCCATTCTTATGTCTCTTTAATCCGAAAATTTCCTATATTCTTACATAAAAAGAATTTAGGTTTGTAAAAATCAGGATAGTTGTGTTAAACCACTGGATTGGCTAAACTAATTTTTTGGGGACAACCCATCATCAGGAGGAATCAAATGAAGATGAAAAATGCCATAGAAGTTGAAAATTTACGCAAAGAATTTAAAGGTTACTCTAGCAGGAGTGGATTAAAAGGTGCCTTTAGGGATCTTTTTACCCGAAATTATAAAATTGTGCCGGCAGTAAATGACATCAGTTTTTCTGTAAAGCAGGGAGAAATGGTGGGCTATATCGGTGAAAATGGAGCTGGTAAATCCACTACCATTAAAATGCTGACAGGAATCCTGACACCTACTTCCGGAAGGATTATGGTAAATGGAATGAATCCCCACCAGGAAAGGGAAAGGTTTGTTCAGACAATAGGAGTGGTTTTTGGGCAGCGTTCCCAGCTGTGGTGGGATATCGCTGTTCAGGAGTCCTTTAGGCTTTTGAAAAAAGTATATAAGGTTTCGGATGCTCACTATAACGAGCATATGAATCATGTGATTAAAACGCTCGATATTGAACCGCTTTTGGACAAGCCGGTGCGAAAGCTGTCACTGGGTCAGAGGATGCGCTGTGAATTAGCCGCAGCATTAATCCACAACCCTCCGCTTTTATTTTTAGATGAACCAACGATAGGGCTTGATGTACTAGTAAAATTAAAAATTCGTGAATTCCTGAAGGAGATTAATGAGAAATACAATACAACTATTTTGCTGACAACTCATGATCTTTCAGATATTGAGGCGTTATGCCAAAGGGTTATCATGCTTGATGAAGGAAATATCATTTATGATGGAGCTTTGAACAGTTTAAAGGAAAAATGGGGTGAAGGGAAAGAACTGCAGTTTCAATTTTTAAAAGACCCTGAATTGAATGCAGTTCAAAATTTAACCCGGGGGATGCCGGTTTACTGGGAACTGGATGAGAAGAAAATGGTATTCTCTGCCATGATTGAGGATAATGAGCTTGTTTCCCGGACTATCGCCAAGGTTGCTGAAGCCTATCAAATAAGAGATATGAAGATCAATGAAATCTCAACAGAAGAGATTATTCGAAATATCTATGAAAAGGGTTCTGTCTCATGAAAGGGGTGAGCCTGAATGGATAAATATATTGAAATGATCCGGATTCGCTTTTTAATGATGCTTGCTTACCGGACTAACTATTATACAGGGATTTTAATTTATGCCATTAACATTGGAGCTTACTATTTTTTATGGGCAGCTATTTACGGGCATAAAACACAAATTGAAGGACTGTCAGTTGTTCAGATGACTACATATGTAGCTATTGCATGGATGGCAAGGGCCTTTTATTTTAACAATATCGACCGGGAGATGGCGGTTGAAATAATGGAAGGAAAGGTTGCAGTAGAACTGATCCGGCCATACAGTTATTTAATGATGAAAACCATGCAGGGGCTGGGAGAGGGTATTTTTAGATTGTTTTTCTTTTCAGTTCCTGGCATGCTGATTGTTTCGTTTATCTTTCCGGTGAAATTCACCTGGAATCCGGCTGTATGGGGACTATTTGCTGTTTCCATAGTGCTTAGCTTCCTTATCAATACTCAGTTGAATTTGCTGACAGGGATTACTACCTTCTTCCTATTTAATAATTCCGGCTTGATCCGCGCCAAAAGGGTGGTAATTGACTTATTTTCCGGTCTTCTTTTGCCTATCAGTTTCTTTCCGGGCTGGGCCCAGGGAATCATGAAGTACCTGCCGTTTCAGGGTATCAGCTATATTCCAAGTATGATTTTTTCAAATGGATTCACCCGTCAGGCAGCTTTCCATGCAATTTTGGAGCAGGCTATCTGGGTAATTATTTTGGTCTTGCCGATTCAGGTTTTATGGAGTTTAGCAAAAAAACAGCTTGTCATTCAGGGAGGGTAATAGATGTTTTATGGATCAATGTTTTTCCAGTATCTTGCCCAGTATATGAAGACAAGGCTTCAATATAGGGCGGATTTATTCGTTGAGATTTTTTCCGATTTGCTTTCACAGGCCGTCAATTTTATCTTTATTCTAGTGGTATTCGGTCATACCAGCTTGCTTGCTGGCTGGTCCAGAAATGAAATTATTTTTATTTATGGATTTTTCCTCGTTCCATTTGCTGTTTTTTCGTCCTTTTTTAATATATGGGATTTTAATGAACGTTATATTGTAAAAGGTGAATTTGACCGTATTCTTACAAGGCCGATTCATAGCTTGTTTCAAATTATTTTGGAGCGTATTGAACTGGAATCATTGTTTGGAGCCGTTACAGGAATTGCAATTATGTTTTATTCAGGTATCAAGCTTGGACTTGAAATGCACTGGTATGATCCGTTTGTGTTTCTTCTCTTTGTAATAGGAGGGGCTCTGGTTTATGGAGGGGTGTTTGTCATGCTGGCATGCATCAGCTTCTGGGCCGACGCAAGGACATCTATTATGCCCATGATGTATAATATCGGGAACTACGGCCGGTATCCTGTTGATATTTATAATAAGGCAATCCGTTTTGTTCTTACTTGGATTTTGCCGTTTGCTTTCGTTGGCGTTTATCCAGCCGCTTTCTTTCTTGGGAAAAGAGAATGGACCTTCTACTCCTTTTTGACACCAGTTATAGGGGTTGTCTTTTTTACTGTTTCTATATTTCTGTGGAATCAAGGAGTCAAAAAATACAGAGGCGCCGGAAATTAATATTTATGATAAAAAAGCCAGGCTGTTTCAGTCTGGTTTTTTTAATGGTACTAGCCTGGTGCTTTTTTGTATTTATTAACTCGTGTGGACATACAATGAACTGAGGGAAAAGGGAAGAAGGGGATTTGATGTTCTATGTACTGCTAGGATTAATTATTTTTTGTATTTTTATGAGTTTAAGGACTCTTTTTCAACCATATAAGATTAAGGGTAAGATTGTCTCTATCGAGAACTTTTTATTTTTGGGAACAATTTATGTGACTGTCATGATAGGCTTTGCTCTTTTATATTCACTTCTCCACTTAAATGGCCATCCTGTATTGGGTGAGACAGGGACGGTTCGCCCTGCCTCTGATTTTATAGAAACAATTGAATCAAGTGTTTATTTTAGTGCGATGACCTTATTTTCTGTAGGTCATGGAGATATCGTACCGTTGGGAGTTGGCAGAGCAATAGCCATTTTGGAAGCCTTAATTGGATATACCATTCCCGCTGCATTCGTGGCAAAAGCAGTATCTAATATGGAGAATAAACCGCCAGCAGTAAAATAGTTGTTTTAGGCGGGAAGATTGGATACGCTATATATAGAAATCAAAAATGGAGTGGTATTTATGGCTATAGAAATTGGAAAAATGGCACCTGATTTTGCTTTAGAAGCAACGAATGGTGAAACCGTCAGATTATCAGATTTTAAAGGGAAAAATGTGGTTCTTTATTTTTATCCAAAAGATATGACCCCGGGCTGTACCACAGAAGCATGTGATTTCCGCGACCAGCATGAGCAGTTTGGGGAAATGGGAGCGGTTATTTTGGGGATTAGCCCCGACCCTATTGAACGGCATAAAAAATTTATGGAGAAATACGGACTGCCATTTTTGCTGCTTTCCGATGAAGACCATAAGGCAGCAGAGGAATATGATGTCTGGAAGCTTAAAAATAATTTTGGAAAAGAATACATGGGGATTGAACGGAGCACCTTTGTCATTGACAAGGAAGGCAAAGTTGCAAAAGAGTGGAGAAAGGTTAAAGTGAAAGGGCATGTGGAAGAAGCCTTGAACTTTATTAAAGAAAATTTATAATTTAGACTTTAAATTTTTCAGCCTATTTTTCTGTAAAAAGGCGGATGTCCATGCAAAGAAACAAGTTTTGAATATCATTTTATTAGGGCATACCTCCTCAGATAGAATTTGCGGGCCAGCAATGGCCCGCCTTTTTTATGTATTCGGCGGTTTAATTTTTATAATTTTTAAAATAACCTCAGCAGGTGTTATCATAATAGAAAAAAAGCTTTTTTTAGGAGTGTATATCATGAAAATAGTGGCCTCATTTGTTCCTTCAGAAGAAATACAAAAGGATTTTAAAGATGAATTTCCAAATATCGAGATTGAGTATTATAAAGGAATTAAAAATGCCGAAAAAGCTTTTACAGATGCTGAAGTATTTTTAACATATGGCGAGGATTTAACTCCAGAATATATAGAGCTGGCAAAAAATCTTAAATGGATTATGGTTTTGTCTGCAGGTCTAGAAAGAATGCCATTTGCAGCTTGTGCAGATAAAGGAATTCTTGTAACAAATGCCAGTGGGATACATAAAATCCCGATGGCTGAATTTACCCTGGGTACGATGCTGGAGCATGTAAAGCAAAGGAAACAGCTGCGAGAAAATGAAATAAGTAAAAAGTGGGACCGAAAAGTGCCGATGGCTGAGTTATCCGGCAAAACGATTATGGTTTTAGGAATTGGAGCTATTGGAGGAGAAATTGCCAGGCTGGCTCAGGCCTTCGGTATGAAGGTGATTGGTTTCAACAGAAGCGGACATGCAAATGAGTTTGCGGATATTACCGTTAAACTTGATAAATTGGAGGAACATTTATCTGAGCCGGATTTTATTGTATCTGTATTGCCTAGCACAAGTGAGACAAAATATTTATTAAATGAGGATCATTTCAGGCTGATGAAGAAATCTGCTGTATTTATTAATATAGGCAGAGGAGATTTGGTGAAAGAAGAAGTCCTGTTAAAAGCCCTAGAGGAAGAGCTTATCTCGCATGCATATCTCGATGTATTTGAAAATGAACCTTTAAAACCTGAGCACCCTTTCTGGGAAATGAACAATGTAACCGTCACTCCGCACTTATCGAGTATTACAAAAAAATATCAGCCAAGAGGTTTTGAAATTTTTAAACATAATCTTCATACATATATTAATAACGGGAATGATTTTATCAATGTGATTGATTTGGAAAGGGGGTACTAAGATATGAAGATCTATACAAAGACCGGGGATAAAGGGGCAACTTCACTCATTTATGGACAAAGAGTTTCCAAAAATGATGCGAGGGTTGAAGCGTATGGAACCTGTGATGAAGCAAATTCCATGATTGGGCTGGCTCTTAGTTACTTAGAAAAAGAAAGTTTTACTGAAAAGAATCAACTTGAACGGGTTTTCCACAGAATCCAGACCACTCTTTTTTATGTGGGAGCTGAATTGGCTACTCCAAAAGGGAAAGAAGTGAAATGGTCTCTCTCTGAGGTTGATATAGAAACCATGGAGAAGCAAATAGATGAATGGGATGGTGTACTCCCTGCCCTGACCAATTTTATTCTTCCTGGAGGCCATCCTGCCGGAGCAGCTTTTCATGTAGCAAGGACTATTACGAGAAGGGCTGAGAGATGTGCTGTTGGACTGGAAGATGAAGTCAACCCGCTGGTGCTTGCTTATTTAAACAGACTGTCCGATTTGCTTTTTGTATCCGCAAGATTTGTTAATGAAAAACTTGGAGTAACAGATAAGCTGCTTCATGGGGAATAACTGCGAAGAACGTGTATATATTGGTTATTTTATTGACAAAAGGATTGAATTCTTAGTAAACTAATTATAACAATTATAATCTAAGAATATTTTTTGGAAAGAGGTGCATGGCGATGTCACAACCCCAATTAAAAGAAGCTTTGGATACGTTGAAAGAAACTGGAGTGCGTATTACTCCTCAACGTCATGCGATACTTGAATATTTAATAAGCTCTATGTCACACCCAACTGCTGATGATATTTATAAAGCCTTAGAAGGTAAGTTCCCAAATATGAGTGTGGCAACTGTTTATAATAATTTAAGAGTATTTCGCGAAGTAGGCCTGGTTAAGGAACTAACATACGGAGACGCATCAAGCCGTTTTGATTTTATTACTACAGACCACTACCATGTCATTTGTGAGAAATGTGGAAAGATCGTCGATTTTAGTTATCCCGGACTCGATGAAGTAGAACATCTCGCTTCTCACGTAACTGGTTTCAAAGTAGGCCATCACAGAATGGAAATCTACGGAACCTGCCCTGATTGTGCAGTAAAAGAAGCGCATTAATAAGAAATAAAAGTCGATAATTTCGGCTTTTTCTTTTTATATTCATGATTTGTTTTCTCTTGTTTGAAAAATTAATTAAAAAATAGCTAGCCCGTGATGCGGGTTAGCTATTTTTGATTTCTTTTTCGATTATAAGTTTCATCAAACTCTTTTCCTGCAAGTTGAGGATCCAGAGTTAAGGGCTCGTTGCAATGCATGCACATATCAACCCTGCCAAGCATTTTTGTAGGCTTGCCGCAGCTCGGACAAACAACCTGGATTGTTTTGGTGGAGAGCATACCGATCCAAAAGTAAACAACAGTGCTCGCAATAATGAAAAGAAGACCTAAAATCATAAAAGTAGTCATGATTGCGGGAGAAGTCCGGAAAAAGATACCGCCATACATAACAATAAATCCTATAAAGATAAGGCTTAAGGCAAATGTCCGGATTTTATTTATTTTATTAGAGTATTTAGCCATCAAACGTCCCTCCTGAAAAAGACTATAACATAATTAAACGATTTGAAAAATGGATGGCGCTTAACTTCGTAGGGATTTTAGAAGGATTTTTTTTATTACTGTCGAAAGTATAAGCCTGTGAATTAAATAAAAAAAAGTTTATAATTTGTTTTTTAAAATAATCCGCCACCCCATCGGAAAATAAATGGAGGAATGAACAATGGAGGATATCCTTCGTCCTATATATCAGGAAAGAGCCAGTCAGTTAAATACCTTGGGAGTATTACTGATAGAAAAAAAGCAGAAATCTTACTATACAACAGATTCGTTTGATGCGGTTTTGCTTCTTATTGTAAAGGAAGCAGACCAGCCCCTATTTATCAAACACTATGCTTATAATGATAAAAAGGCAGCAATGCATATTGTATCTGAAGCCCAATTAAATGAATGGCTTATGCTGGGTTCCAATCGAAAAATATTTGAGTGGCTAAATGATTCAAAGGTTTTATTTGATCGAAATGAGTATGTATCAAGGCTAAAAACAGAACTCCGGGAATTTCCTTTTTACGGCCGCAAATTAAAAATGGGGATTGAGTTTGCAAAGTTAATCCGCCGCTATGTGGATGGAAGAGCTTTATTTGAAAATCGCCAATATCTTGATGCTTATAATCACGTTGTGCATTCCCTTCATCATCTGGCTAGGTTATCTGTGATAGAAAATGGGTTTCACTCGGAACTTACGGTTTGGCAGCAGGTTAAACAAATAGAGCCTGAAATCTTTAAGTTATATGAAGAACTGGTCAATAGTGAGGAATCTTTGGAGAAAAGGCTGGAGCTTTTATTTCTTGCCAGCGAATTTCTAATTCATTCAAGGACTCATATGGGGGCTGCTCATCTCCTTGAAATTCTTGAGGGCAGGGAATATTGGTCTTTTGATCAAATGATGAGTGAAGCTGAAGTATTGCCATATTCAGTCGATCTGGAAGTGCTTGTAGAGTTTTTAGTAGAGAAGCATTTTATCGAAGTAGTAAACGTAGAGACCAAAGGACAAGGGATATATCATCGATATTACTGTGTTGGAGAAAAATTATTGTAAAAAAACAAAAAACCTATTGACCAATGCTAAATTACTTGGTATATTAATATCCGTCGCCACGATAAGTTCTTAAAAAAACTTTTCTGAGCGGCGGGTAAAAAAAGATGTTGACACGAAAGTGGTTAACATGGTATATTGATAAAGTCGCTTCTGAGCGGCGAACTTAATAAACTTCACGATGCAACCTTATAATTGCTCCTGCGCCAGAGCTTATTCAAGAAGAATATGTTCAGCTCGTCGCGAGGCTGCAAAGAGGAAGAATCAAAAGAAGTTGCCTTGCTCTTTGAAAACTAAACAAACAAAGCGTGAACAAACAAACAATAACATGATGAATTTATTCATCAGCCAACGTA
>NZ_JAAOEO010000023.1 GCF_011393025.1 Neobacillus terrae | reverse complement strand
AGCCAGGATCAAACTCTCCGATAAAGAGTATGAGTTTAGCTCATAAAGTTACGTTGGCTGATGAATAAATTCATCATATTATTGTTTGTTTGTTCACGCTTTGTTTGTTTAGTTTTCAAAGAGCAATCAATATTAATGTGTTGCTCAGAAGCAACTTTATTAATATATCATCTTACCGTCGCTATGTCAACAACATTTTTAAAAGTATTTAAGTTGATTATGATGATAACCACTTAAAACTAAAAACACAATTTATGATATTGTTATCAACAAGTTGATGTTGTTAACTCGTCATCAGCGACTGTTCATCTATAATACAACGATAAACCCATTCCGTCAACACGTTTTCTGAATCCTTTTATTTCCATTTAACAACTTACAGGAAGCAAAAAAATAACGGAATATGCTTATTATATTTCTTACTTGAATCTTGCAAAAATATTGTGGATGAATCTGTCGGTTTATGACTAGTTTTGGAAAGTGCGTAAAAATAAGAATGACACCTCACTTTTAGTGGAAATGGAATGTTACCACACAAACCAAAACCCCAGAAAAAGGAGATGTCATAGGTTTATGGTAACTTCCTATCCTGCACTCGTCAAGTTTGTCCTGGCCCTCGGTCCCGCATTGTCAAAGCCCCAAATGAAACACCTTATTTCATTCATGCATGGCATCATTTTGTGTGAGGGCCGGAAGACTGTTTCCCAGATTCGGAAGAGTTCACGGAATGCACGCGACCTTAGCTGTATGACCAGATTCCTCAAAGAATCTCCCTGGTCTCCTAACAGGATGCAGAGGAGAAGGATGGACCATCTGATGTCGAGGTTACGCCAGGCCGGAAGGAAAGCCGTGACTTACGGCCAATCTTTTTCCTGATTCATCGACGATACCAACTGTCCAAAGACTCCCTCATCGAAGAAGATGGAAAGGCTTGAATACCACCATTCACACACAGACGGAAAGAGCGTCTGGGCCCATTGCGTTGTCACTTCCCATGTAATTGCCGAAGGACATTCCCTTTCCTGGGATTACCGGCCCTATTTCCGAAAGGAATACTGCATGGAAAATGACATGGAGTTTAAAAAGCAAGCTTGATCTCGCAGCCGATTTGATTAAGGCATTTCCTGCAAATCCGGATGAACTGGTCTATGTGCTTTTTGACAGCTGGTACACAACGAGGAAGGTGGTAGACATCTGCAATCAAAAAGGGTTCCATGTCATTTCTGCAGTCAAATCCAACAGAATTATTTACCCCAAAGGGGTTCGCATTGGCATCTCTGAGTTTGCTTCACGGTATTTGGAAAACGCCGACCTTCGCTCCGTAACAGTGAGGGGTAAGGGGAAATACCGGATTTATGAATATGAAGGGCCCCTTTCAGAAATAGAAAATGTCAAACTCCTTTTATCCTGGGAAAACAAATTCATCCGGGAGAAGGCTCCATTCAGTATCTTGTGCACCGATGTGACTCTTGATGTCGTGACCATCCTGAAATACTACCAGGTGCGATTGGAAATCGAAACAGGATACCGGTATTTCAAGGAGTTGTTGGGCTTTGACCAATATCAGGTTCTTTCGTTTAAAGCCATTGAACGGTACTGGGCCATTCAGTATCTGACCCAAAATTTCCTGGAGATCCAGCGCTATGAATGGTCCACAGACTCGTTCCACACCTTATGGGACACGGTCAGGCGGATCCGGAATGATTACTTTGGGCAACTGGTTCTCTATGTTTACCAGGAAGGCCTGGCGCAGACACCTTTTAAAAAGCTTTTAAAAACCCTGAAGCTCGCCGCTTAAAAAATGGCCTTTTCGAGAGACGCTCCCCGTATGCCCTTTTTCAGGTGTTCGGAGTAAAAATGCAAGAGTCTAGTTCCTTAGGTATAAATATAAGTAATACTTTTTAGAGATCATAGGAATCATATATATAACATTATATATAAGGAATTTTTTTGAAACATTTCTTTTGAGTGTGACTGAATACTATGAAGCTTTATACTTACTTATACTCCAAATTTTCTCATTCCTATTATAAAATGTTATTCAATAACTTTTACCATTAAAGGCAATTCAAAAAAGCACGAATTAAAACTCGATAAATAGTGAATAATGAAAAAATTGTAAAATTTTATATTGATTTTTCGAAATAAATTTATTAATATAATAGAAAAGGAGGTTATGGTAATGAATGGAAAAAGCGAAAAATTTGTAGAATTGAATTTTGAAGAGCTTGATAATTACTCTGGAGCTGGTTGGATTAGTAACACTTGGGCAAAAATTCAAAAGTGGACTCATTCGGATGCTTATGCTTGCACTGCTTATAACTATGGTTCCTTTGGAAACTTAGTTTCTAATCATGGCTGCGGAGACCAATCTATTTATCTTCAGCAGTCTAAAAAATACTGCAAGAAATAATTATCTCAAAACAGAACAAGACAGAACAAGTGAGAAGAGGAATTCTTTTGGGAATTCCTCTTACTTTTATTATAAAGAGGTAAGATAATGAAATACAAAAAACACCATGTTACTCAACAAGGGAAAAGTGATTGTGGTTTGGCTTCGGTTTCAGTCATTTTAAAAAAGTTTAATATTGAACACAGTTATAGTTTTCTAAAGGACTTACATTACACAAATGATGAATATTCTATAAAAGATATTGTATTGTTGTTTAAAAAAGTAAATATAAACTGCAGAACATTTAAACACGTAGGAGAAGACTTACTATCTTCTATTAACGAAATAGAAACACCATGTATTGCACTCGTTAGCAACCAAGAACGAAATCATTATATTGTAATTCATGAAGTACATAATAAAACTCTTCTAATAAGTGACCCGAATGAGAAAAAACAAACAAAAATAAACTTTAACAAGTTTAAAGAATTATCTACTGGTATATTTATTTTACCAATAATAGATGGATTAAATTTAAATGACAGTGAAAAGACAAAATATAAATCAAATTTTAATATTAGCGAAATGTTTAAGCAGTTATTTATTGAAAACAAAAAAGAATTTATTACTATAATTCTTCTTTCTATAGTTTTTATATTAATAAATGCCATGAATTCATATTTCTTTAAGTTAATTATTGATTATTTTATTCCTAAAAAAGCTCTCAATGAATTAAATATATTTTTAATAACTTTTATACTTATCAATCTGCTTTTTACCTCTTTTGGTTATTTACGATCTCAAATTATTGTTAAAATGTCCAATAAAATAGACTTAAAGATTGCAAGTGACTTTTTTGGCCATCTAATAAAAATTCGTCCCGATTTTCACTCAAAACGAAGTAGTGGTGAATTAATCTCAAGATTTGACGACTCTATACACATTCGCGAAACATTGAACAAAACAGCAATAGGCAATGTTCTTGATGTCTCTATTTCTTTAATAGCGGGCTCCCTTTTATTCTTTTTAAACAAAAAGATATTTGTTTTTACGCTGATAGCCTGTATTTCATTCATGATTATTTCTCTCCTCTTTTATCCTTTAATAGAAAAGAGGGTTAAATTGTTCTTGGAATCGAAGGCAAGAGTTAATTCTTTCATGGTTCAATTTTTAAGTAATATGGAATCTATTTTTTCTTTTAATAAGTCAAGCTATTTTATTAATAATGTAACCAATAGAATAACTGATGAACAAGATGCTCTCATTAAACTTAGGACAATTGAAAATCAAAGCGGAGCTATAAAATCCTTATTGCTTAACATCTTTTTTCTTTTAATCATTTTTAATGGGTCTTATGAAATAATAAAAGGTAACTTAACCATCGGCGAATTAGTATTGTATGTTACTCTTTTAAATTTTGTAATTTCCTCAGTAAATAACTTAGTTGACTTTCAAATCGATTTTCAAGAGGCTATGGTGGCAGTTAAACGCTTTGCTGATATCTTAGAGTATCCCTTGTCAACCAATGGGAAGTTTCTTTTTGAAAAACTTCAGAATATCAAAATATCAAAATTAAAATTTGGGTATAACTTAGGCACAATTACAATCGAACTTCCAGATTTAAACATTAAAAAAGGAGAGAAAATCGCATTAATTGGAAAAAGCGGATCTGGAAAGTCTACTATAACTAAAATCATTGCAAAATTAATTGATTGCGATGATAATCAAGTATTTATCAATGGTGTAGACATTAACAAACACAGTACTAAAAATTTAAGAGAAAAGATAACATACGTTGGCAGCCAACCCTTAATGTTTGATGGTACTCTGTTTGAGAATATCTGCATGGGTTTTACTGCAGATGAAATGGAAATTAAAAAGGCTGTAAGGATAACTAAATTAGAGGATCTCATACACAGCCTTTCAGCAGGAATATATACCAGGGTTTACGAAGATGGTGGCAATTTATCATCAGGTCAAAAACAACGTATCAATTTAGCGCGTGCATTAATTCAGAAACCAGAACTTTTAATTTTGGATGAGACTCTCAGCAATGTTGACCAAGAAACAGTGAATTCTATAATGGAAGAGTTATATAAATCTGACCTGACAATAATTTATATATCCCATAAAGAGTTACAACACGATCGATTTGATCAAGTGATAAACATAGATTCTCTAAACAATTACAGAGAAATTCCGACTCCTAAAAACACCATTCATCAAAAGGAGACATTCATGAGCTTTCAAAATTATAAGTTAGAATTGGAATCTAAATTTGAGAGTTCAAATTTTTACAAAGACATTTCTCTAATAGTGGATCAGGAAGTACTTTTTGAATTAATTAGTAATCAATCAGAAGACTTAGAAGAATTCATATTACGATACGAAAAAGAAGAAGAACCAAAATTAACCTGTGGAATTTTAACCTTAAATGAGGAAAAAAATATTAGAAGAGTTTTGGACTCCGTAGTCGGAGAGTTTGACCAAATAATTGTTTTAGATACTGGTTCCACGGATAAAACTCTAAATATTATTAACCAGGAATATAACAATATTGAATTACATTCGAGAAACTGGAAGTATGATTTTTCTTTTCATAGGAATGAAATTATAGAATTGTCACATAATGACTGGATATATTTTATTGATGCTGATAATGTTTTTCTTAAGGAAAATAAAAGCAAGTTAAAACGTATCGCTAAACTAGTAAATTTTCTTAAAGTAGATGTGGTTTTAAGCCCTGTTATTTATGAGTACGATAGAACACTTACAACTGACAATAGAAGATTCTTTTCTAGCTCTACAGGAATTCGCTTTAATGGTGTAGTTCACGAGGAACCTCTCTTGCCTAATGGAAAGATACCTGTGAGTTTAAACATGAAGGTAGAAATTACACACGATGGGTATACGCCTGAGGAATTAGAACAAAAGAAAAAGAAAGAGCGTAACTATCTTCTCGAAACTAGAATGATAGAACAGGAACCGAATAATCCTAAATGGTATTATTACTTGGCAAGAAGTTTATATCATTTATCTCCAAAAGAGAATGCTCAAAAATGCCTTCATTACTTGGAAAAGGGTTTCACCCTTTATGAAATTTCAGATAATAAATCTTATTATCTGCAAAATTTGCTGTTGCAAATATCCATTAATATGGATATGGCTAATATAAACAGAGCAAAAATTTTAATACCAATATTAGAACAATATAATGAACAACTTGTAGATGTGCACTTTTATAAAACATTGGTTCTTTTTAATGAAACAAGAATGGAAATAGCTAATTTTTTATATAAGTCATTTCAGAGTATAAAAATTAACGAAACATATTTCAGTTTAATTGATCCTAGATTTAATCACATATATTCTTTATTCAGACAAATAGCAAATTCATTAGAATTAAATGAACTTCAGGATCTATTTTCGAATGAAGTCGTTGAATCAAATGAACATCAAGATATTCCTGTCCCTCAAAAATAATATAACAGATCATATGTTTATCTCTTGTTTTTAAATTGGGCTAGCTCTTTCCTTAGTAAGAGCTAGCCCTTTTATATTGTCTACAATTTACCCAAAAGATAATTATCCGCCATTTACATAAACGTAAACGAACTACTTTGTGGCTAAATTAAAAAAGATTGTTATTCAGTAATTTTTACAATCCCTTCTTCTTTAGCATCAACTTTACCTGATTTCTCAATAACTACATGCTCGCTTTCTTTTAAGTTTGTAAAAACGATTGGTGTAATAGTTGAAGTTGCATTATTTTTGATGTAATCAAGATCTACTTTTAATAAAGGCTGGCCTTTAACAATCCGGTCATTTTCTGCGACCAATGTCTCGAAACCTTGTCCTTTAAGATTTACTGTATCAATACCAACGTGTATCAGGATTTCACGGCCTGCATCTGAAAGAATTCCTAATGCATGCTTTGTAGGAAACAGGTTAATGATTTTTCCATCAACAGGAGCAACAATTAATCCTTCTTCCGGAATAATCGCAAATCCGTCACCCATCATCTTACCGGAAAATACCTGATCAGGAACTTCCGTAATAGGTACCACTTCTCCTTTAAGAGGAGCAAAGAATACTTCTTCACCAATTACTTCGTTTTGAAGTGCTGCTGGATTTACTTCTTCGATCTGCTTTTCTACACCAGTTTGTGGGGAGACAGGCTCTACAGCTCTTGGTCTTTTACCACTCATGATGTCTTTCATTTGGCCTTTAATTGTTTCGGAACGAGGGCCAAAGATAGCCTGGATGTTGTTTCCTACTTCAAGGACACCAGCAGCACCGAGCTTTTTCAAACGGTCTTTATCAACATTTTTTGCATCGTTTACAGAAACACGAAGACGTGTAATACATGCATCCAGGTGAGCAATGTTCTCTTGTCCGCCCATTGCATCAAGGATATTCGAAGCAAGATCACCAGCCGCCGTGGCAGGTTTTCCTTCTTCAGCATCCTCGTCTGTATCTTGTTCGCGTCCCGGTGTCATGAGGTTAAACTTACGGATTGCGAAACGGAAACCGAAGTAATAAATAACTGCAAATACTAGCCCCACTGGAATAACAAGCCAGGCATGGGTTTGAGGATAAAATAATCCGAACAATACATAATCAATTAGTCCACCGGAGAAAGTCATGCCTATTTTTACATCTAAAAGGTGCATAACCATAAACGATAGACCAGCAAAAACTGCATGGATACCAAATAAAACTGGTGCTACAAACAGGAATGAGAATTCAATTGGTTCTGTAATACCAGTAAGGAAAGATGTCAAAGCAGCAGAACCCATTAAACCTGCTACAAATTTCTTTTTCTCAGGCCTAGCTTCCTGGTAAATTGCCAAAGCAGCTGCAGGTAGTCCGAACATCATAAATGGATATTTCCCTGTCATAAATGTTCCTGCTGTAAGATTTTGTACTCGATCTTTAATCTGTTCCATGAAAATATGTTGATCCCCATGGACCACTACACCTGCATTGTTTGTATAACTTCCAAACTCAAACCAGAAAGGAGCATAAAAAATATGATGCAACCCGAAAGGAATTAAAGAGCGTTCAATTACACCAAAAATAAAAGCAGAAAGGGTTAAATTCGCATTAACCATATTGTTAGAAAAAGCATTTAAGCCAGTTTGAATTGGCGGCCAGATAACAATCATAATTAATCCAAGCACTAAAGCACTTGCCGCTGTTACAATTGGAACAAAACGTTTTCCCGAAAAAAATCCTAAATAGGATGGAAGTTCAATTTCGTAAAATCGATTATACATAGATGCAGCGAGAATACCGACGATGATACCTCCAAATACACCAGTTTGCAGTGTCGGGATACCAAGAATGGCCGCGTAGCTTTGTGGGTTGGATTTTAATGATTGATCATCAATCCCCAAAGCAGTACCCATAGTTACATTTAGAATCAAGAAACCAACGATAGCCGCAAGACCGGCAACACCTTCTCCTCCAGCAAGACCTACCGCTACCCCAACTGCAAACAACAAGGCAAGGTTACTAAAAACAATCCCTCCAGCCTGTTCCATGATTTTTGCAACCATGCTAATCGCGTGATTATGAAGAAATGGAGCCATATCAAGTAAAGCTGGATTTTGTAATAAGTTACCAAATGCCAGTAAAATACCTGCTGCCGGAAGGATCGCTACCGGAAGCATTAATGCTTTACCGACTTTTTGCAAGACGCCAAATGCTTTCTTAAACATAGAAGTACCTCCTAATAATTTTTTACCCATTAAGCGTTTTCAAGCAAAAGCGCTAAAAATAAAAAAGGCATGAGGAAAGAAAACAATTGATGGAAATTACATAGGGATATATTACCCCAAAAATTCCATTTCAATTATCTTCTTCACTCATGCCTGATCGAATCAGTAACACGTGGAAAGATAATAACTATTTCACTTTTTTCTGAAGCCTTTGCAGATGCATGGTTAAATAAACAGCTTCTGCATCGAATACAGGTTTTTTTAGCGTTTGCTGCATTACCTTAATGAGCTTCCACGAGAGATTGTAACACACAGGGTATTCCTCTTTCAATAGAAAAGCAATTTTTTCTGGCTCGTTCACTTTTTCTCCATTATTTACTCTTTCAATAGTAAAGCGAAGATGGCGGACTAGCCTCATATAATCTACGCTTTCCTTATCTATTTCGATGTCTAGCTGCTCTTCCGTCATATCAATGAGCCTGCTGACCAGCTGAGAATGCTGGTTAACCTCTGATAAATTTTTATTTGCAATTGCACTATGGATATGAAGAGCTATAAAACCTATCTCGCCTTTAGGAAGGTCCACATGTATTTTATCCTTTAAAAGCTCCACAACTTCTGCAGCTATATCATATTCGATCGGATAAAGCGTTTTCGTTTCAATCAAAAAAGGATTTTTCATTTCCATCCCGGTTGAAATCCTATTAATGGCAAACATAATATGATCTGTTAAAGCAACATGAATATGCTCATTTAGTGAATTGCCTGTCCTTTGTTTAATAAGCTCAATTGCAGATATAATAACTTCCTGGAGATCGGTCTGCAAAAAGGGCAAAAGTTTTATATAGTTTGCCTGCTCTTTTTCATTTCTTAAAACAAAGAGTTTTTCAACAGAATAGGATTCGATGATATCATCCCGCTTTCTGTTAAAACCAATCCCTTTACCAATAATGACGACTTCCCCGTACGATTCGTGAGCAGCGATGATTACATTATTATTTAACACTTTTTTAACTATAAAATTCATCCTGCCACTCCCTCGCACAAATTGTATTTAGTCTGATTTTCATGTTAGTCATGGGAAACAAAGAAGTCAATCATTCTACATTAAAATTCTCTTGATTGTCGAAAAATAAAAAGACCGCCTGAAAGACGGTCTTACTGAAACTATTATTCGAAGGACGCAGTTAACGGCGGAACAATTTGTTTTTTACGGGATACAACACCTTTTAGAACGGCAATGTTATTATCTAAAGTTATATTGAATGCTTTTTCAACATTTGCGACTCCCTTACCAAGAGCCAAAACCACAGAATCATTTGTTAAAATGTCAGTTACAACAAAAACAAATAAGTCTAAATTCTTTTCCTCTATTACAGTGTTGATAACTTCCTCAACTTCTTTTTGGCGGGAAAGAACATCATTTGTGTCAACGGCATTCACCTGTGCTATTTCTACCTTCGCATTTCCCATTGGAAAAACTTTAGCATCTAATGAAATCAGGTCCTTAACAGATTTATCGTTTAGGTTAGCTCCTGCTTTTAACATAGATAGTCCATAGGAGTCTGCATCAACACCGGCGATTTCAGCTAGTTCACGCGCAGCGTCGATATCCTGTTGTGTACAGGTTGGAGATTTAAACAAAAGTGTGTCAGAAATGATAGCGGAAAGCATTAAACCTGCAATTGACTTTTCGATGTTAACACCGTTTTCTTTGTACATTTTATTTAAAATTGTAGCCGTACAGCCAACTGGCTCAACACGGAAGTATAAAGGATCCTTTGTCTCAAAGTTAGCAACACGATGGTGGTCAATAACTTCTGCTACACGGACCTCTTCCAGATCATCAGCACTTTGCTGACGCTCATTATGGTCTACTAAAATAACCTCTTTTACTTCGGCTGCAACTTTTTCAACAAGACGGGGTGCAGTCATCCCAAAATGATCAAGCGCAAATTGTGTTTCTTCGCTTACTGTACCCAAGCGGACAGGTTCAGCATTGAAGCCCAATTTATTTTTTAAATCAGCATAAGTGATCGCGGAACAAATGGTGTCTGTGTCCGGATTTTTATGGCCGAAAATGAATATTTTCTCCATGATCTCTCTCCTTTAATTAAGATTCCATTTATAATACTATCATTCTTTTTAAAAGAAAAAAACCGCGAACCATCGCGGCTTCTTTCGCAATATAAAAATTACTTCAGGAAGATAAAATAAAGGACGAAAATCACGAAAAACACATACATAATTGGGTTAATTTCCTTTACCCGTCCTTTAACCAGCATTGTAATTGGATAGAAGATAAAACCAACGGCAATACCAGTTGCAATGCTATAAGAAAGAGGCATTGCAATAATAGTTAGGAAAGCTGGGACTGCAATTTCAAACTTAGTCCAATCAATTTTTCCTAAAGATGAAACCATCAGCACACCTACAATGACAAGGGCAGGTGCTGTAACCGGTGCTGTTACTACAGATAATAACGGGAAGAAGAAAAGTGACAGGATGAAAAGTGCTGCTGTAACTAATGACGCAAACCCTGTTTTTGCTCCTGCTGCAACCCCAGCAGATGATTCAATGTATGATGTTGTTGTAGAAGTTCCAAGGATAGAACCAGCAATAGATGCGATG
This sequence comes from Neobacillus terrae, assembly GCF_011393025.1. GTDB lineage: Bacteria > Bacillota > Bacilli > Bacillales > Cytobacillaceae > Neobacillus_A > Neobacillus_A terrae. The sequence continues at coordinate 50,797 of NZ_JAAOEO010000023.1, read as the reverse complement.
GAATCTGCAAATAATGCTTTTCCTGCTCGAGGAAGTTTATTGTCCTTCATTAACCCCGCCTGGTTGGCAACTGCAACCAATGTACCTGCGTTATCAAAGAAATCAACGAATAAGAATGTAAGAATAATACCAAGCATTGATGTTGTATAGAAAGAACTGTCACCAAAAGAACTAAAAACTGCTCCAAAAGTTGGTTTAATACTTGGCACTGCAGAAACTACTTTATGCGGTGTATCAATAAGACCAAAAATCATACCTACGATAACCGTAATGATCATTCCGTAAAATACTCCACCCTTAATGCCTCTCGTCATTAAAATAACGGTTATTATAATACCAAAAATCGCTAATAAAGTGTTGCCATTTGAAAAATCACCTAAACCAACAAGTGTTGCATCATTTTTAACTATAATACCTGCGTTTTGGAAACCTATAAAGGTAATAAATAAACCAATTCCCGCTCCAACGGCGTGTTTTAATTCAACTGGAATGGCATTTATTATTTTTTCACGTAAGCCTGTTGCAGTCAGTAAAAAGAAGAACACACCGGAAATAAATACAGCACCGAGCGCGTGCTGCCAAGGGATTTTGCTTCCAAGCAGTACAGAATAGGCAAAGAATGCATTTAATCCCATACCAGGTGCCAACGCCAGCGGATAACGCGCAAGCAAGCCCATTACAATTGATCCAATCGCAGCAGCTAATGCTGTTGCGACAAAAACGGCACCGTAGTCCATATGCATTACAGCCGGAAGACCTTTAATATTCTGAAGTGTTAATGTGATCGGATTTACGATAAGTATATACGCCATTGCAAGGAAGGTAGTGATTCCTCCCATCGTTTCACGGCGGTAATTTGTACCGAGCTCTTCAAATTGGAAATACTTTTTCATTTCTCTTTCCCCCTGTTTCTTGTAAATACATCGCGATCCGTATTGTCGTTCCCCAAAAAAGAAATAAAAAAGCGCTCCATTCTACCGGAGCGCTGACTTTGGCATGTGTATAAACCACAAAAAGGAAAGAGGAAACATTCCTTAATCTGACACTGCCTCGTAGTCAAGCCATTTACGGTAGCTTGGTAGAAACTTTTGGGCCTTATTCCCAACATTATACGATGCGTATGTTTTTCATTAATCTATCTGGATTTTAACAGGAAAAAAGTACTATGTCAACATAAAACACGAACATTTTACAAATTTCTACAACTTAACATTCGTATATTAAGAAACTATTCCCATTCAATTGTTGCAGGTGGCTTACTGGTTATATCATAAACGACCCGGTTTACATGAGGAACCTCATTAACAATTCTTGTCGAAATCACCTCTAGTACGTCCCAGGGAATTCTCGCCCAGTCTGAGGTCATTCCATCAATGGATGTAACAGCACGGATTCCAATTGTGTAATCATAAGTGCGGGCATCCCCCATTACTCCAACACTTCTGATATCAGGAAGAACCGTGAAGTACTGCCAAATTTCCCTCTCAAGGCCGGCTTTTTTCACTTCATCGCGCAAGATAGCGTCTGACTCCCTAACAATCTCAAGCTTTTCATCAGAAATTTCTCCTAGAACCCTTATTCCAAGTCCTGGTCCAGGGAATGGCTGTCTCCAGACAATCTCATCAGGTATGCCAAGCTCTGTACCAAGAGCACGAACCTCATCTTTAAACAAAGTATTTAATGGCTCGATTAAAGTAAATTGCATGTCTTCCGGAAGCCCGCCCACATTGTGGTGGGATTTTATTGTTTGCGCAGTAGCTGTTCCGCTCTCAATAATGTCAGTATAAAGAGTACCTTGAGCAAGAAAATCGATTCCCTCAAGCTTGGCTGCTTCATCATCAAACACATAAATGAATTCGTTGCCGATGATTTTCCGCTTTTGTTCCGGGTCGGAAACTCCCTTTAATTTGCCAAGGAAGCGATCTTTTGCATCAATTTTAATAACATTCATGTTGAACCCATCAGCAAATGTTTTCATTACCTGATCAGCTTCATCTTTGCGAAGCAGGCCATGGTCTACAAAAATACATGTAAGCTGGTCGCCTATAGCTTTATGGATTAAAACCGCGACAACGGATGAATCCACACCGCCGCTAAGGGCACATAAAACGTTTCTATCTCCAACAGTCTGCCGGATCTTTTCCATTTCAATTTCAATAAAGTTCTCCATCGACCATTTACCCTTACACTCACAAACCTCAAAAACAAAGTTTTTAAGAAGTTCATTTCCGTACATGGAATGGCGAACTTCAGGATGGAATTGAACTGCGTATAAGCGCCGTTCTTCATCACTCATAGCCGCAATTGGACATGAAGGGTTAATTCCGTCTACCTTAAAGCCTTCTGGCGCCTCCATAACAAGATCTCCATGGCTCATCCATACAATTTGCTCTCTAGGCAATCCTTTGTAAATTTTGGACTCATGCTCCAGGGTTAATAATGCTTTGCCATATTCACGATTTTTTGCCTTTTCCACTCTTCCGCCAAAATGAACAGTCATTAGCTGCATCCCATAACAAATACCAAGGATAGGAAGACCCAAATCAAAAATACGCTCATCACAGCGGAACGAGTTTTCATCATAAACACTGTTTGGGCCACCTGAGAAAATGATCCCCTTTGGGTTCATTTCCTTTATTTCTTCAGCTGTAATCGTATGAGGATGCAGTTCACTGTATACACCCAACTCACGAATCCGCCTGGTAATTAACTGATTATATTGGCTCCCAAAGTCCAGAACCACTATTTTCTCTTGGTTTTGAAGCTCTATTTTCCCCGTCAAAACGGCCACCTCTTTCTTCTATTTCTTCCTCTTATCTTTTGCCTTCAGTACAAAAACATTTCATCCTTTAAGAAAACTTTGCATAAAAAGCCTCTCTCTATTTTAATAGGCATAAAAAAAGAAAACTAAAATTTGCCCGTATAAAAATAAACGAAGGCAGAATTCCAGTTTTCTTAGATTTTAATAAAAGAAATTTCTGCCTTCATAGTCAGGCCATTTACGGCGGCCCGGTAGAGACTTTCGATCCATATCATCGAGGATATATGAAGGTAACGCACAATATTAAATTTGATTAATATTGTAGCAATAGATTAAATTTCAGGTCAAGCAATTGTCTTTTTAATTAAATTTTCCCATAATTCCCTATTTTCATTCCAGCTTCCTTTAGGCAAGCTGTTGTTGTAAATCATCTGCTCATAACGGTTTGTCAGACGACCCATTTCATTGCTAGTAAAAAAAGAATCGACATATTTGGCATAGCTTCTTAATGTTTGATCGTCTCTACGTTTTAGACCATACCGTTCGAGCTGCTTTAGCAATACCATATAGGCCTTCGCAAATTGAGTATCGTTTTTTCTCCACTTAAACAGGAAGATGAAGTAGTGAGGCAGCCATCGGTAGCGAATGTTATACAATAAATATGCAAGAATACCTATAGCCAAAAATCCAAGCAGCACTTTTAACCATTGCATCTGAATAAAAACAGTTGCCTTTTTCAAGGCCGTTTCTTCCTTTTTAACGGCTTTACTTTTAACCGTGTTTTTCTCCATTTCTTCAAGCCTGTTTTTCGGGGTTTTTTTCTGGATCGTAACAGGTGCCGCCTCAGATTTATTTGTTGAGTGGGAATTAATCTCATAGTTCAGCTTAATACTGTTATCAAAGCCCTTGGTTGGCTCGAAAGGAATCCATCCCTGCCCTGGAAAATAAACTTCAACCCAGGAGTGGGCATTATTATTGGTAACTTCGAATACCTGTCTGTTGGAATTTTCGCTATCGTATTTCTGAAACTCGCCTTGCGCATAACCTTTTACCCATCTTGCCGGAATACCAAGTGTTCTTAGCATAACAGTCATGGAACTGGAGAAGTTATCGCAGTAGCCACGCTTTGTTTTGAAAAGGAATTGATCTACGTAGTCATCCTTCTTTCCTGGAACCGCTACCTTCTTTTGATCATAGGTAAAGTCGGGCAGATCAAAGTAATCCTCAATTGCATTTGCTTTATCCCACCAATTTTCTTTGCCAGCCGTAATTTCCTGAGCAAGCCGTTTCACCCTGGAAGGTAGGGAGTTTGGCAGCTGCGTATAGCGAGCCATAAACTCCGGAGACAGCACAGTCTGTTCGTCTCCAGTTATACTTCTTAAAGCAGATACCTTATATTCAGGTACCTCAACATCCATTGAATATTGGGTTGCACGATAGGGCTCTCTGTTTGGCATATAGCTATAAATCTTTTCCAAAACAGGATCCGCTTCAAAACTTACATTTTTACCTGCATTAATCTTCACAGTGCCGTAAGGATATACAATATGGTTGTATAGGAGATTCATGTTTAGTTCAACTTTTTCCTTTTCGGTTTTTATATCCCCAGGAAAACGGCCGAACGGTACTTCCTCGTCCTTATTAAAAAGTTCTCTTGCCTCTTTACGCGGAGAAGTCCACCCCTTACCCGTATAAACCTCTTTTGATTCGACCTTCCAATAATGGCTGCTCTCCGTGTTGGCAGTAAAAACGACACTGTTATCCGGAATAAATGGCCCTCCCAGCCTGGAGTCGTTAGTCCCGTAACCAATTCTAGCTATGCCGCCAGAATTTCCTTCATCTCCGCTTTTGTTGTTAAGCGACGTTAAAAAAGGAACAGGGTCTGGCCAAACGGGTGCTGCCTTTGGTGCTATCATACCAACAAAACCGCTTAAAAAAAGCATAACGGCAAGCGGAATCATCCATTTACGCCTCGAGGTAGAATCCTTTCCAACGTTCTCTTTATTAATAATCCGTGAAAAGGTGAGTATACCCATCACTGTAAAACCAGCGAGAACTGTTCTTACAATTGCCCACTTTGCATTATATGGAGTAAAAGTATCCAAAACAGTTATATATATAATAGTCATAAGGAAAAACACAAAAATTCGCTGCCGGTTAAGAAGCCAATACTGCAACAGATAAACCATCAGCCACAGCAAAGTAAAAAATAGAATTGTCCGGAAGGGATCTGAGAGGGCAGTCCAATCCCCACTTCCAATAAAACCTGCATTTTTACTTAAATCAGTAAAGAAGAGGTTCCACCAGTTAAAATGAAAAAATCCGCCGGAATAGTAGAAGTTGTAGACACTTCCCAGAATGTAGAGTAATTTGATTGTGACCTTCAGTCCTTTGTTTATTTGAAAATAGCCCCCGGCAAAGGACAAGGCAATAAAAACAATAAAAACTCCCAGATAGCTGGTTTCCGTTACTTTACCAATCGGTCTCAGCCATTCCCACAGCATAAAAAAGGCAATGGCATATAATTGCATCGAGGTTTTCCCTCGTTCACCTGCCTGGTTTCTCATCGCAAATTCACCTCCGAGAAAGCCGAGGCAAACTGGCCGTCATGAACTAATACAAGTTTGACACCTCGGGCGTTCGCCATAGCCTTTAAAGTAACTTCGTTCTTATCAGGTGTTTCTTTTGCATCCTTCATTAGAAAAATGGTTGCTGCTCCTTTTCTTTGTCCAAGAGCGCCCGCTTTTTCAATTAACTCCTTTGATACCTTAGCTGTTATTAACATAAAAGCTACAGACTGATGTGCTGAAAAAATCTCTGTCTCCAGCATCTTTTCAAAAGGAACGGAATGATAGGGCTTGATTTTAGCAAGATGATAAAAAATCTGCTGCATCTGCTTTTCCCCTCCCCTGATGGGGAAGGAAGCGGTATCTTTTGTATTCGTCATCAGCCCGGTTTGTGCTCCCTTTTTTAAAATAGCTCTTACAAGAGAAGCTGTAAACGAAACAACCGTTTCAAACCGGTGATCAGGCTGGCAGTCCATAATCACAAATACATCGTGGGACTGACGCTGCTCAAATTCTTTCGTCATTATCTCATTACGCTTGGCGGTCGCCTTCCAATTGATCCAGGAGAATCGGTCGCCTGGCTGGTATTCTCTTACTCCAATGACCATGGTGCTGTCCCGCTGTACTCTTTCCCTTGAAGCCGTCATTCCCTGATCATAATGGTTTTCAAAGGGCTGATAAATTAAATCAGTATAGGCAGGATAAACAAGAATCCTATTTTCCGCGTTCGCCTTTTCTTCTTTTTCAATCAGTCCAAGAGGATCCCCGGTGGTCAGCTTACAAGATTGAAAGAAATGTTCTCCGCGGATGAGATGGTCAATTGTATATTTATAGGAGAACTCTTTTTTAAATCCCGGAAAAAGAAGAACCTTGGTGTTCTTACTGAGGTTTGATTGTTTAAGTTCATCAGATAGCTGATCTTCAACCAAAAGATAAAATAATGGAAAGGAAGATTTTCTTGTAATTCTAATTTCAGCTTTTAAAGGTTCGCCTGCGTTAAAATCCGTTTTAGGAAGAAGCCGTTCAACTTCTATTTCTCCTATGCGGTAAAAGGCCATGCCTAGGCTGTAGATCCCAAAAGGCAAAAAGCTGTAAAACAAAAACCAGCTTACAAAACCCCCTTGAAACATGGCATAGGAAAATGCCCCCGCAAACAGCAGGTATAAAACTAGCCCCTTCCAAATTCTTTTCAATAAAGACGACAATTTTTCCATTTAATTCACAAGCCTCTGAACCGGAACAGGCACACGGGCAATAACCCGGCTAATAACTTCCTCAGCAGTAATACCTTCAAATTTAGCTTCCGATTTCAAAATAATCCTGTGTGCAAAAACAAATGGAGCAAGGTACTGGATGTCATCAGGAAGAACATAGTCGCGTCCCCTCATAAATGAATAAGCCTGGGCTGCCTTCATTAGTGCAATGGAACCACGCGGGCTTGCACCGAGATAAACACTTCCATGGTGTCTCGTTCCATACGCAATATCTACAATATACCGCTTGACGCTGCTGTCCACATAAACCTCTTTTATTTCCGTCTGGATTGCACGCAGTCCTTCAAGGTCTATAACTGGTGTGAGATCTTCAATTGGCGGCACTTTCTGAGCCCGGTTTAAAACTTCCATTTCTTCGCCAATTTCAGGATAACCCATTTTCATTTTTAAAAGAAAACGGTCCAACTGAGCCTCAGGCAGCGCAAAAGTACCTTCATATTCAATCGGGTTTTGAGTGGCCATAACAAAGAACGGCTTTTGAAGTATGTGGGTGACACCGTCAATCGTCACACTGCCCTCTTCCATACCTTCTAAAAGGGCTGATTGAGTTTTTGGGGACGTACGGTTAATTTCATCTGCAAGAATAATATTTCCCATCAATGGGCCCGGTCTAAATTGGAATTCCATATCCTTTGGATTATAAATAGATATACCCGTCACATCGGATGGCAAGAGGTCAGGAGTAAACTGAATCCTTTTAAACTTCGCATTTACAGATTTGGCAAGTGCACGAACCATCATGGTTTTACCGACACCTGGCACATCCTCCAGCAGTACGTGTCCTTCGGCGAGCAAAGCCACGAGGCTTAATTCAGCAACGTTTCGCTTCCCAATCATTACTTTTTCGATATTATTTAAAATTTTCTCTATATCAAGCCGCATTTGTTCCTGCTTCACGAAAATCCCCCTTATGAAAGTTCATAAAAAAAGCATATTTACCCTATATAATTCTATATTTTCTAAAAAAAACCTTTATCGCCATACCTTTTTTTAAAATTTTCCATTTAAGGGACCTGGACTTTCTTAAACAATACTAAAAAGACCCACCTCGTAAATATAGGGAGATGTATTAACATTTTAATAATTAGGCTTAATTGTAAATCCCTTTTATTTCATCATTTATTTGCCATTTCTTTTGCATGGATGCCTTTAAACTTGACTGGTTATTTTCGCTCGCGTGCTCACTTTCCGCAGGCGATCAACCTAGCGAAAAATCAACCATGTGCTTTAAGCACAGCTGGCACTATATGCCCCTTTAGTTACCCCTTTTGCTTTCGAAGAGACATTTGGGGGCACTATACGCCCCTTTAGTTACCCCTTTTGCTTTCAAAGAGACATTTGGGGGCACTATACGCCCCGCCAAATGAAGGGTATCAAATTTATGTATACAAATTAAGAGTTCCGGCAGAGGGGGAAACCATTCATATAAAATCAACAATCATCCAATTTGGTCCCTATTCTGGACGTTAACCATTGGATATGTTTAAGCTAAAAAAGCTGCTTCAAAGACCAGATTAACGGCCCTTTGAACCAGCTTTTTATTACTTCATAACACTGCAAATTATTGATTCTCAAACACAAAGTTTCCGTTCTCAAATACTTTAATTTCTTTACCTGATTTAGTTTTTCCAACAATAGAAAGGTCACTAGTGCCAAACATGAAATCGGCATGTACAAGAGAGTCATTTACACCCATTGCGGCCAATTCTTCCTTGCTGTACTTTTCATTGTTTTTTATATTGATTGGATATGCCTTACCGAGTGCCAGATGGCAGGAGGCATTTTCATCAAACAATGTATTATAGAAAAGAGTGTTCATGCTTGAAATAGGTGACTGATATGGCACGAGAGCAACTTCTCCGAGTCTTGATGAACCCTCATCAGTATCAATCAGTTTACTAAGTGTTTCAATTCCGATCTTGGCATCAAATTCAGCCACTTTACCATCTTTAAATACGAAGTAGAAATCCTCTATCAGACTCCCGTTATAATGAAGCGGCTTTGAAGCTACCACTTTTCCATTAACACCTGTATTTTTGGGAACTGTGAAAATTTCTTCTGTTGGCATATTGGCAATAAATTCAACGCCATCAGCTGCATGCTCCGAACCCCCGACCCATTTATGCTCTTCATGGAACTCAATAGTCAGGTTTGTTCCTAACGAATTTATGTAATGAAGCTCTATAATTTCATTGCTGTGCATGAATTCAATTCTCTGCTTTAATTTTTGCTTATGCTCTTCCCACGCCTTTATAGGATCGGAAAGATCAGACCTAACTGCCTTTAAGATTAATTCCCAAAGCTTTTCAATGGCTGCTTCTGTATCATGCTCTGGAAAAACCTTTTTTGCCCAAGCCGGTGTTGGCACTGAAACAACTGACCAGCGGTTTTGGTTGCTCATTCGTTTTTCCTTGTATTCCTTAATGGCATTTCCCATTGCTCTTTGTGCCTTTGCTATCCGCTCAGGATTAACTCCTTTAAACATCTCTGGGTCTTCAGCATAAACACTTATATAAGCCGCACCAGCTGCAGCTGTCTTTAGATAAAAATCCTGGTCCCATTCAGGATATTTGTCGAGGGAATCTTCCTGTGCATAGAGGAATCTGACTTTGTCCAGTTCAGCAGCATCCCACTTCACGGCAACTTGCCCTGCCCCTTCTTTATAAGCCGCTTCCGCAAGCATATTTACAAAATTAGCTGCTTCAATCGGGGCCAGTATGACCAACAGCTGATCCTTTTGCAGATTCACACCTTGTTTCACGATTAATTGGGCATAATTTTCAATTTGTTCTTGTTTCATGTGTTAATCATCCTTTCAGGCTATTAATCCTCCATATATATTCTTTCCTTTAGCGGACTACACCTCTTATTATTCCCAAATTTAAAAAGCCGCTTAAACACCTTAGTGTCTAAACGGCCTTTATTCTATTATTTTTGGAAATCAATTGCTTCTTCCTTATCCAGATAAATCATTGGAGTGCTTGGTTTTGTTTCAGCAATTACTTCTCCGTTGCGGATTGAGTATCGCACGGATACCTGGCGGCGGATTGCATCATATGAATCCATTGCAGGGAGAACAATAAAGTTAGCTGGTTTTCCAACTTCAACACCATATTGATCTTCAATTTGAAGTGTTTTGGCACTATTCTGCGTTATTAAATCAATAGATTCCATGATTTGCTCATAGCCCATCAATTGGCAAACATGAAGTCCCATTTGAAGTACTTGAAGCATGTTGCCTGTTCCCATCGGGTACCAAGGATCAAAAATATCATCATGTCCGAAGCAAACATTAATTCCAGACTCTAAAAGTTCTTTCACGCGGGTTACTCCGCGGCGTTTAGGGTAAGTGTCAAATCGGCCCTGCAAATGAATATTTACTAACGGATTAGCCACGAAATTAATATTGGAAAGCTTAAGCAGCCTAAATAGTTTAGAAGTATAAGCTCCATTATAAGAATGCATAGCTGTCGTGTGGCTCGCCGTTACTTTTTCGCCAATACCGTAACGATAAGCTTCGGCCGCAACTACTTCAACAAATCTGGATTGCTCATCATCGATTTCATCACAATGGAAGTCTAACGGACGATCATATTTAACTGCCAGTTCAAATGCCTTCTTAACAGATTCAACACCGTATTCCCGTGTGAACTCATAGTGCGGAATTCCTCCAACCACATCCACACCCATCTTTACGGACTCCTCAAGAAGTTCGAAACCATTTGGATAGGAAAGAATTCCTTCCTGCGGAAAAGCTACGAGCTGAATGTCTACCCAGGGTGCCATTTCTTCTTTTACCTCAAGCATAGCTTTTAGAGCTGTCAGCTTAGGATCGGTAACATCAACGTGTGTCCTTACGTATTGAATTCCTTGTGCAATTTGCATCTTCAGTGCTTTTTTTGCCCGAGTTTTAACATCCTCAAGTGTTAAAAACTGCTTGCGTTCCGCCCAGCGCTCGATTCCCTCAAACAGAGTCCCGCTCACATTCCAGCTTGGCTCTCCTGCTGTTAATGTTGTGTCCAGATGGATATGCGGCTCGATAAATGGAGCAAGGACAAGTCCTCCTTCTGCATCAATTACATTTGTGCCAGCCTGCTCGCTGGCGTTTTCTGCTATTTTTGTAATGTTGCCGTCTTCGGCTTCTATCTGCCAAAGACCTTCTTTTCCGCGTAATCTGGCATTTTTTAATATCATCCAATTCACCTTATTTCGATAGTTTTGAGAGAATATAATAGATTACTCCTGTTAATGCGATTGTTGGGTAAGTAGCACCAATTGTGCCTGTAAACATCGCTTTGTTGTGAACTAAGAGGAAGAAAACAACTCCGATTACCCATACAGCCATTGCCTTTAGATTAAAACCGCCCTGGAACCAGTACTTGCCTTTTGTCTTATCAAATTCGTTAACATCGTATGCCTTCTTACGTACAAGATAGAAGTCAACAATCGTGATGGCGAATATTGGTCCAAATACCATTCCGATATAATCTAAGAATCCGATAAAGGAATCAAGGAAGCTTCCAATATACAAAGGTACTACAGTTAAAATGGCAGCGATAATCGTAACCAGCCATAAAGCAGGCATCGGCTTAATTTTTTTCGTGACATTTGTTAAAGAAATTCCTGCAGCCATCAGGTTTACCGCATTGGCTGTTGTACTTGTTAAAATAATAACCAATAGAGCAACTGGCCCAAGTCCCAGCTTCGTAACAATCGTACTTGGATCTGAATTGTTAGGATCATATACACCTGTAGAAATGGCAGTACCGATAGCGCCAATTACACCGACTAAAGCGAACCAGAAAACACCAATATTTGCACCAATCATCGGAGCTACGGTTGCAGTAGCACGATTTTTTCCATAGCGGGTAAATTCTGCAATTGCCGGTACCCAGCCAAGACTGAAGGCTGCCATAGCATCAAATGCTGATCCAATCGGCAGTAGTTTTCCTTTTGGCGGCTGCCAGTTCATGATGTCATGAATCGAAATATGCTGAAGTACTACAATAGTTTCCCAGATTCCCAGGATAAGAATGAAAACAACACCGATACGTTCTACTAATTTAACTGATTTATGTCCCATAGCAATGGAAAGCAGATGAAGAACACTCATGACAACAATTCCAAAAATCATGGTTTTATTTCCGCCTGGCTCACCAAATGCTGGCCATCCTAGGTACTCTTTACAAACCAGACTGACGGATATTGCGGCGATAAATGTGTTAACCGCTGTCCACCCAATAAACTGTGTACTGTTTAATACTGATGGAAGGTAGCTTCCCTTTACACCGAAGGATGGTCTTGTAAGAGCCATTGTGGAAGTTCCAACCTTATAACCCATAAATCCAATTAAAGCCATGATTAGGTAAGCAATAGGGTTCGCTACTAAAGTGACCAGTACAGATCCGCCAAAAGCGGCACCCGCGACGACTCCCCCAACATACCAGGAACCATTATTTGCATTTGCCCCAATCCATGTGGCAATCATATCTCCAAAACTTAAGCTTCTTTCACTCATTGGAACAGCTTCGACTGCTCCATATTCCTTATGTTCCTGCTGAGTCTTATTTGCAACTACAGCTGTTCCAGTTGTTGTTTCCATGACGTTTACCTCCAATAATGAAATTGAAGAGGTACAAAATTCCTTTAACCTTGACCATTTTTGGCATAAAAAAAACTTTCTGCTATGAATCTAACAGAAAGTCTCCGCAAAAATATACTCTACCCAGGGTAGAATAGCCGTCAACCTTGTTAGCCTCACAGGACTAAATTAAAGGTACCTCTTATTGAACTATTGAAAATATACTGCATTTTTCGACAAGTGTCAATGGTTTTTAATCGAAAAACTATAACACTCTTTTCTCTAAGTTCTTCACTGTTTTACTAGTTTCAACCTCTTTTTCATTTCTAAAAGTTCCAAATAGATAATCTGCAAAAGGGGTGCTTACGCCAAACCAGTAATTTTCATTTTTATAATGATGAAGGATATGAACCTTTTTAATCCATCTCCCAAACCTTGTCTTCGGTTTCAGCGGTCGATGTGCAACGTAGTGCTTCCACTCATAGACCAGAAGCATGCCGATCAAGCCCGTTCCGAAAGAGATAGTATTGAGGAATTTTCCATTAAAATAATAAAAGATTGCGCAAAGAATGAAAAAGTTAGGAAGGCTGTACCAGATGGGAAGGAATAGTAGCTTTAAATCATCAGGATAAGTATGGTGATCGTAATGAATTCTTTTTAAAAATTTAAGCAAAAGTAGATTTTTAGGTGCTTTAACATGAAAGAGAAAACGGTGTGTGAAATATTCACTTATTGCAAATACCAAAATGCCAAACATAAAATAGACTAGCACCCATACATTTTGTCCCTGCCATAATACAGTAGCAGCTCCGCTTAAAAATATCAGAAATGCAATTAGAATATCAGAATGAAAAAAGAAGTTTTTATACAAACCTTTCATAGACATTCCCCCTTAGTTGATCTAATTCTAAAGTATTTGGAAATTTCAATCAATATAGCGGAGAGGATTTTAACAGTAAAAAAGCATTTACAGAGTTTAATCCATAAATGCTCTTTTCACTAATTTACTGCAAGTGCACGCTTGCCCATGGCATTATAAATATTTATAAATGTTGATTTTGATATTTTTACATTTTCCTTTACTACTTCACTGTCATTGAAGTACACATAATTAGCATCCACTCCCGTTACCACGATGCAGTGTAATGGAGTTGGGGTATAAATCGATTTTCCTCCAGGAGTCTTCCAATATCGGGCAGAAGGCATCTTGAAATTGATCGTAAACCATGCCAGCACCGGTTTCCCCTGCAAAATATACTGCTCTACTGAGGAAAAGTCTCTGCCTGTTAAGTTAACTCCACCAGGACGGTATCGGTCGAGCAGCCTTTTTAAAGGAGCTGGATTGATGGTATATCCGTTGCCAAATGGCGTTCCAACAAACCCAACGTCAGGGTCACCCCATGTTCTAATGGTTCCGTTTGTATTTCTTACTAATTTAGTAGAGTCATAACGCATTTGCTTTGCTAATGTCGTTTTGTTTACATGGACTCCGTAGTAGGCAAGTGCCATAGCGAGCGAGGTTACCTCACAGCCACTCGGCAGTTCAGGTCGCTGTGCAATAAGCGGCACATTAAGTATTCTGCTGGCAGGTGTTTTGACTGGACTGCCGGTTGTTACATATTGACCGCTTACATATCCAGTTCTTCCATTAAAGTTAATTTTATACCATCCGTTGGTTTCTTTATGTATAACATTAAGTACTGAGCCATTTTTTAATAACCCTAATTTGCTGTATTGTACGCCGGGACCTGACCGAACATTTAATCCGTTTGTATTTAATCTGTAAACTGGCGAAGGTGATGAGGAAGAAGAAGTGACCCTTATATATTGGCCGCTGACATAGCCAGTTTTCCCATTATAAGAAATCTTGTACCAGCCATTGCTAAGTTTTTGGATGACTTGTACAGCTGAACCTTGTCTCAAGCTGCCAATGCGGGAGTAATTCGTTCCAGCCCCTGACCGTACGTTTAAATTGGTAGCTGTTACAGTATAAGCTACCGATGCGGCGTTTACGACCGTTTGATTTGAAAGATTTATAGGCAATTGTGGGAGCAGTACACTGCTTGCAAGAATGGACGCGGAAATTACACCTTTTGATACAGTGCTTTTGATTGGTATTCGTTTTTTCTCAAAGCCGTCAAATTGGGTCATTACTTTTTCTCCTCCAGTTTCCGTTAAATGTCTGATTATTCTGTATTATACATTGACCTACCTACAAAATATAAGGAAATATGTCGATAGTCTAACGATAAGCCCTTACAATTACATAAATGAACCAATTGGCTTAACGGATTTTTTCTAACAGGAGGATTGACTCAGGAAGCAAGTAGGCTGCTATTTCAAAAACTTTCCAACCGAAGAGAATGATATAAATAGAATATGACTCCCAAGCATTTAAACATTCTATTCTTATTTTTCAAATATAAAATTAAAAAAAGTTCATATAATGTTCACATTTCCATTTTTGCATGATATATTATTTACCGTTGATAGAAAACGAAATGGTTCATTGATGTTCAGATAATGAGAATTGTTTGGGTATCCTGTTCTACTTTTCGTCTATGGCGGGAAAGATTGCAAGTATGGTTAAAATGCTTAAGCTGTCACCCCACTGTAAAACGGTTCATGTTATGCATGAATACCGATTTATGGTGGGGTTTTTTGTATTTTAATTTTACAAATTATCCATAAACTCAAAATACTGAGTCGACGCCTATTTCACTAAGAGTTTTCAAAAAATAAGACAGCTGATAAAAATAACCTATATAAGGAGGAGAAAAACATGGCATTTCACAGTCCGCAGTCTATAGCAAAATTAGCTGTAGAAGCTGGTGCCAAAAAGGCAGCAATGCCCACTGGACAAACACTTTTATTAGGATTTTTAGGAGGAGCCTTTATTGCCCTTGGATTTCTGCTGGATATTCGTGTCATCGCAAATTTACCAGCTCAGTGGGGTACTTTAAGCTCACTTTTAGGAGGATCCGTTTTCCCATTAGGACTTATGTTAATTGTCATTGCAGGTGGAGAATTGTTAACAGGAAATATGATGGCACTGCCAATTGCTGTTCTCGCAAGACGTGCTACGGTAGGACAGCTGTTCAGAAATTGGCTGTTAATTTTAATTAGTAATTTCATTGGTGCAGTATTTGTTGCTTATTTCTTTGGACACATTGTCGGATTAACAGAAACAGGGCCGTTTTTAACTAAAACTGTAGCAATTGCACAAGCGAAAATTGATGATACCTTTATTAAGAGTTTAATTTCCGCTGTGGGTTGTAACTGGCTCGTATGTTTAGGCGTTTGGCTCGCCTATGGTGCTGAGGATATCGGCGGGAAAATGCTGGCTATTTGGTTCCCGATAATGGGATTTGTGGCAATTGGCTTTCAGCACGTTGTGGCGAACATGTTCGTTATACCCGCCGCTATCTTTGCAGGTCACTTCAGCTGGGCAGATTATTTTTCAAACTTTATTCCGGTGGTAATTGGAAACGCTATCGGTGGTGCTGTATTCGTAGCACTAATCTATTGGGTCTCTTATAAGGATTCTTTGCAAAACCAGTCTGATGCAAAATTAAAGAAGGCTGCTTAATATAACCATTAAATTTTAAAGTTTTATATATAAAAAATTTGTATTAATAGCAAAAATGACCGGATGTATTGATATTAGGTAATGGACATTGCCCGGATATTCTGCTTCCCTCATTAAAAAAAGGCAGGCTATTGCTTGCATTTTATATGCTTATCGAATCCCCCTGAAACGATTTGCCGCTTTTTAGCCATCCGTTTTACAGGGGGTATTTCTAATGAATTTTTAATAACTAAACAGAGAGATAAGAAACAGTTCTTAGAAAGTTTTGTTTCTAAAGAGTAACGAAATCAAAGGGGGAATTAAAGTGGCAGAAAAAGTGAATGTACATATTAATGGAACAGCTCATGAAATTGAAAAAGGGACTCGCATTTTGGATTATTTATTACAGCAGGAAATGCAGCATCCCCATATTTGTTATTCTGATATTTTAGGACCGGTCCAAAGTTGTGATACATGTATGTGTGAAGTGAACGGAAACATTATGCGCGCTTGTTCTACAGTTGTAGAAGATGGCATGGAAATATTAACGTCCTCCGAACTTGCGAAAAATGCACAAGAAGAAGCAATGGACCGTATTTTGGAAAATCACTTATTATACTGTACAGTTTGTGACAATAACAATGGAAATTGCCGAGTACATAATACGGCTGAAATGATGGGAGTCGAGCACCAAACACGCCCGCATCGATCTAAAAATTATGAAGTAGATATGTCTCATCCGTTTTATCGCTATGATCCAGATCAATGTATTCTGTGCGGACGCTGCGTTGAAACCTGCCAGGACCTTCAAGTCAATGAAACGTTAACAATCGACTGGGAAAGCAATCAGCCACGTGTTTTATGGGATGGCGGAAAAAGCATTAACGAATCATCCTGTGTATCATGTGGCCAGTGTGTGTCTGTTTGCCCATGTAATGCATTAATGGAAAAGTCCATGCTTGGAAATGCAGGTTTCATGACAGGAATCGAAGATGACCTGCTAACACCGATGATTGACCTTGTAAAGACGGTTGAGCCTGATTACCAAACCATTTTTGCCGTTTCTGAAGTGGAAGCTGCAATGCGCGATACACGTATCAAGAAAACAAAAACAGTTTGTACATTCTGTGGTGTGGGCTGTTCGTTTGAAGTTTGGACAAAAGACCATGAAATTCTAAAAATAGAACCTTCCGAAAATGCTCCTGTAAACAGTGTTTCCACTTGTGTAAAAGGGAAATTTGGCTGGGACTTTGTAAACTCACAAGAAAGAATTACTTCACCGTTAATTCGCAAAGGCGATGTGTTTGTGGAAGCAAGCTGGGATGAGGCACTTACTCTTGTCGCAGAAAAACTTGGCGGAATTAAGGAAACTTACGGAAGCGATTCTATCGGCTTTATTTCTTCCTCCAAAATGACAAACGAGGAAAACTATCTAATCCAAAAGCTATCCCGGCAGGTATTTGGAACAAATAACGTTGACAACTGCTCCCGTTATTGCCAGTCACCGGCTTCATGGGGCTTGCAGCAAACCGGCGGCATCGGCGGCGATAGCGGAACCATTAAAGATATTGCGGGCGCAGGTCTTGTTATCCTTGTGGGATGTGCTCCTGCGGAAGGACACCCGGTTCTTGCAACACGAATTAAACGAGCACAAAAACTTCACGGCCAAAAATTAATTACCGTTGACGTGCGCAGACATGAAATGGGTGACCGCGCAGACTTATTCGTTCGTCCAAAACAAGGTACAGACTATGTATGGCTTTCAGCCATTACAAAGTACATGATTGACCAAGGCTGGCATAATGAGAAATTTATTAAAGAGCATGTCAATCAGTATGATGAGTTCCTGCAAATGATTCAGCCTTATTCTCTTGAAGAGGCTGAGAAGATAACAGGTATTTATAAAGAAACTCTCATTCAAATGGCGGAAATGATTCGCGATGCTGATGGAACAGCGGTTTGTTGGGGAATGGGTGTAACCCAAAATATAGCTGGCTCGCACACTTCTGTTGCCATTGCCAACCTGCTTCTTGCAACAGGCAACATGATGCGTCCAAATGCAGGTGCTTATCCTTTACGCGGACATAATAATGTACAAGGTGCCGCTGACATGGGAACAATGCCAAATATTTTCCCTGGATATCAATCTGTAACAGATGACCAAATCCGTGCAAAATTTGAAAATGCTTATGGAGTAAATATCCCTGCAACACCTGGACTAGACAATATTCAAATGCTGGAAGCAATTGATGAAGGTCATATGAAGGCGATGTTCATAGCTGGGGAGGATATGGCATGGGTTGATGCTGACTCTAATCATACACAGGCAATGCTTGAAAAGCTTGATTTCCTTGTTGTACAAGAAATCTTTTTAACTACAACCGCTCAATTTGCGGATGTTATTTTACCTGGAGCTCCTTCTCTTGAGAAAGACGGAACCTTCACTAATACAGAGCGTCGCGTTCAGCGCTTATACCAAGCGCTTGAACTAACAGGAAACAGCAAGCCTGACTGGATGATTCTTACAGAGCTGGCGAATAAAATGGGCTTTGATTGGAATTATTCGCATCCTAGCGAAATCTTTGCGGAAATGGCAAGCTTAACACCTTTCTTCAGCCAGTGTAACTACGATGTCCTAGAAGGATGGAACAGCTTCAACTGGGGTTCAACAGATGGATCAAACACACCGTTACTTTTCACAGATGGCTTTAATTTCCCGGATAAAAAAGCTCGCTTTGGTCTGTTTGATTATGTGGCTCCAGTAGAGTTCCCGGAAGAATTCGATCTCTCATTAGATAACGGCCGTCTCTTGGAACACTTCCACGAAGGAAACCTAACACATAAATCAGAGGGGCTTAATTACAAATTCCCGAAAGTGTTTGTGGAGGTATCACCTGAGCTTGCAAAAGAGCGGGGCGTGAAAGACGGATCTCTCGTCCGCCTTGTATCACCATATGGTGCTATCCGTGTTCCTGTTCTGGTAACAAACCGTGTGGAAGGAAAAACCGTCTATGTACCAATGCACTCGTCCAGTCACGAAAGTGCGGTAAATCTCCTGACCGGTGGAGCTGTTGATGTGGTGACACATACACCGGCATACAAACAAGCAAAAGTCCGTATGGAAATTCTTGAATTGGATGGAGAAAATCCACTTCCAAAATTCAACCCGCGTAATGCCACTCGTACCCCGCAAATGGGTCTTGAAATTTACCGTAAGTGGGAACGCGGCGACTATGCCCCTATTGCAAGCGTAAACGAGCATGTACAGCCAGGTTTGTATGATGGGAGGAATGCATAATGGCAAAACCAATTAAAACAATTCAAAGAACAGAGATAACAGAGGAACACATAAAAGCGGAATCCTTGGAGAGTATTCTCTCCGGGGTTGCGCAAAATAAAGATTCACTTCTTGAGACGCTGCAGCTATTGCAGGAATTACATGACAGCGGCATAATAGATGCTTTAGGAGGTCTCGTTAAAGCCAAAGATAAAGTAGCAAAAATCGCTGTCGGCCAACTGACGCGCAAACCTCTCACAAACATGATTAATAATGCTATGGCTGCAGGTGGTATTTTAACGGAAACTGAACCGGAAACAACAAAAAAGCTTATCTCAAGCCTGTCAGCTGGATTGCAAAAAGCAGAGGAAGGCTTAAAGTCGGACGTTAAGTTTGGGCTTTTTGACTTAGTCAAAGCATTAAAAGATCCTGATATCAATCGTGCCTTAGGATTTGGAGTTAATCTTTTAAAGGGACTTGGGGAAGGCTTAAAAAAATAACAAGGAATAAGGAAACCCACACACATTCGTTAAATGAGTGCGAAATGGTTTCCTTATTGTTACTTTAAAAAATGTCTGGTGAGAGCAAAGGAGGATTAGAAATGACAAAAAACAGCCTGGAACATCAATTCAGTATGCTTGTTCGTGAAATAAGGAAAGAATATGTAGGAAATGGTCCGAAAGAGATCAGCACAAAGTTCGTTGGCACCTGGGCGATTAGTGAAATGAAAGGGAACTTAACCAATGTAGAAAAATTTATGTTAAACACTTCTAACGGCAAGCAGATGGTCCATGAAACGCGGACAAAATTGGTAAAACAAATTTATAAAAAGCCGGAAGTTCTTCTCAAATTTGAAAAATTAATGGGCGCCAGGGTATTAAGGTTATTTTCTGATATCGATCTCGATGAGGATACCGCCATGACTATATTTGTATTTGATCAGCCGATCGAGGGAAGTACCAAGGGGTGACAGGAATGGATCAGCCTATGAAAATGGACAGTGAAGTATGGCGCTATGAGAGTGGCGCCTTGAGTAAAGTCATAGATACGATCGTAACTGAATTTCCTATTACCATTATCTTAAATGACCAGGAATTTGCGACATTGGTTTGCAGCCCTGATCATATAGAAGAGCTGGTAATTGGCTTTTTAGCTTCAGAGGGCATCATCAGGAGTATGTCGGAAATAAAAGAACTTACAATCATCGAGACAACTGGACGTGCAATTGTGAAAACCCATAAGGTCAACAAACTCGATGAGCTTTTTCATTCTAAACGAGTTGTTACCTCCTGCTGTGGAAAAAGCCGCCAAAGCTTTTATTTTTATAATGATGCCAGAACAGTAAAGCCGCTGGGAAATGTTGATGTCACGGTGTCTATAGAAGAATGTTTCCAACTGATGGAGCTTATGCAAAAATCATCCGTTATTTTTCAGGATACAGGAGGCGTCCATAACGCGGCGCTATGTGATAAAAACGGCATCATCGTAGATAGAACCGATATTGGGCGCCATAATGCATTAGATAAGATTTATGGCCATTGTTTGCAGCACTCTATATCGCTTTCAAACAAAATTATCGTTTTTAGTGGCCGGATTTCATCTGAAGTATTGCTGAAGGTTGCCAAAATTGGCTGCGGCATTGTTCTTTCAAAATCAGCTCCGACTGAATTGGCTCTTCGACTCGCAAACGAACTCAATATCACGACAGTTGGTTTTATCCGAAATAAGTCCTTAAATATATATACAAAGCCAGAGCGGATAGAAACACGGGGTGTGCAGATTTTTGAAAAGGCGCCGTCTGAACAGTGAAGAGCAATTTACAGATGTAATTTTGCCAGGGATGATGCTCATTCGCTAATAAGAAAAATTGTTGAAATCAAGTAAAAACAATTACTTAAAAGGGAATAGAGAAAAACATCACACTGTTTAGGTCAACCAAGAACATTTCTGCTTATATATCCGCCCATATATGAAAAAAAGGTCTCGCAGCAGTTCAGTAAACTGATGAAAGGCCTTCTTCTTTAGTGTCTTTTTGTGTGCCCGGGAATCGTATTTTTGTCAACGACGCCCATGCACACTTTTTTGTTATTTCAGTTTAAGGGTAGATATAAGAAGGTTTTAGAACCTCAATTACATTACGTCGCCCGTAAGATGGGAGTTTGTAATATCTTTAAGATTGTGTGCAAAAAATTCGGTATCTCAAGGTCTTGCTGAATCTGAGGTGTAACATCTTGAACGAGGGTTTAACGTTTTTAATGAGATTGCGTTAGCAAAATGTTAGAGTCACCATATTTTCGCCATATACTTCAAGCTGATATTCCTGTAAGCTTTTCATCTTATACACATTTGGGCATTTTCATTATAAAGCTAATGATGGTACATGTAGAAATCTAAGTGTTAATGTTGAATTATGGTTTATCTTACTGATTATATTATCTTTTTGTAGATGTCCTGAAAATATAGGGCGTTTATATGGAATCCAGCCCCAACATTTGATCAATGAACATTATTACCATTTCTCTAAAACTCGTTCTGTTCTTCCTCCTTTTTTGGTTTGAATTTAATATTTACCAAACCAATGCTTAACACAATGAATAAAAGTCCGATTACCAAGTTAATTGTAATAGATTCATGTAAAAGAAAAGAACTACAAATAATAGCAATTAGCGGAATAAGGAAAGTAAACGAACCGACTTTACTAGCTTCTCCCGAACCGACAAGTGTAAAGAAAGCAAGCCATCCAAACGCAATGACAAAGATAGAGATAAAAAGTAAGTTGGTTATAAAGGGTGTTTTCCATTCGATACTAGACCAGCTTTCAAAGCTCGAACCTACACATGATAAAAAGATTCCTCCGATAAGTAGTTGGAGTGTAACCATCCATAGGGAATCGACACGCTTACCGATTTTCTTAACATAAACGGTCCCTAATCCCCAACCAAGGGCAGAACCTAATGCAAGTATAATGCCAAACACTGAAATAGCACCGGTAAAACCACCAGAGCTTATTGTAGCAACACCGGCAAAGCCAAGGATTAAACCAATGATTTTTAATCCATACATGGACTCCCCTAACCAAATCCAACTAAAAATGCCAAGTAAAACAGGCTCAATAAACACAATAGCAGAAAATAGTCCTGCTGGCATATAGCCCAACCCAACCGTTTGCAGACCGTAAAACATTACAATGTTTAGGAAAGCAGAAACAATATAAAAATGCCAATTTTCCTTTAAGTGAAGTTTCTTATATCTAGGTAATGCAAAAATGAGCAAGATAAGTCCGCCTAGAAATGTTCTTACGCCAGCAAACAGTAGTGGCGGTGTATAGTGAAGTGCCATTTTTGATAATGGCCAATTCACTCCCCAAACAATAACAAGAAATACGAGTAAAAAAACAGTTCTTGTTCGCGATATTTTTTCCATAATGGACCTCCATTTTTATTTAAAAGTTAGTCATCATTGCATTTTGTGACACAAAAAAAACGCTACTATTTTCCTAGATTCATCATCTTAGAAAGAGAAGCGTTTAGCTTTTTAGCATCAGTTTAATACTAAATAACCAAAATTTCTTCAAAGCTCTTATTTTTTATTATATAGGCTATTCTACCTAATTAAAAACAGAAAAATAACCTACATAAAAGACAATTTAATATTTTATAATAAATAAATAAATTTGTCAATATGTTTTTATTCAATCCTCTTGTTTTCAACATTTATTCTCGGACGCTGTAATTTATACTAGAAAAAATAGTTTTTTCTCACCAAAGAGAAGGACAGGCCACGGCGCGGATAGAAAGAAAAGGGTACCTTCACTAAAGAATCAGATATGCCTTTTGAAAAATTTGCTCTCGATTGGTTGAAAACTTACAGCCGCAGTGGGGTTAAAGTGCGCAGCGTACTGGCGCGGGAAAAAGAAATAAAACACTTTATAAATGTTTGGGGTCCATTTCCCTTTAGTGGACTGCTAAAAAAATGTACCATGACCGCATTTTTGAATTAAGTGAGCAATACAGCTATTACTATATGGATGGCATTCATGCTTCCCTTTCCTGGGATTGCCGGCCCTATTTCCGTAAAATGTCCTTGGGCAATTACATGGGAAGTGACAACGCAATGGGCCCAGACACTCTTTCCATCTTTGTGTGAATGGTGGGATTCAAGCCTTTCTATCTTTTTCGATGAGGGAGTTTTTGGGCAGTTGGTATTGTCAATGATCAGGAAAAGGATTGGCCGTAAGTCACCGGCTTTCCTTCTTGCCTGTCGTATCCTGGACATCAGATGGTCCATCCTTCTCCTCTGCATCCTGTTAGGAGACCAGGGAGATTCTTTTAGGAATCTCGTCATACAGTTAAGATCGCGTGAATTCCCTCAACTCTTCCGAATCTGAGAAACAGTCTTACGGCCCTCACACAAAATGATGCAATGCATAAAGGAAATAAGGTGTTTCATTTGGGGCTTTGACAATGCGAGACCGAGGGACAGGACAAACTTGACGAGTGCAGGATAATACCATAAACCTATGACATCTCCTTTTTCTTGGTATTGGTTTGTGTGGTAACATTCCATTTCCACTAAAAGTGAGGTGTCATTCTTATTTTTTGGCACTTTCCAAAACTAGTCATAAACCGACAGATTTAACGACAATATTTTTGCAAGACTCAAGTAATTAAATTAGAAACTTTTTGCTCCATATAATCATTCTTCTTCTCATCCTCTTTCTATTTTTAAAATTTATTTCATAATTCAAAATATTAAAGTATAATTAAGAAAATAATTTTTGAAAGCAACAGGAAGTGAAAAAATTGAATTACAGCTTACAGCCATTAGGAGACCATGCGGTCATAATAGAACTTGGTGAAGATATAAATTTAGAGACTCAGCAAAATCTTAAATTGATTACCTCTTTTTTTGATAAAAATTTAGAGGACTGGATGGTCGAATACATACCAGCGTTCACTACTGTTTCTTTGTTTTATGATCCAGTAAAGGTGATGAATCAATCCAGCAAGATACACGCACTTCCATACGATATTGTCTGTACAAAATTAAGATCCTTATTGGGCAGAATTCATGCCGTTAACGAGGACAATCAACGACTTGTTGAAATTCCAGTTTGTTACGGAGGGAATCTTGGTCCGGATTTACAATTCGTTGCTGAACATAATGGCTTGACCCCTGAGGAAGTGATCCATATCCATTCAAGCGGCAATTATATTGTCTATATGATTGGTTTTGCACCAGGATTTCCGTATATCGGTGGAATGTCAGAAAAAATTGCAACCCCCAGAAGAGAAACCCCTCGATTAAAAATCCCTCCAAAAACGGTCGGCATCGCGGGCCAACAAACCGGGGTGTATCCAATCGAGACACCTGGCGGCTGGCAATTGATCGGCAGAACACCTGTCGAACTTTTCCTTCCTGATGAGGAACCCCCAACCCTCCTCAGGGCTGGAGACAAAATTAAATTTAAACCAATCAGCTATAAAGAATACTTGGAACTGGGAGGAGATAAATAATGTTAACGGTAGTTAAGCCGGGGCTCCTTACAAGTGTCCAG
This sequence comes from Neobacillus terrae, assembly GCF_011393025.1. Classification (GTDB taxonomy): domain Bacteria; phylum Bacillota; class Bacilli; order Bacillales; family Cytobacillaceae; genus Neobacillus_A; species Neobacillus_A terrae. The sequence continues at coordinate 26,212 of NZ_JAAOEO010000023.1, read as the reverse complement.
GATTTGGGAAGATACGGTTATCAAAAATACGGGGTCATCGCAAGTGGTGTGATGGACCAACTGTCCCATCGCATTTCTAATATATTGGTTGGCAACGAAGAGAACGAGCCTACTTTGGAGATTACATTATTGGGACCGGTTATTCACTTTGATAAAGATACCCTCATTTCCATTTGTGGCGGCGACTTGTCTCCTTCTATTAATGGCGATCCAGTAAGGATTTGGCGGACCATTTTTGTAAAAAAAGGTAGCAAGCTTTCCTTTGGGCCTGCAATAACAGGGAGCAGGGCCTATCTGGCTGTGGCAGGAGGATTTGTGGTTCCCAAGGTAATGGATAGCAAATCAACATATTTAAGAGCGGGTATTGGCGGATTCGAGGGGCGTGCCTTTAAGGCAGGGGACTCACTGCCATTTAACTTGCCAGGTGAGCTTTCAAAGGTCCTATTTGAATACATGGCACTTCAAGCCGGAGACAAGCCTTTCATCGAAATGGATTGGTCCGTTGCCTCCGATTTAATCCCACTTCACCAGAAGGATCCATCCATCCGGGTAATGAAGGGGAAACATTATCCTTTATTTTCACAGGAAAGCAAAGAAAAATTTTTTAGCCAAACGTTTGAAGTGACCCCCCAATCTGACCGGATGGGATACCGTTTAAAGGGTTCTTTTTTACAACTGGAGAATCCTGGAGAACTTATTTCCGAAGCGGTAAGCTTTGGTTCGATTCAAGTTCCGTCAGAGGGCAATCCAATTGTCCTCCTGGCTGATAGGCAAACAACCGGCGGCTATCCTAAAATTGGCCAAATATCATCGGTAGATTTACCGATTATTGCTCAGGCCAAGCCGGGAGACCATATTAGCTTTAGTGAAGTAACTCATGAAACAGCCCAGCAACTCTTTCTAAAGAGAGAGAAAAAAATAAAACAGCTTAAGAACGGGATTTTATTGAAATTCAGATAGGAGGATCATTCAAATGACATTTGTAGACATCAACTGCGACATGGGAGAAAGCTTTGGGGCGTACACACTGGGTAGGGATGCTGAAATCCTCGATTATGTGACTTCCGCCAATATTGCATGCGGGTTTCACGCCGGTGACCCGGCAACAATGAGGAAAACAGTGATATTGGCTTTAGAGAAAAATGTAGGGATTGGCGTCCATCCAGGGCTTCAGGATTTGATTGGCTTCGGTAGAAGAGAGATTAATCTTTCCCCTCAGGAAGCCTTCGACATTGTCTTATATCAAATTGGCGCCCTATATGCATTTGTTAAAGCGGAAGGCGGGAAAATTCAACATGTTAAGCCCCACGGTGCCCTATTCAACATGGCTGCAAAAAATGCCCAGCTCGCTGAAGCGATTGCTGAAGCAGTGTATAAAGTTGACCCTGAGCTAGTCTTTTTCGGCCTGGCGGGCAGTGAACTGGTGAAAGCGGGCAAAAAACTCGGCCTCCGTACTGCAAGTGAGGTCTTCTCCGACCGTACCTACCAGGAGGATGGTTCTTTAACCTCGAGGCGTGAAACAAATGCGCTTATCAAAGAACATGAAGTAGCCGTGAATCAGGTCATCCGGATGGTAAAGGAAGGCAAAGTCACTTCCCTTCAAGGAACAAATATCTCGATACAAGCGGACACAGTCTGCATCCATGGTGATGGCGAAAGCGCATTGAACTTCGCTAAATACATCACCAGTGCTTTAAAGGAATCCGGTATCACAGTTGCCCAAATAGGTAGCTTTATAAAATAAAACTAGCAGGATAATGTCCTTTATGGGCCAGACCCTGCCAAAATTTCAGGGGGTTTAATATGGAGAAAAAATCAACAGCAAGTGTACTACTGGGAGCCGCCTTCCTAATGGCTACCTCAGCAATTGGGCCAGGGTTTCTGACTCAGACCACAATATTTACGCAGTCCCTAATGGCAAGCTTTGGTTTCATTATCCTAATATCTATTATCATTGATATTGGGGCTCAGATGAATATCTGGAGGATTATCGCTGTTTCAGGGAAACGCGCCCAGGATATTGCAAATGATGTCCTGCCTGGGTTGGGGTATTTCCTTGCAGTTCTCATTGTTGCCGGGGGCCTGGCCTTTAACATCGGTAATATTGCAGGTGCCGGATTGGGTGTCAATGTATTATTTGGCTGGTCTGCTGAAATGGGCGCTTTGTTAAGCGGCATCGTCGCCATCGGAATCTTCCTTGTCCGTGAAGCCGGCAAAGCGATGGACCGATTTGCACAGGTCATGGGATTCGTAATGATTGCCCTGACAGTTTATGTGATGTTTACTGCCCACCCGCCTCTTGGGGAAGCAGTTGTAAAAACCTTTGTTCCTGATAAAATTGATTTCCTAGCAATCGTTACACTTGTCGGTGGAACAGTTGGAGGGTATATCACGTTCGCCGGCGGCCATCGCTTATTGGATGCTGGAATACAAGGAAAAGAATCACTACCTGAAGTAACCAAAAGTGCTGTCAGCGCCATCGGAATCGCCTCCATCATGAGGATTTTCCTGTTCCTTTCCGCCCTCGGCATTGTTGCGCAAGGATTAGCAATCGATCCAGCCAACCCACCAGCTTCCGTCTTTAAACTCGCTGCAGGCAATGTCGGCTACAAAATCTTCGGTGTCGTCATGTGGGCTGCCGCTGTTACCTCCGTTGTCGGTGCTGCCTACACCTCTGTTTCGTTTATACAGACTCTAAGTAAGACAGTCGATAAATATAATAAATGGACAATTGTTGCATTCATAGCCATTTCTACTTTAGTGTTCGTTTTGATCGGAAGGCCGGTAAAAATCCTTATATTGGTTGGATCTATAAATGGACTGATCCTGCCGATTGCCCTCGGAGTCATGTTAGTCGCTGCCTACAGAACAAAGATTGTAGGCGACTATAAGCACCCTCTCTGGATGACAATCTTTGGAGTCATTATCGTTATTGCCATGGCCTATATGGGAGGATACACATTAATCAACGGTATTCCACAGCTATTTAAGTAAATTAGAAACGGAGGATAAAACTTATGATCAGAACTGAAGCGATGACACCGAACGAAGTACGTGAAATGATCCGCCAAAACCAGTGGTTAAAACCTACTTCCGGTTTGGCCAATGGCTATATCCAGACGAACCTCGCTGTTATCCCGAAGGATTTGGCGTTTGAGTTTCTCTTATTCTGTCAGCGAAATCCTAAACCATGCCCAATCATTGATGTGACCACGCCAGGTGCAAGTGTGCCGGCCTTGTGTGCCCCTGATGCAGACTTAAGAACCGACATTCCTAAATACAGGGTCTACCGCAAAGGAGTTTTTACCCAGGAGTTAACAGACGTCTTAGAGCTTTGGGATGAATCCATGGTTGGATTCCTCATCGGCTGCAGTTTTACTTTCGAGGAAGCTCTATTGAAAAACGGTATCCCAATCAGGCACATCGAAGAAGAGCGAAATGTCCCAATGTACAAAACAAATATTCCTACGGTAAAAGCAGGAAGATTTGAAGGCCCAACCGTTGTGAGTATGCGCCCAATGACGGAAAAAGACGCCATTCGTGCCGTCCAGGTGACAAGCAGGTTCCCTTCCGTCCATGGGGCACCCCTACATATTGGGAATCCCGCGGCAATTGGGATTGAAGATATCAATCGTCCTGATTTTGGCGACAGCGTCACTATTAAAAACGGAGAAATCCCAGTTTTTTGGGCGTGTGGCGTAACCCCTCAGGCTGTTGCCATGCATGTGAAGCCAGAAATCATGATTACTCACGCGCCGGGACATATGTTTGTGACTGATTTGAAAAACGAACAATTCAGCGTCCTTTAATCATTGAAAAAACTCGTCTATTTTTGACGAGTTTTTATTTTGGAGTTAACACTTACAGACAATTAAATTACCATTACTAAACATTTTTAGTTTCCTACTCTTATACTGATCAATATTACTTTTTAGAAATGAAATGACGTGGTTTCGCAGCACCTTTTTAACTTATTCCCGGTCGTTTTTTTCATCCGCTATAAAGAAGAACTGCCGATTCCACACATCCTTCTTTCACAAACTCCCCTATAAGGAGCGTACCTTGGCTAATCCATTTCAACAGTTAAATCCTTCAGCCATGGCCTTCCTTTTAGAGGCATGACAGTCACATTGGCATTTTGTTTAGCCCGGATGCTGCACAGATAGCCAGCCTTACCGTCCACCAGGGCCATACATTCCTTGCAGGCATTTGCCGATTTGCAGGAATATCTTACTGAAAGCGAAGGGTCAACGTGCTCGCGAATCCAAAAAATGCTGTCTAGAAGACTGGAGCCTTCCGTGAATGGCACTTCATATTCTACCAGTTCGCTTCCTTGTTTGGCATCGCCTCTGACAATACTTAACTTGATTGTACTCACTGTGATTCCTCCTTGCTAACTGGAAGCTGTTCCATCTCCCATTTTTCGGCTTCAGTCAAAGTAAATCTTGAATGATAGGTTTCGGTTTGCTGTTCCGGAAAATCAAGCCGGACATGTGCCCCTCTTGATTCACGTCTTTCCAATGCTCCAAGAATGATAGCTTCCCCAACAAGTGTCATATGATAGGCTTCAAGCTTTTCCACCAAAGACAAAGCAAAGCTATCTTGTTTTGCCAATGCCGTCTTTCTACACACATCACGCAGGGACCGTACTTCCTTTAAGGCATTCTCAAGAGACTCTTTGGTTCTAAGCGGACCTGCTCCCTTCCATAATGCCTTCTGAATATTCCGTCTGATCGATAACATCGATTCTTCATCCTGGTTTGTATTCCTAGGGTGCCAGAAATCCTGCAGTTTCTCCCACTCATTTGTAAGTTCTTCTTCGACAACTGGATTAAAAATATGATTTTGATAAGCTGCTGCCGTTTCGCCTGCAATCCTGCCCGTTACTAGTGCCTCAGTAATAGCATTACCTGAAAGCCGGTTTGCGCCGTGCATCCCGAGGATCAGCTCTCCGCAGGCAAGCAGGCCTGGGACCGTTGTATTCATATCTTTATCAACCTTGACCCCGCCAAGCATGAAATGGGCCATCGGGGCTACCTCCACTAAATCCTTTGTGAGGTCCACCCCCTGGGATTTCAAAATATCTATAACAGGGCCGAAGCCTTCTTTCAGCTTTTCTGATGGCACCATCCGGAAATCGAGATAGGCTCCTCTGTGAGGCGTTCCTCTTCCTGCCTCCACTTCCTTAAAAATGGCGTAGCTTGTCATATCGCGTGTAGCGGTGTACTTTCCTGCTTGCTCCCCAGCATAGCGGTCCATAAATTCCTCGTGCTCTCCGTTCAACAAGCGACCGCCGAGTTTATAGCGAAAGGGATCCCACATTATCGGGTCAATTCCAACAAGTGAAGGGTATAGATGGGCTATCGGGAAAAACTGCACCATTTCCATGTCATATAACTCTGCCCCAGCCTCTGCAGCAATGCAGAATCCGTCACCTGTCATATTCGTAGATGCGCTGTTCCTTTCAAATGCCTCGGTCAACCCGCCAGTGGCTAAAATAACCTGGGAAGCACTGATACCGAACGGAACCATTTTCTCCATTGAAAATCCAACCGCCCCAACAATCTTTCCATTCTCCTTGACAAGGCGGGTGATCATGACATTTTTAAACCGGGTGATTTTGCTATCCTTCCAAATCGTTTTTCTCAATCCCTGTGAAGTGGCTCCCCCAGTATTCAAAATGTCGACATATACGCATCTTTGGCGTGAGTGGCCAGGAGACACAACTTGCGACCGCTTTCCGTCATCGGTCCTTGCCCAGTTCACTCCATACCCTTCAACCTCCAGGATGACCTCTGGCGCCCTGTCTACAATTGTGCGTACAATTCCAGGATCGGCAAGCCCCCTTGCTCCTTCCATTGTATCCTTGAAATGGATATCCGGATTGTCTCCCTCTGCTTCACCTAAAGCAACAGCAACCGTCATTTGGGCAAGAATTGTGGCTCCACCTCTTCCTACAAGGCTTTTATCTGCAATGATTACATTAGCCCCTTTATCTGCGGCCGCCTTTGCCGCCATCATTCCTGCTGCACCCGAACCAATTACCAGGACATCAGTGCTGTATAATTCATTAGCCATTTTTCCATCCTCCCCTTTGTACCTATATGTAAAAAAGACTTATCCTAACATTCATTTAGGGGATAAGTTATGTTTCTACTTATTTTATTTCATAATTCATAATTTTCCAATATAATCGAACAAAAAAATGAGGATGCAACTCCCCATTCAGCAGTATCATGACTCTACCTCGGGAATAAAAGAGATTCAACAACCACTTGGCCATTTGGATATATATACATAACATTTTTAAATATATATGTTTTTATTACATCCAACTTGGAAGAAGAGAAAAAGTTTCCCACCAGTTCATCTGATGAGAAGAGATCTTAATGTTGAAATCTAAAAAGAACAAAAGGCGCAAGCGCCTGGGTAGCCCCAATTGGCATAAGACGAATCACGTAGGAAATCCTGATTGTCAACAGCCCCATAATGGACAGATCCTTTTGGATACCCATTTAACGGAAATTGACTGAGCCACCAAGCGCCTCTTGTTGTTCCGTGCACAACACAACACAACTCGGGGTCCACTTTGAGCAAGAAGACGTGCAGTAGCATTACCGACCCACTGCCGCCCCCAGTTATTACTACTACACTTTCTTATCAGCAAAAACAAATCGCCATTTACAAGCTTCTAATTTTGTCGATTATTTCTCGGGAAATTGTTGAAATTTGAAAAATGAATTAGAATGACGGAACAAAAGGATTTCTGTTTTTTTTATTTGCCTTAAGCTTAAATAGTCTTTAACGCAAATTTACCACCTGATTATTTTAAACGAGACTTAAGAAAAGGAGTGAAATCCTTACTTTATTCAACCAATGATTAATAATGATTTTTTGATATTCTTATGAATTTTTAGCATTAGTCGTTAAATTTCGTGAACACGATCGAGTCGCGCAACCGTTGCTTTAAGCTAAGGCATATCGTTTGTTAGTTGGACATCGCTTCATTTGTGGGGGTGAGATCATTGGATTAACACCATTAAAATCACTTTTTAATTGTTTGGGAGGGTGAAATTGTCTTATGTATCGGTGTTACGCTAACTCTGTTATATTGTATCTTTCTAATCTTTCCTTTTGTTGATACATAAGGTATTTCTCTGTATCGCCTTGGGCCTTTTCCATATCGTGTAACACTTCTAGAGGTTTCAATGTCGGATTGAATAAAGAGAGGCAATCGCCATCTTTAATAATTCATATTCGTTTCTCTCTAGTTTTTGACCATGCTTTTGAACAATGGATACTGCATCCTCACTTCCTTGGTACAGGATGCTCTTTCATTCGGGTGTATGTACAGTCGCATTTCGGACTTCCTTTCTATTACAGATGAAGATTCTATGGATCACTTTGCATGTTATATCGCCCAGCGATACGAAATACAAAAAAACTTGAGCTGCAACTTTAAGCTAAGACATATCTTTGTTAGTTGGACATTCATATTAGGTGTTACTGGTGCTTCATTGGTTAACACCATTAATATCTCATTTAATATTCATATGAATCTGGGTGTCGCTAAATCTGTTTCATTTAATCGTTCTTATCTTCCTTCTGTAATACACAAGGTCTTTAGCTGTATCGCCTTGGGGCCTGTCCGTATCGCGTAACGCTATAAGTGCTTCGTTGTCGGATGGAATACAGATAGGCCAAGCTATATTTTAAAAAATCAATTCGTTTCTCTCTTGGGTTTCACAACAGTGAGTGCTGCATCCTGACTTCCTTTGAAGGAATGTTCGGTCATACGTATGTATACCGTGTTTAAATCGGACTGTGCTTTTCTATTAAGTTAATGCATCGAATTTATTACAAATTATATCGCCTACTGATACACAATACAAAAAAGCCGATCAATCCTCATGCAACTCTATCAGTGACTGACTCTTGTTTTTTAATGCAGGTTCGCAGCTGAATAAATTCTATTTTTGCTTTTAAGGTTGTGTATTTTGTTTAGGTGTATATCGCTTAAAAACCTACCGAAATTTAATTGAGCCTTCGTTTAGCTTCGGCAGATCGCCAATACATTGGTATCGCCGAGTTCTTACAAGATCAAGTACCAAATCCTGTTAAGTTGAAAAACTCTTTCTTAGTTCTATGTTTCAAATATGCTAATCAAATATTGCAAAATGATTTATTAAGTTGAGTGAAACGAGATCCAATACTTTTAACCATCATTATATTTTTAGCAAAAAACCTTAACAGCAACTTATTTCCGGAATATGGAGATAAGCCCTCCCCATTTTACTTTGCGTTTTTGTACCGCTTCTTCTAAGCGTTTATTAAAATCATTTTGTGAACCCCATTCTTTTTTCTGTTCGTCCCGCATATTTTGTATTTCTTTTTGCAAGAGCTCACTTCTTTGTTTTTCTTGCTGAAGCAATGTTTCGTAATGGGCATTTTGTTGTTCAGTTAATTTTTCAATTTTAGCATTTGTTCTTTGTGCTGAATTTCCAATACTTGAACTTATAACATGGTGGTCTTGCTGGAGTTGGGAAACCTTTGTTTTAAGCTGTGACATATCGTTTGTCAGTTGGACATTCATTTCACGTGTTGCTGCAAGTTCATTGACTAAAAACATTAAGACCTCTTTTAATTGATTGGGGTCGTGTGGTAAATTTTCATATGTATCGTTTATCGCTATCTCTGTTTCATTGGATACTTCTAATCTTTCTTTTTGTTGTTCTACAAGTTCTTTAGCCGTATCGTCTAGGGGCTTGTCCGTATCGCGTAACGCTATAAGCGCTTTAATGTCAGATTGAACAAAGATACGTCGGTCGCCATCTTTCAAAAATCCATATCCATTCCGCTCTAAAATTTGGCCATATTTTCGAACTGTGGGAGTTGCAATTCCCACTTCTTCAGCCACCTCCTTGGAAGAGAAAGCTCGTTCATTTGGTTGTATATCGTTTCGCATATCGCACCTCCGCTTATTCAATATGAAGGTTTTTAAATTAATTTGCAAGCGTCATATCGCCCATAACTATCCTATGCGGCGAATGCCGGTATGGTATATCCCTAATCTATCCTTATCGTTGGGGCAGGCATCTTACCCCGCGCCTTATTATAAATCATACTCACACCTCTCTTTGATTGAAGTGGTATAATGAGAAATACGTTAAAAAAGTTACATCAGAGCAACGTTTGTTAGGTTTTGTTTTACTACAATAAGTATAAATGAAATTAAATTAAGGTGAGGACAAACATGAGGACAAAAACCAATTATGCCCATCCCATAGATGGGATGGGCTATAATAATTTATTTAACCAATAGTCTTATTGGCAAAAGATTTATTTCAATGTATCGTTCAATAAAAATATCGTCTTTAAAAACTCTTACCTGTCAATGAATCTTAAATAATGGTTTCTCATTTAAGCTGACACTCAGCAACGCCCGTAAACAGTGCATCCTTCTTTATTCTTTACCATATCTGAGATTTATTCCGCTTTAAAAATCTATTAGTGCTGTCCGTGATGAAAAGATGTTCCAGGTCGGTTTAAAGTCTTGTAACCATTCACTCTTAAAAAAATCTTCCTTTTCATAAGTTAGCTCTTTAAGTACCTCTTGGCTGCAAACATTAACAAATTGCTATTTGTATATGAAACACCGATTTGATTCATTTTACCAAACAGAGAAATTAGTAAATTCCGAAGTGAACTATTTTTACCTTTTTTGTATATTCCATCGCTTATAGGATTTTTTTCTATTTCCTCCGATTGGTAATCATCCGATATAGGTTTACTTACTTTTAAATCCTCAATTCTTGCCTCTCTTAACATCTTAAATTGTTCCGGCATAAAATAAGCAGGCTTCCACTTTATTTTACCTCGGTGTCTTATCACCATGCGTTCAACCTCCTTTTACCTGTATACCTGAAAAGACTCAAGCTGCTCTTTTTTTCGACAAGAGGGAGATGCGTTACCTTATTTCCATGTCAAAGTTAACCCAATAAGTCATCAATAATTAAAAATTTAATAACATAAAATACATATTCTATTAATAATTTTACTTTAAAATAAATTTTAGTGGGGGTAGCATGAGTGGCTATCACTGTATTTGGCGTAGGAGGAGCCAAATACTTGCGCAAAAAACATTTGATTTTATTAAGAGCCTACTGCCCTGCAACATTAAAATTTTCTAGGGCATAAAGAGTTTAACTTAGATAAGTGCATAAAACCACAACTCTTAAAACATACTTCTTTTTCCCGTTGGTCTTAAACCAACGTGCCCCGGTAGTCCAATAAGGATAACAAAAAAAGAATCTCCTTATTAGGAAGACGCCTTTTAAAAAACGTGATTCACTTTAACACACCACAATTACACCAAACGTTCATCCAGAGATAAAATTCTATGCTGTAAGAAATTATTTGAATCTAAAACCCCTATGATAATCTGATTATCTTCTGTTAAGGTAATATATCTAAAATATTCTTTTCCATAAATGGTTAGTTCAGTTTTCATTTTTTTCTCTAACTTTGCAAAGTCATCTTCTGTGTACTCAAGGGGGAGTATATCATTTAGTCCTTCCTCTGGGCTTCCGAGCCACTTAAAAAGAAAATCTTTGAGTGACATTTGTTCAATCATAGATAACCTTTCCTTAAATATTAATTGTTCTACAGTTACTTTTTTCAACGTCATCACTCCTCAATAATACAGTCTATACTTTGAGGTTAATGACAACAACGCTATTACCATGACATTCTATTTACATTTGAGTTACTTGGTGACTTTGTGACTTATTTATTTTTGAAAGGTAATGAAAGTGAGAATTCCCCAAACTTTTGTTTGCCGGATTATTGAAAAAAATATTTTCATCTTCAGCACCCGTTAGAACTTGTTTTGTAGCTTCTCTTTCCCAGAATGAATTTGTTCCAATTACAACTGTTGCATCCAATTCTTCATTTTTGGCTATTTTGGTAATTAGTCCAGCACTAGCAAAGATTTCAAAGGTTTTAGCCGCCTGAATTCTGCTGGTCTCTACCAATATATCCCCTCCAGGAGCAAGCCAGTGAGGTGCCTCTTCCGCTACCTGACACTGAAGGTCTAGTCCATCCTTTCCTACGTCCAGTGCCACTATTTGTTCATTCTTAATCAATAATCTTTCAGTTCAATCCCGCTGGCAGCTTTCGCTATGATTTTCGAAATCATCTTAAACTGTACGACCATAAGGGGGGTACACCTAATATTAAAGTGCATAGATAGATTTTGAAATTTGATTTTTTAATCATGCTTCCGGCAGCCATAAGGCCTATTTTTTAAGGACCCTGATACGGACAGGGACAAGAGAAAAGCACGAGGTCGAGTCCGTAAAGGCAGCCCATACGGTGACTTAATTTACTACAGGAACCCATATTGGTTTTCATTCATGGACACTAGTTAACGGGTGAATTTTGATATTATAATCTACATTTACCTTTAATGTTTTCCAATGCTTTAACCACTCTTTTTCGCTCATGGGTTTGGAAATGGGGCCAAGGGTAAGAGTTCCAATTTTAAAGGGATCTGCTTGTAATTGCTGAAGGTTTTTAAACAGATCGAGTGTTTGTTTTTCTAAATATGTTTCAATCTCTTTATTGAATTTTTCTAACTCGATGCTATTCTGTATGTCTTTAGCCCCGCGATATTCTTCGATACGGCCGTTTACATCAATTCGAATTGATAGTTTGGAATCATTTTCATTCATTTTTTTATGAACCTTTGAACGGATATTACCTAAAACTACAGAGTATTTTGGGATCGGCAGGAATTTAAGGTAATAATCGTTGTTGACGAGCTGGAATATTTGATCGTCCACCCCATGGGCAATGCCTTTTAAATAGTCATCCTTAAAAATAGCAGTTCCATGATATATAAAATTTGTTTGCTGAGCCTTAAAAACAGGCAAAATTGGATCTGAAAAAGGTGAATACAAAAGTTTTTTAAATTGGTGGAGATTGATGATAGACATTTCACCCTGCTTCTTTTTCTCATAGTGCCGAAGCATGCGATAAAGGAAATAATCTAAATTGGGTTGTGACTTGACTTGATTTTTGATGTATTCATCAAAATTCCCTTTAACAATTACTAAATAAAGCCGTTGGGAAATATCGGGATCAGTCAATAGTGTATTAATAATGGGCATGATCCCTTTTTTTGCGAGTTCCTCATTGATTAACACCATACGCAGCTGGCCTGATTTCAATTCACGATAATACTTTAAGTTAAAGTCTTTCCCTCCCTGTTTAAGCAAGTCTACTTTAAGGGAAAGAAGGCGCTTATGTTCTTTAACTAAAGGCGGGCCTAATGTACTGATTTCTAATTTCCCTCCTGCCCCTGGATTAATGGACCAGAAGGTAACAGGTGCAATCTCTTCAATTTCATTGTTATCTACAAATGGGGAACAGCCGGTAAAGAATATATTACTGCTCAAAATAACAATGAGTAAGACTGGTTTTAAATGCTTCATTCCAAACTACGCCCCTTTAGTTTTATAGCAGCCAGCAGCAATGCAGGAACTAATAAAAATGTTACGGAGCTTGACCAAATCTCGAGGGACAGCCATAAGTTATCTTTTATTCCCGGTTCCCAGAACCATTGGTTTACAACGGCAATACTCGTAAAAATCACAGCACAACATGCCAGAAATCCAATTCTTGTTGTCTGTTTATGTACTCTTTTAAAAACAATTCGAATACCGCCATAAAAGCTTAATATTAAAAAAGAAATTATAAATACAAAATGAAACATATGCAGAGAAAGTAAAATCATATCGATCCGTTCAATAATAGGTGATTGCAGGTATCTAGCCATGGTTACAATAGGATAATTGGTTTTACTTAAGTAATTTGAACCAAAGAATAATAAGGATGATATAAAGGAAATTAAAAATTCAACAACAGAAACCAAATTGCCATATGTTAAATATTTAAAAATTGTTTGACCACGCTTGAACCATGGGCTTATACAAATCAAGTACTCTGGACCAGAAAAACTCGACCAAAGAAATAATAGGGATTTCCAAGAATTCATGGACCAGCTAGTTGGAATCAACGGATATAAATCAGAAAGTGATGCAAAGGGCGGAAAAAAAAATGGGATAAAGCATAAAATAACCCAAAAAGAAAATAAGAATGCGATAACCACAAAGTGTATCGTATTCTCCATCCCTTTTGATGACACATAAAAGCTTATAAGTAAAATGGCCAGCACAAGCCAGAGCATGTTCATTGATGGAAAAATAAATTGGTGGATTGCCTCCACATAATTTAATGTCAGGACTATTATTTTTAATAACATAGGAATTAACCCAAATAAAACAAAGAAACGAAATTTACGTTCGCCAAATAGTTGAACAAAAGCAGAATATCCTTGTCCGGAAAAATTTGAAGTAAACCATTTAGAAAATAAAATTAGATTGATTTGAGAAAATATCCCAATTATGACAATTCCCAATATCATATAAGGATGAACTAAATACATAGGTAATATGAGGATAAAGTAAAGTATCTGCAGTCTGTTCACAATAAGCATGGCATAGAAGCCATTTATGTCGGAGGTTTTATTAAACAAGGAAAATGGAGCCAAGATATCATCTCCTGCTTCTGTATCGCCATTTTTGCAAAGTACGTAAATGCTCAGGGCGTCTCTTCATCCAAATTAAAGGACCTCGAATAAACAAATCAAGCCAATCCCTTCCGTAAAATGGAGAAACGGGGGCGAAATAAGGTTGTTTTAGTGATGTAAGTCCATTTAAATGGGCTAGAATTCCTATCATCCCCAGCGCAATTCCAATAATACCCATGAAAGACGAAAATATTAGAAATATAAATTGAATCAACGTGTTTGCCTTGGTCAACAAATAATTCGGACATAAAAAAGCAGCAATCGTCGAAATACCTACTAATACTATTAATACTTTGCTGGCAAAACCTGCCTCTACCGCTGCTTGCCCAATGACAATACCGCCTATTACTCCTAATGTCTGACTTGATTTTGTTGGCATCCTTAGGCTTGCTTCTTTAATGATTTCTAGTATAATTAGCATCAAAAAAGCTTCCCAAAAAGGTGTAAATGGCAATTTGCTTCTGGACTCCACTAATACATAAAGAATTTGTAAAGGAATCATTTCGTAATGATGAGTGGTTAATGCGACATAGAACGGTATCAGAGTGATTGAAATAATAAAACTGATATATCGCAAACCACGTAAAAAACTTGCTACCGGCCAGCGGTTGATATAATCTTCAGGAGATTGAAGCAGGTGAAAAAATGTAATCGGTGCAACCAATGCAAATGGTGTATTGTCTATAAGCATGGTAATTTTACCCATAACCAAAGAATATGCGCATACATCCGGCCGATCTGTTTGGAGAAACTGTGGAAAGATGCTGTGGTGATGATCTTCCATGAAGGCAGCTATTTGTGATGAATCAAAAAATAAATCAAAATTAATATTGGTGAGTTCATTTCGTGCGATTTTAACAAACTCAGGATTGGTCAAACCATCAATGTACATTAACATAACCGTTGTTTCACTATAGGTACCAATGGTAAATTTTTCAACTTTTAATTCAGTCTTAGGAAGCCGCCTGCGGATTAAAGTAATATTTGTTTCTATTTGTTCACTGAAGCTGTCTTTTGCTCCATATAGAATGGTTTCCGTTTCAGATGTTTCAATGGAACGGCCAGTTGTATTTTTCAGCGGCACCGAACACCAAACATTTTGTTTTTGATTAAATACCAGAACGGAACCGAAAAGAAGCTGAGTTTCGGCCTCCTTTAGGGTAGATAATATGGAAACCTTTGAATTAGTAATACAATCACAAACCGAGGCATAGGACGATTGAATTAAGGGTACGACTATTGCTTCATTTAACCGCTCTTGGTTAATTAGGGTTCTTATATAGATGAAGATAATCTTTTCAGAATTATTGGTCTCACGCTCGATGATCTCTGCATCTTCCATATTGGATAGCATCTCTTTTAGGTTTTGTAGATTTACAGCTCTTTTGTCTCTATGGGACTCACTTTTATCACGATCACTTTGCTTCCAAAACATCATAATCCCTCATCTGAAGTATATATTTTTGACACCATCCTATAGAAATAAGTAAGCCATCATGCGAATTTCCTGCTCTTATTGTCCTCAGTTTATTTTCAATTTATTCTTGTTTTGAAACTATTCATCATGGCAAGACCAGAAGGAAGGAAACTATTCCGATTACGGACAAACTGGCGAAGGAACTTGCTGGGTATCAAATTTTCTGTAAGCGATACTGGGGAAACTTGAATGATTATGTCTTTGTCAAAAGGGACAATAAACAGCTTACCGAGAACGCCTTAATGCTGGTGTTCCAGTACCTACAAAAGAAAATGAATTTCAAAGACGTTAGGGTATCAGCACATACCTTCAGACACACATTTTGTCACCGATTGGCTATGTCAGGCATGAGTGCCTTTTACTGATATGGATTTATTAACAAAGTCAACGTCTGACCATTGAAGATTAATGATTTCCCCTCTCCGAATACCAGTTCCTAGAATTAAAACGATAATAATGTAGTCACGATATGCCACGTAGGTTTTCTCACGCTGCTTTATTCTTCTGAAGAAGTTCAACATTTGTCTTATTTGCTCATCGGTGAAAACATCAATCTTAACGTCTGTCTTTTGCATCTTAATCTTTTTAGCTGGATTATTCTTAATGACCTCACATTCCACCATGTAATTTAGAAATGCTCGAATCCTCAATAGCTTGGTATTGATTGTACTAGCCTTGTCTCCTTTTTCTTGGCAATTTATAAGATACTGCCGAACGTGAACATAAGTAATGTCTTCAACGTTCACTACTTGATGTTCAATACAATAATTAATAAATCCACCAAGTAGTGTTTGATAATTTAATATGTTTTTCTTGGTTGTGTTTTTAAATTTCCTGTCGTCTAGGAAGTCCCGAAAAGCAAATTTAAGCAACAAAAAAACCACTCCTCAAATTTATTGAGAAGTGGTTATAGATATTGAAATAAGTTTTTTACATCACTGCTTCACAAAATGGGTGAAAAATAGCTATAACTATTTCTCAAGATGAAGGCTTAAAAGCCTTACATCATGCCGCCCATTCCACCCATACCGCCCATGTCAGGCATTCCCATGCCTGCACCAGCTGGTTCTGGCTTGTCAGCAACAACTGCTTCAGTTGTTAAGAACATAGCAGCAACAGAAGCTGCGTTTTGAAGAGCTGAACGAGTTACTTTAGTAGGGTCAACGATACCGGCTTCTATCATGTTTACCCATGCGCCAGTTGCAGCGTTAAAGCCTGTTCCAACTTCTTCACGCTTTAAGCGCTCAACGATTACAGAGCCTTCAAGGCCAGCGTTGTGAGCGATTGTGCGTACAGGCTCTTCCATCGCACGAAGAACGATGTTGATACCAGTTGCTTCGTCGCCTTCAGCCTGGATTTCAGAAACCTTGCTGTATACGTTTAGAAGGGCAACGCCACCGCCTGATACGATACCTTCTTCAACTGCAGCACGAGTTGAGTTCAAAGCATCTTCAATGCGAAGCTTGCGCTCTTTTAATTCAGTTTCAGTAGCGGCACCAACTTTGATTACTGCTACACCGCCAGCTAATTTAGCAAGGCGCTCTTGTAATTTCTCACGGTCGAATTCAGAAGTAGTTTCTTCTAATTGAACGCGGATTTGGTTAACGCGGGCAGAGATTTGTGCAGAATCTCCAGCACCTTCAACGATTGTTGTATTTTCTTTAGTAACAACTACTTTAGAAGCGCGTCCTAAAGAAGTAATAGTTGCAGATTTAAGGTCACGGCCAAGCTCTTCAGTGATTACTTCAGCGCCAGTTAAAGCAGCGATATCCTCAAGCATAGCCTTACGGCGGTCACCGAAGCCAGGAGCTTTAACAGCAACTGCATTGAAAGTACCACGAAGTTTGTTTACTACCAATGTAGCAAGAGCTTCACCTTCAACATCTTCAGCAATCAGCAATAATGGCTTTCCTTGCTGTACAACCTGCTCAAGCACAGGAAGGATTTCCTGAATGCTGGAGATCTTCTTGTCAGTGATTAGGATATATGGATTGTCAAGAACAGCTTCCATTTTGTCTGAATCGGTTACCATGTAAGGAGAAGCATAGCCACGGTCAAATTGCATACCTTCAACTACATCCAATTCAGTTGTGAAGCCTTTAGACTCTTCAATTGTAATAACGCCGTCGTTGCCAACGCGCTCCATTGCTTCAGCAATCAACTGGCCAACTTCTTCATCAGCAGATGAAATTGCAGCAACCTGTGCAATAGAAGATTTACTTTCGATTGGCTTGGAAATGGTTTTTAATTCTTCAACAGCTGCAATAACCGCTCTTTCGATACCTTTGCGGATTCCCATTGGGTTAGCGCCAGCAGTTACGTTCTTTAAGCCTTCGCGAATCATAGCTTGAGCAAGAACAGTAGCAGTAGTAGTACCGTCACCAGCTACATCGTTAGTTTTGCTTGCAACTTCAGCAACAAGCTTTGCACCCATGTTTTCGAATGCATCTTCTAATTCGATTTCTTTAGCGATTGTTACACCATCGTTAGTAATAAGCGGTGAACCGAATTTCTTCTCAAGAACCACGTTGCGTCCTTTAGGTCCAAGAGTAACTTTTACTGCATTTGCCAATGCGTCAACACCACGAAGCATTGCGCGGCGGGCATCTTCACTAAACATAATCTCTTTAGCCATAGTTCAAAAACCTCCTGTATTTTAAAATTATTTATCTGGTCCGGCAGCTATTTAACTGCCATCTTCACATGATTACTCGCCAATTACAGCAAGGATATCATTTTCACGTACGATTAAGTATTCAGTTCCTTGGTATTTTACCTCAGTACCGGCATATTTTGAGAAGATAATGCGGTCACCTTCAGAAACTTCAAGAGCAACACGTTCGCCATTATCGAGAACACGTCCAGTTCCAACCGCAACAACTTTTCCTTCTTGCGGCTTTTCCTTAGCTGTATCCGGTAAAACAATACCGCTTGCAGTTTTTTCTTCTGATGCTACAAGTTCAATGATAATGCGATCACCTAGTGGCTTTAACAAATCAAACAACCTCCTCAAATTTTTTATGTAGTTCGATTTATTAGCACTCTATCACGTTGAGTGCTAACACAATTATTATAATAATGAATTCATTAATCTTTTGCAAGCATCAGCTTTAAAAAAAAACAAAAAAATTTTCTCTTTTTCAACCTAACCATTATGGCTAAGGTGACGCAATTTTGCCCATCTTAAGTACCTTCTGATTGAAAGAATTCGCCTTTTATGAGTAGAATGAGGAATAGTGCAGAAATTAATTTAAGAGCCTGAAAGGGAGATTATATATTGAAAAAGGAATATTGGATTATTTTATTTGTATATATCGCTATGCAGCTGTCGAGTTTCGTCGGAATTCCGCTTGTCACCCACATACTCGAAGCTTCTGGAAACAGCACTTTAGAATCGCAGCGGCTTGCTATACCCTACTGGCTACTTATTACTTTTACAGCTGCCTTTTTAATTACATTGTTTTTATTGCGAAACGAAAGAAAGTCGCCTGACTTTGCCCGAGGACGTACTTCGGTCGGCAGCTCGGTGGCATGGGCAATCGCCGGTGTTTTTCTTGCCCTTTTTGCCCAATCAATTGCTGCCAGTATTGAAAGACTTCTTGGAATTAATATGGGATCTGAAAACACCCAGGCTATTTTAAAATTAATTCAGGCTTTTCCTTTTGTGATGATTGTCAGTTCAATTATCGGACCCATCCTTGAGGAGATAGTGTTTCGAAAAATTATCTTTGGCAGCTTGTATAAGCGCTTTAACTTTTTCATATCCGGTTTAATTAGTTCTGTCGTCTTTGCGCTTGCCCATATGGAGCCGGTTCACATTTTACTTTACGCTTCAATGGGATTTACCTTTGCTTTTCTTTATGTGAGAACGAAAAATATCTTCGTCTCCATGTTCGCTCACGTGGCGATGAATACTTTTGTCGTCATTGTCCAATCTGTTTATAAAGACCAAATCGAAAGAATGATGCAGGACGCTGACAAAATTCAAAGCTTTATTGGAGGATTTTTATGAGACAGTCACCTTTGTTTTCGGGCATCATTTATTTCCTGCTCGGCGTTCTGTTCACTTATTTTGCCATTCAGGACGTTCAGGACGATGGATGGGGATTCTTTACCTACCTGCTTGTTCTGCTGGCCACTTTTGATGTAGCCTCCGGCCTTAAGATGGTAGGTTTTCATTTTAGGATCAAAAAACATCCAAAAAGGTGAGTTCCGGAATTGGAACTCACCTTTTATTTTTTGGACTGTGTTAAAAAACAGTGTTGATTTCTACTGTGACAACCAAGTATAACAGCACCCTTTTTTAAAGTGCTTCATCTTCTGAAGGATAATGCTTCAGAAAATATATTAAAGATTGCAGCTCAACAGCAAGGTCTATATGGTGCACTCTTATTGTTGGCGGCACATGCAAGCGGGCAGGTGTAAAGTTTAAAATCCCTTTAACGTCTGCCTTAATTAGCCTGTCTGTTACCGGCTGGGCTGCAGGAGCGGGAACAGTTAAAATCACAATTTGTATCTTTTCAGATTCAAGGTATTTTTCAATGTCATCCATATGGTAAACGGGAACATCACCAATTTTGGAACCCACTCTCTCCGGGCTGACATCAAAACCAATTTGAATTTTGGTGTTGTTATTTTTCAAGAAATTATAATTCAATAAAGCCGTTCCCAAATTTCCGACACCAATAAGTGCGACTTTTGTCAATTCATCCTGATCCAGTGTTTTTCTAAAGAAGGTCAATAAGTAATTAACATTATAGCCATACCCCTTTTTTCCAAGGGCACCAAAGTAGGAAAAATCCCGTCTGATAGTGGCTGAATCAACTTTTACTGCATCACTCAATTCTGCTGAAGACACCCGCTGCTTTCCTGATGTATGGAGATGATTGAGAAAGCGATAATAGAGCGGCAGCCTTTTGGCTGTTGCCTGTGGTATTTTCATGGACTCATTACTCATGTTTCTTTCCTCCTCTCCTCTAATGAATTATAATTCCGTCCTTTTGAAATCGCCATTCTTACCTCCGGTTTTTTCCACCAGATAAGTAGGTCCGATGACCATCCCTTTATCAACTGCTTTACACATATCATAAACGGTCAGTGCACACACAGAGGCAGCTGTTAACGCTTCCATTTCAACACCTGTTTGTCCCTTTGTTTTCACTGCCGCAGAAATATTTAACTTATACTCATCCTGGCCTTCCTCTTCCCAGGAAAAGGTTACATTAACACCAGTGAGCGGAATAGGGTGGCACATAGGGATGATGTCCCATGTTTTTTTGGCTGACATAACAGCTGCTACCTGGGCTACAGCCAGAACATCGCCTTTTTTCATTTCCTGGTTGGTAATCTTGTTATAGATTTCCCTGCTAACTTTTATACTCGAGTGGGCATGTGCAGTTCGTGCTGTTTCCGGCTTACTGCTGACATCGACCATTTTTGCCCTGCCTTCATCATTAAAATGTGTAAATTCAGCCATTATAAAAATCCCCTCTCATCAAGATAATACACTATTTATCCCATATTGTGTGTGAACTTTGTATTATACTTCACAAATGTTTATTTGATTTTTATTGTGTTTATATATTAACCTGCTTTATATTTTCGCTTCCATTCTTTTAAATTCCTTTTGCGTATTCACTTTATTGCCGGTGTACCTCTAATCGGTTAAACTTAGGTAAGTACTGAGGTGAATAAAAATGATTTTATTACAGGTTAATCAGCTGGAAAAAAATTATGGCGCTGAGCTTATTTTATCGAATATAAAACTGGAACTGCAAACCAGGGACCGTGTTGCTTTGGTAGGACGGAACGGAGCAGGAAAATCTACACTGTTAAAGATTATTGCCGGCCACCTTTCCTATGACGGTGGTGAAATTATAAAACCAAAGGATGTCACGATCGGGTACTTGGCACAGAATACCGGGCTTGAATCCAATTTATCCATTTGGGAAGAAATGCTGACAGTCTTTGAGGACCTTCGTAAAATGGAGAAAACTATACGCGAGCTGGAGGTCCGGATGTCCGACCGCGAAGCGCTTTCTGACTCTGACAGATATGAACGAATTCTGCGGGAATATGACTCTTTACAGGTGAAGTTCAAGGAACTTGGAGGCTATCAATATGAAGCCGATATTCGTTCTGTCCTGCATGGGCTGAATTTTCAATCCTTTGACCACTCTACAACTGTCTCTTCGTTAAGCGGTGGACAAAAAACAAGATTGGCACTTGGTAAGCTATTGTTAAAAAAGCCGGATATTTTAATACTGGACGAACCTACGAACCATCTTGACATTGATACTTTAACTTGGCTTGAACAATATCTTCAGGGCTATGAAGGGGCCATTCTGATTGTTTCCCATGACCGTTATTTCCTTGATAAGGTGGTTAATCAGGTTTATGAGCTTTCCCGCCGCCAGATTCAAAGATTTCCTGGAAACTATAGCTCTTATTTAAAACAAAAAGCGGAGAACTATGAACGGGACATAAAGCAATATGAAAAGCAGCAGGATGAAATTGCTAAGCTTCAAGATTTCATTCAAAGAAACCTTGCGCGTGCATCCACCACGAAAAGAGCACAGAGCCGCAGAAAAACACTCGAAAGAATGGAAAGAATGGACAGGCCTTTAGGTGATGAAAAGTCTGCAGCTTTTTCTTTTGATATTGAAAAACAAAGCGGAAATGACGTTATTACGATCCAGGATGTAGCTGTAGGATATTCAGGAAAAAAGGTATCGGAAAATATTGCATTCCGGATCACACGGGGTGAGAGCATTGCTCTTGTTGGACCTAATGGAATCGGGAAATCCACCCTTTTAAAAACAATCGTTAAAAAGCTGCCTTCCCTTTCCGGCAGCATTCAATATGGTTCCAACCTTACCATTGGGTATTATGATCAGGAACAGGCAGAATTAACAAGCAATAAAAGGGTCCTGAATGAATTATGGGATGACTATCCTCTCAAAAGCGAAAAGGAAATTCGGACGGTGCTGGGCAACTTTCTTTTTTCGGGTGATGACGTTCTTAAAATTGTATCGACCTTAAGCGGTGGTGAAAAGGCACGTCTTGCCCTTTCAAAGCTCATGATGCAAAAAGCCAATTTGCTTATCCTTGATGAACCGACAAACCACCTTGATTTGGACAGCAAAGAGGTTCTGGAGAATGCACTTGTGGATTACCCGGGAACAATCTTATTTGTTTCCCATGACCGGTACTTCATCAATAGAATTGGTACTAGGGTTCTGGAGTTAAATCCATTAGGTGCAGTTGATTATCTTGGTGACTATGACTATTTTGTCGAAAAAAAACAGGAATTGGCTGAAATAGAAGCGGAAAGCTCTTCTCTTGCTGTAAACAGCAAAATAACGTTATCTGAAACTCAAGAAAAAACTTCTTACCAACAAGATAAAGAAGCCAAAAAGCTCGAACGCCAGCGAAAGCGAAAGCTGGAGGAAATTGAGCAAAAAATAGAAGAGCTTGAAAATGAAATACAGCAATATGAGGAGCAATTATGTGACCCAGTTGTGTTTCAGGATCATGAAAAGGTCCATAAAATCAATCAAAAAAATGAACAGGCAAAACTTCTTCTTGAAGAAGCAATGGATGAGTGGGCCGAGCTGGCAGAATGAAATACTAAAGCTGACAGTAAACGAATGGTTAAAAGCAACACCGGTTTAAAAGCCGGTGTTTTTCTTATCCACAAAGTTATTCACAAAGAAAAGAGCCTATTTACAACATTTTTGTAGTTTTTCCACATTATCCACAGAATGAGTTAAACTTATCCACATTACCCACAGATTCATAGCGGTTTGTCCACATTTATTTAAAAATTCCAAAAAGCGTTTTCTATTTATCCACAATAATTCTTTTTTAACTAAAGTTAAGTTGAAATTCATTGTTGATAGTTGCTAAACTCAACATTAAAATTAACATCGCCTTACACTAGAAAAACTTTGCATTCGCCAAGTCTTTTGCGGATTCCTTAGTTTTACTTATCATGCTAAAACGGCACTTCCTGTCCGTCAGCGTTCAGAAGTTATGGATATAAAATCTGATTAGCCAAAAAAGCAGTGTATCTTATGAATACACTGCTCCTACCTTAATTATAAATATCAATATCTAAACCTGGATTAGCATTCAGTGCTAAGTCAGCCCTTTTTCCTTTTTCGAATAAAATACTTCCTGCTGCCCCTATCATTGCAGCATTATCCGTACATAGAGCCAAAGGAGGAATTACCAGTTCAATATCCGATAGCTCGCTAAATGACTTTTCTAAAGCAGCTCTTAGGCCTTTATTGGCTGCCACTCCGCCAGCAAGCAATACCTGATGGACTTTATATTCCTTTGCGGCTCTTAATGTCTTCGTAACTAAGACATCTATTACGCTCTCCTGAAAGCTGGCAGCAAGATCTTTGGGTTCAATTATCTCCCCACGCTGTTCCGCATTATGAACAGTATTTATGACAGCTGACTTTAAACCGCTGAAACTAAAATCATATGAACCTTCCTCCAGCCAG
Source organism: Neobacillus terrae (assembly GCF_011393025.1). Lineage (GTDB taxonomy): Bacteria > Bacillota > Bacilli > Bacillales > Cytobacillaceae > Neobacillus_A > Neobacillus_A terrae. Next base: position 2,571 of record NZ_JAAOEO010000023.1, on the reverse strand, counting down.
GCTCTCGGCAAATCAATGGTTGGGGAACCTTCATGTGCCATTCTGTCGATATGCGGCCCTCCTGGATATGGCATATTAAGGGTCCTGGCCACTTTATCATAAGCTTCTCCGGCCGCGTCATCTCTTGTTTCTCCGATTACTTCAAAATGCCCATGCTCTTTCATATAAACAAGTTCAGTATGGCCACCGGATACCACAAGAGATAAGAGTGGGAACATCATTTCTGTTACCAGCCGGTTTGCATAAATATGGCCTGCAATATGGTGAACAGGAACAAGAGGCAGGTTATTCGCAAAGGCTAATGCCTTCGCTGCGTTTACACCAATCAAGAGCGCTCCTACGAGCCCTGGGCCTTCCGTAACAGCAATTGCATCTAAGTCCGTCATTTGAATACCAGCCTGGTTCATAGCCTCCTCCAGGACAATTGTGATCTGCTCGACATGATGTCTCGATGCTATTTCCGGTACAACTCCGCCAAACCGTTTGTGGCTTTCAATTTGAGATGCTACTACATTAGCCACGATTTCCCGGCCATTTTTAATAATAGCCACTGCTGTTTCATCACAGCTAGTTTCCATTCCCATAATTAATTGATCTTTTTTCATAAATTCACCCACATTACTAATGCATCTTCCTGATTATCCGTATAATAATTTTTTCTTATTCCGCCATCTTGAAATCCCATTTTCCGGTAAAGAGACAGTGCAATGTGATTTGATACCCTGGCTTCAAGAGTCATTGTCTTAGCGCCTTTTTCCCTTGCTACGTTCATTAAACACATCATAAGGGCTTCCCCCAGTTTCATTCCTCTATACTCCGGCAAAATGGCTACGTTGGTTACATGTGCTTCATCAATTACAATCCAGACTCCACAGTAACCAACGATCTTTCCGTCCATTTCCAATACTATATAAACAGCAAACTTGTTTTCAAAAAGTTCGTTATAAAAAGCTTCCTTGCTCCAGGGTATGCTAAAAGAAAGCTCTTCAATCCTGTGAACTTGTTCAATATCCTTTTCCTGCATAAAACGAAAAGAAAATGTATTTTCCATTAGTAAAATCCTATCCCTGTTTAGTTTTTCTATTTTTCTCTAACCAATTGGCTTCCGCCTCCGCCAGGCGAATATAGTTAGGAACAAAGCTGTGTATATCTTCGGAAGGCCTGTTTCGCCCCAATAATGCAAGCTCCGACGGACGTGGATTATGTTCTGTCATTTCTGCAAATAGGGCCCGATCGCCAAGAACCTCTTCTATTAGCTGCTGGTGTATATGAATATCAGTACCAATAAAAAGTATTTGTTCTTTTCGGTTCTTCAAACTCTCCGCAAATTCAGCCATCATGGCTAATTGGTCCTTTTCAATTTGCTTTAATTCACCCTCTTCCCCTTTAAATAAAGCCGTATAAACTTGTCCCCTTCGCGCATCAAATAAAGGTGCTACAAGACCATCGAAATATCTCGCTGCTCCTGAGGCTAAAACTTCAAGACTTGAAACTCCTGATAGAGGCACATTAAGTGACCAGGCCATGGTTTTGGCAATTGTCACTCCAATTCGTACGCCAGTATAAGAGCCGGGACCTTTAGCCACTACAATTTTTTCAATATCTGCTGGCTTCCAGTCACAGTCTTTCATTAGTGTTTGAATGGCTGGCATAATCCTTATGGAATGATTTTTTTTGGAATATGTAATATATTCGCCAAGTATTTTATCATTATCAGCTAATGCCACTCCTAAAGCATAATTAGATGTATCTATTGCTAAAATTTTCATAAAAAAATCTCCCTGCATAATTGCTCATATCGGTTCCCATTAGGTTCCAATACTACCCTTCGCTCTTGTTCTAAATCATGATAAAGATAAATGGTCATCCGTTCAGCGGGAAGCTGGTCATCAATCAAATGTGCCCATTCCACTACAGTAACTCCATCACCTTCAAAGTACTCATCAAAACCAAGATCCTCATATGCATTTTCGACACGATAAACATCCATATGATAAAGCGGCATTCGCCCATGGTATTCCTTGATAATAGTAAAAGTCGGACTGTTGACTGTTTTTTTAATATCCAGCCCTCTCGCAAGCCCTTTTGTAAAAGTAGTTTTTCCTGCCCCAAGGTCTCCCTCTAGAGCAATCACATCACCGGGCTGAAGATGCTGAGCAAGCCTGGACGCAAAATCACCTGTTTCCTCCGGACTGCTGGATTGAAATTCATAAGTACTCATTTAATCACCTTTTGTTTAAGATGAGGATTCCCTCACTTAATTATTAATCAGCCTGGCACGAATGGTTCAAAAAAACCTTAGGAAGTACTCCTAAGGTTGCCTAGTCTATTTGTAGTTTACATGATTTTTTTCATTTCGGCAAAAAAGGCAGGTTATCCCATCATTCTTTCTTACTTTGACAAACTCATCATGCTTCTATATAGGACAAACTTAGATTCCTTTTTTATTTTAGCCAAAATGCAAAAAAGCGAAACAAAAGTTTCGCTTTTTCCAAGATTGCGGGGGCAGGATTTGAACCTGCGACCTTCGGGTTATGAGCCCGACGAGCTACCGGACTGCTCCACCCCGCG
>NZ_JAAOEO010000022.1 GCF_011393025.1 Neobacillus terrae | reverse complement strand
GGGCTATAGCCAAGCGGTAAGGCAACGGACTTTGACTCCGTCATTCGTAGGTTCGAATCCTGCTAGCCCAGCCATTTTATTTTAATGTTTGCGACTGGACAGTGGTAAACGAAACATTTGACGTACCAAGGATTAGGGATGCGTCTTACATTACGAGCCATTAGCTCAGTTGGTAGAGCATCTGACTTTTAATCAGAGGGTCGAAGGTTCGAATCCTTCATGGCTCACATTTATGTTAACCTTTGAAAATATTCAGGGGTTTTTATTCATTTATACACTGCGGAAGTAGTTCAGTGGTAGAACACCACCTTGCCAAGGTGGGGGTCGCGGGTTCGAATCCCGTCTTCCGCTCCATATGGGGGCTTAGCTCAGCTGGGAGAGCGCCTGCTTTGCACGCAGGAGGTCAGCGGTTCGATCCCGCTAGTCTCCACCATCACACTACATATAAATTTTCGCCTTAAGTCCGTATTGGATTTAAGGCTTTTTTAATTTTTTTTAGGACATTACTTCATATCGTTTATTTTGCCATAACAATGGAAATAAAGATAAAGGATTTCTTGCAATTGCTAATTGGATAACCGTATATATATACAAAAAAGTGTCGAGTTGAGTCAATACAATGTAAGCGGTTAAAATAGTGGTAGAACTGAGATTAGGAGGATTTAAATATGAAAAAGCTTTCAATCATAGGAATGCCGATGGACTTGGGCCAGCTTCGGCGGGGTGTGGATATGGGTCCAAGTGCAATTCGTTACGCTGGAATAAATGAAAAACTAGAAGGATTTTTTGAAGAAATACATGATTTGGGAGATATAGCAATAGGAAGACCAAAGGTTGCTATTGACCCAGATTCAAAACTGCGAAATCTTGAACTGATTGTAGAAAAGAGTGAAAGACTCGCAGATAAGGTAGATGAAGTTATTAAAGAAGGTTCTTTTCCTTTAGTACTTGGGGGAGATCATAGTATTGCTATTGGTACACTTACAGGTGTTTCAAAACATTACATCAATTTGGGAGTTATCTGGTATGACGCTCATGGAGATCTAAATACTGCTGAAACTAGTCCTTCTGGTAATATTCATGGAATGCCGCTGGCTGCAAGTCTTGGACTGGGACACCGTTCCTTAACCGAATTAGGAGGATACAGTCCAAAAGTGAAACCTGAGAATGTCGTAATTATAGGCGCTCGCTCTCTGGATGAAGGAGAAAGAAAACTTATTAAGGAAAAAGGTATTAGAGTTTATACCATGCATGAAATTGACAGACTTGGAATGACTCGGGTAATGGAAGAAACGATTGCTTACCTAAAAGAGAGAACAGATGGAGTACACCTTTCACTTGACCTTGATGGTTTGGATCCGGATGATGCACCTGGAGTAGGAACCCCGGTCATAGGAGGTATTAGCTACCGTGAAAGTCACCTGGCGATGGAAATGTTGGCAGAATCACAAATCATAACTTCTGCTGAGTTTGTAGAAGTAAATCCAATTCTTGATGAAAAGAACAGAACGGCGATTGTGGCTGTGGAACTAATGGCCTCCCTATTTGGAGAAAAACTATTATAAAGAACAAAAGGCGTAAGGGCCTGTTCAGATGATGAAAGGCTAACTACGCCACGTCCTGTGGCAACGCCTTTCTGACCCACGTCCTGTGGGCCTCCAACAGGCATAAGTCGAATCACGTAGTCATCCTCGAAAAAGCTAAAGCTTTTCCTTCGTGCGATGCGGATGCTTTCGAAGCTTTCCTTGTCCTGATTTTTGAAGTGATTTGGCTTATGGCCCCGAGCTGTTCGAATCATCACCTATCGGTCATGATCCTCACAAGATATTCAAAGAAGCATATTCCCGAGGAAAACTGGCTGGGCGCTGGAGCTAGAGTACAATATCCTAGTTCGGAGTTATCCACAAGGTAAAAATCTATATTTCCATAACGATGAAAAAGCAGCTGCTTGATTGCAGCTGCTTTATTTTATGTATTTTTTCTTGAAGTTAATAAATAATATTTATTTATAAGAAAATCAAGGCGAGTACTGGCGGCAACCACCTGATGGTCGGATAAAGATGTACGGGAAGCCAGCTGCACCATTTCCGTTCTGCACTTTTCAATGTCGTTCATTAAGTTTGTCACTTGAGTGTTCATAGATACCAATCCCTTGTCCCTTTTACTATCATCTATCCCCAAAATTACCCGCTAATAAACTTGTTTTTTTACAAGTTTAGGTAAATATTTGTTAATATAATAGGTATGATATTTTCCCAATGAGCCATAAGGTATGAAATAATATAAACAGTGACTTTTTACAGTCATTTTTTTAAAAAAGTGAAACCTTTTCCGCTATCGATTCGTATATCGAATAGCCGCATTTGAAGCGGAGGTAAAGAAATGGAAACAATCGTCAAAAAAAGGATCAAACAGGTCAAAAAAGGCGATCAAAATGCGTTTGGTGAGATAGTGGAATTATATAAAGACAGGGTATACCATGTCTGTTTTCGTATGCTCGGTAATAAGCAGGAAGCTGAAGATGCAGCACAGGAAGCTTTCATTCGGGCGTATATGAATATAAGCAGCTTTAATGAGGATTTAAAGTTTTCTACTTGGATCTTCCGCATTGCTACGAATCTTTGTATTGACCGCATACGGAAGAAAAAGCCGGATTATTATTTGGATGCAGAAGTATCAGGAACGGACGGGCTCACGATGTATTCGCAAATTGCGTCAGATGCTCCTCTTCCGGAAAAAGAGCTTGAATCACAGGAACTGCAGGAAACAATTCAGCAAGAGATTTTGAAACTCCCCGAAAAATACAGGTCGGCTATCGTATTAAAATATATTGAGGAGCTCTCCTTAAACGAAATAAGCGAAATTCTCGACTTACCTCTGGGAACAGTGAAGACCAGGATTCATAGAGGCCGGGAAGCATTAAGGAAGCAGCTGCGCCATGTTTGATAAGAGGTGAATAAATTGAAATGCCCCGAACAGATAGTTGAATGGATGCATGACTACTTGGATGGAGATATCGACAGGGAAGATCAGCAGAAGTTAAATGAGCATCTGCAAAGCTGTAAAGAGTGTGAGGCAATATTTTATCAGCTGAAAAAAACCATTACACTCGTACAAGGCATATCACAAATAAAAGCACCCCCGAACTTCACTGAAAATGTCCTGGCTCGTCTTCCAAAGGAAAAGAAGAAAGTAAGTGCGAAGCGCTGGCTCCAGCATCACCCGGTATTAGCCGCAGCCTCAGTCTTTTTCATTTTAATGATAGGGAGCCTGCTGTCGACATGGAATCAGGATCATGAGTTTTCCGTTTCAAAGCAGAATAATTTAGTGGTGAAAAATAATACTGTCATTGTGCCTAAGGGAAAAGTCGTGAAAGGCGATGTCATCGTCCGCAATGGCAAATTAAAAATAGAAGGGGAAGTACAAGGGGATGTTACGGTTATTAATGGAGAGAAATACCTTGCTTCCGCCGGGCACGTTACAGGAGAAATAGAAGAAGTAAATGAAGTCTTTGACTGGCTCTGGTTTTATATGAAAAAGACAGCCAAGGATGTTGTAAATATTTTTGAATCGAATAAAACTGAGAAATAGCCTGTCCTATAGGAGGCTATTTGCTTCGGCGGAAAATAATATTACATTTTATGTACACGGCATTTTGACTGCGAAATGCCGTGTGTTTTTGTTATTGATAGCAAGCTTTCTATACACTTTAATAATTACTAACAAATATATTCATAAGTAATTTAAATAGCGTTGCCTTGTTCCAGGCGTTTCATCATTTCCTTTTCTATGTGTCCAGCTACAGGCACCCAGCGACTAGCGTGCATCCCAATTCTCCCTACGATAAGTCAACATCAAACCGCTTCGCACTTCGTGTTGTCCAGCTTCAGTGTCTAGGGGCTCGAGGTCATAAGCCAATCCGTCTGAAGGTTAAAGAACAACATTCTCGCCGGCTCGTCTTATGCTTGTCGCCCTGTACAAGGCGTTTCACATTTCTCTCTCTTTGTCCAGCTCCAGGCGCCCAGCGACTAGTGGCCATCCCACTTCTCCCTATGATAAGTCAACATCGAACCGCTTCGCACTTCGTGTTTCCTTTATCTCAGTCGTAGCGGGCCCCTGTCTTTACGTCGCTAAGCGGGCGCCTTTCGCATTTCTATGTATATATAATTGGTACAGGCAGAAAGTATGTTATAATGGTTAAGTTAAAATTTACATAGTTGCATTTATGCTTTCTATAAATAGTACGGAGGAATAACAATGCCGTTTGCAGATTTCACGCCATTGAAATATTTAGCCAGTATTGTTGATATTCTCCTTGTCTGGTATGTCATCTATAAACTGATCATGGTTATAAGAGGGACAAAGGCTGTTCAGCTTTTAAAAGGGATTTTTGTTATCCTCCTTGTGCGAGTGGTCAGTGAGTTTTTAGGATTAAAAACATTAAGCTGGATGATGGAACAAGCCATAACTTGGGGATTTCTTGCAATCATCATTATCTTTCAGCCTGAACTTAGAAGGGCCCTTGAACAGCTGGGACGAGGAAAGTTTTTCTCGAGAAGCAGTGCCCCTGAAGAAGAGGAACAGGAGAAAACTGTCACAGCGATTCTAAAAGCAACCGATTATATGGCAAAGCGCCGGATCGGTGCATTAATATCCATTGAAAGAGAAACGGGCATGAGTGATTATATCGAAACAGGGATTCAGCTGAATTCGAGAATCTCTTCAGAATTATTGATCAATATTTTCATTCCTAATACGCCTTTGCATGATGGGGCAGTTATTGTTCAAAAAACTACTGTCGCAGCGGCAGCCTGTTACCTTCCTTTATCGGAAAGTCCGTTTATTTCGAAGGAGCTGGGAACCAGACACCGTGCAGCATTAGGTATTAGTGAGGTTACTGATAGTCTCACAGTCGTTGTTTCTGAGGAAACTGGTGGAATTTCACTGACGAAAAATGGGGAGCTTCATCGCGACCTCAGCCAAGAACAGTTTAAAGAAATTCTTTCAAATGAATTGCTTGTAAACAGAGTGAAACAAGCTTCTTCAGCCCGATGGAACTGGAGGGGGAAGAAAAATGGATAAACTGATGGATAATCCCTGGTTTATAAAAATTCTAGCCTTGCTGCTTGCATTTTTGCTGTATTCTTCAGTGCCGCAGCCTACGAACAAGTTAACAGAGGGTAATACAAAAAGCGATCAAAATACTGAAACCATTTCAGATGTACCAGTAAAAGCCTATTACGATACAAATAACTTGGTTGTTTCTGGCTTGCCAGACACCGTTCAAGTGACAGTCAGCGGACCTTTCAGCTCGGTACAGTCAGCAAAAACTCTTAAAAACTTTGAAGTGTTTGTTGATTTATCTGATGCCAAGCCTGGTTCCCAGACAGTTAAGCTGCAAATAAAAGATTTGTCTTCAAATTTGAAGGCGACCTTGGAGCCTGCTTTTGCCAATGTTTCAGTACAGTCTAAGGTAACAAAAGAGTTTAAGGTTGATGCTGAACTTGGTAAAAGCATGATTGAAGATGGCTATGCAGCCGGTGACCCGGTGGTAGAACCGAATAAAGTAAAAATTACTGGCGCAAAAGATGTAATTGATAGAATAAGTTATGTGAAAGCTACTCCTGAAATCAGAGATCCTCTTACTAAGGATACGACAAGGGAGGCCAGAGTCCGGGTTCTTGACAGGGAGTTAAATAAGCTTGAGGTCGTGGTAGAGCCAGAAACGGTTAACGTGACAATTCCAGTAAAGAGCGTTAACAAAACCGTGCCTATTGATATTGTTAAAAAAGGAACACTCCCGTCTGGAGTTACTATAGATTCTATTGACCTGGACACAAAAGAAGCAGCTATTAGCGCGAATGAAGATATACTGAATACAGTGAAAAGTGTAAGGGTTGAAATAGACCAAGGTCAGATTACGGATGATACAACTCTAACTCTGCCTGTAATCATACCGAATGGAGTCCTAAGGGTGACTCCTGAATTAGTCAAAGCCAAAATAAAAGTGAAAAAGGAAACATCCAAAAGTATCAGCGGACTTCTCATTAATGAACAGGGACTTCCTAGCCAATATAAAGCAACCTTTAAGGACCCTGAAGCAGGCAAAGTCGATCTGCTGGTAAGTGGGTCAAGCGATACGATTAACAATCTAAAGCCAGACGATTTTAAACTTTTTATTGATTTGTCCAACCTTAATGAAGGGGACCACGATGTTAAAATTCAGGTGGTTGGGCCTTCAAACATTAACTGGAAATTGGACAAGGCTACGGCCAAGGTCAATATTTCGCAAGCTGGCGTTTAATTACAGAAGGATATAAGGAGCGATTTATAAATGGGTAAATATTTCGGAACCGATGGCGTAAGGGGAGTCGCAAATAGTGAACTAACTCCCGAACTGGCATTTAGACTAGGGCGCTTCGGCGGATATGTATTAACGAAAGACAAAGAAAAACCGAAAGTGATTATAGGGCGTGACACAAGGATTTCAGGTCATATGCTGGAAGGTGCACTGGTTGCAGGATTGCTTTCCACAGGAGCAGAGGTAGTGAGGCTTGGTGTTATCTCTACACCGGGGGTAGCATATTTAACAAAGGCGCTTGGGGCTCAAGCAGGCGTTATGATTTCTGCTTCCCATAATCCAGTTGCTGATAACGGAATCAAGTTTTTTGGTCCAGATGGATTTAAATTGTCTGATGAACAGGAATCAGAGATTGAAGAACTTCTTGATATGGGTGAAGATCAGCTTCCACGCCCAACTGGAGCAGCCCTTGGCCAAGTTGTTGATTATTTTGAAGGCGGCCAAAAGTATCTGCAGTTCCTTAAACAAACTGTGGATGAAGATTTCTCAGGTATCCATATTGCCCTGGACTGCGCAAATGGAGCTACTTCCTCCCTGGCTACGTATCTGTTTGCTGATCTGGATGCAGATTTGTCTACAATGGGTGCATCGCCAAATGGCCTGAATATAAATGACGGAGTTGGCTCAACACATCCTGAAGCTCTTGCGGCATTTTTGAAGGAAAAGGGAGCAGATGTAGGACTTGCGTTTGATGGAGACGGCGACCGTATGATAGCGATTGATGAGAAGGGCCAAATTGTTGATGGCGACCAAATCATGTACATATGCGCTAAATACATGAAGGAAGAGGGCCGTCTTAAGCATGGTACTGTAGTTTCTACAGTTATGAGTAACCTTGGCTTCTATAAAGGCCTTGAGAGTCATGGAATTAAAAGTATACCAACAGCTGTTGGTGACCGTTATGTTGTCGAAGAAATGAAGAAGAATGGATATAATCTCGGCGGAGAACAATCAGGCCATATTATTTTCCTTGACTATAACACTACAGGCGATGGTCTTCTTACAGGCTTACAATTGGTTAACATTATGAAGGTTACCCAAAAGCCGCTATCAGAGCTTGCGGGAGAAATGAAGAAATTCCCTCAAAGGCTTGTTAACATTCGTGTAACTGATAAACACCATGTAACAGATAATGAAAAGGTAAAAGAAATGATCCAGCAGGTTGAATCTGAAATGGGCGGTAATGGACGTATTTTAGTCCGGCCATCTGGAACAGAACCTTTAGTCCGTGTTATGGCTGAGGCGCCAACTGAGGAACAATGCAGCGATTACGTAAACCGCATTGCTGATGTTGTGAGAGCGGAAATGGGACTTGGTGAGTAATAATTGTTTGGCTAACTGATAGATGGGTATGCATAAAAGGAACGTTAAACACCCTTTATGCATACCTTTTATTATAGCTGAATAAATAATTGCTGAATAAATTGACGGATTGCTTATTTTAGTGTACGATTATCGTGTTTTGCTGCAGTGAATACTAGATTTATATTTCAAACAAGTGCAACTACGGCTCTGCCGTCGCCAGAGGGCTTGGCAATCGCCGAGTTTTCTTTATTTTAAATAGAAAGGTGGATTGAAGTTAGATAGGTTTTAAAAAGCGCCAGGACTAATCCGGAGATGGGTGATTAGTTGACGAGGTGGAGGTTTATCGAATGTTCGGCGGATGCCTCCCGGCTGAAAAGCGCACAGCCGAAAATTCCTCTTTAAAACATCAGGGCAACCAGATGGACAAAGAGAGGATATTGCGCTCAAACTATAAATAGTGAATCGGAGATAAGGGGGCAAGGTGTGCCTCCAGAGGTTTTCTTGCCCCCTGATTAGGGAGGTAATATTTTTATGTGCGGTATCGTTGGATATATTGGAACAAATGATTCAAAGGAAATTTTATTAAAAGGCCTTGAAAAGCTTGAATATAGAGGATACGATTCTGCGGGAATCGCGGTAGTAAATGAAAATGGCGTGCATGTTTTTAAGGAAAAAGGAAGAATTGCTGACTTGAGGGAAAGTGTTGTGGCAGGCGTTAATGCAAACGCAGGCATCGGGCATACACGCTGGGCGACTCATGGTCCTCCAAGCAAGCGTAATGCTCACCCTCATCAAAGTGCTTCGACCCGTTATACGATCGTTCATAATGGAGTTATCGAAAACTTTGATTCCTTAAAACGTGAATTTATGGGTAATGTGGACCTTCAAAGTGATACAGATACAGAAGTGATCGTTCAGATGATTAATCTCTTTGCAAATGAAGGGTTAAGCACTCTGGAAGCTTTCCGCAAGACTCTTGGACTTCTAAAAGGCTCTTATGCCTTGGCTTTGCTTGATAATGAAGATAATGAAACTATTTATGTGGCAAAAAATAAAAGTCCGCTGCTGGTTGGACTTGGTGACACATTCAATGTTGTAGCAAGTGATGCAATGGCAATGCTTCAGGTAACAGATCAATTTGTTGAACTGATGGATAAGGAAATTGTTCTTGTTAAAAAGGACGAAGTGACAATCCAAAACCTGAAAGGTGAAATAATCAGCCGTGCACCTTTTAAAGCAGAACTTGATGCTAGCGATATTGAAAAAGGCACATATCCTCACTATATGTTAAAAGAAATTGATGAGCAGCCGCTTGTTATCCGTAAGATTGTCCAAAAGTATCAGGATGAAACCGGCAAGCTCACCATTGATGGGGATATTGTAAATGCCATCAACCAGGCGGGCAGGATTTATATTATTGCTGCAGGTACTTCTTATCATGCAGGGCTTGTTGGTAAACAGCTCATTGAAAAGGTGGCAAAAGTACCGGTTGAAGTTCATATTTCAAGTGAATTTGGCTACAATATGCCGCTTCTATCCGAGAAGCCGTTGTTCATCTTTATTTCTCAGAGCGGGGAAACAGCAGACAGCCGTGCCGTTCTTGTAGAAATTAAAGAAATGGGCTATCAGGCTTTAACCATCACAAACGTACAAGGTTCAACTCTTTCCCGAGAAGCTGATTATACTTTACTGCTTCATGCTGGTCCTGAAATCGCTGTAGCTTCTACAAAAGCTTATACTGCACAGATTGCTGTTTTGGCTATCCTTGCAGAAGTAACTGCGAAGAGCCGCGGAATCAATCTTGACTTCGACCTGGTAAAAGAACTTGGCCTTGTAGCAACTGCCATTGAAACACTTTGTGATTCAAAGGAAATCATTGAACAAATTTCCCGTGAGTTTTTATCCGTTACCCGTAACTGCTTCTTTATTGGGCGTGCAGTAGACTATTATGTAGGCCTTGAAGGTGCATTAAAGTTAAAGGAAATTTCCTATATCCAGGCTGAAGGATTTGCTGGCGGCGAGTTAAAACATGGTACTATTGCCTTGATTGAAGAAGGTACACCAGTTATTGCCCTCGCTACTCAAGAATCCGTAAACCTAAGCATCCGTGGCAATGTAAAAGAAGTTGTTGCACGCGGAGCAAACCCATGCATCATCTCTATGAAAGGCCTAGAGTCTGATGAGGACAGCTTTGTCATTCCTGAAGTGCATGGTTTACTAACACCACTTATCTCTGTTATACCATTGCAGCTGCTTGCTTATTATGCAGCTCTGCACCGTGACTGTGACGTCGACAAGCCAAGAAATTTAGCTAAGTCTGTAACAGTTGAATAATTAGCTAAACCCCCTAGGGAAATCCCTAGGGGGTTTTTTTGCTTTCTTAAAAATATGCGAGTGTATTAAGTAGTAATAGTGGACTAGTACATTTTACCTCCATTTCAAAAAAGAGGAATTAGAGTTAATAAATTAAGTTGGGCATTTAATTTGGGATTTTTAATTAAAAATGAAAGAATTTTATTTTTGAGGAGAAAAAAACCATACTTTTTACCTATAAATAGAAGTTAAAAACATAAATGTTTCATGGTTTTCAAGAAAAAGGCACTAGTGGATAGATTTTATATAAGTAAATCTTATGACCTTTAGTTTAATCACCTCTCTTGAAGGTATAGGTTAATAAGCCTGGTAAAAAAGTAGTCCAATTCAACTCTGAAAAAATTTTTAAGTTGAGAGGAGAGAAAAAACATGAGTGTTCAAAAAAGTACCGATAGTTCAAGCCTTGCTGAAGTAATTGACAGAATACTGGACAAAGGAATTGTGATTGATGCATTTGTCAGGGTGTCACTAGTAGGTATCGAAATTCTCACAGTCGAAGCGCGGGTCGTAATTGCCAGTGTTGATACATGGCTCAGATACGCAGAAGCTGTTGGGCTCCTCCGGGATGAAGTGCAAGAAGAAGGGTTAACGAATAGGCATATAAACAAAGAGCCGAATTTTAGTTTTTGATTGATATAAAATAGACAACAAAATTTAAAGGGAGAGATTGATAAAATGACAACTCAAGAGATTAACAGACCAAAGTCAGAATCAAAAAAAGAACCTACACAAGAAAAGGATAGCAAGTTTTCTATGAACCAGGCTGTTATTGGAGGGGTGGTAGGGGCAGGAATTGGCCTCCTATCCAGCCATGAAACAAGCAAGAATCTCTTAAAAAACTTTAGTAAAACAGAGTTCATAAAGCATGCAGGCAATGAATTGAAAAAGACAGCCCAGGAGCTTCTAATTGAACAAGCTCAATATAGTCTAAGACATTTGGCTTCGAACTATAAAACCCCAGAGGAAGAAAATTCACTAACCTCTGAAAAAGAAAATAATAGCGATGTGAAAGCAGATGACTCATCCGATCAATATGAAGAGATCAAGGAAGAGAACAAAAACTTAAATGACCGTCTCGACAGGATCGAAAAAATGCTCTCTGCTATGGCAGAATCCAAGTAATTCCATTCCTTTTAAAAGGGGGGGGACGGGTTGGGCAAACGTGTAAAAAAAGTGGTTCGTAAGGCTGCTAAGAAATTGATAGACCACACCCCTGAACCAATAAAAGAAAAAGCTAAAGAAATAGTAGTAGAAAAAGAAAAAGAGAAAATTACAGGTCATATTCAGGAAAAAGCAAATGAGTTTACTGAAAAACTAGAAAAAGGCCGAGATGAATTTGCTGATAAACTGCAGGATAAAGCAGGTGAGGCAAAAGAAAAAACTCAGGATGCCTTACTCTCTGCCCGTGAAAAGCTTGGGAAAGCAGTTGAGGCAGGAGAGAACCTTCAAAAAAACATTTCTTCTAAATTTAAAGACGACAATGAGCAAAAAGTGAAAGGCGTTAAAAATATCAAAACATCCAAGGATATTAAAGGCGCTACTAAGATCAAAAGCGCAGAGAAAATTAAATCCTCAAATCACATTAAGACAATGGGTTCTTAATTGGAATAGTGAAAGGAGAATGTAAAAATGGCTGTTCAAAAGAGTACAGATAGTTCCAGTTTAGCTGAGGTTATTGACCGAATTTTAGATAAAGGGATTGTCATTGACGCATTTGTAAGAGTCTCAGTAGTTGGAATTGAAATTTTAACTGTTGAAGCTAGGGTAGTTATTGCGAGTGTTGATACATGGCTTCGTTATGCTGAAGCCGTTGGGCTGCTTCGGGATGAGGTTGAAGAAAACGGCCTTCCTTCTCCATCAAATGAAAGACAGGGCCGCTTTAGTATTTAGTAAAATTAGGCACAGCCAGGGGTACAAAAGCCCTGGCCTGCCATGTAAACGCAGGAGGACACAATGGAAATAAAAAAGATCATTGGGAATGTTACTGATTTCTTCAATGAATACGTGGCACCGGTCCATAAAATTACTTCCGTTGTGGAAAGTGAAAACGGTGGCTGGAAGCTTACTGTGGAGGTCATTGAAGAAAAGGAATACATGAAAAAATACGCAAAGGATGAAATGCTTGGCGTCTACGAGGTTCTTCTAAACGGAGAAAAGGAAGTTACAGCTTATAAAAGGCTGGATATTCGTTATAGAAGTTCAATTAAACAAGAAGTGTAGTGGGAGCAGGAGGGAAAAAGAGTGACGGTCTTAAACACAAAAATCAACAGAAATACAAGAGCATTGGTACAAGACGCCAAGACAGAAGACTTACTTTCCCGCTCATTGCAGTACTTGAAAGCTGGCTATCCAATTCATTTTACTGGGCCGTCTGGGACCGGGAAAACCTCCCTGGCACTAGCTCTGGCCAAAAAGAGGAATAGACCTGTCATGCTCATTCATGGCAACCATGAATTAAACAATAAAGATTTGATTGGTGATTTTACCGGCTATACGAGTAAAAAAGTAATAGATAACTATGTTCGTTCTGTTTATAAAAGGGACGAAAGCGTGACGGAGACATGGAGAGATGGACGGTTACTAGAGGCAGTTAAGAATGGATACACCCTTGTTTATGATGAGTTTACCCGTTCTCAGCCGTCTGCTAATAATATCTTTTTATCCATTTTAGAAGAAGGAATCCTGCCTCTGTACGGAACAAAATTAACAGAGCCGTTTGTTCGTGTTCATCCCGAATTTGCAGTGATATTCACCAGCAATCCGGATGAATATGCAGGTGTCTATCAAACACAAGATGCATTGCTGGACAGGCTGATAACCATATTTATTGACCATAAAGACTTTGATCGTGAGGCTGCTATTGTTTCAGAGAAATTTGATATTGAAAACAGTAAAGCAAAAGCCATCACAAAGCTTATCGCTGAAATACGAAAAGCATGCAAAGAGGATAAAGGGCCGAGCCTGAGGGCTTCACTAATGATCGCTAGGATCGCTTCAGAAGGAAATATAACTGTAGACGGATCAGATCCTGGTTTTCAGCGTTTATGTGTCGATATATTAGGCCATCAGGTGAGCCGTTGTATCGAATCTAATGAACCGATGAAAACAGCGGAAGAAATAATTATAAAAGCATGTAAAAACTTAAAGGTTATAGAGAAGTAGGGGGAGGTATTACCAATGAGTCAAGAAGAGACGAAAGGAATATATATCTTTTGTGGAATCCAGACCGAACATGATGAGATATTTGGTGAAATAAAAATGGAAGGTGAAAATAGAGAGCTTTTTACCATTTGCTATAAAGACTCAGCCTTCGTTGCAGCTGAGGTTCCAATGAAAATCTATCATCCCAATAAGGATAATTTAATGATGCATCAAAACGCAGTTTCTCTCGTAATGAAGCAGAATCAAACTGTCATTCCAGTAAGCTTCGGGAATGTCTTCCATTCAAAAGAGGATGTTGGCGTTCTGCTGGAAAACTTATATCCCCAATTCCAAAAACTCTTTCCAGAAATAAAAGGGAAGATTGAGCTTGGATTGAAGGTGATTGGAAAAAAGGAGTGGCTCGAATCACAAGTTAACCAGGATTCGAAAATCGAGAAAATGGCAAAAGCGGTCCAGGGTAAATCTGAGGCAGCAAGCTACTATGAAAGAATTCAATTGGGAGGAGCTGCCCAAAAAATTATTACCTCCTTACAGGAAGATGTTAAACAGGAAGTTTTTAATCCTTTAAAGGAATTAGCTGAAGCTTCAAAAGTGAATGATCCCATAGGGGAGAAGATGCTCTTAAATGCCGCATTCTTAGTGGAGCGGGACAAAGAAGCGGAGTTTGATAAAGCGATAAATGAAATGCATGAAAAATGGAAAGATAAAGTTGAATTTAACTACAGCGGACCTTGGGCGGCATATAACTTTGTTAATATCCGCTTAAAAGTAGAGGATGCTTAATGCTGCATAAACTCGTTTCTGCACCTATTAATCTTGTAATAAAAATTGCAGAAAAGGTTAAAGAAGAAGCGGATAAAGAGCTGTATCACCTTCCAACCATTCAGAAGAAGCTTATTCAGCTTCAAATGATGTTTGAACTTGGGGAAATTCCCGAAACAGCATATAAAGCTAAGGAAGAAGAGCTAATTATTCGATATGAAGTAGCAAAACGGCTGGAAATGGAACAATGGGAAGAGATGACAAAGAGAAAATAGGGAGAGTTGTCAAATGTGCGGTCTAATTTATTTGTATGGATTAATTCCAACAAAGGAAGAAACTAACCAATCATTTCCCTCTTTAAAAGGCTTCGATGGTATAGGGGACCTATACACCATTCCAATAGGGAGTATAACGGCAATTGTGTGTAACCTCGATCCAGAGGAATACTCAGAAAATAGAATTAAAGAACTGATTAATAACGATATAGAATGGCTTCAGGAAAAAGCATTTCATCATCATGAAACGGTGATGAAGTTATCGAAAATTTTTACGCTTATACCATTAAAATTTTGTACTTTATATAAAAATCGAGAAAGCCTGGAAACAGCAGTTCAATCTAATGATTCTAAAATGATGAGTACATTTGCCTTAATAAAAGGAAATGAGGAATGGAATTTAAAAATTTACTGTGATGATCAGTTATTAAAGGACCAAGTGAGTCAAAGTAATCCAGTAATCGAAGCAAAGAGAGAAGAAATTAGTAAATTGCCTAAGGGTAAACAATTTTTTGAAAAGAAAAAGCTAGATAAATTGATTAACAGCGAACTTGAGGAAGAAAAAAACAAAGTAAGCGAAGGAATACATTTGGAACTAAAACATTTTGCCCTTAAGGGAAATGTTAAAAGAACCTGGAGCAGTGATGTCACAGGGAGAAAAGATAATATGACTTGGAATAGTGTATACCTTATTTCTAAGCCTGAAGTTGAACATTTTTTGAAACAAATCCAGCAATATGAAAAGGACATGAAGGAGATAGGATGGCAGTTTGAGGCAACAGGGCCGTGGCCAGCTTACCATTTTTCCAGCTTTTCATAAATGGGGATGAAGATATGTCATTAAGAGAATCAATGGAAAACAAGGATATAGCATTAATTGATATTTTGGATGTAATTCTGGATAAGGGCGTGGCTATAAAAGCTGATTTAGTGATTTCTATAGCAGGAGTGGACTTAGTTTATTTGGATTTAAGATTACTCATTGCTTCTGTAGAATCTCTTGTCCAGTCAAAGCAGGAAACTCGTAAAACAGTGTCTTCAGAACAATTTGATACACAGAGGGAGGAGCTGATTAATGCGACAGGCCAGCCAAACAAATGGAAAAATTAATCTTGACCCGGAAAATGCAGAGCATGGATTAGCACAGTTAGTATTAACAGTTATTGAACTGCTGAGGCAAATTGTTGAAAGGCATGCAATTAGACGGGTCGAAGGTGGGAATTTAAGTGACGAGCAAATTGAAAATTTGGGTGAGGCACTTATGAATCTGGAAGAAAAAATGGAAGAATTGAAAGAAATCTTCGGTCTGGATGCGGAAGATCTGAATATCGATCTTGGTCCCTTAGGTAGCCTGCTTTAATAACAATGCCAAGGAGGACTTCAAATGGCAATCGAACATAATATGCAATCCAGTACGATTGTGGATGTACTTGAGAAAATATTAGATAAAGGTGTAGTTATAGCGGGCGATATCACGGTGGGTATTGCCGATGTAGAACTACTTACAATTAAAATACGCCTTATTGTTGCTTCAGTTGATAAAGCAAAGGAAATAGGAATGGACTGGTGGGAAACAGACCCCTATTTAAACTCTAAAGCGGCAGACAACAATAGGAAGGCTCTTGAGGAAGAAAATAAAAGATTAAATGAGAGACTTGAATCTCTTGAACAACAAATTGGTACAAATCGATTAAGCACAACTGAATTTAACTACTAATAGGAGGTTTTTACAATGGCAGAAACTAAAAAGACTAATCTAACAGAGGAAAATAATAATCAGAAAAATACAAAGCAAAATGAAAACAGCCTTAATGCCAGTGCGATAAAGCGTTCTATTGCAGGTGGCGTAATTGGTGCAACAGTCGGATATCTTGCAACTCCTGAGAATGGTAAAAAACTTATTAAGAATATAGATGGCGGAAAAATAAAAAACAAAGGTATTGAATTGGGCAGTGCTGCAAAAGAGAAGTCCTTAAAAGCTATGGATACCATAAAGACCACAGCAGGCAAGCTGTTAAAAAATGACAGTGAAACATTAACGGAAAATTATTCTAATGACGAAATGGAAAATACCGAGGACGAAACCAGACTCGAAAATACTATCCAGGAAGAATCAGCCAATAAGGATTATGATTCCTTAGTAAAAGAAAATAAAGATTTAAAAGAGCGCTTGGCTCAATTGGAAGACAAGCTGACAAAGCTAACTCATAAACAAGACGGGCAGGATGAAAATATTGAAAAAGATCAAGAGGAAAATGGTTCGGAAGATTACCAGGGAGAAAGTCAACAAGAAGATATTAATAGGGATCAGCAAGGCAGCCAAATAGAAATTTCAGAAGAAGACGAGGAAGACGGTCAGGAGGAAGAGGCTACGGAGATAGACGAGGAGAAAGGCCAAGGAGAAGTGGCAAAAGAAGGCGCGGAAGAAAGCCAAGAGGAAGTATCTCCAGAAGAAGACGAGCAAGATAGCGGAGCAGAAGTAGTTTCAGAAGAAGAAAAGGAAGATGACAAGGAAGAAGTGGCAGAAGAAAGCCAAGAGCGAGTAACTCCAGAAGAAGACGAGGAAGAAGGTCAGGAGGAAGAGGCATCGGAGAAAGACGAGGAGGAAGGCCAAGGAGAAGTGGCAGAAGTAGGCGCTGAAGAAGGCGCTGAAGAAGGCGGAAAGGAGGTAACTCCAAAAGAAGACGAGCAAGATAGCGAAGCAGAAGTAGCTTCAGATGAAACCTCGGAAAATGGCGAACAGGGAGAGACTGCTCAGGAGAAGCCTCCAATGGAAGACAAGGAAGATAAAGAAGAGGAAGAGACTGAAGAACAAGACAAAAATAAAAATGAACTGGCTGGAACTGATGGTAAACAAAATGAAAAAACAAAAAAGCAAAATCAGACTAGTAATACAACAAATCCAAAGAAGTCGGATAAGGACGAAAACGAGAAAAGTTACACTGTACTATCAAGTGATGAGGAAACCTATCTTCATCTTGATGGATTAAGAAAGGAACAATAAAAAATGGGTATTGAGCAGGGTACGAAAGACACTATTTTAGAATTTTTTGTACAGGCGGCTAATAAGCATGACTTTTCCTTAGATATTACTTTAAATGTAAAAGGTGCAGTAATTACAGGAACGATGATATCTGCTAAGGAGTATTTTGGCATTTTGAGTGACCTATTTGGAGAAGGCGATGAAGTGGCGCAAAATTTAAGCGAGGAGCTTTCAAAAGCAGGAAATGCAGCAGCATCAAATGACTCGGAAGCATATTTTATCCATATGAAGAATACAAAGGTTTACTGCGGTGACAGTAAACCAACACCATCACAAGGGGAAATTCTCTGGAGAGGGAAGTTAAGAGAAATCGACGGTTTCTTTCTAGGGAGAATTGTCGACAGCCGTACGAAAAAAGAACAATAATTATTTTGGCAGCTGTCAGGGCCATCCTGACAGTTGTTTTGTTTTAATACTTATAAGTTCTATCATACCCGAAAGATGGAAGTTTAGCCTAACGGACCCTTAAGTCTTAACGAACGAATCATACATCATAACTGACTTTACGATAATGTTCTTCCGGCTCATTATTAATAATCATTAATATTTTTTTAAAAGTATGATGTTTAGTCAATTGTGAAAAAACGTTACCCACTCTTGGTGATTTGTCAATTAGGCCTCTGAGTCAGTGGGTGAATATCTTAATGTGCTCAAAGAGGCATTAATGAGGAAGGGGATTGTCGCAGTGATAAGTGCATTTCTGTCATATGATTTAGCGGAAACCTGCTCGATACGTTCTGTTTAAGTGTCTGGCTGCGTTAGGCGATCCGCCCTCCATATAAACAGTTCTGAATATAGATGACACCGTCTGTTTGAAGTGTCATTGCAGCTTTGTCACTGATTTCAATCGCAAATCCATCTTCAATTTCCATCGTCAGGTTCACCAGTCAAGCGAATCGGCTTTAAAGTCATTTTTGAATGATGCTTAAGCTGATATTCTCCCATTTTGACCCCCAGTTGGTCTGAAATAATAAACTGTAATTTTTCAATTGGGTATCCCCTAACTATTACAGCCCCATAATAACAACGTAAACTAAAGCACCCTTTCGTAGGGGTTGGTTTTATTGTGGGATGATGGATTTTGAGCGAAATAACATTTCTGAAACGGTTACACATTTATATCCGGTTTTATTATAGAATTCTAAGATTTTCTTTAAAGCTTTAACAGTTTGTTTCCGCTCGCCGCCAGAATCATGAAATATGATAATATCACCAGGTCTTGTGTTTGAAATGACCTGGTTAATAATTATGTTCGTACCCGGTGATTCCCAATCCCTGGTGTCCTGGTGCCATGACCACATAATAACGGTATAGCCGTTCTTTATAGAATTTTGTACGATGAAATCATTAATGCGCCCGGCGACGGGCCGGTAAAGGGAGGGGTTATAGCCGCCTGTTATACGTTTAATCGTATTAGCTTCTTTTTTTAATTCATATTTAAACTCCGCTTTATTGGAATGAAAATTGTAAACATGATGATACGTGTGAAGGGCAATTTCGTGCCCCTCTCGATATTCCCGTTTTATAATGGACGGATTTCTATCTGCCTCAGAGCCAATAACAAAAAAGGTCGCCTTTGCATTGTAACGTGCCAAGAGGTCTAAAATTTGAGGAGTGTATACAGGATTTGGTCCATCATCAAAGGTTAACGCCACCATTTTTTCATTTGTTTTAATATCCCATATAACATGTCCTGTTTTCTCATATTCTTGCCGGCTTTTCCTAGAGGCCTCAACAGAATCACAATTGGACAAGATATAAATAAATATAGAGATCAAATAAATGAAAGTTTTCACTGGACACCACTCCTATCAAGCTTATTTAGTCCTTATTGTTCTCCATTATGTCCATTTTAATTAGGAGAAATGAAAAGCAGGGTGCAACTTTAGAGAAATCTGTCAGGAAATTATATAGTCTGCATATAGCCTCCCTCTTTTCTCCCGTTAGTACCATTACTTCATTAGAGGGAAGAACTTATAATAGGACGAAACAGCAACTAATGATTGCGGTTCAAATTAATTTAATCAAACGTTTGATTAAAAATGGAAAAATCCTGATGTATCAGCAGTTTAAACGGGGGAAACAAAAGAAAGCGATGAATTCAAACTGATCATAAATGAAAAGTAACACTGCGTCTCTTTCTTTCATGTAATACTATCAGGAAATGTATAAAAGGAACTGCCCATTATATTTTTAATCAACCATTAGGGAGTTTCAAAAAAGTCTATTTTTCAAATTAACGAAAATAGATTATACTTGATTAACAACGATATGCCAAAAAGGAGGAGCCGAAATGACTGAGAATAAACAGCCGGAAGCGGCAAAAAAGAAAATCAGCCTGCAGGAAGCCATGAAGCAGCAGCTTCAAAACAAAAAGAACCAGGCTACAGCTGATAAAGGAATTGCGAATGCGGACCTTTCAACCAAAAAAATGAAAAGCCAGCAAACGAAAAAACCAAGCAATACACGCAGAAAAATGGGTGTCTAATGAACGGACAGAGTAGAAAAGACGTGTTACCTGGATTGACTGTCGATATTGTTTTAAAAGCAGACCAAAAAACAGGTAAGCTTACAAGGGGTATTGTAAAAGATATTCTCACCAAATCGCCATCTCATCCCCACGGTATTAAGGTCCGCCTTACTGATGGGCAGGTTGGACGGGTAAAAGAGATTCATTCCTAAAATTAACAAAAGAAAAAGCATTCAGCGATGGATGCTTTTTTCTTTTTCAAGAGGAATATGACTATTCCCGCCCTGTATATTGCGGAACTCCTTAGGTGTTACACCAATGTATTTCTTGAACAGTGATGTGTAATAGCTTTGGTTGCAATACTTGAACAAATGCGCAATATCGCTCAGGGATAATTTTGAATGGAGAAGAAAATACTTTGATTCTTCCATTCTTTTACGATTTATATATTCCGAAATGGTTACCCCAACGGACTCCTTAAATACCTTTGACAGATACCCGGGATGCACACCTGCAGATTCAGCTATCTTTTCTAATGATAAATCACCGATTATTTCTTGATTTATAAAAGTAATAGCTTTATTGACTACATAATTGTAGTATGGCCGTTTGGAACTTTTTAGCGAATCAATAAAGGAAGATACCATTTCATATTCAAGTGCTGTTATTTCTGCAAACGTTTTCATTTTTTCGATCCTTCGAATATAAACATCACTTAAACTAAAGGCGTCATCCGGAAAAACTCCCCCCTTAATAATGGAACGAGTAAAGAGAGTACACGAGCAAATAAGCGAATTCTTTAGAGATCTGATCGGATCATCTGCCAGCTTTGCCCTTTCAGTCGAATTGATTTGATCCAGTACTTTTTTCGCTTCTTCTTCATCGCACCGGCCAATGCAATCCATAAGCTGCTGTTCAAGTGAATAGGATGGATGGGCAAAGTAATTTTGTTTATTTTCCAGGCGGGCTTCAAAATAACCTTGAATAATCGATTGGTTTGGATTCATATTTACTTCACCTTATAATTTTATTAAAAACTATGGAATTTTAATATAATTGTAATTTACTTGTATTTACAATTCAAGTATATACCTTAAGGGGGTTATAAATTAATGAAAAAGAAGAATTGGATGTTAAAAATGTTAACGCTTTCCTTCGCAGCAAGCATTGCTTTAGCAGGATGCAGCAGTAACAGCAGCGGAGGCACCAAGGAAAAAGCAAAACCAGCCGGTGGCGATAAGTCAAGCGGCACACCAATCGTTTTAAAATTTGCAGCACAGAATGATAATACACCAGCAACACAGAAATTAATTGATGCCTACAATGCAAAGCAAGACAAGTACAAAGTTGAATGGACACAAATGACTAACGATTCAGCTCAAATGCATGATCAGCTATTAAACTCTCTATCCAGTGGTTCTAAAGAATATGATATTTTATCTTTGGACGTAGTTTGGGCAGGAGAATTTGCCGGTGCTGGATACCTTGAGCCAATCGACGTAAAAATGAACGAAGCAGGCTATAAGAAGACTGATTTCAATGCCGGTTCTATGGCTTCTGGTAATTATAAAGGAAAGCAATATACACTTCCTTTCTTCCCTGACTTAGGACTTCTGTACTTCCGTAAGGACATCGTAAGCCCAGAGGATGCTTCCAAGCTTGAAAGCGGCCAATATACTTATGATGATCTTTATGCAATGGCTCAAAAATATACTGGCAAAAACAACACCAAATACGGATTTGTTTACCAGTCAAAACAATATGAGGGTCTTACTGTAAACGTTACTGAGTTCTCTAAATCCTACCAGGATGTTAAAGGCGGACTTGAAACAATGTACAAATTTACAAAAGCTCCTTTCTCTCCGAAGGATATCCTGAACTTCATGGAAGGGGAAACTCATACCAACTTTGAACAAGGCAATGCAGTGTTCTCTCGTAACTGGCCTTATGCATTCGGACGTATCAAAGGACAGGAAGATGGGGTTAAAATCAAAACCGATCAAGTTGGCATTGCACCACTTCCAAATGGAGGTTCTGTAGGCGGATGGCTTCTAAGCTTGAATAAAAACTCTAAGAATGTTGATGGAGCATGGGATTTTGTTAAATTTGCCGCTGGCCAAGAAGGACAAAAAATCATGTCTACAGAAGGCGGATACCTGCCAGGATTTAATGCTCTGTTAGACAATGCCGAAGTAAAAGCTAAAAACGAAATGCTTTCTTATCCTGGTTTCCAAAAAGCGCTTACTACTACTATTGCACGTCCAGTATCTCCTGAATATTCAAAGGTATCGGATACAATACAAGTAAACGCACATAAATACTTAAGTTCTGGAACAGGACTTGATGAAGCTGTTAAAGCAGTTGAAACTGCAGGTAAAGGCGAGTAATTAATCAAGGCTCTTTTCTGAAAGATTGTTGCAAATTGAAGAAACTGTAGGCGAAAATAGGCGAGACTCCTGGGGGAAAAGCGAGCCAGGCGAGACCCCGCAGGTCGTTTACGACCGAGGAGGCTCGCGGCTTGCCCGCGGAAAGCGAGCCTATTTTTGCTTTAATAATCAACAAAGTTTACGAAGAGAGCCTTAATGAAAAAGCTAAGCACTTGTAGGCTGTAAGTTCGGTGCCAAGCTCTTACTTTGATAACAGAGAAGGCTCTAATCATCCATTAGAGCCTTTTTCTATGAAACATATTGTTCTGCATTGAAAGAAATTACAGCCATGAAAGGGTGAATGTAATGTGGAAAATGGGTTTTAAAGAATGGCTGTTCATCGTTCCAACTATTGTTTTAATTGGCATCTTTTCATTATGGCCGGTATTTCAATCCTTAACGTATACCTTCTTTGATTACCGCTTAAATGATCAGCAAAAAGCCGGTCTTTACTTCAACGAACGGTTTAATGTCAATTTATACAAAGAAACTCAGCTATATGTAACCATGTTCCTTGATGAAGATTTGCCAAACGTGAAGGACCCGGCAGATCAAAAGAAAGTAAAGTCAGTAAATGCAAGGCTCAAATCTGTTGGAAAACAATTCGCTAATGAAAAAGGTGTTATTAAGATCAGCCGTGACCAAAGGGCTGACCTAGTTAACCTTCACCATGATGCCAAAAACCTTGTTGAAGCGTTAAACGGAAAGTATACACTTATCCACAAGGATGACCTTCCTGCTCTGGTCGACGATATTCAAAACAGTATTATTCCTTCCAACTTCATTGGATTTAAAGGCTATAATAAGATTTTTCATGATGACAGGGTAGGAATCGCACTTCGGAATACTACTCTTTTTACAGTTGTATCAGTATTTATTGAACTTGTTCTTGGTATTGGATTAGCCCTTATTTTAAATAAAGCAATGTTTGGTCAAGGGATCGTCAGAACTACCTCGCTAATCCCCTGGGCTATACCGACGGCTGTCGCAGCACTTATGTGGAGTTATCTTTACAATGGAAGCAGTGGAATTGTTGCCCACTTTTTTGAAAATGTAGGGCTTGTTAAACAGTCTCAGGATCTATTATTGAGCGGTCCAGGCGCAATGGCTTCCAGTATTTTATCGGATGTGTGGAAAACAACTCCATATATGGCTTTGCTTCTGCTAGCCGGCCTTCAAAATATCCCGAGTTCACTGTATGAAGCAGGTTCCATTGATGGTGCAGGCAAAATCCAGTCTTTCTTCAAGATCACATTGCCATTGTTAAAACCGTCTATTCTGGTTGCGCTATTGTTCCGAACTCTTGATGCCTTCCGAGTATTTGATCTTATTTATGTACTTACCGGTGGCGGACCTGGAGGAGATACCGAAACATTATCCATTTATGCTTATAAGGTAATGTTCGGACAAACAAATTTTGGATATGGTTCTATTATTGTTATGATGATGTTCATATGCGTTGCAATTATTGCTATTTTGTTCGTAAAATTCCTGGGTGCCAATCTCATGGAGAAAAATTAAAGGAGGGAAAAATATGCAAACATCTAAACGGAAATTGTGGATTACCTTCGGAGTGTTCGTTGCGTTTTACTTATTTGCCATGGTATTTCCGTTTTTCTGGGTCTTCATTACCTCCTTTAAAACCTCTGGAGAAATCTTTGGAACCGGTGCCTTCCGGGTCATTCCAAAAGATCCGACCTTGAAAAACTATATAACAATCCTGTTTGAAAAAAACATCTTAAATTCTATTACAAACAGCTTTATTGTTGCAACCACAACTACCATATATGTTGTCATTGTTGCTACTTTTTCAGCTTACGCGATTTCACGTTTTCACTTTAAAGGGAAAAATATTCTGCTTGGCTTAATCCTTGCTGTTTCAATGTTTCCGCAAATGATTATGACCGGTCCTGTATACAATCTATTCTTAAAACTAGACTGGTTAAATTCATATGCAATTGTCTTGCCTTATTCTACGATTACTCTTCCGATGGCGGTATGGATATTGGTAACACATTTCAACCAGATTCCTTTAGCACTTGAGGAATCGGCAAAAATTGACGGAGCTACCACGTTCCAAACACTTTATAAGGTAATCTTTCCTTTAGCTGCACCGGGTGTGTTTACGGTTGCAATCATTACCTTCATTGCCGCTTGGAATGAATTCCTGCTTTCCATAACACTGAATACTAATTCCGAATACCATACGGTTCCGGTCGCTATCTCTTTCCTAAGGACACAATTTGAAATCCTATGGGGTGAGGTATCTGCGGCTACCGCGATTGTTACAATACCAACTCTCATAATCGTTCTCTTCTTCCAAAAACAAATTGTTTCAGGGTTAACAAGCGGCGGTGTGAAAGAATAATAAATAGAGGTGTAAAGCAATGTCTTGGAAAATCAGCTCAGAATCCTTACAGGAAAAACAACTTTTAAATGAAGAAAGTTTGTTTTTCACCGGAAATGGTTATCTCGGAGTGCGGGGGAATTTCGAAGAAGGTCTCCCGGACACATATTCATCTATCCGCGGAACCTATATAAATGCTTTTCATGATATCGTGCCGATCGAATATGGAGAAAAGCTATATGGTTTTCCGGAAACTCAACAAAAGTTATTAA
This sequence comes from Neobacillus terrae, assembly GCF_011393025.1. Taxonomy (GTDB): domain Bacteria; phylum Bacillota; class Bacilli; order Bacillales; family Cytobacillaceae; genus Neobacillus_A; species Neobacillus_A terrae. The sequence continues at coordinate 50,056 of NZ_JAAOEO010000022.1, read as the reverse complement.
ATGTGATTGATGCACAAACGATTACTATTCTTTTGGGCGATGAAAAATTCTCCATGTTTGAGGGAGATGTCCTTTCTTATAACCGTTCCCTTTATTTGGATAAAGGGTATTCCGAAAGGAACGTACATTGGCGTTCGCCGAAAGGAAAGGAAATAAAAATTAAGTTTCTTCGACTCGTTCCCTTCACTCATAAGGAGCTTTTTATTCAGAAGTTAATTGTTGAACCAGTCAATTATAATGATGAAATAACCATTGTTTCCACGGTAAATGGAGATGTTTCTAATTTTACTGACAAAGATGATCCAAGAATCTCTTCCGGGCATGCAAAACGCCTCAGAGTTAATGAGGTACAGCAGAGGGATATTTCATTTGTAGAAGTAGAAACCCTTGAGTCTAAGCTAAAGGCTGCATGTGGAGCCACATATAAGGTAAGCCAGGATTACAAACGTGAGGATCATATAAAAAGCGGAATGATTCAAAGTTTTTTTTCAGGCAGGTTAACCGAAAAAGTAATTTTAGAGAAAAAGAGTGTATTTGTAGATACTCTCCGGCATGGAGATGATTTATCTGAGAAGGTTGAAGGCATCCATTCTCTTCTATCCGAAGCAGGTTTTGAGGAAGCACTTAGACAGCAGGAAGAGTATCTTCAGCAGTTCTGGAATGATACTGATATTGAAATCCAGGGTGACACCAGCCTTCAGGAAGGTATTCGTTTTAATTTATACCACCTTCTCCAATCAGCCGGGCGTGACCAGGTATCCAATATTGCTGCCAAAGGACTTTCAGGAGAAGGCTATGAAGGGCATTACTTCTGGGATACCGAAATTTATATGTTACCAGTATTTTTAATGTCAAATCCGGAAATAGCGAAAAAATTGCTTATTTATCGTTATTCCATCCTGGATGGTGCAAGAAACCATGCGAAAATAATGGGACATTCTAAAGGAGCACTCTATCCTTGGCGGACAATTTCCGGTACTGAATGTTCTTCTTATTTTCCTTCAGGCTCTGCCCAGTATCATATCAGTGCAGATATTGCCTATAGCTTTATTCAATACTTTATGGTCACAGGAGATATGGAATTTTTGAAGGAATACGGTGCAGAGGTCTTATTTGAGACAGCCAGGATATGGATTGAAGCCGGTCATTTCAAGGATGGCCAATTCCGGATTGACGCTGTTACAGGTCCAGATGAATACACCTGTATTGTGAATAACAATTACTATACAAACGCCATGGCCAAGCATAATTTAAGATGGGCCGTAAAAGCCTATAATCTTTTACAGACAATGGAGCCGGAACGGTTAGCAGAATTAAGCACTAGGCTTGTACTGGAGCTCCAGGAAACGGCAGTATGGGAACAAGCGGCAAAACAAATGTATCTTCCGTATGATGAGACACTAATGATTAACCCGCAGGATGATTCATTTTTGAACAAGGATGTTTGGGATCTTCCATCAACGCCAGAAGATAAATTTCCTTTATTGCTTCACTATCATCCATTAACCTTATACCGGTACCAGGTGTGCAAACAGGCAGATACGGTGTTAGCACATTTCCTGCTGGAGGAAGAACAAGCAACAGAAACAATGAAAAATTCCTATGATTATTATGAAAAAATAACTACTCATGACTCGTCCCTGTCTTCGTGTGTGTTTAGTATCATGGCCGCCAAGCATGGGTATGGGGAAAAAGCATATGACTATTTCATTGAAACTGCCCGTCTTGATTTGGACAACACACATGGCAATACAAAGGATGGCCTTCATATGGCAAACATGGGCGGAACCTGGATGGCTATTATCTTTGGATTTGCAGGTCTGCGGATTAAAGAAGAAGGGCTTTCTCTGGAGCCAATTCTTCCTGCTCAATGGGAAGGCTATTCCTTCCCGCTTCATTATAGAGGAAGGAAGCTTCGTGTGACCAAATCAAAAACACAGGCCAAAATTGAACTTCTCACAGGTGAACCATTTAATATCAAGGTATCCGGAGAATCCTATCATCTTACACAGAATGATGCTATAGTGAAATAAATAAAAGGTGGTGAACTTTAAAAGTTCACCACTTTTTGATTTTATATGCCGCCCAATTTTATTCCCAAAAATGCAAGCAGTATACCAAAGGTATAGCTGATAATCAGATAGGGTATGATTATATTCCATTTTCTTTTAGAATGTAATTGTATATTTTCTAATTTAAAAGTTGAGAAAGTAGTAAAAGCTCCTAAAAAGCCCGTACCCAGCAATAGTCTCCAGGAATTATCCAGACTCGCTCCTATACATAGACCAAGTAAAAAGGAGCCTAATAAATTTACTGTAAGGGTTGCGATGGGAAACACTGAAGGGAATGTACTTTTGATAAAATTACTGACACCAAAACGAGACATTGCACCCAAAAAACCTCCAATAGCAACCAAAGATAGATTAAAGATCATTCTTCACTCACCCTGCCAATCTTGCTTGTCAACCCCGTTCGATAGCCTGCCCAGGAAAAGAATAGTCCGCCCCATAGACTTACTAGTACATATAAAATAGCAATGCCCCATTTAGAATCAGTGATTAAATCTACTGTTTCCACGCTAAAGGTTGAAAAGGTAGTAAAGGAACCGATCATTCCGGTACCTAAAGCTGTGATTAAATAAGGGTGCAGAGATTTTATTTTCGGCAAAAAGGTAGTAAACCAGCCAAGGATAAAGCAGCCAAGCATGTTTATTAAAAAGGTAGCCATTGGAAAATCATAGACCCACCAGTGAGGGGAGTAAAAGCTGATTAAATAACGCAAAAGAGCTCCGATTATTCCCGCAAGCCCCACTAAGAAATACCTCAATAGTTTCACCTGTCCTCTAAAAAACTCCTGCCGGGTATTTTTGGCAGGAGTCATTACGTTTCGATCCTGAATGAGAAACTCCATCGCCTTTTCCATCCGTTTAATAGGATTATTTTAGCGTATAGATATTTTTTTGCCAAATCGGCAGTATTCATTTTTCCTAACAATAACCGATATAATTGGAAGAATCATTTATATCGGGATGGAGAGTTGGCCTCGTGTTAAACAATATTAATTCATTAGATAATCTAATATCTTTAATACCCATTATAAAAGTGGCGGTACCGGTTGACTTATCCATCGCTATTTGTGACATGGAAAAGTTTATTGCTTATTTTCCTGGTGATAACATTAATTTAAAAATTGAGATTGGCCAAAAATTAAATAAGGATGAACCGCTTTCTCAGGTTCTAAGAACGCATAAGGCGTTAAAGGCAGATGTACCTGCTGATTTTTATGGTTTCGAGTTTACGGGGACAGCGGTACCTCTGCATGGCCAAAACGGAGAAGTAATTGGGGGAATAGCAGTCCAGGTCCGAAAACAAACAGAGTTACGGAACATCGCGGATCAAATATCCGCTTCTCTAATGCAGGCGAATACGCAAATAAACAGCATCGCGGTTGGATCCAATTCACTTGCTGATTTTTCACAGGAACTGCTTCACCAATCCCATCAGGCGGATGAAAATATTAAGCAATCAACTGAAGTCCTTTCAATAATTAAACGTGTTGCGGATCAGACAAATCTACTGGGATTAAATGCCGCCATAGAGGCTGCACGGGCTGGGGAAAAAGGAAGGGGATTTGAGGTAGTAGCAAACGAAATTCGTAAGTTCTCCAAGGAAACGGTTGCCTCTACTCAAAAGATTAATGAAACAATGAGCCAAATAAAAGAAGCAACCAATTTAATGGGGAAATCCATAGAAAAAATCGCGGATATAGGGAAAAGGCAGGCTGAATCTATATCTCAAACCTCTACTTTTATCGAGGAGATTAGGGAGATGGCAAAGCAGTTAAACGAATTTGCCAGCAAACTTTAAAAGTGATAAGCACTTAAGGAGCAGAAATGCTCCTTTTTTTTCAATTTTAGTTGACAATATTTGTGAAACAATCTAATATTGACTGAGTGGTCAATATTAAAGTGACTAGTCATTCAACAGCCGTTTTAATTAGTTAATTATTATCAGGGTAATGGAGGTTTTAAGTTGCCGGAGAAGGAAATAGCTATTGTTTTAGCAGGTTTGAAGCTCTTTGCCCGAAAAGGATTTTCCTCTACCTCTATACAGGAAATTGCTACAGAGAGCGGGATATCCAAAGGTGCATTTTATCTGCACTTCAAATCGAAAGAAGATTTATTGCTCGCTATTATGAAATATAATTTTGATACTATTTTTTCCAATATCTCATTGTATGACGCAAAGGATATACCTCCACGGGAAAAATTTGAAAAGCAGCTTTCTGCCGTTTATGGCACTTTTATTGAGCATAAAGAGTTTTTTATAATGCTTTCTAAAGAACAGGCCATACCAAGGAACGAAGATATAAAAAAGCTGATGTTTAAAAAACATCATGAGATTCAGCTTCTTTATAGGAAGGGGTTAGTATCTGTTTACGGCAAGAAAGCAGAGCCATTTGCTATCGACCTCTCCATGATTTTAGAGGGGCTCTTTCATTCTTATATGAGACTGATGCTTATTGATCAGGCTGATCTTGACCTGGAAGAACTCACACACTTTTTGATGAAGAGGATGGACAGTATGGTGAGGGATTTTGACCAATCCTTCCTTAATGAACAAAAGGTTAACAAAATTCTTGAGAAAGCAAAGCTCCTTCATAAATCCTTTAATATTGATGAAGTGCTCGCCCAAATGCGTAATGAGCTGGAAGGAATGGATAACAAGGAATCACTTGAAATATCTCTTGATGTTCTTGGTGAAGAGGTACGCATGGATGCTCCAAGAATTCCTGTAATAAAAGGGATGCTCTCGAATTTTAAGGAATTATCAGCTTTTGAAAAATATATTAAAGAAATTGCTTCTTATTATATGTTTTGATTATTGACTGAACGGTCAGATTTTTGATAAAAAACTTGACCTTCTATTCATTATGAAAAGGAGATAAAGAGATGGAAATTCAGCAAAAAGGAATTAATACCCGAATCGTCCTGACCGGCCTAATCATCGGGATGTTTTTTAGTGCGCTTGAGCAAACCGTTGTAGGTACTGCTATGCCAACAATTATTTCTGAATTAAATGGTTTTAAAATCTTTGCCTGGGTAACTACGGCTTATATGATTACATCCACTACTATTGTACCTATTGTAGGGAAATTGTCGGATCTTTATGGCAGAAGATTTCTCTATTTGACCGGGACAATTATCTTTGTAATAGGCTCGGGTCTTTGTGCAACAGCTACTTCAATGGAACAATTAATCATCTACAGGGGATTACAGGGTATCGGCGGCGGTATGATCATGCCTCTTTCCCAAACAATTGTTGGTGATATTTTTACAGCAGAACAAAGAGCAAAGTGGCAGGGGATATTCGGGGCGCTTTTTGGATTAAGCTCTGTTATTGGGCCATTCCTCGGAGGGCTAATTGTTGATCATATTACCTGGCACTGGATTTTCCTTATTAATGTGCCATTTGGCCTTTTCTCTACTTTTTTAATTTTTACAGGCTTGAAACACGAAAATGCTCATAAAACAAAGGAAAAAGTTAATATCGATTATTGGGGAATTGTAACATTGATCCCGGCAATTGTTTTGTTGCTCCTTGGATTAACATTCGGAGGAGATAAGTTTGAATGGGCTTCAGCTAAATCTTATATGATTTTCGGAGGCTCGGTTCTGCTGTTGATTTTGTTTGCTTTTATTGAACGAAAAGCGGAAGAACCAATTCTTGATTTATCTTTGTTTAAAAATCGCATTTTTGCAACCATGAATGGTCTGGGATTTTTACTGGGGCTTGGTATGTTTGGAGCCATCATGTTTGTTCCAATGTTTATGCAGGGAATCCTTGGCGTATCACCAACACAGGCAGGTTCTACCATGACTCCGATGATGATCGCGATGATCGCCGCCAGTGTTCTGGGTGGACAGCTGCTGTTAAGGCTGCGCTATCGTACAGTTTTAACTATGGGGATGCTAATTGCATCACTAGGCTTTTATCTGATGAGTACAATGGGCTTGGACTCAAGTAAATTTACTGCATACGCATATATGGTGGTCCTTGGGCTTGGTATGGGACTTGTAATGCCGACTTTAATGATCGCTATTCAAAATGAATTTCCAAAAAACAAGCTAGGTACTGTTACATCAGCGTCCACCTTTTTCCGTTCCATTGGCGGAACCATCGGGATTACAATATTAAACTCTGTTATGAATCATTCGCTTGAAACAAACATGGCAGATGTAGCGGATAAGGCAGCCAATCCAATGGCACATCAAGCCTTAAAAGCTCTTTCTGAAAAAACCGATGTTTTATTTGGACTTTTAATTAAGCCAGATGTATTAAAAATGCCGGAAGAAATGAAAAAATTAATCATTCATTCCATCCAAACAGCATGGTCTGATTCGTTTACAACTGTTTTTTTAACAGGGCTTGTATTTATTGCTGTTGGAATACTGGTTGCATTATCGGTTGGAAAGGGAAGAATTAAGCGGGATAAAGAACTAAATCAGGAACATACATTTAGTCATGAGGCAGCGGAATAAAAAAGGTATGATTCCTGCTCTTATAACAGATCCTATAAAGGATGATGTTCTTTCCGAACATTGTCCTTTATTCTTATCCAGGGGTGATTCGATGAGTTTTAGAGATCAGCTTGATCCGCATTCTCAGCTTTTTCACCACAATTGGACACGGCCTAAACGCTCAAAGTCGCAAGTGAATGGGCATACGAAGATGACTCAAACGAATATTATTTTGAGATCAAACGCTAAAGCGCATCACTGGTAAGAATGAATATGGAAAGGAAGGCCCGGCTGAGCTGGGTCTTCTTTTCTTTAGCTATCAAAATTTATATCCATAAATTTTGAACGCACGACGGAAAGGACAAGGAAGGCTTCGTCAGCTTTGCTTCGCACGAAGAAATAGCATAGCTTTTTCGGGAATGAACTGTTTTGAACGTGATAAGCAAAACTAGGGCATCAGACACTATAGACCCCCCTTTTAATATTTTTTTGAAACGGAGTAAATGTGCTGTTTCCTTTAGTCCTTTTTTAAAAGTTCCAGTTTTCTAACATATTAATAAAGCGAACGGGTATAGAAAAGTATTCTATTTTTTAGGAGGTTGAGTATGAAGGCAGTAACATTCCAAGGTGCAAAGGATATGCAAGTTAAAGAGGTTGATGATCCAAGGCTCGAAAAAAAGGATGATATTATTGTAAAAATTACTTCGACAGCAATATGTGGTTCAGACCTCCATATTTATAATGGAGCCATGCCAACCCGCCATGGCTACGTTGTTGGCCATGAGCCTATGGGGATTGTAGAAGAAGTTGGACCAGAAGTGACAAAGGTGAAAAAAGGCGATCGTGTCGTCCTGCCGTTTAACATTTCATGTGGACAATGCTATTATTGCCAGCATGACATGGAAAGCCAATGTGATAATTCCAATCCGGATAATCCAATTCCAAACGTGGATAGCGGGGGATATTTTGGATTTACGGAAAGATACGGAAACTACCAGGGCGGACAAGCAGAATATTTGCGTGTACCATACGGAAATTTTATGCCCTTTGTAATACCGGAATCCTGCGAACTTGAGGATGAGGCACTTCTTTTTATGTCGGACGTTTTACCAACAGCTTATTGGAGTGTTGAAAATGCAGGTGTATCAAAAGGATCGACAGTAACAGTGCTTGGCTGCGGGCCGGTTGGATTAATGGCCCAAAAGTTTGCCTGGATGAAAGGTGCAAAGAGGGTAATTGCTGTAGATAACCTTCCGTATCGCTTAAATCATGCCAAAAGAATGAATAATGTGGAAATCATTAATTTTGAGGACTATGATGATGCGGGACTTTATATAAAGGAAATAACCAATGGCGGTACTGATATTGTCATTGACTGTGTAGGAATGGATGGAAAAAAATCAGCAGTAGAAGCAATCGAGCAAAAACTAAAACTGCAGGGCGGAACTTTAAGTGCTATTGATATTGGGCGAAAAGCTGTCAGGAAGTTCGGAACAATGCAGTTAACGGGGGTATATGGTGCAAGATACAATGCGTTCCCGCTAGGTAATATTTTTGAAAGAAACATTACTATAAAAACCGGACAGGCTCCAGTCATTCATTATATGCCGATGTTGTTTGAAAAAATAATGGCCGGTGAATTCGATCCGACTGAAATCATAACACACCGAATGCCTCTTGATCAGGCGAGTGAAATGTACAAGACTTTCTATGAACATGAGGATGAGTGCATTAAGGTTGTCCTGAAACCATAATTTATTCCAAAAAACGCCTGTTAAAGGCGTTTTTTAATGGTTAAGAAAGTATAAGGTTTTACCTTTTAAATTGTCTAGCTGCAGCGCCCAGCGAGTTTTCATCCCTGTAAAGCTTCCTTGAGTATCTTGCATCAAGTATGACCTTTAGGTGATACTTGGTGCAGCTAGTGTCCATCCCGCTTCTCCCTACGATAAGTCAACATCGAAATGCTTTGCATTTCGTGTATCCTTTATCTCAGTCGAAGTTGAGGCCCGCAGGACGCGGGTCAGAAAGGCGTTGCCACAGGACAAGGAAAGCTCCGGCAGCTTTTACATCGCACGAAGAAAAGCGCAGCTTTTCGAGGACGTGGCGACCTTAGCCTTTCTTCAAATGGCCATACGTCGCTGAACGGGCGCTTGCGCTTTTCTTATTTGAAGGCTTTTTGCATGAATTGCCGGGAGCTAAGGAGGGGAAGTTAAAAAGGGTGATGATATGAAATTGGTTTTAGACGCGATTATTCTATATGTTGTGAGTACCATTTTATTAAGAATAGCCGGAAGGAAATCAATTGCCCAGATGACACTGGCCCAAACAGTTGTAATGGTGTCGATTGGAACTATCATAGGCAATCCAATTGCAAAGGATGGTGTCCTTGATGCCTCTATTGCTACCGGCGTGTTTGTAGGGTCCCTTATTCTTCTTGAATATCTCCAATTTAAATTCAATTTTTTTGAAAGGCTGATAACCGGCAAATCTCGAATAGTTATAGAGAACGGAATAGTAAATAAAGAGAGCCTTAAAAAACTTCGCTTAACAGTGGATCAGATAGAAATGAGGCTGCGGAATCAGGGGATTTCCCAGATGGAAGATGTAAAAATAGCGACGCTTGAACCAAACGGAATACTGGGCTATGAACTTAAAGACGAAGCCAAGCCTTTAACCTCAAAAGAATTACATAAAGTACTTGACCAATATTTTAAGGGAAAGCAGCCAAAATCCTCTGCCAAGAATTCAGAGACAAACCTTTTTAACGAGCTAAAAGAGGGATCTGAAAAAGAAAGTCCTGAATACCTGCAATAAAACATCCCCGCTGTTTCAGCGGGGATTTAATTTGTTCAAGAAGCATGATTCTTTATTCTAGTCCTAATTCCTGCCCAGAGGGCAATGGCCAGCCCCCCTATTGTATCAGCAATCAGGTCGGTCATCGTATCGGTGTTGCCGCCCCCCTGCAGTGTCATTCCGAATAGCTGATCAGAACTGAATTCATAGATTTCCCACAAGACTCCTCCCAGGGCAGCAAAGGAGAGAGTATAAAGAAACACAAACCAGGGAGAGACGGAGCTTCCTGCTGCCCGATGAATCAGCCGCTCATAGAGGGCTATGGCCGCAAAGGCCAGGATTGCACCACTGACAAAATGCATAAAAGTGTCCCACCAGCCAAGACCATACCATCCAAGTATAGAACCAAAATACTGGGAGCCCAACAGGAAAATGAAGTAGGAAATAATAATCGGCAAATTAAACTCTAACTTTAAAAAGACTGCCAAAAGTAGAGGTATGGCACCGCAGGCAATACCCCCAATCGCAACCATTGATTTAAAACTTCCGTGAAAATTAAAGGCCAAGATACCCATAAAGACCGTATAGAGCAAACTAATGAGCATCACGATTATTCTATTCATTTGGCCACCTGCTTTCTTTTTATTGAAAAAAGAGCCATAAGAAGCCCGCCAACTAAGCCAGCAATTAAATCGATCATCGTATCGGTATTACCGCCTCTCTGCATGGTATGGGTAAAGGTTTTATCACCAAGGAACTCATATATTTCCCAAAGAACACTTGCAGTTACCGAGAGAGAGAGCAGATAGAGAAAGAGAATCCAGTCCGATATATAACTTATTGCACTCTTAGGTATGAATAAATTGAAAAGTGCCAGCCCCACATATGCAACGTATGCCCCTTTATAAAAATGGAGAGTGGTATCCCACCATTTATGATGCAGGTAAAAAAGGGCAATGGATCCTAAGAAGGTGGAACAAAAAATAAACACAAAATACCCAATTAGGATAATGTTGTTAAAAGGGTTATGTTTAACACGGAGCAAAAGAAGCGGCAGAGCACTTACTACAATTCCTCCAAGGGCCACCTGCCAGCGTGAGGAGTCATGTTTAAGGAAATAAAATATAAATAGGCCAGCCATTAATAGCATGAACAAACTACTAAGGATGAAATTAAGTTTTCGATTCACTGAGATAACTCCTTTAATCAGTACAAGTACCTTCGAATCATTATTTTTTGCCAAAAAGTCTATAAATATGAATTGCACTTTAAAAAGGAGGAAATCATTCAGCTTTCCAAGAATAGGAATAGTGGATATGAACAGGGGTGAAATGATGTTAACAAAAGAAAAATTAGTTGAAATTAAATCCCTTCAGGAGATTTGCGAGAAGGATGGAGGATTTCAGCTAAAGCTGAATTTTGATATGCTTGAAAGCAGGCCGGAAAATAGCAAGGATGACCTCTTTCATTATGAAGATGGCCAGCTTGTTGGTTTTCTGGGAAGCTATGGTTTTGGTAATAAGGTAGAGCTTTGTGGAATGGTCCATCCTGATTACCGAAGAAGAGGAATTTTTGCAAATATGCTTGAAAAAGGGCTTGAAGAAGCAAAAAAAAGAAATACGGAAACTATTTTGCTAAATGCCCCAACGGATTCCCAATCTGCAAAGGAATTTTTAAAAACAGTTCCTTGTACTTTTTCGATTGCTGAATATCAGATGAAATGGCGTGAAGCTGAATTGTCAGATGATCCAAATATTACATTAAGGCCATCGGTATCAGCTGAAGATTTGGAAGCGGAAGTTCAGCTTGAAGTCCTTGCTTTTGGGTTTAAAGAAGATGAAGCCCGCAAATTTAATAAAAGCATTAGAGACTCCAGCATCGATCAAAATTTTATTATTGAAGCGGCAGGAAAAACGGCAGGAAAAATACGTATTTCTGAATTAAATGGGGAAGCATGGATTTATGGTTTTGCTATTTTTCCGGACCTTCAGGGAAGAGGTATAGGAAGACGTGCACTATCAAAGGTTGTAATAGAGGAAACTCGTAAGGGCTTCCCTGTTTTTCTTGAGGTGGAGGCAAAAAATTCCAATGCGTTGGGGCTTTATGAGTCATGCGGCTTTAGAGCCTACCATTCTCAGGATTACTATAAATACCATAATTGATGCTGATTAAGACCGGTAGGACGCCCAATCCGGTCCGTTTTTTGTTATAATTATTGTTATTAAAGAGAATCGAGGTGCTGGGTATGGCGAAAATGGGCTATGCTATGTATTCTTCACCCAACGGGCCGATATATGTAATTGGGGACGAAACAGGTATTAAACGAGTAGAGATATTTGAAGAGGAATGGCAAACTTTTTCATTACAGCACCCTGATTTAGAGGAAGGCAATGAGTTATGCCTGGAGGCTGTTTATCAGCTGGATGAGTATTTTAATGGAAAAAGAAAAACCTTTGATTTACCGTTGTCAGTTGAGGGGACCGAATTCCGCCAAAAGGTGTGGAAGGCGCTGCAGGAAATACCATACGGTGAAGTCCGGAGCTACTCTGACATTGCCGAAAAAGTTGGGAGTCCTAAAGCAGTTAGGGCAGTCGGCCAGGCTAATAAAGCAAATCAAGTGCCTATTATTATTCCATGTCACCGGGTTATTGGAAAAAGCGGTGATATGACTGGCTACGCAGGCAGCCGTATACCGATGAAAATATTTCTCCTGGAAACAGAAGGCTATAAGCAATTCTAATCATTCGACCGCTCCTTTTTAAGGAGTGGTTTTTTCCATCTTTTTTCTAGTTTGGATAGCTATACATCAAGGGTATTTAGCTAGAAACCAAACAAATAGACAAGCCAGACCTTGGAGAGGATGGAGAAGACCACATGAAAGAAGCAAATATAAGTCATACTCAAAATCTTGGAAAAGTAAAGAGGGGAAGGGCTGAAGCTGCCTCAGGTTTAAAAAGAAGGCTGGGTGCCCGCCACCTGACGATGATTTCGATTGGAGGCAGTATCGGAACCGGATTGTTTTTAGGAAGTGGTGCTTCCATTCATGAAGCAGGTCCGGGTGGTGCACTCCTTGCTTATGGAATAATTGGTATCATGGTTTATTTGTTAATGACAAGCCTTGGGGAAATGAGTACCTATATGCCTGTTACAGGTTCATTCAGCACGTATGCTACAAAGTTCGTTGATCCGTCTTTTGGATTTGCGATTGGCTGGATCTACTGGTTCAGCTGGGCAACCACATTAGCAGTTGAGACATCGGCAGCATCTATAATAATGAAGTACTGGCTTCCGCATGTACCTTCTTTTATATGGAGTGCACTGTTTTTAATTTTTATTTTTACAATTAACTTCCTATCTGTAAAACAATACGGGGAAGCAGAATATTGGTTTTCTATGATTAAAGTTGTGGCGATTATTGCTTTTATCATACTTGGATTTTTAATGATTTTCGGTATTATGACTGGCGGCGGAGACGCGGTTGGTGTGAAGAATTTTACAGCAGGAGATGCTCCTTTCCATGGTGGATTCCTGGCACTGCTTGGCATATTTATGGTTGCCGGATTCTCTTTCCAGGGAACGGAAGTGGTTGGTATTGTTGCTGGTGAAAGTAAAGAGCCAGAGAAAAATGTACCGAAGGCAATTAAGCAGGTTTTCTGGAGAATATTGCTGTTTTATATGCTTGCCATTCTAATTATTGGATTGATTGTTCCGTTTACAGATAAAAGCTTGATGAGCTCGGATATTGAACAGGTAGCAATGAGCCCATTTACTCTGGTGTTCCAGCGTGCGGGTATTGCTTTTGCGGCTTCAGTCATGAATGCAGTTATTCTTACATCCGTTTTTTCTGCAGGAAACTCCGGCCTTTATGCAGCAACCAGAATGCTTTATGTTATGGCGAAAGACCGCCAGGCACCAGCCTTTATGGCGAAGCTGAATAGGAACGGTGTACCAATGAACGCTCTTATTTTCACAACAGCATTTGGCCTCTTGGCATTTTTAAGCTCTTTCTTTGGAGAAGGCAAGGTATTCATGTGGCTGCTTAATATTTCAGGATTAACAGGGTTTATTGCCTGGGCGGGGATTGCTCTCAGCCATTACCGCTTCCGTAAAGCTTATCTTTATCAAGGCAACGATTTAAATGATTTAGTATATAAGGCAAAATGGTTCCCATTAGGTCCCATTCTGGCAACGGTGCTTTGTGTCTTTATTATACTTGGCCAGAATTATCAGGCCTTCACAGGGGATAAAATTGACTGGCAGGGCGTCATGGTAACCTATATTGGCATTCCAATCTTCCTGCTGTTATGGTTTGGCTATAAATTAGCCAAGAAAACGAAATGGATTCCTTTAAAAGATGTTGAATTAAAATAATCATAAAATGCTATGGCGCTCTGTGTGCCATGGCATTTTCTTATCATAGGTCCAAACTGTCCCCATAAAAAGGGGCTATTTTTTATGAGAAAGGTAAAAAATAAGCAGTAATATAAAAACCTCAGAATTGTTATAATGTTTTGCTTTATTGACAGGATAAAATGGCGAATTTATAATCATCACTATGTCTGAAGGTAATGTCGAAACATGTCGATGCTGAGTGTCCTATATCTTCAAGAATTCCAACCAGAAGGAGCGAAACAATGAAATACATACTTTTTGTGGCGGCTTTAATCATTATCTTTTTGCTGGCTTATCTTGTCAGCAATAATCGCAAAGGAATTAAAATAAAGCCCATAATAATCATGCTAATTTTGCAGCTTATTCTTACATACCTACTGTTAAATACGGAAGCGGGACTTATTATTATAAGAGGAATATCCGCTCTTTTTGACCATTTGCTTTCATATGCTGCCGACGGGGTAAACTTTGTATTTGGAGGCTTAGCAAATAAAGGGGCAATGCCTTTCTTTATGAATGTTCTTCTCCCTATTGTATTTATCTCTGTATTAATAGGGATTGCCCAGCATTTACGTATTCTCCCGGTTATTATCCGATACCTTGGACTTCTTTTAAGCAAAGTGAATGGACTTGGAAAACTTGAGTCCTATAATGCTGTAGCATCAGCTGTATTTGGGCAATCTGAGGTATTTATATCCGTAAAAAAACAGCTCGGATATTTACCTGCCCGCCGTTTATATACATTGTGCACCTCTGCCATGTCAACGGTTTCGGCGTCTATTCTTGGAGCTTATATGACCATGATTGATCCCAAATATGTTATTACTGCTCTTGTTCTCAACCTTTTCGGAGGCTTTATTATCGTTAATATTATTAACCCTTATGAATTATCTGATGAAGATGATTTAGTGGTGGTTCAGGAAGAAAAGCAAACCTTTTTTGAAATGCTTGGAGAATATATTATTGACGGTTTTAAAGTAGCTGTGATAGTAGGGGCAATGCTAATTGGATTTGTAGCTCTTATCAGTGCCATAAACCATGTTTTCGGAATGATTTTTGGAATGACCTTTCAAACAATGCTTGGCTATGTTTTCGCACCATTTGCCTTTATTGTTGGCGTTCCGGCTTCTGAAATTGTTAAAGCGGGAACGATTATGGCCACTAAAATGGTCTCAAATGAATTTGTTGCTATGATAGACTTGGGAAAAATAGCAGGCTCATTATCTGCCCGTACTGTCGGAATTGTATCCGTTTTTCTAGTATCGTTTGCCAACTTCTCCTCTATTGGTATTATCACGGGAGCTGTAAAGGGATTAAACGAAGAAAAAGGCAACTTGGTGGCGAAATTCGGCCTAAAGCTCCTATATGGTGCAACACTCGTCAGCCTGCTGTCAGCTGCGATTGCAGGTGTCATCTTATAAGTGTGATTTTTTCGAGGAATTGGCAGAAGCTTTTTAGCAAAAAGAAAACCCACTGGTTATCCAGTGGGTTTGTTCGCTAATCAGAATTTATATTCATAAATTCTGAACGCACGACGGACAGGAAGTCCTAGTCAGGCGAAAGGCACAGGACAAGGAAAGCTTCGTTAGCTTTGCCTCGCACGAAGAAAAAGCATAGCTTTTTCGAGGAAGTGCCGTTTGAGCGTGATAAGAAAAACTAGGGCACCGCCAAAAGACTTGGCGAATGCCAAGTTATTCTAATTATTTTTCCAGTACTGTTTTACGTCCGTTAATCTCATTAAGATAAGCAGCACCCTTATCCTCGTCATACTGCTTTTCCGATTTTGACATAACAATGGCGGCAAGTGAGTTACCAACCACGTTTACTGCTGTTCGGGCCATATCAAGCAAGCGGTCAATACCTGCAATAAATGCTAGTCCCTCAAGAGGAATTCCAACTGTTCCAAGAGTAGCAAGAAGAACAACGAATGATACTCCAGGAACTCCGGCAATACCCTTTGATGTTACCATCAGAACAAGCATCAGGGAAATCTGCTGTCCAATCGATAGGTGGATTCCATACATTTGAGCGATAAAAATCGCTGCCAATGCCTGGTATAATGTTGAGCCGTCCAGGTTAAATGAATAGCCTGTAGGGATTACAAATGAGGTGATTGCTTTAGGACAGCCAAAACGCTCCATTTTTTCAATTAACTTTGGCAAAACAGTTTCAGAGCTAGCTGTAGAGTAAGCAAGAATAAGTTCGTCTTTTAAAATTTTAAATAGATTGAAGATGTTAATACCAAAAAATCTTGCTACTAAGCCTAATACAACTATAACAAAGAAAATCATCGTTCCATAAACTGTAACAATCAATTTACTTAGCGGTATGAGGGAACTAACCCCAAAAGTGGATACGGTTACACCAATTAGGGCGAAAACCCCCAGAGGTGCAAATTTCATAATCTGGTTTGTTACATAAAACATGGCACTTGCTGTTCCCTCGAAGAAGTTTAGAACAGGTTTTCCTTTTTCACCAATGGCAGCAATTCCAAGGCCAAAGAAGACAGAAAAAAAGATAATAGCCAGCATGTCCCCGCGAACAAGAGAGTCAAATAGGTTTGCAGGTACAATATTAACCAAAGTATCAGCCATGCTGTGAGTTTTTACTTCCTTAGTAGTGGAGAGGTACCCGCTGATATCGCCTTTGTTCAGAGAACTCATATTAATGCCAGTACCCGGATGGATCAGGTTAGCAGCTAGCAATCCAACAATAATCGCGATTGTCGTAATAATCTCAAAATAAAGGATAGTTTTACCACCCAGTTTTCCTAGCTTTTTTATATCTCCGACGCCAGCAACTCCAACTATAATACTGGAAATAACAATCGGGATAACGATCATTTTTATCAGCCTTATAAAAATAGTGCCAATCGGCTGTAAATAGGTTGTAGTAGAAGGATTACCGTAAAAAATAGCCCCAACGGCTATTCCAAGTATCAATCCTATAAGAATTTGCCAAGCAAGTCCTAGCCTTTTCAAAATATCATTCCTTTCAGAAAATACAAATGTACTCTAACAAAGTAAATATACCCATAATGTTATTATTTAAACCTAACTGAGTCAAATTAAGCGCATGTTACAAAAGAAATGCTTCATATTACAAATGGAGTATGTTAAAATCAATCGGGATTTCAACTTTGCTTTGGTGGGTGAATCAAATGTTATCTTCTGTCAAGCGACTCTTGATCGGCCGCCCGTTAAAATCGACGGCACTCGGCGAACAAAAGTTAAATATATTTAAAGCATTAGCCATTCTATCATCTGACGCACTTTCCTCTGTAGCTTATGGAACAGAGCAAATTTTGCTTGTTTTGGCAACCATTGGAGCTATTGCATACTGGTACTCCGTTCCTATTGCAATAGGGGTTTTATTTTTATTGGCAGCATTAATATTGTCCTATCGGCAGATTATCTTTTCCTATCCTAATGGGGGCGGGGCTTACCTCGTTTCTAAAGAAAACCTGGGGCTTACAGCGGGTTTGATAGCTGGCGGGTCTCTCCTAGTTGACTATATTTTAACGGTAGCTGTTAGTGTGTCGGCGGGTACCGATGCGATTACATCAGCATTACCTGGCCTTCATCCATACAATGTTTTTATTGCCTGTATCCTTGTTATTTTAATTACCATTTTAAATTTACGTGGATTAACAGAATCAGCTACTATTCTTGCATATCCAGTTTATCTATTTGTTATTGCGCTGTTTATTTTAATAGGAACTGGTGCTTTTAAAATTTTAACAGGACATGTACATGCAGGTACACATATCTCCATTGGAACGCCTGTTCAGGGAATTACATTGTTTTTACTATTGCGTGCCTTTGCATCAGGGTGTTCGGCCCTCACAGGTGTTGAAGCAATATCAAATGCGATCCCTAATTTCAAAGACCCGGCACCAAATAATGCGGCTAAAACACTTATTTTAATGGGATCTTTACTTGCTTTGTTATTTTCAGGTATTACCTTTATGGCTTATTATTACGGGATTTCCCCAAAAGCCAATGAAACAGTTGTCTCACAAATTGCCAAAGGGACCTTTGGCAGGGGTTATCTTTACTTTTTTGTACAGGGTACAACAGCACTGATTCTGGTTCTTGCAGCTAACACAGGCTATTCCGCGTTTCCGCTTCTGGCGTATAACCTGGCCAAGGATAAATACATGCCAAGAATGTTCACCATCAGGGGTGACAGGCTCGGTTATTCCAATGGAATTGTCTCCCTTGGGGTCGCTTCGATTGTACTGATTATCGCGTTTGGCGGCCAGACGGAACAGCTCATTCCACTTTATGCAGTGGGAGTATTTATTCCGTTTACCCTTTCACAAACGGGCATGATTCTTAAATGGATTCGTGAAAAACCGGCACGCTGGATTGCAAAATTAACGGCTAATCTTATTGGCGCCATCATTACTTTTACTGTGCTAGTGATCTTTTTTATCACAAAATTCGGCCAAGTTTGGTCAGTGTTGATTTTCCTTCCATTAATTGTGATTCTTTTTCAGCGGATATATACTCACTACAATGCCGTAGGTGAGCAGCTCAGGATTGATCCAGATCACCCAGCTGTTAAAATAGAGGGAAATGTTATCATAGTCCCAGTAGCAGGAATTACTAAGGTAGTAGAAAACTCTATCAACTATGCTAAGTCTCTTACCGATCAGGTGATTGCTGTCTATGTTTCCTTTGATAGAGATGATGAGAAGAAGTTTGAGGAAAAATGGCAAAAATGGCGGCCTGATGTCCGATTGGTAACAATACATTCGCATTATCGGAGCGTCCTTCAGCCGTTAAGGAAGTTCATTGATATTGTCGAGCACAAGGCAAGTGAATCGAACTACAGGGTAACAGTCCTGATTCCGCAGTTCATGACCAAGAAGAACTGGCATTACATTCTTCATAACCAGTCAAGCCTGTTAATCCGCACCTATCTTTTATATAAAAAGAAGGTTATTGTAGCAACATTGCCATACCAATTTAAAAAATAGATTTGAAGTGTCCTGGAAACAGGGCACTTTTTTTAGTTACTTAGATTTATCAAATGATTGATAAAAGTGGAGAAATGATTGATAAGAGTTAAAAACTGATTGATAGAAATCTAAAAGTAATTGATAGAATGCAAAAACGGATTGATTGAGCCCAAACCTATATTTACAAAAAAGAAGCAGACCCTGAAATTTGGGTCTGCTTTTAATCAATTATTTACTTTTTCTTTTAATGAGGAAGTATATGACGCCGATCACAACTGCGACTGCAATTGTGGGAAGTACATAGGGCTGGGCATATTCTTTAATATTGGCCCAATTTTTTCCTAAAACTTCTCCCAGGTAAAGGAAAAAGATCGTCCAAGGGACAATTGCTGCTATGGTATAGAGAGTGAACTTGCTTACAGGCATTTTTGCAATTCCGGCTGGAATAGAGATCGCATGCCGAACTACAGGGATAAAACGGGCAGAGAAAATCATTCCTGCACCATATTTTTCAAACCATTTCTCGGATATATCGATTTGTTTCTTTTTAATCAATATGTACTTGCCGTATTTCTCAAGGAATGGCCTTCCGCCATAATAACCGGCCCAATAAAGGAAAAGCTGCGCGATGGTTCCGCCAATGGTTCCGGCAATAACTGCACCAGGATAGCTAAACATTCCCTTAGAAATCATATAGCCGCCGTAACCTAATACAATTTCACTTGGAATAATCTCAATCATAAGTCCAAGTGCAATACCTAAATAGCCCAAGTCCGATAAGAACGATAAAACGGAAAATATAAAGTCCTTCATGATCCACCTTCACTTTTTAAAAAATTCAGCCTAAAAAATAAAAAGGCATCCCTGTTTAGGATTTCCTATGAAAAGTGTATGCCACAGTTTTCTATTATACAAGCTAATCCTTGAATTTTTATTAAAAAAGGCTTTGGAAAATTCCAAAGCCTTTAAAATTGTTCTTATTGTATATCGTTAGGAGTATCTCCGCCAGGTCTATTATTTGGAGGGGTTGGATTAATCTGGCCTGGATTCATATTTCCCATTTTTCCCTGTTTTGGAGGAGGGGATTGTACAGAAGTCTGTGAGATCTTCTTATCCAGTTTTGCAAGATATACTGCTGCGAATTCTCTTCCGCCAAGACCAAAAGATAAGCCAAAAGCAAGTGCCAGTCCGCCAAGAATTAGAATAAAGGCAGAGTTTACAATAGATGCTGCCACTCCAAGCTGATCAAGTGCCATAAATATAGAAATGGCGAGGATTGCATATTTTGCCACTGAAGGAAGCAGACGGAAGTGAGGACCCTGAATCATGCCTTTTAGGATCTTTTTAACAACACCTCCAAGGAATAGTCCTGTTAAAAGGATTACTACTGCTGCAAATACATTTGGAAGATAAGCAATAACGCCTGTTGCAAGTCTTACAAGGAAATTTAAATTTAAAATATTTAAAGCTTGGACAACAAATAGTAGTACAACGAAAATTTGGGCAATATAGCCGACCACTTTTGAAATGGAAACTGCAGCGGTGCTTTTGCCAATACCCATTCCGTGGAAGAAAGAATTAAATCCAATTCGGTCAAGAAGCTGTGTAACAAATGTGTTGATCCATTTTCCAATCCATAAGCCTGCAAGGATGAAAAGAACGGCAACAATGATATTCGGAATCATATTTAATACGGTATTCAGCATAGAAATAGCAGGCTCAGAAATACCTTTTAAATTTAATTTTTCAAGTGCAGTAATAACGGTTGGAATGAGGATTAGAATGAATACAATATTCCCTATGACAGCGGAAAGACTTGTCCCAGAAAATAAATTGGATAGTCCGAAACGCTGTACCAGTTTTTCCAATCCAAGTGCCTGAAGGAAGTTTGTAAGAATATCTCTCACGATTTTTGCAACAAACCAGCCAACCAAAACAATAAGTGCCGCTGCAAACAGCTTTGGAAGGAATGCAAGCATGC
The DNA here is from genome assembly GCF_011393025.1 of Neobacillus terrae. Lineage (GTDB taxonomy): Bacteria > Bacillota > Bacilli > Bacillales > Cytobacillaceae > Neobacillus_A > Neobacillus_A terrae. Next base: position 29,404 of record NZ_JAAOEO010000022.1, on the reverse strand, counting down.
CTGTCAGCATATTGGAGAAAGGACCGGAAATGCCGCTAATATTAAGGGCAGCCAATACACCCGGAAGGAATAACAGAAGAACTAGGTAAAAAACAATTTTAGCGATTCTGTCGACCAACTGGGAAGGGTCCTGATTTTCTTTTGTTATATTTAATTTATGAAGTCCCTGATGAACCTTTAATGTTTTCCCTGCTTTTCGAATCAGCATACTTAATCCTGTAGCAACCAGCCATGCGAATAAAAGAATTAAGGCTGCTTTTAGAATACTAGGAATAGCTCCCATGACAGTGGAAAGCATTCCGGCTAAAGGACCTGCAATAATATTTAAATCGAGAAGGTTAAAGAAGAGAATAAAAACAAATACCAGCAGTAAATAGTAAATGATTTTACTGATAATCTTCTCCGAGGAAAATTTCTTATTATTGTTGTGGTTCGGAAAAAGGCGGTCGTCAAGGCTCGTTTTTTGTAAAGCCTTATAAACTCCCTTCTCGATAAGTTTTGCTACAAGCCATCCAATTAACAACACAGCGATGGCCATTAAAAAGTCAGGCAAGCGGAAGGCGAATTGATCCCAGCCAGCCCAATAATGATTTTTGCTCAAATTGCTTCACTCCTTAATGGTTTAATATGCAGTCTTATATACCCAGCGTTTTACCGGCTAAACTGTCAACATGACCTCCGATGTGCTGTGGTAACTTAGCAAGTTTCCATGCGGCTAATAAAGGGTAAGGTCAAAATATTAGGCTTCTAAGAACATATATGCACACTTACTTTCGAACTCTCTGAAAAGGACTTTTTTTCAGAAGGGTATCTTGAAAAATAAAATTTTTAAAAAGAAAAATATAAAAGTGGAGGTGAAGAAGCGTGCAGCGATTCAAAAAAGCATTATTAATTTATAACGGTAACGCAGGACAGAAGGATATTGATAAATCCTTAGGTGTTTCTGTTCCAATTCTAACTGAAACGATCGGACAACTATTATTGCTGAAAACTGAAGAACCCGGTGATGCCATGAAGTTATGTCAGGCGTACGGCGAAACAGTGGACTTGGCTATTATTCTTGGTGGTGATGGGACTTTACATGAGTGTGTAAATGGACTAGCTGCTCTGAAAAATCGTCCAGTAATTGCAATATTGCCTGGAGGAACCTGCAATGATTTCAGCAGATCACTCGGAGTCCCGCAGGATATTAAGTCCGCAGCCGAAATGCTTGTGAATGGCGAGATTGTAAGTGTAGATGCTATGAAGGTTAACGATGGGTATACTTTGAATTTTTGCGGGCTGGGCTTAATAACAGAAACCTCTAATAATATAAAAGAAAATGAGAAAGCCGCTCTTGGGAGGATTGGCTATTATTTAAGCGCTATTCGCACCATTCGCAATATGGATCCTTTTAGTTACAGGATAGAGTATGACGGGGAAATTTCAGATGGAGAAGCCGTCATGATTCTTGCTGCAAATGGAGATTCGATCGGCACCAGAACCCTTCCATGTAAGGACATCAGTTATAACGATGGGCTGGCCGATATATTTATTATTAAAAATGCGGGTCTGGGAGTTTTAAAAGAGTATCTATCAGGAGATTTTTCTTTAGCAGATGAAGAGGAAGAGCTGTCAAAGGAAATCCTTCATTTTTCCGGAAAGAAAATAAATATCCGTACCGATCAGCCAAGAGATGTGGATACAGATGGTGAAGTTTATCTTAAAACTCCTCTTGAAATAGAAGTGCTCCAGCATCATTTCCAAATGCTTAAACCAAAGGCGGAAAACTAGAGATTGTCACTAGGTTGCGAAGGCGGCATGTAAAATATAAATAAAGGCTGCCTCTTAGAATTCGTACATCAGCGAATCAAAGAGACAGCCTTTTTATTTTTCTATTTTTCATCGGCAAGCCGGTAGTTATTTTTTTCGTAAGGTTCAGCCTCCGTTTTAGCTAAATGATTCCGGACTTTCAGTTCGTCTTTTTCTTTGCGTAAAGCTTTAATCTCGCGTTTTAGGGCATAAATTCTTCTTGCACCGACTGCCCCCATAATGATAACACCAGCCAATACTGAGCCTAATATAACTAAGATAAGTGGCCATTTTGCTGTTCCCAAAAAATAATCCACCTTAACGGGGTCCACGTTTATTACAGCGAATAATGCTACTAGTAAAGCAAACAGAATGGCAAGGATCAAACTCCCTTGTGATTTCAAGACCTGTCCCTCCTTCCTTAGCTCCAGTTTTATAGTATAGGTACCCAATCCGCTGAGGATGAAACAAGTTGAAAATCTTTTAACCTCTTAAAAAAATCCCCTTGGAAAACATATATTCACGGTGATGGTAATGAATGCTGTAAACGAGCCCCATAGCAAACATATTTCCCATTAATGAACTCCCTCCGTAACTCATAAAAGGAAGAGGAATACCGGTAATGGGCAAAACCTGAATGGTCATGCCTATATTCTGAAACACGTGGAAGGTGAGCATGCTAATGATCCCTGCACAAATATAAGAATTAAAGGGATCATCTGTTATCTGTGCAGTCCGAATGAGATGAAAAATTAACATAAAGAATAGGCCTACTATGATGCTGCCGCCGATAAAGCCATATTCCTCCCCAATTACACTAAAGATAAAATCAGTGTGGCTCTCCGGGATGTAAACCTCCCGTTTGCCAAATCCTTTGCCGGTAAGAAGTCCAGAACCGATTGCAGTAAGTGATTTGAATAAATGGTATCCAGAATCACTCTGGTTATTAATAGGATCAATCCAAGCGTAAATCCTGTTAAATTGATAGGTTTGGACTTTTAGGTATTTTTCTAAAAGCTCAGGCTTTTTAATAACCATATAAAGAATAAATCCCGCCAAAGAGGCACCAGCACCATACAGAGGGGTTATAATTTTCCAGCTTATGCCCGAAACAAGAATCATACCGGTAAGAATAGAGAGAAGCACGAGGGCGGTCCCAAGGTCGGGCTGAAGCATAATAAAGCCTAATGGCAGGGCAGTGACCATGCCCATTTTGAAAAGCAGAAGTATATCGGAACCAAGAGATTTCATGAAAGTATTTTGCTGATGGGACACAATAATACGGCTCAGAGCCAATATTAAAAATGTTTTAACAAACTCAGATGGCTGAATCGATCCTAGATGTGGAACGATGAACCAGCTTTTTGCCCCATTGCGGAGGGGTGCGATACTTTCAGGCGCTAAAATAATTGAGATAAGAAGCAGAATGCCAAAGCCATAAAGGTACCATGTAAGCCGTTGGTATTGTTCACTGTCAAATAACAGGGAAATGAAAATAATTGCAGCACCGGCAAAATACCAAAAAATCTGTTTGATGAAGAAATTCTCATGGTATTGTGCCGCTTCCTGGGCACTGTAAATTGCAGTACAGCTTGCCAAAAAGAAAAGAAAAAGGATTAGAGTTAAGCTCCAATCAAATCTATCTTTCTGATGATTGTTTTCCATCCAAGACACCCGCTCAGTGAGAGTAATATTTTTAGTAAAACTAAAATCCTCTCTAATAAGACGAATGGAACTGGAAAAAGGTTCCTGAATTTTCAAAATGGATCTAAATAAAAAGGGTGGTTTGTTCCAGTCGATTGATTTCAAGGCATTCGAATGGATAGTTTGATTGACCGTTAAGGAAATCGTCCTTCATAATCTTTGCATATCCAATACGCAGTTAAAAAAGCACACCCATTTTCAGGTGTGCTTTACTAATGTTTACGTTAAATAGTTAATGAATGCCGTTGCGATGCCAAAGTAGGTTACCAAGGAAAAGATGTCGTTTAATGTGGTAATTAGTGGACCGGAGGCTACGGCCGGGTCGATTTTTAATTTGTAAAGCAATAAAGGAATGACTGTGCCAGCCAAGGTTCCAATAATTAATGTAAAGAAGAGGGAGCACCCGACAACTGCTCCAAGGACAAGACTGCCCTGCCAGATGTAAGCAATAATTGAAATGAGAATGCCACAAATCAGTCCAATTGTAAGACCGACACCCAATTCACGGGTAACTAGCCGGAGGACAATTTTCTTTTCTATATCATGTGAGATTAACCCTCTTACTACTACAGCAAGTGACTGTGTTCCAGTATTCCCTGTCATACCGGCTATCATTGGCATAAAGAAAGCAAGTGCTACTACCTTATGCAGGGTAGTTTCGTAACCGCTGATAATCTTTCCTGAAACCAGCCCGATAAAAAGCAAAAGGATAAGCCATGGAAGCCGGCGCCAGGCAGCCGTGAGGGCTTTAGTATCAAAATCAATTGATTTTCCGGAAGCGGATAATTTTTCAATATCCTCATTTGCTTCCCTGATTACAACGTCAATAATATCATCAACGGTGATAATTCCGACCAAAACATGTTCTTCATCAACAACGGGAATAGCAAGGAAGTCATATCTTTCCGCCATTCTAGCGACTTCCTCCTGGTCTGTATCTGCGGTTACGTAAATAACCCTTTCATACATAATATTTTGTATGGTTTCATCGGGCTCTGCCAAAAGAAGATCCCGGTAGGACACAACTCCTACAAGCTTACGTTCTTCATCAATTACGTATAAATAATTTAAGGTTTCTGCAAGCTTGGCAAATGCTTTCATTTTACCAACAGCTTCCACAACTGTATAATAATTGCGAATCCACACGAAACGATTGGTCATTAGTCTTCCAGCCGTTTCTTGAGGGTAATTCATCATACTCTGTATAAATGCGGAATCTTCCGTTTTCATTCCGGACAGATAAGAATGGACTTTTTCAGGGGATAGCTCTTCCAAAAAGCTTGCCAAATCGTCATTGTCCATTAAATCCAGGACCTTTGAGGATTTTTCGAGTCCGAGTTTATTTAAAACCTCTAGCTGTTCTTTTTTATCCAATTCTTCCATTAAATCAGCTATCCGATCTATTTTCAGAAACAGAAGAAATCGGGTTTGGTGTTTTTCAGTAAGATTTTCAAAAATTTTCGCCATATCATAAGGCTGGAGCTCATCAATAATGGCTTCAAAGTCTTTTTTCTTATTTTCTTTTAAAGTTTTAATGACGGATAGTGAAATTTGATTCTTATTCATATTTTTAATCAAGGTATCACGCTCCCTTCTTCTGGACAGTATCTCTAATAATATCACTCATTTATGTAAATAATGAAAAATTTGAAATGGTTCAGGGCAAACTATGGTGAACTATCAAAGAATACTTGCTTTCATTATTATTCCACAAGCAGGGTTTGTTCAAAACGTAAGGATTTATTCCATTTCATTAAAACTGACGATTTCCGAGCCACAGTTGTTATCACAATCAAAGGCACATTCTCGAAAGGCGATGCTTTTCTTCGTGCGAGGCAAAGCAAAGGCATCCGCCAAAAAGGACTTCGCGAATGCCAAGTTTTTCTAATCATGTTCGTCGTGCTTTCAGATATATTTATAAATTTTGATTGGCTAAAAAAAGGCCCCGGGCATAGTTCTTTTAGTCCGAGGAAATGTAAAACAATTGAAATAAGTTATTTTTTCTGTTTTTTGGTAAAATAGTTAAGGACTTGTTTAGGACTAATGTTATTATTGAATATCTAATATCCAACTTATAGGTTTTCAAATATTTTTTGGCTTCAGCGCCCGCAACTGGGGGGCCATTCCAGTCAGCAAAGACTTATATCTCTGCTGTCGTGCCCCAGCCATCTGTCCCAAAACGGCCGCTTGCGCTTTTCTTAAGACTGGAGGAATTTTGCTTTGAAAAAGCACAATCAAGAGATACGGGATCTCATCTATGTTCATTTAAATCAAACAGAGCAATATGTAATTTCATATGGCATAGAATTCGAGGAATTTGCCGATGCTTTTTCAGGTTCTTTAAACCATCTGCTTTTATTAAAGCACCGTTTTGATGATTCGGAATTAAACATGCATACGCTTTTACAGTATGCTCCAAGTGATAAAATTAAGAAGCTTGTAAATGACGGCGTTCACGGGTATGGGAACTTTTGCTGGATTGATTTTATAGAGGAAGAGGACTTAAATCAATTAAGCGGGCAGGAGATTGCTGAACTTTTGTACCTGGGACATTTAAAGCACCATTTAAAACCGCCTTTTTATAACAAACTGGGTAACCGCTTTGTTTATCTTGCGCATGACGATGGCTGGTTTAATAAGACTTATTATCGAAGTTTTAAGGATCTATTTACACTGCTGAGTTCGGCTATTGCTAGTAAGATGGGACATTTAAAGCAGGAAAAAACCATGTTGGGTATTAAGAAGAAGCGGACATATCCAGATGTAAATAAAGAAATTCTTCTTTCTCTGACACCATTTATGAAGGAAGGAATCTGTATCTCGATAAAAGACGCACTTCACCAAAGAGGCAAGGTTGAAATTCCTATCTGGGTAATTGGAGACTACGCTAATATGGATGATATGTATGATGAGTATAGCCAGCTAAATAAGAAACAGTGCCATGCTAAAATGGTTTTTGATAAAAAAACAAAAGAATGGAAATTATTTTTGGATTAAAGCAAAATCTCCCCGGCATAAAGGGAGATTTTTTAGCTTAAGAGGAATTATCCGGGAACATCGCAGATTAGGAGGTACAAAAAATGGCCTGGATTTATTTGTTTGTTGCGGGCTTAAGTGAAATAGCCTGGGCTTATGGCATGAAATATTCGAACGGTTTCACCAAGCCGGTTCCTAGTATAATTACTGTTCTACTAATCATGTTTAGTTTTATTTTATTTGCAAAAGCAATGAAGACCATTCCGGTAGGTACAGCCTACGCTGTTTTCACCGGAATTGGAGCAGCAGGTACAGTTGTTGTGGAGATGATATTTGCCCACCATATCGGACTGACCAAGATTTTCTTTCTTGGGCTGCTGATTGCCGGAATTATTGGATTAAAACTCACTTCCGGACCCGAAAATGAAATTGCAGAGGAGAAAGAATAATGGCCTGGTTTTTCTTACTATTAGCCGGATGTGGAGAAATTGGTTTTGTTATTTTTACTAAACTATCCGATGGATTTAAAGTACATAAATTCACTGTTTTATCAATTGTTTCAGGTGTTTTGAGCTTGTTTTTTCTTTCTAAATCGCTTTTGTCCATACCGATTGGGACAGGATATGCTATATGGACCGGAATAGGAGCTGCCGGAAGTGTTATTTTGGGTATGCTTTTCTTTGGGGAATCAAGAGATAAAAAACGAATTTTATTTATCGCAATGATCATTTTCAGCGTTTTGGGTCTCAAGCTTATTAACGTATAATAAACGGCGTGAAATTGCGCCGTTTTTTCGCCGTTTAGGAAATCCAGGAGAGACGTCTGTGACCAGCTGCATGCGGCTTTGCGACGAGCTGAAGGTGGGCTTCTTCGAATACTTTATGGGCGCAGGAGCACAAAGGAGACTCGCTTTCCCCGGAGGAGTCTCCCGGCTTCCGCTCCAATCAACATAGAGCAAATCACCAATGAAATTTAACACCTTTTTAAAAATTCAACATTAAAAGGGGTTAACAGAGCTTTATTTTTCAAAAGAGGTTGGAGAATAATCTTGACAATTTTTTGATAGCAAGTTTTCAGGCAAGCAATATGTTTCATAAAATAAGAAAGAGGAAACAGTATTGCTGAGGAAAAAACCATAAGAAGATTATTCTGCTTTGAAAAAATTAACAATAACTAGAATTCAAGGTATATAAATCTTGTCAGGTTTTCTTTAGGCACTTCATTTATAAAATGGTAAAATAAAAATGTCTGATGATTAATTGGAGGTTCATTATGAAGAAAAAATTAGGTTTATTGTATGGTGGTAAATCGGCTGAACACAAAGTTTCCTTGCAAACTGCTCTTGCAGTTATAAAAGCACTTGATCTTGAAAAATTTGAAATTCATCCAATTTACATAACAACAGAAGGACATTGGGTTAAAGGTCCTCAGCTTCAAGGTCCAGTTGAAAATGTTAAAGCTTTAGAATATTCCCAGGAGGATAGTAGAACGGCTTCCGCACTTGCTCCTGCCTTATTCCAGGAAGGAAGCACAATGGATGTCATTTTTCCGCTTCTGCATGGCCCGAATGGTGAAGATGGAACCGTTCAGGGACTGCTGGAGCTTCTCAATCTTCCTTATGTAGGAAACGGTGTTCTTGCTTCTGCAGCAGGTATGGATAAAGTCATCATGAAGAATATCTTTGCACAAGCTGGTCTAGGACAGGTAAAATACACTGCCTTTATCAGAAGTGAATGGGAGCAGGAAAAAGAAAAGACATATGAAACGGTGGAAGCTGAGCTTGGCTATCCTTGTTTTGTAAAACCTGCAAATCTTGGATCTAGTGTAGGCATCAGTAAATGTACTTCACGCAGCGAGCTGGAGACTGCGTTTAAAGAGGCTTTCCAATTTGACCGTAAAATTATTATTGAAGAGGGAGTCACTGCTCGTGAGATAGAAGTAGGCGTCATGGGAAATGATTCTCCTGAGTGCTCAGTAGCCGGAGAGATTGTTCCTAAGGTAGAGTTCTATGACTATAAAGCGAAGTACGAAGACGGTGATACTGCTTTAATTATCCCGGCAGATGTAGAAGCAGAACAGTACGAAGAGATCAAAAAGATGGCAATAAAGGCATTTAAAGCCCTTGATTGTTCAGGTCTGGTCCGAGCAGACTTTTTCTTAACCAAAGATGGCAGAATATTTATCAATGAGGTCAATACAATGCCTGGCTTTACGCCATTTAGTATGTTCCCTCTGCTATGGAAACACACAGGTGTCGAATATCCTCAATTAATCGAGCGCCTGGTAGAGCTTGCTGTTGAACGCCATGGTGAAAAACAAAAAATTAAGTATACATTCTAATATTCTCTATGACTAAACATCGTGTGACACGGCCGCAGCGCCGTGTCCATTCGTTTTAATAAACTCAAACTTTAAAGGTTTTTCTGCTTGCACGGTAAGCGAAGGCTTTTTTAAAAGCTTGATGGATGTGCATGAATTTACCGCATTAAGGCATATAAGCTTTAAAAGAAAGGAAAGGGAGGCCACTATGATTAAGCGTTCTTTGGCACAAGTGTCAAAAATGGTTTCGGCCCTAAATGATATAACCGCATTTCAGGATACAGAAATTACAGGAGTATCCATCGATTCACGTAAAATTGAAAAAGGAAATCTGTTTATTCCTTTTAAGGGGGAGAAGGCAGATGGCCACAAGTATGTAGAGGATTCGATTAGAAAAGGAGCATCAGCAGCTTTATGGCAAAGTGATGTTCCAAATCCTCCTTTGCATCTTCCTATTATTATTGTTGAAGACTGTTTAATTGCACTTCAGGAACTGGCAAGAAAATATAGAGAAGAACTGCCGGTTAAGGTAGTAGGTATAACGGGAAGCAACGGAAAAACTACTACAAAGGATATGACATTTGCGCTTCTATCGCTAAAATATAAGGTCCTTAAAACCGAAGGTAATTACAATAATCATATCGGCCTGCCTTTGACTGTTTTAAAACTTTCTGAGGAAACAGAGGTAGCGGTACTTGAGATGGGAATGAGCGCCAGAGGAGAAATTGAATTTCTTACAAAGCTGGCGCGCCCTGATGCTGTTGTCATAACTAATATTGGGGAATCTCATATGCTTGACCTTGGTTCAAGAGAAGGTATTGCAGAAGCAAAGCTTGAAATTCTGCAAGGGCTGAAAGACGGCGGTTTGGCTATTCTCCACGGTGATGAGCCTCTATTAATGGATCGGATTAAAGAGCTTAAAGGCAATATTCGAATTGAAACATTTGGAAGAAGCGAGCGGAATCACCTTTATCCAGTTGAAATCATTCAGGCTGAAAACGGCAACAGCTTTAAAACAAACCGTTCCAGGGAAGAATTTTATCTCCCTGTGCTTGGCACCCATAATATCTTAAATGCTTTGGCGGCGATGCTGATCGCAAATGAATTTTCAATTCCTTTTGACGAAATGGGTACAGGTTTAAAAAATATTAAGTTAACCAATATGAGGATGGAACTGGTAGAAGGCACCCATGGGGAAAAAATCATTAATGACGCGTACAATGCAAGTCCGACCTCCATGATTGCCGCAATTGAACTGGTTTCGAATTTGTCAGGTTTTGAAAAAAGAATTCTCGTACTTGGAGACATGCTTGAATTAGGACCGCAGGAAGAAGAGTATCATCATCAAATCGGAGAAATGCTTGATCCAGAAAAAATCAGCATGCTCTTTACTTATGGTCAATTGGGTGGGCATATTGCCAAAGGAGCCCAAGGATCATTAGGTAAAGAAAGGGTATTCTCTTTTGCAGATAAAACAGAGCTTATTGATCAATTGAAGCAAAATGTTGACGATAAAACGCTGGTTTTAGTAAAGGCATCACGTGGAATGAAGCTTGAAGAAATTGTTGCTTCATTGCAAAAATAAATAAAATCCAGCAGTAATTTATGGGTTAAAAAGGAAAAAAACAGGGTACCCTTTACCGGAATGGGTTTTTTAGCTAATCAGTATCTCTATTCAGAAATTCTGAACACACGACGGACAGAACAAGGAAAGCTTCGTCAACCTTGACTCTCACGAAGGAAAAGCAAAACTTTTTCGAGATTGTACCGTTTTGAGCGTGAAAAGCAACACATAGGCACCCGCCAATAAGACATGCCGAATGCGAAGTCTTTCTAAGAATTGCCAGGTGATTTAATATGATTGGCTGTTTGTGTATCCATGGATTTACCGGAGCTCCCTGGGAAGTAGAGCCTCTTTCAGAATTTTTATTAAGTAAGACCGACTGGAAAATTGTTGTGCCTACTTTGCCTGGACACGGAGAATTCCTCTCCCTCAAAGGGATCCGCTACCAGGAGTGGATTGAACACGCAGAAAGTGAATTAAAAAAATTATTATTATCCTGTGAGAGGGTTTATGTAATAGGTTTTTCGATGGGCCGGTTAATTGCAAGCTACCTGGCAGGGAAATATCCTGTCGAAAAGCTTGTTCTACTGAGCGCTGCTGCTTATTATATTAATCCTCCTCAGCTTGCGGCTGATCTAAAGGAAATGTTTCGTGATGCTATACAGGGAAAGATTACGAAGAATGAATTATTTCTGCGATATAAAGGGAAAATAACACAGACCCCAATAGAAGCCACGCTGCAATTCCGCAGGCTAGTTTCTTTTACCAGGCCCCTGCTGCCATTGGTGGAAGTGCCCACTCTCATTGCCCAGGGAGAAAGCGACGGCATTGTACCTCTAAAAAGTGCAGAATATATTTATACAAATATTGGGGCGAAAGAAAAGAAGCTAACATATATTAGAAATTCAAAACATCATATTTGCCATTGTGATGAAAAAGAGGCCCTTTTCTCACAAGTACTTGGTTTTTTAAAGTGAAAAATCTTTTCCTGTGTTTTTCAGAAGTACCACTTTATTGCAATAAACCAATAAAAGTGTTAAGATTATTCTCAACGTGTCTAGAAACGTAACCTCGGGCGTACTCTTTTAAGAGAATGTCTTTTTTGCTAAAATTAGATGGGTTAGTATAATTTCGGCTTTAATTTGCTGCATGCACCGTCCGAAAATTCTCGGATATTGAAGGCCCTCCAGCTTAAGGAAAGCTGCGTGCGTCTAAATTTATTGGATCAGCACTTAAAACTTAAACTATATATAGTAAGATAAATGAAGGAGAATGAAAACATTGACAAAGTTTCAAGAATTAGGCCTTAGCCAGGCTACTTTGAAAGCAGTCCTCAAAATGGGTTTTGAGGAAGCAACCCCTATCCAGTCTGAAACGATTCCATTGAGCCTTGAAAACAAGGATTTGATCGGACAAGCGCAAACAGGTACTGGAAAAACAGCTGCATTTGGAATCCCATTGGTAGAAAAGATTGATGTTACTAAAGAAGCGATTCAAGGTATCATCATTGCCCCAACTCGTGAACTTGCCATTCAGGTTTCCGAGGAGCTTTATAAAATCGGCAGCGGCAAAAAGGTTCGCGTGCTACCAATCTACGGAGGCCAGGACATTGGGCGTCAAATCCGCTCATTGAAGAAAGCGCCGCATATCATTGTTGGTACACCAGGACGTGTTCTTGACCATATTAACAGAAAGACCCTTAAGCTTGACCAGGTTCACACTGCTATCCTTGATGAAGCAGATGAAATGCTGAACATGGGCTTTATCGAAGACATTGAAGCGATTCTAGCTCAGATTCCAACAGAGCGCCAAACATTGCTATTCTCGGCAACAATGCCGGCACCAATCCAAAGAATGGCTGAAAGATTCATGAAGGACCCACAAATTGTTCGTGTTAAGACAAAAGAAATGACTGTTCCTTCCATTGAGCAATATTATCTTGAAGTTCAGGAAAAGAATAAATTTGATGTCCTAACAAGGCTTCTTGATATTCAATCTCCTGAATTAGCGATTATTTTTGGCCGTACAAAGCGCCGGGTTGATGAGCTTTCTGAAGCTTTAAACCTTAGAGGATATACTGCCGAGGGAATTCATGGTGACTTGAGCCAGGCAAAACGTATGTCTGTTCTTCGTAAATTTAAAGAAGGCAATATCGATATACTTGTGGCAACAGACGTTGCGGCAAGGGGACTTGATATTTCTGGCGTTACACATGTTTATAACTTCGATATTCCGCAGGATCCGGAAAGCTATGTTCACCGTATTGGACGTACTGGCCGTGCTGGAAAAACGGGTGTTGCCTTAACCTTTATAACACCGAGAGAAAAATCTTATCTTTCAGTTGTTGAAAGAACTACAAAACGCAAGATGGAAAAAATGAATGCTCCAACTCTTGACGAGGCACTTGAAGGCCAGCAAAAAGCAGTTGTTGAAAAAATTGTAGCAACAATTGAGTCCAACAACCTGCATTATTATAAAGCTGCTGCCCAGGAGCTTCTTGAGGAAAATGATCCGCAAACAGTTGTTGCTGCAGTTCTTAAAATGCTGACAAAAGAACCTGATACTACACCGATTAAATTGACAGAGGAACAGCCTCAAGCTCAACGAAGGGACCGTAAACCTCAGGACCGCAAGAGAAGCTATGGTGATAATCGTTCTAGCGGAGGCGGCGACCGCGACCGCCGGAAGAAAGCTCCGTTTAAGCCGAGATCCGGTGAAAAGCGAAGCTCTGCAAAATCTTCATCAAAGCCAAGAAGCTTTAACCATTAATATTCAAAGAGTATGGGATGTTCCCATACTCTTTTTTTATCGTTAGGAAATTATGGATTTTTACCTTTTGGATAACTCCGAACTAGGTTGTTGTAATCTAGCTCCAGCGCCCAGCCAGTTTTCCGCGAGAATATTCTTCTTTGAATATCTTGTGAGGAGCATGACCGATAGGCGATGATTCGAACAGCTCGGTGTCATAAGCCAAATCACTTCAGAAATCAGGACAAGGAACTCTTCGGAGGCCTCAGAATCGCACGAAGCTTTAGCTTTTCCGAGGATGACTACGTGATTTGTCTTATGCCTGTTGGAGGCCCACACGATGTGGGTCAGGAAGGCGTTGCCACAGGACAAGGAAAGCTCCGGCAGCTTTTACATCGCACGAAGAAAAGCGCAGCTTTTCGAGGGCGTGGCGATTTTAGCCTTTCATCATCTAACCAGGGCGCTTGCGCCTTTTGTTCTTAATCCCTTTTTATAAGTGTTATTAGACCTCTCTAGATAGGGGATATTATAAAAAACACAGAGAGGTGCTTGTATGACGATTGTACGGCTTGGCTATGTTGCAATGAGTATGGAACTTCAAAATTGCTCTCCGTCACAGACGATGACTTTTTCGCAATTCAGCAAGCTAAAGGACAGGGAGGCTGCAATAAAAAAGCTTGAAAGAATTGCTATCAGCAATATAGAAAATTGTATACGTTTGCTTAAGCATAATAATGCCAGTGAAATCCACTTCTTTCGTTTAAGCTCGAGGCTTGTTCCACTTGCCAACCATGACGAATTATCTGATTGGGACTTTATGCAGGCGATTCGCGGGCCGCTTTCCCAAATGGCTGATTATATTGCAGAACATCCTTCAAGAATTGATTTTCATCCCGATCATTTTGTGGTCCTTAATTCTCCAGTCTCGGATATATTAAAAATTTCCTTAAAAACTCTAAGGATGCATGAACTCCTCCTAAAAGGTATGGGGATAGATATTGAGCATCGATGCGTTTTACATGTGGGCGGGGGATATAACGATAAAGAAAAGGCATTAGAGCAATTTATTCATAATTGGGGCTTCATTAAACCTGAAATTCAAAGGATGGTCATGCTTGAAAATGATGATACTACCTTTACACTAAAGGAAACCCTGTATTTATGTGAAAAACTGGGCATTCCGATGGTGTTTGACTATCACCATCATAAAGCAAACCATGAGACCGACGACTGGGAGGATGATTGGGGGCGTGTTGTTGAAACTTGGAACAATTCCACGCTCCCCCTTAAAATGCATATTTCAAGCCCACGGTCAGAAAAGGAATTCAGAGCCCATTCTGATTATGTCAATCCGGAATTTTTTCTTGATTTTCTTAGCAATGTGAAAGGTTCTGTTCCAGAAATCTACTGTATGATTGAAGCGAAACAAAAGGATGCAGCTTTATTTAGACTGATGGAGGACCTGACAGGTAAGGAGGGAATAGAAAAAATCGATGGATCGAGCTTTAAACTGATATAAAATAGTTTTGCTTGTATGAACGTGGACTCGGAAATTTTGACTGTTTCTTTAAACTAATTGGTCCTTCATAAGATAGGGGCAGTTTTTTTAAAAGGCTGGGTTAAAGAACAGTGTTGATTTTATCTATGTTGATTGAAGCGGAAGGACACGAGACTCCAGCGGGAAAAGCGGGTCAAGGGAGACCCCGCAGGAGTGAAGCGACGAGGAGGCTCCCGAACTGCCCGCCGAAAGCGAGTGTCTTCGTGACAGGCAAAAGGCGGCCTGTCCCTGAGGTGATTCTTCATAGAAGCATTCCTTTGTGGAGCGAAAATCAACAACCAAGTTTAACAAAGCCTTTCAAAAAGGAAACCAAGAAAAGTGACGTGTGCAAATCACACGTCATTTCTTATATATTTAAGATTCTTCTTATTTTTGAATAAAAATTCCGAGCAGGGCAAAAAGGATAATAGCCCCCCATACAAGAAGCTTTAAAGGAGATTGCCTGGAGACATCCCGTCTTTTGGAGGAAGCCCACCGAGCTACTTCCGAAGCCGAACGGTTAAGTGAATTACGGTTAAAATGGCCAAGGGAACCAATCAAAAAGCCAGCAGCCAATCCGCATAAGTGAGCCGCTATATTGATATTAGGCTGAAGGAATGTCATGACAAGGCTTATCGCCAGGAGAATTAGAATAACTTTTGAGTTATCTACGGAGATGAAGTTCTTCTTAAAAACAATGAGGGCAGCATAAAAGCCGAAAATACCAAAAATGGCTCCACTGGAACCTACATGAGTATAGGAAAGGGGTTCAAAGAAAAATGTCCCCACGTTAGCAAGGAATCCACATAACAGATAAATCAGGAGGAATTTAAGGCTGCCAAGCCATTTCTCCAATGCAGGCGCAAATAATATAAGAGAAAAACTGTTAAATAGCATATGAGCAAATCCACTGTGCATAAACATGGGGGTTATAAGCCGCCAATACTCCCCTTCAGCAATATAAACATTGACCCCGGATAAAGTTTGGATAAACCAAAAATTAGGGAGAAAAGGAAGAACGGTAAAAAGGTATAATAAGAGATGAATGGATACTATGAAAGATACGGCCGGATAAAATCGGATAAAATCCCTAAAGCTTTCGGTTCTTGTAAACATGGGAGACCTCCTGAACGATTCTATTTATCATCATAGCCTGAATAATGAAGTTGTACACTAATATATATGAAAAGCGGACTAAAATAGAAGGAGATGTCCAAATGATTCGTGGTACTGGAATTGATATTATTGAATTATCCAGAATAGAAGAAGTAATGAAGAAACAAATCAAATTTATAGACCGCATTTTAACTCCTAATGAAAAAATTCGTTTTGAAGCCGTTGGGGGGAAAAGAAAAATTGAATTTCTTGCTGGCCGATTTGCTGCAAAGGAAGCCTTTTCGAAGGCTAATGGTACAGGCATTGGGAAAGATTTATCCTTTTTGGATATCGAAATTGGCACAGATGCTTTTGGGAAACCGTTTATTGTTAAGCCGGAAGTAAAGGCCCACCTTTCAATTTCGCATAGCAAAGAGTACGCAGTTGCACAGGTGATTATCGAAGAAGAAAATTTTTAATCAGATTATAAGATTTACCCAACTCCTATTAGAATCGTGAAGCATATTCAATCAGGTTGTCTCATATATTCATAATGCAATAGGAGAGACAAGGCTGACTAGCCATTTGATCCGGCAATTCATTTTTTCTCGCCTTAGGGGAGGGACGTTGAATCAAACGGATACGGCCTTTTTTCTCCTCATTCAAGCTGAATACGAGACAAAGGGAGTTGAAGGAATGAGAAAGAAGATATTGCTGCTTTTTGCCGGGCTTATGGCTATCTTTGTACTGGCTGCCTGTGGAACAAAAACACAGGAGGATGTAGTCAAGGATTTAAACGGTAAAATGGAAGACTTATCTGGTTATAAAGCGGATGCCAAAATGACACTTCAAATGGGTACTTCACCTCAAGTGTACAATGTGGAAATCTGGCATAAAAACCCTGCTTTTTACCGGGTAAACCTCATGAATGCCAAAAAGGACCAAAGCCAAATGATTTTAAGAAATAATGAGGGAGTCTTTGTTTTAACACCTGCACTCAATAAAAGCTTCCGATTCCAAAGCGATTGGCCGCAAAACAGCAGTCAGGCATATCTCTATGAATCATTGATTAAAGATATTATCCAGGATAAAAATGCTAAATTCTCATCATCTAAAGAATTTTATATTTTTGAGACAAAAACCCGCTATCAAAATAATAAGATGCTTCCAATTCAGGAAATTAGATTAAATAAAAAGGATCTTTCACCAGCATCTGTGAAAGTGATGGATAATGACCATAATCCTTTGGTTACAGTGGAATTTAAAAATGTAAAATTTAATGCAAGCTTTGAAAAAGATGATTTTGAAATGAAGAAAAATATGACAAGGGCACAGCTAAATCTTCCAGCAATGGCTCAAACGATGGATAAAGCTTTTACTGTTAAATATCCAACGGCGGTTATTTCCGGATCCAAGCTTTTAGAAGAAAAAGAAGTAACCCTGGAGGATGGAAAAAGGGTTGTCCTTACCTACAAAGGTAAAAAGCCATTTACTCTCGTTCAGGAGAAAATCGTCGCCAAGCCTGCTGCTGCAATCCCAACTGTTGTAAACGGAGAGCCTGTAGACTTAGGCTTTACGATAGGTGCCGTCTCCGGGCATAGTATATCCTGGACTCAGGATGGAATTGATTATATGATTGCTTCCAAAAAATTATCTGAGGCTGAGTTAACCACGCTCGCCCGTTCCGTTCAGGGAGACGTAGTAAAATGATTTTTTAACAGGTTCCTAAAAGGAGCCTGTTTTTCTTTTTAAGGGAAGACTCTATAGGATTTTTACTTCGACTGGTTACAACTTTAATTTTTGCCAATTGTTCCTATGGCCAGTTATATATTTGACATTGGTGCGGCAGAGTTTGATAATCGAAATATTGAAAGTATGATATGAACTGTTTTATAGTCTTGAATAAGGGCTTAATTGCAGTTGGATATAGAGGCAAAATAGGAAGTGACAAAAATGGAAGAACAATTATCATTCTATCGGGATACCTGGGCAGAGATTGACTTAGACAGTATTGCTGAAAATATTAGAGCGATCAAAAAATTGATTCCTGAACAAGTTAAGGTTATCGCTGTTGTAAAAGCGAATGCATATGGCCATGGTGATGTGCAGACGGCAGAGGCGGCACTTGAAGCAGGGGCAGAAATTTTAGCCGTAGCGTTTATGGATGAAGCATTAGCGTTAAGAAAAAAGGGTATTTCTAATCCTATTTTAGTACTAGGTGCTACCCGGCCACAGGATGCACAAGTGGCTGCCGAATATAATATCACTCTTACTGTTTTTCAAAAAGAATGGCTCCGTGAAGCAAATAATCATCTGGAATCAGGCCATAGACTAACTATTCATCTTAAACTTGATACAGGGATGGGAAGAATCGGCATTCGCAGTCCAGAAGAGCTTAGATCGATTGAAGAATATCTTATAGAGGAAGAGAAGTTTGATTATGAAGGTATTTTTACCCATTTTGCCACAGCGGATGAACTAGATACAGAGTATTTTCATCAGCAGCTTGCAGATTTTAAAAATATGCTTGGTGCTTTGAGAAAAGCCCCTCGTTTAATTCACTGCAGCAATAGTGCCGCGATGCTGCGCTTTCCGGAGGCTTTATTTAATGCGGTCCGCGTTGGAATTGCGATGTACGGTTTAACTCCATCACCGGAAATGGAGAATATACTTCCTATTCCGTTGAAAGAGGCCTTTTCACTCCGCTCCCGCCTTATTCATGTTAAAAAGGTGAAGAAAGGAGATAAGGTTAGCTATGGTGCTACTTATGAAGCACCTGGGGAGGAATGGATTGGGACCATTCCCATCGGTTATGCAGATGGCTGGATCCGAAGGCTGCAGGGGCAAGAGGTTATTGTCCAGGGAGAGCGTGCCCCCATTGTTGGAAGAATCTGCATGGATCAATGTATGATTAGGCTTCCTGGGGAAGTTCCCGTCGGAACCACGGTCACTCTTATCGGTAAGCAGGACAGCCAATTTATATCGGTTAATGAGATTGCCAAAAAGCTTGAAACCATTAACTATGAAGTTCCTTGCATCATAGCGAGCAGGGTGCCAAGAGTTTATAAACAAGGTGGAAATATAGTTAATTTAAAAAACTATCTGCTTCAAAATGAATGGGAATAAAAGTTTTCATGTATAAAAGTATATTTTTTTTGCTGATAATACAGAAGAATTGTGCTGATTGGTCTTTGCATTGGGCTTGAATAATGTTATTATTAAAAATGGTAGAGAGAAATCAGAGACAGTAAATAAATCGCTCAATTGCCTCAGCGAGGCTATTCGAGGAAAAAATGGTGTGTAGTGATGGTGGAGGTGTATGTTTGTGTCCGAAACAGGCGCAACAACGGAGATCTTAGTTAAATTACCGCAACATCTTTTAACCGAATTAGATGGTTTTGTTAAGCAGGAAAATGTAAATCGAAGTGAATTTATTTATCAGGCTACAAAAATGTATTTACGCGAACGTAAAAAGAGACAAATTCGCGAAGCCATGAGACGCGGTTATCTGGAGATGTCAAAAATTAATTTGACTATTGCATCAGAAGCGTTCTTGGCAGAATATGAGGCAGAACATACAGTAGAACGTTTAGTCAGCGGAGGATAATCCCTTGATTGTCAAACGTGGCGACGTTTATTTTGCAGACCTATCCCCAGTTGTTGGTTCTGAACAAGGCGGCGTCCGTCCTGTTCTTGTCATCCAAAACGACATCGGGAATCGGTTTAGTCCCACAGTAATTGTTGCAGCTATTACCGCTCAAATACAGAAAGCTAAGCTGCCGACTCATGTTGAAATTGATGCGAAACGATATGGTTTTGAACGAGACTCTGTCATATTATTAGAACAAATTCGTACAATTGATAAGCAGCGCCTAACCGATAAAATTACCCATCTCGATGACGAAATGATGGAAAAAGTGGATGAAGCCTTGCAAATAAGCTTAGGTCTCATCGAGTTTTAACATAAAAGCACGCTCTTCTTTAAGGGCGTTTTTTTATACATAATCCGTATACCTCATATTCTTTTAGTGGCAGGCCGATTGGCTTGCCCTTTTTTTATATATTGGTCTAAGTTAAAGCTTATTGTTGATGTGCCAGATACAGATTTGAAATCATCAGGGAGTCTTTACAGGGCCTATCTTTAATAAGGCTCTTTTCTAAGAGATTGTTGCAATTCAGAGAAATTGTGAGAAAAAACAGGCGAGACCCCTGCTGGGAAGGCTCCCGAGCCGCCCGAGGAAAACGAATTGCTTGGAACGAATTAACATCGTCTAATAAAAATAAATTCATAAAAAAATTATTTAAAAAAATAATAAGAGGAGGTTTAATGGTTACAACAAGAGGGTAAAAAAGAAAGTCGTAGTGTAAAGTGGGCGATTACTTTTTATTGACTGTATAATATAGATATCATTTAATGATAGATATAAGATGATAAATTTATGAACTTTTCTGGTTGGTATTTAAATTGAGGACAGGTTAATTTTTAAGTATAGGGAGGAAGGAATGGAGAATCTGATCTTAGAGTATATTGGAACGAAAAAAAATGAAATAACGTCCGAATGGATGGAAAAGATGAGAAGCCGGACTGACGAGCGTGCTTTAAGGCTTGTGTCGGACGATATGTTTGAAAGGACAAGCGGTGAGTTTGTTGAATTAATGATTTCGAACCTGAAAGAGTCGAAGGAAGAATTTAATAACCGTTTGACTGACTTTGCCGAAAAGGTTGTCAGACTTGGCTGGCCATTGCACTTTGTTATTGAAGGCTTGCAAACCTTTAGCAAGATTTTATGGGAAGGCATGCTCCGGCAAGGCGAAGTACATGAGGGAAACCAGATGGATGTTATATATGCATTTGACCGCTGGCTTAGTCCTCTTCAAAACGAAGTAGTTGATAACTATTCCCGAACTTGGGAGAGAACTGTTTCTCTGCAAAAAATTGCACTGCAAGAACTTTCCGCACCTCTTATTCCTGTGTTTGACGGAATAACAGTAATGCCTTTAGTAGGTACCATTGATACGGAACGTGCAAAACAAATCATGGAAAATCTGCTGACAGGGGTCGTAAAGCATAGATCTGAAGTAGTTTTAATAGATATTACAGGAGTGCCTGTCGTCGATACGATGGTGGCACACCATATTATTCAGGCAGCGGAGGCCGTCCGGCTGGTAGGGGCAAAATGCATGCTCTGCGGCATTCGTCCTGAGATTGCTCAGACAATTGTAAATTTAGGAATTAACCTGAACCAATTTACGACGCAAAACACCCTAAAAAAAGGGATAGAAACGGCGCTTGAAATGACAAATTGTAAAATTGTCAAAGTGGAGGGAGCAAATTGAGAATACCTATTTTGAAACTGCATGATTGTTTATTAGTATCTATTCAATGGGAATTGGACGACCAAACCGCCCTTCAATTCCAGGAGGACCTGCTTCATAAAATTCATGAAACAAGTGCCAATGGTGTGGTGATTGATATTACATCAATTGACTTTATTGACTCCTTCATCGCTAAGGTATTGGGCGATGTTATTAGCATGTCTAAACTAATGGGTGCTAAAGTTGTTATTACAGGAATTCAGCCTGCCGTCGCCATTACGCTGATTGAATTGGGAATAGGGTTGGAAGATGTCCTCACCGCCTTAGATCTAGAAAAAGGTTTGGAGAAATTACAACAGGAATTGGGGGATTAAGTTTATGGGGAACCAATCCTGCGTGAAAATTTTGAATGAATGGGACATCGTTGCGGCCCGTCAGCTGGGGCGAAACGTTGCAAAAGAGCTTGGTTTTGGCACGGTCGACCAGGCGAGAATTACCACTGCGATAAGCGAACTTGCCAGGAACATCTACCTATATGCTGGACAGGGACAAATATGCATCGAAAAGATATATGATGGGGGAAAAGCAGGATTGAAAATAATTGCTGCTGATAATGGACCCGGCATAAATGATATCCGGCAGGTAATGGAGGATGGCTTTTCAACATCAGGCGGCCTTGGAGCCGGACTGCCCGGTGTCAAAAGATTAATGGATGAGTTTGATATTGATTCATCACCCGGAAGCGGGACAGATATAATTGCGACCAAGTGGCTCCGTTAGGAGGGGGATTATGGATTTTCGGGAAAAAATGGAACAGGAGTATCGGGAAATTTTAATAAATTATTTAAAAAACCAATCGGAACAATCTTTGTATCAGGGGCAATTGTTCAGCAGGCATACCCTCGAACAGAAAATTTCTCCAGAAGAAATTGTTAGCCTCCATAAAAGCTTGCTCCTCGAGCTTTATCCAGAAGTTCCCGAGAGTGTCTTACATTCTTTCGACATATTACTTGAGGTTATGATGGGTTATGGCGTTGCCTATAGGGAACACCAAAGCCTCAGGAATAAGCAGATGGAACTGCGGACAGAAATGGAAATTGCAGCAAATGTACAGCAGACACTTCTTGGAACATCTATCCCGGATGTGGAAGGATTAGATATCGGAGCATTAAGTGTTCCTGCAAAACATATGAACGGGGATTACTTTCACTTTGTAGTGGATGAAAATAACTGTATAAATGTAGCTATAGCGGACGTTATCGGGAAAGGCATACCTGCTGCCCTTTGCATGTCGATGATCAAGTATGCAATGGATAGCCTGCCAGAAAACCGGAATGCCCCTAATCTTGTCCTTGAAAGCCTAAACCGGGTTGTGGAACAGAACGTAGACCCAAGTATGTTTATTACTATGTTTTACGGCATGTATAACCCTGAAAATCATACCATTTATTATTCATCTGCAGGACATGAACCTGGATTCTTCTTTCAGAAGGAAACAGAGGAATTTTCAGAGCTGGAAGCCAGAGGACTACTTTTGGGAATAGATAAGAAAACCAAGTACCTTCAGTTTGAAAAAGAAGTCCTGCCTGGCGATATGATTATTTTAATGTCCGATGGAGTAACGGAATGCCGGACAGAAGAAGGGTTTCTCGAAAAAGAGGAATTGATTGGCTATATTCGAAAATACATTCATTTAAGCGCACAGGAAATAGTAAATAATATTTATAAAGATCTTGAAAGGCTTCAACATTTTCAATTGCGTGATGACTTTACATTAATCATTATTCGAAGAAATGTTTAATCACCACTGAAAGAGGGTAAACGAATGAGGGAGCAATTGAACAATAAAGGGGTGGGTCATAGATGAATATAAAAATAGATGTAAAAGAAAAAGATTCCATATTAGCAGTTAAAGTAAGCGGAGAGGTAGATGCTTATACAGCACCAAAGCTTCGCGAGTCCATTTTTCCGTTATCTGAAAAAGAAAATGTCAAAATGGAAATTGACCTTACAGAGGTTTCATATATGGATAGTACCGGACTTGGTGTTATCGTTGGTGTGTTTAAATCTGTTCGTTCCAACAACGGAGAATTCCGTTTGGTCGGATTGTCGGATCGCCTTAAAAGACTTTTTGAAATAACTGGACTGGCAGATATCATTGATATCAACAGCCAGATAGAGGGTGGAGTGCAATGAATCAAGCGTTTGACTATATTGAAATGAAGATTCCGGCGAAGCCCGAGTTTGTGGGTGTGGTTCGTCTAACCCTTTCTGGCATTGCCAGCAGAATGGGATTTTCTTATGATGACTTGGAGGACTTAAAGATTGCTACAAGCGAAGCTTGTACCAATGCAGTTCAGCATGCATATAAGAATAACGAGCCAGGCGAAGTCCTCATCGGTTTTGGATTATATAAAGACCGCCTTGAAGTGATGGTAGCGGATAGCGGCAAGAGTTTTGATTTTGAATCAGCTAGACAAGGTATTGGCCCTTACGACGAAAATGATTCCGTGGAGTTTCTTCGTGAAGGAGGTCTGGGGCTGTACTTAATAGAAACGTTAATGGACGAGGTTAGAATTCATCATAAGGAAGGCGTTACTGTCTTTATGACTAAATACCTTGAAGGAGAGCAGGTGGAGATCGATGTCGAAACAATCTCAACCTAACTCTGGTAAACAAGATATTAACGAATTAATCAAAGCATATCAGCTTCACCAGGATGAAACAGCGCAGGATCAGCTCGTCGTCCATTATAAAAATCTGGTAGAAACCATTGCGCGCAAGTATTCAAAAGGCCGCTCATTTCATGAGGATATTTTTCAGGTTGGGATGATTGGTCTGCTGGGTGCCATTCGCCGCTATGATGAATCGTTTGGAAAAAGCTTTGAGGCTTTTGCGGTGCCAACGATTATCGGTGAAATTAAACGGTTTTTACGCGATAAAACATGGAGTGTGCATGTTCCTCGGCGTATAAAAGAATTAGGACCCAAAATTAAAACAACAGTTGAAGAATTAACAACCAAGCTCCATCGTTCACCAAGGGTGGATGAAATAGCTGAAATGCTTGATGTATCAGAAGAAGAAGTGCTGGAAGCGATGGAAATGGGTAAAAGCTATCAGGCGCTTTCAGTTGACCACTCTATTGAGGCTGATTCGGATGGTGGAACCGTTACTCTGCTAGATATCGTCGGCAGTGTAGATGAAGGTTATGAAAAAACTAATCAAAGGCTTGTTCTTGAAAAGGTTCTTCATGTGCTTACAGAACGGGAAAAGAAAATCATTCAGTATACCTACCTGGAAAACATGAGCCAAAAGGATGCCGGAGATAAACTTGGAATTTCTCAAATGCATGTATCGCGATTGCAGCGGAGGGCTATTAAAAAGCTGCAGGAAGCGATTCATTCAGAGGCCAATAATTCGGAGTGCCTTTCATGAACCATTTAATCAAAGATAATATCGAAGTCTACGCATACCAGACGGCTAAGGAAGGCAAAGCCTTTTGCGGGGACAGCTATTATTTTGTAGCAACAGATGACTACTTTGTCTGTGTCCTTGCGGATGGGCTTGGCAGCGGAGAGTATGCCTACGAGGCATCCCACGCTTGCGTTGAGGCAGTTGAAAAATATCACCACGAAGATGTGGACACGATAATGAAACACTGCAATGAGGTTCTTCTGCATAAAAGAGGAGCAGCTGTGTCGGTTTTCAAAGTCTATTTCCATGCAAGGGAGTTTGTATACAGCTGCGTGGGCAATATCCGTTTTTTCCTTTACTCATCAAAGGGGAAGCTGACCTATCCTCTGCCCGTTACGGGATATCTATCGGGGAAACCGCAGACGTATCATACACAGCGTTTTTCCTTCGATCCTCATTCCAAATTCCTTATTTTTTCCGACGGATACGATTTCCAAGGAATCAAGTCTTTGCTTAAAGGTTTGTTTCCGGTAAAGATGATTGCCGAAGAAATTATTGCTAACCATGCAAAGTCCAATGACGATGCAACATTCATAGTAGGAAGCTTACTCTGAAAAGGGTAGGCTTTTTTGTTTTGTAAACCGTTGATTTCGTAAGCGGCTGTTAATAGGATGGAAGACTAAAGTAACATTAAAACTAAACAGCGGCTCACATTTAAAAGATGGATAAAAGTACCGTTTTTCTTTTTGAAATTGAACGATAATGAAACAGGGCATTGTATTTGATACAATAATAACCAGAGAAGGATTTAATGGAGGATGGTTAAATGAAGAGCGTTCTAGATAAAAACGAACAGCTTTTAAAACGAATAGCTGAAGAGCAATCATTTACTTATAAACAAGTTAATAGTGTTATTTCTTTATTATCAGATGGAAACACAGTTCCGTTTATTGCCCGATACAGGAAGGAACAAACCAGAGCCCTGGATGAAGTCCAAATTAGAAATATTCAGGAGCGGTGGCAGTACATACAAAATCTTGAACAGAGGAAAAGTGAAGTTCTTCGAATCATTGAGGAGCAGGGGAAACTTACGGTTGAACTAAGCGAGAAAATCAACAATGCGGCCAAGCTTCAGGAGGTGGAGGATTTATATCGCCCCTATAAGCAAAAAAGGCGAACAAAAGCAACGATAGCCAAGGAGAAAGGGCTTGAGCCTCTTGCGGAATGGCTTTTAGCAAGTCCTTCTGGGGATGTAAATATTGAGGCTGAAAAATATATCTCTGATGAAAAAGAGGTTGTTACAGCAGAAGATGCGATTTCAGGAGCAAAGGATATTATAGCTGAAGTGGTATCAGATGACGCTGAAAGTCGTAAGTGGATCAGGAGAGAGACATTTAAGTCCGGAATGCTAGTATCATCTGTAAAAGATGCTGAAAAAGATGAGAAGAATATATATGAGATGTACTATGAATACGAGGAACCGGTAAGCAAAATTGTTCCACACAGAATTCTTGCAGTTAACCGGGGGGAGAAGGAAGAAATTCTAAGAGTAGGCATTAAAGTAAACTCTGATACCCTGGTTAATTATCTTTCAAGGAAATGGATAAAAAACGACCGCTCCTCAGCAGCATGGATTATCAGAGAGGCTATCGAGGATGCTTATAAAAGGCTCATTCAGCCATCAATTGAAAGGGAGATCCGAACAGAACTTACAGAAAAAGGAGAAGAACAGGCAATCCATATATTCTCCGAAAATCTTAAAAATCTTCTTTTGCAGCCTCCGTTAAAAGGAAAAGTTGTTCTTGGAGTCGACCCGGCCTATCGTACTGGATGTAAGCTGGCTGTTGTAGATGATACAGGAAAGGTATTAAAAATCGATGTCATTTATCCGCATCCGCCTGTAAATAAACCAAAAGAGGCAAAAGAAAAAATAGTAAACATTTTAAATGAATTCACTGTCGAAATGGTAGCGATCGGGAACGGTACTGCTTCAAGGGAAACAGAACAGTTTATTGCTGATATTCTTAAAGAAGCTAAAAATGAAATTTATTATCTGATTGTAAATGAAGCTGGTGCAAGTGTTTATTCCGCCTCTGACCTGGCAAGAGAAGAGTTTCCTGATTTTCATGTTGAAGAAAGAAGTGCGGTTTCGATTGCACGGCGGTTACAGGACCCACTAGCTGAGTTAGTAAAAATTGATCCTAAATCAGTGGGTGTTGGGCAATACCAGCATGATGTATCACAAAAGAAACTATCTGAATCGCTGCACTTTGTTGTTGAGACAGCGGTTAACCAGGTAGGTGTAAATGTAAATACTGCTTCCTCCTCATTGCTGCAGTATGTTGCAGGTCTTAATAAAACAGCTGCAAATAATATTGTTAAGAAACGGGAGGAGGAAGGAAAGTTTACAAGCAGGGCACAGTTAAAGAAGGTTCCCCGTCTTGGCGCTAAAACATTCGAGCAAGCTATAGGGTTCTTAAGAGTACTGGATGGCAAAGATCCTCTGGACAGGACAGGAATCCATCCTGAAAGCTATGATGAAGTTAAAAAACTTCTCGCAAATCTTGGTTTTACAACTAAGGCTCTCGGAACCGATGAACTACAAGAGGCATTAAGCAAGCTGGATTTAAAAGCCGTTTCAGCGGAGTTAAATATAGGAGAGTTAACATTAAAAGATATTATTGACGCATTGGTAAGACCAGGACGTGATCCTCGTGACGAACTCCCTCGACCGCTTCTTAAAAAAGATGTTCTTAAATTGGAGGATCTTAAGCCGGGAATGGAACTGCAGGGGACAGTTCGAAATGTAGTTGATTTTGGAGCGTTTGTAGATATTGGAGTAAAACAGGACGGTATGGTCCACATTTCCAAACTAAGAAAACAATTTGTCAAACATCCAATGGATGTCGTATCGGTTGGAGATATTGTAACAGTTTGGGTTGACTCGGTTGACATGAAAAAAGGAAGGGTAGCCCTAACGATGCTTCCTCCTTCAGAATAAACCTAAAGCACTGTTCTCAGGAACAGTGCTTTTTTTGATAAAAGAACCAGCATTGGTTTAATAACTTGATTTGATAACGGTCTTTTTCATAAAAGGCCCTTTTCATTTGGTTTTGAAACCATATCGGCATAACTAAACCTCCCGAAAAAGTCATCCGTAAAAGTTATTTTCAATGTATGCTATAATAGGTTGTCATGTTCTGGATAAAGTGAGGATAATTAATGGAAGAAACAGAACTTCAGGATTTAGTGGAGAGGATATCATTAAATGATTTTGGCAAGCCCTTCTGCCATAAGGCTATATTTAATAATAGACTTCGGTCAACAGGTGGAAGATACCTTCTGCGATCACATAACATTGAAATAAACAAAAAGTATCTGGAGCAGCTAGGACAGGAAGAATTAATCGGTATTATAAAACATGAGCTTTGCCACTACCATCTTCATCTTGCGGGAAAAGGGTACAAGCATAGAGATGCTGATTTTCGTGCGCTTCTAAAAAAGACAGGGGCACCGAGATTTTGCAATTCACTTCCTGATGCACCGAAGAGAAGAACTGCAAAAAAGATCCTTCTTTATAAATGTTCTAGCTGCGGCCTTCAATATAAAAGAAAAAGATCAATAAACACAACTCGTTATGTATGTGGGAAATGCAGAGGACGTTTAGTAAAAGTCGGAGAAGTGCAGGTACAATAAGGGGCATTTCTCTCGGCGAATTTTTTATTAAAATCGTCTTGACTTTGTAATACAACGTCATTATAATGTAAAGAGTCGACAAGATAACAACTTGTCCGGCTAAGTTAATAGACTGCTTTATTTTATAACTATTCCACAGTAGCTCAGTGGTAGAGACGAGCGAAACATCATGAATAAGCTTCGAGTTGTACACGCCGAGCCGCAGCTTGCGGATCTTTCTGAGGCGGGGACACAGTCTTTGAAAATGAGTTTAGGAATTACAATTTAATTATTCCACAGTAGCTCAGTGGTAGAGCTATCGGCTGTTAACCGATCGGTCGCAGGTTCGAGTCCTGCCTGTGGAGCCACTTTTGGGGAAGTACTCAAGAGGCTGAAGAGGCGCCCCTGCTAAGGGTGTAGGTCGGGTAACCGGCGCGAGGGTTCAAATCCCTCCTTCTCCGTAGAAAAAATTTTATTTCGGCCCCTTGGTCAAGCGGTTAAGACACCGCCCTTTCACGGCGGTAACACGGGTTCGAATCCCGTAGGGGTCATCAAGGATGGGGAATGACTCAATCTCATTTCCTGTTCTTAAAACATTATATTTTGAAAGTGGTCCCGTGGTGTAGCGACGAGCGAAGCTTCGGTGAATCAACAACAAGTTGTCTCGACGCATTCACTTCCATGATTATTCTGGAAGAGGAAGAGACAGTTTTACGTTAATCTAGAGCATCGAATTAAATACTTTAAAAACATGGTCCCGTGGTGTAGCGACGAGCGAAGCTTCGGTGAATCAACTGCGAGTTGTCTCGACGCATCTGCTTCTATGAATAACCTGGAAGAGGAAGAGACAGTAATGCGTTAATCTTAGAACATCGAATTAAATACTTTAAAAACATGGTCCCGTGGTGTAGCGGTTAACATGCCTGCCTGTCACGCAGGAGATCGCCGGTTCGATCCCGGTCGGGACCGCCATTTTTTATTGGGCTATAGCCAAGCGGTAAGGCAACGGACTTTGACTCCGTCATTCGTAGGTTCGAATCCTGCTAGCCCAGCCATTGTAAGCCATTAGCTCAGTCGGTATTGCAACGATCAAAGCATCTGTGAATGATCTGCGAGTTGCGAAGTAGAACATAAGTTTTACGGGATAATTGACTGAAACCTTATATATTTAGGGAACTATCCCTTTATGAGCCATTAGCTCAGTTGGTAGAGCATCTGACTTTTAATCAGAGGGTCGAAGGTTCGAGTCCTTCATGGCTCACCAT
>NZ_JAAOEO010000021.1 GCF_011393025.1 Neobacillus terrae | reverse complement strand
GAAGTAGCTCAGCTTGGTAGAGCACTTGGTTTGGGACCAAGGGGTCGCAGGTTCGAATCCTGTCTTCCCGACCATTCCCTTTTAATTATATGGGGGCTTAGCTCAGCTGGGAGAGCGCCTGCTTTGCACGCAGGAGGTCAGCGGTTCGATCCCGCTAGTCTCCACCATAATTCTCTAAATATATTTGGCGGTGTAGCTCAGCTGGCTAGAGCGTACGGTTCATACCCGTAAGGTCGGGGGTTCGATCCCCTCCGCCGCTACCAAATATTTTGGACCTTTAGCTCAGCTGGTTAGAGCAGACGGCTCATAACCGTCCGGTCGTAGGTTCGAGTCCTACAAGGTCCACCATTATCATTAATATATGGAGGAATACCCAAGTTCGGCTGAAGGGATCGGTCTTGAAAACCGACAGGCGGGTCAAACCGCGCGGGGGTTCGAATCCCTCTTCCTCCTCCATTTGCTTTTTAAAGTGCATGGACAAAATGAATACTTTTTATTGTCGCGGGGTGGAGCAACAAGCGTTACTTCATCGAAAAACTGCGAGTTGTACTCAACGAGTGGCAGCTTGAATTAGCCTTCTGAGTTGAGGACAGTCCGAACGCATTATAAGTGCATGGACAAAATGAATACTTTTTATCGTCGCGGGGTGGAGCAGTCCGGTAGCTCGTCGGGCTCATAACCCGAAGGTCGCAGGTTCAAATCCTGCCCCCGCAATCTGGTCCCGTGGTGTAGCGGTTAACATGCCTGCCTGTCACGCAGGAGATCGCCGGTTCGATCCCGGTCGGGACCGCCATTTTTATTGGCTCGGTAGCTCAGTCGGTAGAGCAAAGGACTGAAAATCCTTGTGTCGGCGGTTCGATTCCGTCCCGAGCCACCATTTTAATTAAATTCATATTGTGGCGATTGTGGCGAAGTGGTTAACGCACCTGATTGTGGTTCAGGCATTCGTGGGTTCGATTCCCATCAGTCGCCCCATTTTATATGCGGGTGTAGTTTACTGGTAAAACCTCAGCCTTCCAAGCTGATGTAGTGGGTTCGATTCCCATCACCCGCTCCATATGGGCCTATAGCTCAGCTGGTTAGAGCGCACGCCTGATAAGCGTGAGGTCGATGGTTCGAGTCCATTTAGGCCCATTTTTAATTATTCCACAGTAGCTCAGTGGTAGAGCTATCGGCTGTTAACCGATCGGTCGCAGGTTCGAGTCCTGCCTGTGGAGCCACTTTTGGGGAAGTACTCAAGAGGCTGAAGAGGCGCCCCTGCTAAGGGTGTAGGTCGGGTAACCGGCGCGAGGGTTCAAATCCCTCCTTCTCCGCCATAATGGCCCCTTGGTCAAGCGGTTAAGACACCGCCCTTTCACGGCGGTAACACGGGTTCGAATCCCGTAGGGGTCATAAAAAAAGGCTGTTGACATTTTGTCAGCAGTTTTTTTTTATTTTCAAACATTTTAGCAAGACATTAAGTCCAATCTATGAAATGATTAAAATGTATGTAGAAAATATTAAATCGTAAAAACAGCTGTACAGTCTCCAAATGTTATTTCCTTCAATGTAATTCTTATGTTGCTGCAATGCATACTAGGTCCCTAAGTAGGCGTGTAACATCCAGACACCTTTATTAATGGCTTCTTAAATCAACTCTAAGGAAGAAAACTAACCTTCACTAAAAAAACGCTTAGAAGCCTTCCAGAGCTCCTCTGATTTCATCCTAGTTAAAAATACTAATATAACTAAATATTTTCATTCCGTTTTATAAATCTCTCGGCGTTAACAAGGTTATGGCGGAGGTAATACGAATATAAGGAAACCCAATGGAACTAAAGCAAGTGACTTTGTCCTAATCCATATCTATCTTTCTGATTTATTCAGTAGTGAAATATTTCCTATATAATTCATTAAAAATTCTGCTAATATATATTAAACACCTATTATTTAAGAATAAAATAGACAAAAATGTCGAAATAATTCGAAAGAACTACTTATTTTGTAAAATAATGTAAAAATAATGAGAAAATGTTTACAAGGAGTTTAGAAAGGATACTAGAATATTACTGAAATAGCTAAAAAATTTACGGAGGGTATAAATGATGGGCTGTCATCCAACAGATTTTGAACTGCATTTATTTCACGAAGGGAACTTATATAAAAGCCATCATTTGTTTGGTGCCCATGTCATAAAAGATGAGAATGAGACATATACTCAATTTTGTGTTTGGGCACCCGCCGCAGAAAAAGTGGGCTTGGCAGGGGATTTTAACAATTGGGATGGCAGCAGCTACCCCATGGAGAGACTTAACAAGGAAGGGGTCTGGTTTATTTCATTGCCAGGCGACTTATCAAACACCCTTTATAAATATGATATATTTTCTTCCACAGGAGAGAGGTTATTAAAAGCTGATCCATTCGCGTTTTATTCTGAACTGCGTCCGCGTACTGCTTCCATTGTTTATCCCCTTGAAGGTTATAAATGGAATGACCAAAAATGGCTTAAAAAAAGGAATAGATCATATAATGATCCCCTTGCTATTTATGAAGTTCATGCTGGTTCCTGGAAGAAGAAAGAAGACGGATCTTTTCTTACATATAGAGAATTGGCATCAGACTTAATACCATACGTTAAAAGCCAGGGATATTCCCATATTGAACTATTGCCTTTAACTGAGCATCCGCTCGATATATCATGGGGCTATCAAACTATAGGATATTTCTCGATAACCAGCCGTTATGGGACACCGGAAGACTTTATGTTCTTCGTGGATCAGTGTCATCAAAACGGTATTGGTGTAATTCTCGATTGGATACCAGGACATTTTTGTAAAGACTCGCATGGCCTATATCGTTTCGATGGCAGCTATGCCTATGAATACTCCTATGAACCTGATCGGGAAAACTATGAATGGGGTACGGCTAATTTTGATTTAGGTAAAACTGAGGTAAACAGTTTTCTTATATCCTGTGCTCTTTTTTGGATGGAAAAATACCATATTGACGGATTTCGGGTCGACGCAGTGGCAAATATTATTTATTGGCCAAACACCGCAAACAAAGAAAACACTTTTGGGATTAATTTTTTAAGAAAGCTTAATAAGGCAATCGCAGATGAGGATGCTTCAGTGATGATGATTGCCGAAGATTCGACGGACTGGCCCAAAGTCACCGCTCCTGTTGAAGATGGGGGTCTTGGATTTACTTACAAATGGAATATGGGCTGGATGAACGATATGTTGAAGTATATGGAAGAAGCTCCTTTCTACCGTTCTCGTCTCCATAATAAAGTGACCTTTTCGCTTATGTATGCATTTTCTGAAAAGTTCATTCTTCCCTTCTCCCATGATGAAGTTGTCCATGGGAAAAAATCTCTGCTTAATAAGATGCCTGGCGAGTACTGGGAAAAATTTGCTCAGCTGCGGCTATTGTTAGGATATATGTATAGTCATCCAGGTAAAAAGCTCACCTTTATGGGAACAGAGCTTGGCCAATTTTCTGAGTGGAAATTTAAGGAACAGTTGGATTGGAACCTGTTTGACTATGAAATGCATGAAAAGATAAATAAATTTGTTATCGAATTAAACAAGCTTTACAAACGTTCTAAACCTCTTTACGAGCTTGATGATTCATCAGATGGATTTGAATGGATTGATGCAAACAATTATCACCAATCTGTTTTCTCATTCTTAAGAAAGGGAAAGAATCCAGAAGAAGCACTGGTCATTGTTTGTAACTTTACTGGGGTTAGCTATTCCGACTATCGGATAGGGGTTCCACAGTCTGGCACCTACAAGGAAATTTTTAATAGTGACAGCGGGGATTTTGGAGGTTCAGGATTTGTAAATAAAAAGGCTATTAAGGCAGAGCCAGTTTCGTTTCACGGCAAGCCAGATTCAGTAACAATGAATATTTCTCCATTTGGTTTTTCCATTTTACGACCTGTTAGACAAAGAAAGGGGAGAGAAAATAATGAAAAAGAAACGGTGCGTAGCAATGCTTCTGGCAGGAGGAAAGGGAAGTAGGCTCCATTCACTAACAAAGGATTTGGCAAAACCGGCAGTGCCCTTTGGCGGGAAATATAGAATTATTGATTTTACCTTGAGCAATTGTACAAATTCTAGGATTCATACAGTAGGTGTGCTGACCCAGTATCAGCCACTTGAATTAAATTCCTATATTGGGATTGGCAGCGCCTGGGATCTGGACAGAAAGGATGGGGGTGTAACTGTTCTCCCCCCATATACTGAGTCATCTGAAGTAAAATGGTATTCCGGGACAGCAAGTGCGATTTATCAGAATATCAAGTATTTAACGCAATATGATCCTGAATATGTGCTTATTTTATCTGGTGATCATATTTACAAAATGGATTATGAAGAAATGCTTGAGTATCATATAGAGAAAAATGCGGACGCAACTATATCGGTAATTGAAGTTCCGTGGGATGAAGCCAGCAGATTCGGCATTATGAATACAGATACCAATTTTAACATTACAGATTTTGATGAAAAACCAAAAAATCCAAGAAATAATCTAGCGTCGATGGGGATTTACATTTTTAATTGGAAAGTCCTTAAGGAATATCTTGAAAAGGATGAAGCAACTGACGGTTCCAGCCATGATTTTGGTAAGGATATTATCCCCCTTATGTTAGGTGATGAAAAGAAACTCATGGCATATCCTTTCAAAGGGTATTGGAAGGATGTTGGAACGGTAAAAAGCCTTTGGGAAGCAAATATGGATTTACTTGCAGATGACAATGAATTACACCTTTTTGATCATTCCTGGAAAATTTATTCCGTGAATCCAAACCGCCCTCCGCAGTATATTTCTCCTGAAGCCCAAGTATCAGAATGTCTGGTGAATGAAGGTTGCATAATTGAAGGCGATATTGAAAAATCAGTAATCTTTCAAGGGGTAACCGTAGAAAAAGGTACGTCAGTAAAACAGTCTGTTATTATGCCTGATGCTGTTATCGGCAAAAACTGCTTCATAGAAAAAGCCATTGTATCAGCCGGAGTTCATGTTCCTGATGGATCTATTATTCGACCGGAAGAAGGCGAAGAGGAAATCCTACTGGTTTCTGAAGAGATGTTCCAATAAATATAAGATATACAGCGGAGGGGATAATATATGAATAAGCGTTTGATTGGAATAATTGATGCAACAACCTTTCATGAGGAATTGAAGGAACTGGCTGTGCACCGGTCAGTTGCAGCTATCCCGTTTGCAGGCCGTTACAGGCTGATAGATTTTGTACTTTCAAATATGGTGAACTCAGGTGTAGAGAGTGTGGGGATTTTTCCTAAATTCCAATACCGCTCCTTAATGGACCATCTTGGTTCGGGAAGGGATTGGGATTTAAACAGAAAACGGGATGGGCTCTTCTTTTTCCCAGCCCCTAATAGTGATAATCCCTATTTTGGAATTGGTTCTTTGGAACATTTCGCTGATAACATAGATTATTTAAAGCGAAGCACTCAGGAATACGCTTTAATTGCCAATGCCTATACTGTTTTTAATATGGATTTTGGTCCATTATTAAATTATCATATTGAGTCAGGGTGTGATGTAACTGAGGTAAGACATCAAAACAAGCCTATGGGAATTTATCTTATTAAGACATCCCTATTAATTGAATTGATAGAAACACGCCACGAAACTGGATATTTAAGCATTAAGGATATTACTTCTGATATTAACAGCCCACTGAAGCTTTGCCAGTACGAATATGTAGGTTATGCTGTTATGATTAATTCTATTAAAGAGTATTATTCTGCTAACATGGACTTACTAAAGCCTGAAATTTGGCAGCAGCTTTTTATTAAGGAAATGCCAATATTAACAAAGGTAAAAGATGAGCCGCCTACCAATTACCTCAAAGGGGCGATGGTTAAGAACAGCATTGTTGCAAATGGTGGATTAATTGAAGGGCATGTGGAAAACAGTATAATTGCCAGAGGAGTTAGAATTGGCAAAGGTGCTGTAATTAAAAACAGCATCATCATGCAGAAGTCTCAAATCGGTGAAAATTGTGTGCTGGATTCGGTAATTCTAGATAAAGATGTCAGGATTGAGAACGGAACAATGATCAAATCATCCTGCGATTCTCCATATGTTATTCGAAAAGGCACCGTACAGGGAGCGTGGATCAACTCGTGAAAATTTTATTTGCTGTTTCTGAATGTGTCCCATTTATAAAATCAGGGGGACTGGCTGATGTTGCAGGATCCCTGCCTAAAGAATTAAAAAAACTGGGGACAGATATCAGAGTAATCCTGCCAAAGTATAAGACCATTTCAGAAGAATATAAAAGTCAAATGGTGAAGGTGGCAGAATTTACTGTCCAGCTTGGCTGGCGGAAACAGTATTGCGGAATAGAGGAATTGGTTCAGGATGGAATTCATTTTTACTTTGTAGATAATGAATTTTATTTTAAACGCAGCCAGCTTTACGGGGAATATGATGATGGTGAAAGATTTGCCTATTTTACCCGGGCGGTACTTGAAAGCTTAGCTTATCTTGATTTTTACCCGGATATTCTCCACTGCCATGATTGGCATTCAGGAATGATTCCATTTTTATTAAAAGAAGAATACAGCAGGCGAAGAGAATATAAACATATTAAAACCGTATTTACTATTCATAATCTGCAATTTCAGGGAATCTTTCCAAGAATAGTAATGGGAGATCTATTGGGACTTCCAGAATATTATTTCCATCCGCATCATTTAGAGTTTTACGGAAATATAAGCTTTATGAAGGCGGGACTGGTTGCTTCAGATAAGATAACAACTGTTAGCCCAACCTACAAGGATGAAATCCAGACTCCTTATTTGGGGGAAAGGCTTGATGGAATCCTCCGACAGAGGAATTCAGACTTTGTCGGTATACTTAATGGAATAGACGACGGGCTATATAACCCTGAAACGGATGAGGATATTGCAGCTTCCTTCCATGTTGGGGAACTCGAAGGCCGGGCGGCCAACAAAGAGGCGGTTCAAAGGCTGTTCGGGCTGCCGGAGGACGAGAGTGTTCCCCTCATGGCAATGATCTCCAGGCTGACAAACCAAAAAGGTATGGAGTTGGTCAGAGGTGTTTTTCACGAAATTATGGAGACGGGTGTACAGCTGGTTGTGCTGGGCACTGGGGATCCTGAATTTGAAGGATTTTTCAGGGAAATGTCTGAAAGATATTCGAGTCAATGCAGGGTGTATATTGGTTTTGATGAAAAACTGGCCCACCAGATTTATGCTGGTGCTGATTTGTTCTTAATGCCATCTAAATTTGAGCCTTGCGGTCTCAGCCAGCTGATTGCGATGCGATATGGAGCCATTCCAATAGTAAGGGAAACCGGTGGACTAAATGATACTGTTACTTCATACAATGAGTTTACTGGCCAAGGAAATGGCTTTTCTTTTAAAAACTTTAATGCCCATGACATGCTCTTTACCATTGAGCGGGCGGTACGCTTTTATGAGGATAAGGCAGTTTGGGGAAGTATTGTTGAAAATGCAATGGAACTTGACTTTAGCTGGGAACAATCAGCTGTAAAGTATAAGGAGCTGTACCAAGAACTCATCTCAGGGAGTGATGGCGATGTTTTCTAGTGAAGCAGAGTTTAAAGAGACTTTTTTAAAAAGACTTGAGATGATGTGTGGAGTAAGTTTTAAAGATAGTACTCAAACTGACCAGTTTCTGACCTTGGGAAGTATGATTAGGGAATATGTAAGTAAAAATTGGATCCGTACAAATGAACTATATAGGACGGATGCAGATAAACAAGTATATTATTTATCGATTGAATTTTTGCTGGGCCGACTGCTGCGGCAGAACTTAATTAATCTTGGAGTTGAGGAGACTGTCAGAAACGGTCTTGCTGAGCTCGGAATTGATCTTGACAGGCTGGAGGAGGAAGAAGCTGATGCAGGTCTTGGAAATGGCGGTCTTGGCCGCCTAGCCGCCTGTTTCCTTGATTCGCTTGCCTCCTTAAGCCTGCCTTGCCATGGATGTGGTATCCGTTATAAGCATGGCCTTTTTGAACAAAAAATTGTAGACGGATATCAAATAGAGTTTCCA
Source organism: Neobacillus terrae (assembly GCF_011393025.1). Taxonomy (GTDB): domain Bacteria; phylum Bacillota; class Bacilli; order Bacillales; family Cytobacillaceae; genus Neobacillus_A; species Neobacillus_A terrae. The sequence continues at coordinate 72,080 of NZ_JAAOEO010000021.1, read as the reverse complement.
GAGCAATGGCTAAAGCACGGTTACGTTTGGGAAGTAAGAAAGGCTGAAGAAGCAGAAGAAATTCCATTTTGGGGACGCGTAGAGAGTTATACGACGGATAATGGACGTCATGTATTCCGCCATGTTAATGCAGAGCCTGTATCTGCTGTTCCTTATGATGTGCCCGTAGTAGGCTTCAATGATAGCACCGTTAATACACTGCGTCTTTGGAGTGCAGAACCATCACGGTTTCCAATCAATGTAGATATCTTAAAATATAAAAAAGATACAGAATCGATTTCTGAATTTTTATATCCAGATGATACTCATGATGAAGGGAAAATTCTGCGCCTTAAACAGCAATATTTTCTTGTTGCCTCAAGCTTAAGGGCTATTGTGAAATCTTTTAAAAATAAGAATTTTAATCTGCTTGAATTTGATAAACATATAAGCATCCATATAAACGATACTCATCCTGTTTTAGCAATTCCAGAATTAATGAGAATCTTAATGGATGATGAGGGTCTTGGCTGGGATGAAGCGTGGAGGATTACTGTCAATACCATTTCCTACACAAACCATACTACTCTCGCGGAAGCATTAGAAAAGTGGCCAGTTCGAATATTTAAGCCGCTGCTCCCAAGAATTTATATGATTGTCCATGAAATCAATGAACGTTTTTGCCGTGAGCTATGGGACAGATATCCTGGTGATTGGCAGCGCATTGAAAGAATGGCTATTCTTGCACATGATCAGGTAAAAATGGCTCCGCTTGCTATCGTAGGAAGCCATAGTGTGAATGGGGTCGCTCAGCTCCATACTGAGATTCTAAAGCACCGTGAAATGAACGATTACTATGAGCTCTCCCCTGAAAAGTTCAACAATAAGACAAACGGTATTACACATAGGCGTTGGCTTCTAAAGGCCAATCCGCTTCTCTCAAAATTAATTACAGAGAATATTGGCACATCCTGGATCTCTTCGCCTCAGGATCTTTCCAATTTTAGAAGCTATACGGATGATCCTTCTGTGCTGAAAGAACTGGGGAAAATTAAAAGGATCAATAAACAAAGACTTGCAGGCAGGATTTACGAAAAAACAGGAATTACTATTGATATTGATTCCATTTTTGATGTCCAAGTGAAGCGGCTCCATGCCTATAAGCGTCAGCTGCTGAATATACTTCATATTATGTATTTGTATAATAGATTAAAAGAGGATCCGAGCTATCCTTTATTCCCACGAACATTTATTTTTGGAGCCAAGGCTTCTCCGGGCTACTATTATGCAAAGAAAATAATTAAATTGATAAATTCAGTTGCGGAGAAGGTAAACCGGGATCCTGCCACGAGGGAAAAATTAAAGGTAGTTTTCCTTGAAAACTATAATGTATCTTTGGCAGAGGAGATATTCCCTGCATCTGATATAAGTGAACAAATATCTACAGCCAGTAAAGAAGCTTCCGGAACTGGAAATATGAAATTCATGATGAATGGCGCCCTTACTGCTGGAACGCTGGACGGAGCTAATGTTGAGATAACTGAAATGGTTGGCAGGGAAAACATCTTTTTGTTTGGTTTAACGGCAGAAGAAGTTCTTAATTATCAGAGGAATGGCGGATATCACTCTACTGAATATTATCACCATGATAAGAGAATCCGGGAGATTACCGAGCAGCTGATCAATGGATTTTTTAACAAGGATGCAGACGGGGAGTTCATGCCCATCTATGATTCCTTGCTTTCCCATAATGACCAGTATTTCGTTCTGAGGGACTTTGCTTCTTATGCCGATATCCATGAGGAAATCAGCAGGAAGTATCGGGACCAGCAGGCATGGCTGAAGTCCAGCCTGATAAACATTGCACAATCCGGCTTTTTCTCCAGTGACCGGACTATTCAGCAATATGCAGATGAGATTTGGCAGGTAAAACCTATCAAACTATCATAAATCCATTGCAAAAAAAGAGACTGAAGTTACTCAGTCTCTTTTTCCTTGTCTTCTGTTTTATCATCAATATAGCTGTCAGTCTTTTTATAAGGAATATCTCCAATCTTAGACTCAATCCCTTTTCTTTCCAGCAGATCTTCGTATTCTTTCATTTTTTCTGAAGGCAGAACGGTTTTTTTAGTTCCTGTGATGTCTGTGGCAGAATATGTTTCATAATCCTCAGTATATGATTCCTCGTTTTTTCCCTCGTTATATAATTCATTGTAGCTATTGTAATCACCAACGAGGTCCGCAGGAGTTTCTGAGGTACCAAACCTGGCAACTTCTTCATAACTATCCTGAGTATCGACAACGCCATTTTTTGGGTCATGTCTGAAGGAATTAACATCAGGTGGCTCAAGAATATCTTCCTCTACTGGGCGATAGTCCCCGCCTGATTGTACTTTAGAGTGGTTCACACAATAAAGGGTTGAAGGGATAACTTCTAGTCTTTCATACGGAATTTCTTCCCCGCATTCCTCGCACTTTCCGTATGTTCCTTTTTCAATAGCTTCAAGTGCAGTATTAATTTTTTGGAGCTCGCCATCCTGGTGGTCCTCAAGCGCAAATTCTCTTTCACGTTCAAATAATTCTGTCCCAAGGTCTGCAGGATGATTGTCGTATGCAGACAATTCGTCTACTGTTTCCCGCATGCTTGCATCAGTATTACTGTATTTGCTGTCTAAATTTAATTGGTCTTCAATTGTTTCTTTATCTTCCTCAAGCATCTTTTTTAATGTATCAAGCTGGTCTGTTGTCAGCATTGTTAAATCACATCCTCTTTTATAATGGCTATTAATCTCTTAAAACAATACCCCTTCAGCGTTTTAAAAAAACCTGGCACTATTATGAAGGCTTGGTAATTGTCCTGTTAGAGTAGTAAGAGAAGGTTTAAGAGGGAATGAGGGGAGGATGGGCATATCAGTCTAATTATGGACAAAAGAGGATTAGACGTGCATTGGCAAGAGGCAAGATCAAGTGTGCATTCAAAGTTGTAATCGTGCATTCATCGGCCAAAATCGTGCATTCACCAGCGAAAATCGTGCATTCACTAACCAAAATCGTGTATTCATCGGCCAAAATCGTGCATTCACTAACCAAAATCGTGCATATGTTTAGAAAAGTAGGGCATAAAATTTTTATAGAGGGGGTATTTGTTTCGAGAAGATGATTAAATGGCTGTGTTTTATAGCCATTTGGTATTAAAGAGAGTAAAAACAGTATCGTTTTTAATGAAAAAACCGAAAATGAGTAAGGTTTTTTCATTAAAATAGTTAAATTTATTTCTGATTTTACTTAAAAACCTTCAGGGGTATTTTTAAAAATAAGGCTCTGTTAAAGTTCATTTTTGTTTTTCCTTAATTTGATGAAGCTAAAGTTGCGGGACTCGTCGAAAAAGCTATCGTATTTCCTTCGTACGAGGGCGATTTCAAGGGAGCTATTCAATGTCCTGTGGAAAAAGCGGTCCAAGGGGAAATCCCACAGATGCATAGCGCCAAAGAGGCCCCCGGAACGCCCGTGGAAAGCGAGTGCAGGCAGCGGAAATTCAACAGGCAACATTAACAAGCCAAAAATAAAAAAGAGGTTGTCCTTATTTTGGGGACAACCTCTAATAGTTATTACGAAAAGAAATGACCAATGAAAAGGCCAACTGTCAGTAAAAATCCAAAGATAGTATTCGTTTGAGCAGTAGCTTTCATTGCAGGCATCATTTGTAAAGGCATTGTTTTACCAACAAACCCTTTTGTTGCCTTAATTGCTTTTGGAATACTAAGCAAAACGAGTGCTGCCCACGGGGAAGCCGTTCCATTAAAAATAAGTGCCAATACCCAAAGATAAGAGAGGGTAAATGAGGCTCCCAAAAGATTAATGGCTCCTTTTCTTCCAAGAAGGATAGCGAGTGTTTTACGCCCATTTTCTTTGTCACCGTCAAGGTCACGAATGTTGTTGGATAATAAAATGAGACCTACGAGAATCATAACTGGTATTGAAACCAGGACACTTGTTTTGTCAACGAAACCTGTCTGAATAAAGAAAGATATCAGTATAATCAGGAGTCCCATAAAAAAACCTGCAACAAGCTCACCAAATGGGGTGTAGGCAATTGGAAGTGGACCGCCAGTATAAAAGTAGCCCGCAGCCATGCATACCAAGCCCACCAAAGCGAGCCACCAGCTGCTGTTTTGACAAATGTATACTCCTAATAAAAGAGCCAATCCGTAGAAACTAAATGCGAGTCTGATAACAGTTTGTGGCTTAATTCCGTCACGAACGATTGCCCCGCCAATCCCTACTGAATTCTCATTATCCAGTCCGCGCTTAAAATCAAAATACTCATTAAACATATTAGTAGCTGCCTGGATTAGCAGACTTGCAACAAGCATCGCAAAAAAAACACCAAAATGAATTTTTCCATGTCTCCATGCAAGAGCAGTGCCCAGCAATACGGGAACAAAAGCGGCAGTCAAGGTATGCGGGCGCATTAATTGCCACCAAACTTGAAATCCGCGGTTCGCTTCCACAACAGGTGATGAACTGTTCTGTAAATGTGAATGCATTAACGTTCTCCCCTTTGTAATTATCTATATTTTCTTGCATTTGTCGTGTATTTTTATACTCCAAAACTAAGTTTATGGAAAGGATATCCCAGTGTCAAATACTTTTTTCCTATATACCATGGAAGGTAATTCCTTTTTGTTTGAAAAAGGCTTTCTGGTGGAAAAATAGGAGAGTAAATCTTGAGTCTTTTAGCTAATCCAAATTTATCTCTGAATGGATAAGAAAAACTGGGTCCTCCGCCAAAGGGACATGGCGAATGGCAAGGTTTTCTAATATATAATAAGGAATGAACTGGGGGTACTGCGATCGGAGTTATTGACATAGTTACAATTGGAGTAGTATCTTAAAATAAGCTTAAAATGAATGGATAACAGCGTTTTGGCTGTTTTGGAGGGATTTTTTTGGTTACCATTCAAGAATCGGAACTTAAGGAAGGAATTTTGCTGGCAATTGACCGGGCGAAAAACGATGGCAGGCCTATTTTGGTAAGTGAAGTCCGGCAAATAGCCTCAATCGATCCTTTACTATTTTATTATACAGGAAGAGAACGTTTTTATGGGGAACGGTTTTTTTGGAAAGACCCTTCGGATGAAATATACCTTGCAGGGAACGGAATAATAAACCAATTTCAGTCGGATCAGGCTACTGACCGCTTTTTTCATGTTGAAAAAGCGTGGAAGCGCTTTATTGAAAATGCGTGGATTGATAATCCTTATAAGGAAAACGGTGTAGGTCCGCTTATGTTTGGCGGATTTTCCTTCGATCCAAACAAAGAAAAGTCCGGGCTTTGGTCCAAGTATGGAGATGCATTGTTCCATCTTTCTAAATACATGTTAAGTGTAATTAAAGGAAAAACTTATTTGACAACAAATGTTATGTGTACACAGCATGATGATTTGTCCCTTTATAATAAAATAATGCAAGAACGTGAGGAGCTGCTTAACTCTATACCTGTATCAATGAGTTCAGAGCAGCCTCATTTAAGCGACATTAAAGAAATTTCACCGGAGTCCTGGAAAGAAACTGTGGCTGAGGTTTTGCCTGATTTAGAGAAAGGGTCATTAAAGAAAGTAGTACTTGCCCGGGAATTACGATTGTTTTTTGAGGAACCAGCTGAACCGGAAGCAGCTCTTTCACATTTAAATAAAGCACAGCATGAAAGCTTCATTTTCTCTTTTGAGTCTAATGGGGACAGCTTTATTGGAGCATCGCCAGAAAGACTGGTAAAAAAACAGGAGGAAAATATTTTTTCCACCTGTCTCGCTGGTTCGATTCGACGCGGAAAAACAGAGGAAGAGGACAAGGCCCTCGGTGACCAGCTATTAAGCGACCAAAAAAATCTTATTGAGCATCACTATGTTGTTGAAATGATCAGAGAAGCACTTGAGGAAACATGTAATAGGGTAGAAATGCCGGAGCAGCCTCAATTATTAAAAATCAGGGATATTCAGCATCTTTATACACCTGTTGTGGGTTTATCAAAAGAAGATGCATCACTTTTACAAATGGTTGAAAGGCTTCATCCTACTCCTGCACTTGGAGGTCTGCCAAAGCAAGAAGCAGTGGAAAAAATCAGAAGTGTCGAGGAGCTTGACAGAGGATTTTATGCTGCGCCTCTTGGCTGGATGGATTATAAGGGAAATGGGGAATTTGCGGTAGCTATCCGTTCAGCCCTTTTGCAGGGAAAGGAAGCCTCCCTTTTTGCCGGATGCGGAGTTGTATCTGATTCTGATCCTGAAAGTGAGTTTTTAGAAACGAGCTTAAAGTTTAGGCCTATGCTTAATGCGCTTGGAGGAAATCAATCATGAATCATCAGGAATCTTTAACAGCCTATACAGCAGCCTTTGTGGCTGAACTTGTTAATACAGGAGTAACAGATGTCGTCATAAGCCCTGGATCACGTTCTACTCCCTTGGCGCTTGTCATGGCAGAGCATACTGGATTAAACCTTCATATTCATGTTGATGAACGTTCAGCTGCCTTTTTTGCATTAGGAATTGCTAAAGCGACTGAAAGGGCTGTGGCAATATTATGTACTTCCGGTACAGCAGCAGCAAATTACTTTCCAGCAGTGGCTGAGGCAAATCTTTCACGTGTCCCTTTGATTGTTATTACCGCAGACCGTCCTCATGAGCTGCGCGATGTGGGGGCACCACAGGCAATGGATCAAATTAATTTGTACGGAAAGCATGTAAAGTGGTTTGCGGAGATGTCTCCTCCGGAAAAAACGAGTGACATGCTTCGTTATGTCAGAACGACCTGTGCTCGTGCCGCAGCTACTGCCGTTAAATCTCCAGCTGGACCGGTTCACCTTAATTTCCCTTTCCGTGAGCCATTGATTCCAGATCTAAATCAAGAAACTCTTTTCCGTCTGGAAGAGAGGAAAGACCGATACGTTAATATTCATCGCAGTGAGTGGACTATTGACGATAGCCAGTTTGATGAAATTACTCAGGTGCTGAATATGTCTGAAAAAGGAATAATTATTTGCGGACAAATTTCCAACAAGAAATTTGCTGAAGAAGTGACAGCTCTTTCTAAAAAGCTCGGCTATCCTATTGTTGCAGATCCTCTGTCCCAGTTAAGGTCAGGTACTCACAGCCTAGAAAATATAATCGATACATATGATTCCTTTTTACGAAATGAAGATGCAAAATCGGCCTTAAAGCCTGAGGTCATCCTTCGGTTTGGTGCCTTGCCGGTTTCAAAGGCTCTTTCCATCTTCATAAAAGAAAATCATTCCGCTGTCCAATTTGTTGTTGATGGCGGAGGAGGATGGCGTGACCCAGCCGCATTATCCACAGACATGATTTATTGTGAGGAAAGCCGTTTCTGCAAAAAAGTATCAGCTCTTGTTAACGAAAAACAAAACCATAGTTATCTGAATGACTGGAAAAAAGTAAATGAATTAACCAAAGCGTCCATCTCAATGGTAAAAGATTTTTCAGATTCAAGTGAAAGCCGGCTTTTTTATCAGCTTACCGATCTCCTGCCTGAAAAAGCATCAGTATTTGTGGGCAATAGTATGCCAATCCGTGATTTGGACAGCTATTTCCATAATACCCAAAGGCAAGTCAAGGTGTTTGCCAACAGAGGAGCAAACGGTATTGATGGAACCATTTCAACCGCTCTTGGGGCAGCCCTATATTCAGGACCAATGTACCTTATATTAGGTGATTTGACCTTTTTCCATGATTTAAATGGTTTATTGGCTGCAAAGCTCTACGACATTGATTTAAATATTATTATTGTGAATAATAATGGCGGCGGAATTTTCTCCTTCCTGCCACAGGCCTCTTTACCAAGAAACTATGAACTTCTCTTTGGCACTCCTATTGATCTTGATTTTGAACACGTAGTCCGGATGTATAACGGTAATTTTAGCAGAAGCCAGGTTTGGGACCATTTTGCTGCTGCGTTTAGTGAGCTATCCCCTCGGAAGGGCCTTAATGTGTTTGAAATAGTGACAAATAGGGACAAAAGCAGGGATGAACATCGAGAAATGTGGAATTCTGTTTCCCGGGAAATATCAAAATGGGTAAATGGAGAACAAAAATGAACCTTTTAGTGGAAGGTATTCATTATCATGTAGAAGAATGCGGATCGGGATTTCCACTGCTAGCCCTGCATGGTTTTACGGGAAACAGTTCAACGTGGACTCCTTTTTGCAATACTTGGGGCCAGCATTCTCGTCTGATTATGCCTGATATTATTGGTCATGGCGAAACGGACTCACCAGAAGACTACAAGCGGTATGATATCCATTCTGCCGCCAGTGATTTAAATTTTCTTTTCGATCAGTTGGGTATTGAAAGTGCTGATGTTCTTGGCTATTCAATGGGAGGCCGTCTAGCATTAACTTTTGCTGTTCTCTATCCTGAGAAGGTAAGGAAATTAATCTTGGAAAGTGCATCTCCGGGTCTTGCTTCCTCGCAGGAAAGAGAAGTACGTTGTATGAAAGATGGCGAACTTGCCAACTTTATTATAGAAGAAGGCGTGCCCGCGTTTATTGAACGCTGGGAAAATACCCCCCTTTTTAAAACGATGAAGGAGATTCCAAAGAGGGCACAGGAGGCTGTCAGAGAACAGCGGCTACTTAACAGCCCTACAGGACTTGCGAACAGCCTGCGGGGAATGGGGACGGGTTCCCAGCCGTCGTGGTGGGAAAATTTAAAGGATATATCCTGTGAAGTCCTTTTACTGACCGGTTCTCTTGATCAGAAGTTTTGTATGATTGCCGAAAAAATGCAAAAAGAACTGAAAAGCGCACGCTGGGTTACTGTTTTAGAAAGCGGGCATGCAATTCATGTGGAGAAATCGGAAAAGTTTGGTACAATAGTTAGTGAGTTTTGTCGAATACATAATAAAGGAGGATTTCATTTTGACAGTTGAATGGGTTGCCGAAAGAAAGTATGAAGATATTCTTTACGAAACTTATAATGGAATTGCAAAGGTCACCATTAATCGTCCGGAAGTTCACAATGCTTTCCGGCCTAAAACAGTAATGGAGCTAATCGATGCTTTTGCTTATGCTCGTGATGATTCGAGTGTAGGTGTTATTGTCCTGACAGGAGCTGGAGATAAAGCGTTCTGTTCTGGCGGTGACCAAAGAGTGCGGGGACACGGGGGCTATGTTGGTGAAGACCAGATTCCTCGTTTGAATGTTCTTGACCTTCAGCGTCTAATCCGCGTTATTCCTAAGCCTGTTATCGCTATGGTAAAGGGTTATGCAATTGGCGGAGGACATGTTCTCCATGTCGTTTGTGATTTGACCATTGCAGCAGATAATGCCCGGTTTGGACAGACAGGCCCTAAAGTGGGAAGCTTTGATGCAGGATACGGCTCTGGTTATCTAGCAAGAATTGTAGGCCATAAAAAGGCTCGTGAAATTTGGTTCCTTTGCCGCCAGTATGATGCGCAGGAAGCTCTTGATATGGGTCTTGTAAATACTGTTGTTCCTCTTGAGCAGGTTGAAGAGGAAACGATTAAATGGTGTGAAGAAATTCTTGAAAAGAGCCCAACAGCTATCCGCTTCCTTAAAGCTGCATTTAATGCAGATACAGATGGTTTGGCTGGTATTCAGCAGTTTGCCGGAGACGCAACACTGCTTTACTACACAACTGATGAGGCAAAAGAGGGACGGGATGCGTTCAAGGAAAAACGCAAACCAGACTTTGGCCAATTCCCTCGTTTTCCTTAATGAAAAATGCAAGTGCTGATAGGTAAGTACAAACAGCTTGATGGATTCTCCATCGAGCTGTTTTTGGCTATAAAATAAACCGGAGATTAGGGTAAGTAAACCCGCGCGTAAGATCCATAAATCGGCGCATAGGCTTAGAAATTCCGCGCGTAAGATCCAAAACGGTTAAATGATTAAATGATGTGATGGTGAAAAAACAATGAATCAGGAATTGATACCAAATTTTTTGAAAAAAAGAGCGTTTCTTACACCTGACAGAATTGCTATATATTTTGAGGGAAAGGCTCTGTCATTTAAGGATTTATATGACAAGTCTTTTGAAACTGCAGGCAGGCTTACAGCTTTAGGAGTAAAGAAGAAGAGCTTTACTGGCATTCTGCTGACGAATCACATAGACACAGTATTTATTTTATTTGCCCTTCAATTAATCGGGGCTCGTGCCGTAATGCTTAATAACAGGCTTTCGGCGAGAGAATTGGAATGGCAGCTGAAAGATTCTAAAACTGAAGTTGTAATTGCTGATGCTTCTTTTCCTGTAACAGAAAGCCTTATACGAAGCCAGCTTGGTCAATGCAATATAGTCACTAAAGAAGAACTTTGGAGTAAATCAGCTGAAAATTTTAAGGTAGAGGAAGAGATTGATTTAGCCGACATTTGCACCATTATGTATACATCTGGAACAACAGGCAACCCAAAGGGTGTCATACAAACTTACGGAAACCACTGGTGGAGTGCAACAGGGTCTGCTTTGAATCTAGGAATTATAGAATCAGATTGTTGGCTTTGTTCTGTTCCTATCTTCCATATAAGCGGTTTTTCCATTCTTATGCGAAGTGTAATATATGGAATGAGCATCGTTCTTCACGAAAGCTTTGATGTATTAAAAACGCTGAGTGATATAGAACAGAAGAAGGTCACCATCATGTCGGTGGTCACAACGATGCTGACGAGGCTAACGGATTACCTCAATGGTGAACATCTTCCAGCACATTTTCGCTGTATGCTGCTTGGCGGAGGACCAGCTCCCCTTCCGCTGCTTGAGACTTGTGCAGACTTTGGTATTCCCGTTTTTCAATCGTATGGAATGACGGAAACTTCTTCCCAGATTGTTACCCTCTCTCCTGAGTACAGCCTTGCAAAGCTTGGATCAGCCGGAAAAACTCTATTTCCTTCACAAATAAAAATTCTTACTGCCGAAGGAAATAATGCCCAGCCAGGAGAAGCAGGAGAAATTACTGTAAAAGGGCCAAATGTAACTCCAGGTTATTTGTATAGGGAAGATGCAACAAAAGAAAAGTTCAGAAATGGCTGGCTTTATACCGGAGATATAGGATATCTGGATGAAGAAGGGTTTTTATTTGTCTTGGACCGACGTGATGATTTAATAATTTCCGGGGGAGAAAATATTTATCCTGCGGAACTAGAAGGAATACTCTTGGGTCATTCTGGAGTAAAGGAAGCAGGGGTTATCGGTATACCAGATGAGAGATGGGGACAGGTACCAGCAGCTTACGTAGTCTTAAGAGAAAGTGCTGACGTGACTGAAGAGGAGTTAATTGAGTTTTGTTCCACCCGAATGGCAAGATATAAAGTACCAAAAGAAATTCATACAATTGAAGAACTTCCGCGCAACGCAGCTAAAAAACTTTTAAGAAGAAAATTAAGAGAGCTGTGGGAAGCCGAAAGGGAGAAATCATGAAGATTTCTTCAACTATATTGCATGTTATTAAAATGCCGCTTAAAGCTCCTTTTACCACCCATTTAGGCACTGTATCGGAGAGAAAAGGTATCATTATTGAGGTCATTGATGAGGATGGCATCAGAGGCTTTGGTGAAGGTGTTGCCTTCTCTTCCCCCTGGTATACAGAGGAAACGGTTAAAACCTCACTTCATGTAATAGAGGATTTTCTAATCCCTCTTATTCTTAACAAAGAAATCAGCCATCCGGAAGAACTGTTGAATATCCTGGAGCCCATCAGAGGAAATCATATGGCAAAGTCTGCTCTTGAAACAGCGGTTTGGGATTTATATGCTAAAAGAAGCGGACAGCCGCTATCAAGGCTTCTAGGGGGCACTAGTGAAAGCATACCCTCAGGTGTTGTGGTTGCAACGTCAAGTATTGCTGAGGCACTCTCTCAAATAGAGAATAATTTAGCAGAAGGCTATCGCAGATTCAAAGTGAAGATTCAGCCAGGCAGGGATGTTGAACTGATTTCAGAAATACGGCGCCAATACCCCGATCTTCCGTTAATGGCCGACGCCAATTCAGCCTATAGTCTATCGGATGTAGATCGATTAAAGGCATTGGATGAGTACAATCTAATGATGATAGAACAGCCGTTAGGTTTTGATGATATAATCGACCATGCCAACTTGCAGAAGTCAATTCGCACGCCTATTTGTCTTGATGAAAGCATCCATTCCCTTGAGGATGCGAGGGTGGCGATAGAACTCGGCAGCTGTAAGATCATTAATATTAAAATGGGCCGCGTTGGCGGGCTGATCGAAGCTAAACGTATACACGATTATTGTCAGGAAAAAGAAATTGAGGTATGGGCTGGAGGAATGATTGAATTTGGAATATCAAGAGCCCACAATATAGCTCTTGCCTCTCTGCCTGGATTTACTATTCCTGGCGATATATCTTCCTCAAGCAGATTCTGGGAGGAAGATATAATATTGCCGGAGGTTATTGTTGAAAACGGATATATTAAAGTTCCTAAAGAAGCGGGAATTGGATTTGATATAAATCAAAAAAGGCTCCGGGAAGTGACCGTTTTAAAAAAGATCTATAAAAATTAAACGGCTTTTTTATCATTTGGGAAATTATAGATTTTCACCATGTGCGTAACTCCGAACTAGGTTATTGTAATCCAGCTCCTCGCCCAGCCCCTCGGGGTCATAAGCCAAATCACTTCAGAAATCAGGACAAGGAACGCTTCGAAAGCATCCCCATCGCACGAAGGAAAAGCTTTAGCTTTTCCGAGGATGACTACGTGATTCGTCTTATGCCTGTTGGGGGCCCACAGGATGTGGGTCAGGAAGGCGTTGCCACAGGGACGTGGCGATTTTAGCCTTTCATCATCTAACCAGGGCGCTTGCGCCTTTTGTTCTCAGTTAAAAATGTCCAAAAGGGCGGCTCTATCGGACAAGAGGAACCCTAAGAATGTCCAATAGACTGGTTCTATCGAACAAAAAACCATAGAGGAACCATCAAATGACCAATAGAATTGTTGAATCGGACAAAATCCAAAGAAACGTTATAAAGTGTCCAATAGATCATTCAAGGGGGATACAATTAATGTCTTTCAAGTTACAGGTAAAGGTCCTTTTTTCTAACGACCTGGATATTTCCGGTAAATGAAATCCACAGGACAACGTAAAAAATGCACACGAGATCCAAAATTGGAATTTCACGTGTGCATTTTATTTTTTATATTTGTGGTTCGAAGGTTTTGCAGTCGGTTTCCTTTTGGTTATCAGCTGTACTTCCGGTATGGCTGACAACATAAATTTGGTCTGCGCTGCATTTATTTCCCTGTGCCCAGTAGTTACAGTTGTTGACCTCGCACAATACATCCTTGGCCATTTGTATCACCCCTTTATAAGGATACAATAATAGCTTCCGGAATTTTGGCTTGAAATATCCCTGTCAGATACAGTCTATTCTGGAGATTGATTTGCCTTTCTTCTCCGCAAGTAGCGTTTATCATTCATAAATAGGCTCCAGAAGTAGATGAACCCAGGAAAAAGAATAACAAAGCCGGCGATATACATGATAAAGACAGCATGGAAGGAAGCTGGATCTGTAAAAGCGGAATGGACGGTGACATAGGGATAAACGATATAGGGCAAGTGAGCTCTCCCATACACATAACTTGCAGCCAAATATTGCAGAGTTACCGCAATGACAGACAGCCTTGGCTTTCCTTTAACTTTTCCGGATGGGAGGAAAAGTCCAAGCCCCCCTATAAGGAAAAAAAGCAAGGATAGCAACAGAAACGGAAAATTGTCCATCATTTTATTGTAAAGCCAGCCTGACTCCGTTTTCAGGGTGAGCATGATGAAAACCGCCATTAATAAGGAAATAGGTCCAAGGATAATGGCGTCTCTCCTGTAAACCTTATAAGCATCCAATTCTTCTGAAGCCTTCGAATAATCGGCCAAGAGTAAGGAAGATAGAAATAAAGTACTGCTGATGGCAAAGCCAAAAAAGGCATATTCATTTGGACTTGAGAAAAGTCCAGCTAAATCAAGTATTTCTTTTCCGCCTGTGACATAAACAAAATTTCCGTGTGTTATAGGCAAAACACTAATCAATAATCCGGGAATAAGAATGCCGGTTATCCCAGAAATATAAATGAGAATTTTTTCATATTCCGAAACAAAATGAGAAAAAACCAAAAAGGCACTTCGAATTGCTAAAAGAATCAGAATGAGACTTCCGGGTATTAAAAGAACAGTACCGAGCGTATAAGCCCCTTTAGGAAACATGCTGTAAACAGCTACAACAAGTGCGACAACAAAGGTATTTGTAACCTCCCAGGTAGGGGATAAATACCTGTTTGCAACAGTGGTTGCCTTTGTTTTGGAATGATTAATGTAAATCATGGACCAGAATCCCGCCCCAAAATCCATTGTAGCCATTACCGCGTAGATGAATACGAAACCCCATAGAATGGTGACGGCCAAATATACGTCAGACATTGCGACTCCTCCTTAGGAATTTGACCCAAATAAGGGAACTCCTTTTTGCTCTGCCCTGTTAAGGTCATCAGCAACTGTGTTTTTCTTGAAGTAATGAAACAGAACAAAGATAACGGAAAAGGCCAATATGGCATAAACAAGAACGAATAAAACAAACAACATGCCAATATTAGTGGAAGTTGTAACAGATTGGGCAGTTGTCAGCATGTGGTAGATCGTCCATGGCTGTCTTCCTGTGCAAGCAAAAATCCAGCCAAACTCAATGCCCATAACCGCCAAAGGCCCTGAAGCTACATAAACCCAAATCAGCCATTTGGGGAATCGGTCCTTTTTTAAGACTTTTCTCCAAAGCAATCCTCCAAAAGCTATTACAATTAGCAGGGAACCAACTCCGACCATTGCATTAAATAGTGTGTGCGCAAATAGGGGAGGCCAATCACTTTCCGGAAAATCATTTAAGCCTTTTACCTTTGTATCAAAACTGTTACCGGCTAAAAAGCTTAATGCCCAGGGTACTTCCACGCCCCATTTAACGGACTGAGTTTTTTTATCAGTCAGACCCCCAATAGTCAGTGGGGCATGAGTCTGTGTTTCAAATAACCCTTCTGCTGCTGCGAGCTTTTCTGGCTGGTAACGATGTAAATATTGCGCAGATTCGTGGCCATTTAATGCAGTAAGAAGTGAAAATACTCCTCCAATGACTAAACTAACCATGAGGGCTTTTTGATGAAATTTATAGACCCTTGAACCAAAATCGTTTTTCAGCATTTTGAAGGCTGAAACAGAAGCGATGACAAAGGCTCCAACGATATAAGCAGAGAGTGCAACATGCCCTGAGGTAACTAAAAAGCTCGGATTGAAAAATGCTTTCCATGGATGGACATCAACGATTCTGCCATTTACAATTCGAAAGCCATCGGGTGTTCCCTGGAAAGCATGGACATTTGTAATTAAAACAGCCGATGCCAATGCGCCTATGGCAACTGATATAAGGCTGACAATTCGCATCCAGGGGCGAATGCGTTCAGCAGCATAGACATAGATGGACATGAATAGTGCTTCGATAAAAAAAGCGTATATCTCGATCTGGAATGGCAGCGCCATTACTTTTCCAATGACAGCCATAAATCCAGGCCATAATAAAGACAATTGCATACCCGCAATGGTTCCGGTTGGTATTCCAACTCCCAGTTGAACAGCAAATACCTTTGTCCAGCGTTTGGCCATTACGGCATATTCCTGGTCCTTCGTTTTTTGGTACAGTAATTCAGCTGTTAAAATCATCAAAGGCAGTCCAACACCAATTGTCGCAAAAATAATATGAAATGCCATTGTTGTACCAAATAACGATCTTGCCAATAATAAATCACTCATTTACATGTTCCTTTCTTAAAATGTACTCTTTACCAATAGTGTGAACAAAAGGGAATAGTATTATGTAATATTTCCCACACATCCGAACAAAAATAAAAGCCCCCAGAAAAGGGAGCCTTAATTGTTAAGTGCTATTTTTAATGTTTCCAGATTTTTTTTCATGAGTGTAAAATATGTTTCTTTATCTTTAATGTTTTTATTAGTTAGAATTGCTAGATTATGAATAGGCAGTGCTTTAACTCCAGTTTCATTTCCAACAATTTCACCAAGCTTGGAATTAACATTTTGTTCAAACAGTATATATTTCAGGTGTTCTTTTTCAAC
The DNA here is from genome assembly GCF_011393025.1 of Neobacillus terrae. Taxonomy (GTDB): domain Bacteria; phylum Bacillota; class Bacilli; order Bacillales; family Cytobacillaceae; genus Neobacillus_A; species Neobacillus_A terrae. The sequence continues at coordinate 55,948 of NZ_JAAOEO010000021.1, read as the reverse complement.
TGCTGAAACAATTCCTTCAAGTTTTTTCTGAGATGGTTCATTTGCTGTTGAGAGTCCGGCTATACTGATTTGCTTAATTCCATACCTGGTTTCCCAGTAGCCAAAAGCAGCGTGGGTAACGATAAATTCTTTATGCACAGCATTGTCTGCTGTTTGTTTAAAGTCCTTGTTCAGCTGGTCTAATTCACCAGCAAGCTTATTATAGTTTTGGTTAAAATATTCTTTTTGACCAGGCATCTTTTTTATCATTGCGTCCCTTATAACAGCTGCCATTTCCTTCGAGTAAATAGGATCCAGCCAAACATGCGGGTTAACATCACTATGCCCATCCCCATCATCCGTATTTTCCGGGTTCTTTGGCAGTTTTAAGTTCTTTGCAGCGGCAAGCATTGTAACATTTTCATTTTTTAAGGTTTCCTTTGCTTTTCCGACAAAGCCCTCAAGTCCCAGCCCTATATATTCGAATAAGTCTGAGTCCGCCAAATTCATCATATCCTTCTGGGAAGGTTCAAAGGTATGCTCATCAGCACCTGGAGGATAAATAGTGCTAACCTTGACATATTTTCCGCCAATTCTTTCTGAAAAGTATTGAAGGGGGAAAACGGTGGTGTAAATGGATAAGACATTTTTCTTTTTTTCTGAAGAACTGTTACTCCCTGAACATCCTGATAAGATAAGTCCAAAGGCAAGGACGAGGGAAAAAGTGAAAGATAAATTTTTCATATTAGTCTCCTTAATAATAAGGGTTTTTAAAAAGCAAGTAGGAATGATTACGATTTACTTTATGTATCTTACAAAAAAAATAACCCTGAAGCAAGTAAAAAATTTGTATTACCTAGCTAAAGTTTTATATCCTAAAACATAGAAAGGAATGAGATAAGATGACTGAGAAAAAATTATTGAATGAAATTCTCGACTATAACCAAGAATTCGTCGGAAAAAAGGAATACGAAAAGTATCAAACAACAAAATTTCCAAAAAAGAAAATGGTCATGTTGACCTGTATGGATACCCGTCTGCTAGAATTGTTGCCAAAAGCAATGAATTTTAGCAATGGCGATGTTAAAACCATTAAAAACGCGGGTGCGCTGGTTACCCATCCTTTTGGGAGTATTATGCGGAGTATCCTTGTCGCTGTTTATGAGCTTCAGGCTGATGAAGTGATGGTAATTGGCCATCGTGACTGTGGAATGAGCGGACTTAAAGCGGAGCCTATGGTTGACAAAATGCTCCAAAGGGGAGTTAGCGAAGAAACACTGCAAACATTATCGTATTCCGGGATAGATGTTTATCAATGGCTGCAGGGGTTTGATAAAGTGGAAAATAGCGTAAAACACAGTGTGGATATTATTAAAAATCACCCACTGATGCCGAATGATGTAGTAGTTCATGGCCTGGTCATTGACCCTTCTACAGGTAAGCTTGATCTTGTTGTAGACGGCTACAACAAATAAGCAAAGACTTATTTTCTTCCTGGCCACTTTTCCGGTACTTGATCTATACCGCCAGGATGAAAAGGATGGCATTTTAAAATGCGCAGCAATGTCAGCCAGCCGCCTTTAATTGCCCCGAACCTTTTAACCGATTCAAGACCATACTGTGAGCATGTAGGATAGAATCGGCAGGAAGGGGGCTTTAAAGGTGAAATGGCAACCTGGTAAAAACGTATTAATCCAATAAAAGCTTTCTTTAACATCTATAAAAACTCCTTTTAAAAGCTGAGAAGGTTTATTTGAGTCCAACATACCACAAACAGACTTTAGAGTCTAAGTTATTCAATTCAGATTTTTTGGATGAAAAAGACCAGCGTAAGCGGTATAATAAAGAAAGATTTATAAAGGAGTGATACGCATGCCTTCAGTAGAAAGCTTTGATTTGGATCATAATGCCGTTAAGGCTCCGTATGTTCGCCATTGTGGTGTTCACAAAGTCGGCAGTGACGGTGTTGTTAATAAATTTGATATTCGTTTTTGCCAGCCTAACAAACAGGCCATGAAGCCTGACAGCATCCATACACTTGAGCATTTGCTTGCTTTTAATATTCGGGAGCATTCTGAGAAATATGATCATTTTGATATCATTGATATTTCTCCAATGGGCTGCCAGACAGGGTATTATCTGGTTGTAAGCGGCGAGCCGACTGTCGAGGAAATTATTGACCTTCTTGAAGACACTATGAAAGCGGCTGTGGAAATCACAGAAATTCCTGCGGCAAATGAAAAACAGTGCGGCCAGGCTAAGCTTCATGACTTAGAAGGTGCTAAGCGCTTAATGCGTTTCTGGCTGGAACATAACAAAGAAGAACTGAAACAGGTATTTGCATAAGAAAGTCTAAGCGTCTTCGCTGGATCTAAACACAATAATAAAAAGATTCCTATCCAAGTGAATGGGAATCTTTTTATTTATCTGCTTCAGACTTTTTCTCTTCTTTTTCGGTGTCTAAGTGTGGATTGCCTTCGAGGGGATCCACTGTATGTTTAAAAGTATAGGCCTTCGAAGTGGTAAGAACACTTAGCAGGAGTACGACAATGACAATAATAATCCCGACTACCATAATTGTTATCATAATTTTTCCCCCTTTCCGTATCCATTCTAACATGGCCCTGAATAAATGTGAGTTTTAATTTTTTAGGGATGGGTAAAATATTATTCGGAGGGATGTATATGCCAAATAAATTAGTTGATTCCGTAAATGTTCAAGTTGCCAACTTTACTGTAATGTATGAAAAACTTCATCATTATCACTGGTTTGTAAAAGGCCATCATTTTTTTGAACTTCATAAAAAATTTGAAGAGCTGTATGATGAAGTGACTCTTCACCTGGATGAAATTGCTGAAAGATTATTGATTAAAGGTGAAAAGCCAGTGTCTACATTAAAAGAGTGTCTTGAAACTGCTACCATTAAAGAAGCTGATGGTACAGAACAGAGTGAGCAGGAAATGGTACAGGCGGTTGTTAACGACTTTTCCCAAATAGTAGGGGAAATTAAAGAAACCATCTCCCAAGCAGAAGATGAAGGAGACCCTGTAACAGCTGACATGCTAACAGGAATTAATGAAAGCCTTGGAAAGCATGTTTGGATGCTTAAAGCATTTTTAGGATAAAAAAAGCGTTACTTATACAAAAAGGAACCTATGCCGCGGCATAGGTTCCTTTTTTAAAAGAAGACCTAATATTGATTTGTCACAATGCTAATAGTACCGGAATGTGCAAGACCCCGCGGAAAGGGAACGGCTTTCAGCAAATATGATTAAAAAATAAAAAAAGAAGCTGTTGAGCCACAGCTTCTTTGGTTCACTGGTATGTATGGTCAATGTATATTTCTTGGATAATAGGTTGGGGTGCGGTGCTGACGGAAATCTTCCTGAGCAAATTTCCCTTTTAGGCTCTCGATTAAATATATCCCCATTAGATCATATAATTCCTGCTTATCCATCTCCTGAATTAAACCAATCAGGTCTTCGTGGGACATTTCCTCCAAAAAAGCAAATGCCAGCATATCAATATCCTCTTCATCTCCGGTCAATTTATTGCGATACATCTCGTATAGTTCATCAACTAATTTCATCAGTTTCACCTCCTTAATACAATTCTACTCTTAATTATTCAATACCCCTTCCATAGAATTTTATTCCTTTTGGAAGATTTTTGTTTATTCATTTTATGTAATGACACTGTTGTTAAGTTCCATTAAATGAAAACAAAAAGAATAAATTTTTAAACATTGTGGGAAACGATAAATAACAAGTTAAAGGGGGAAAGTCATGGATCAGCAAAAAAAGACCTATTACATTGATGTAGGCACAGGAGAGATCTCCCGGAGTGAAACAAGTTCAACGTGGAATTATAAAATCAATGCCACCGACGAAGAAATTATCCAGCTTCGGGAATATTTTGATCAAAACTATTCTACTGACTGGCAAAACTTTTTTCGGTCACATGTTCCGGTTGTACAATATCATTATGACCGAGAAAATGATGCTTATGACCGTACCTCACAAAAAATATTTCAGATGCTTTATGATTTGGGAGATGAAGAAGCAAAAACACATATAAAGTCGATTAACATTCTTCCTCCAACACTTTAAGGGAAAATCCTTATCCTGTCCGGATAAGGGTTTTTTGTCGTTTAGGTAATTATAGATTTATACCTTGTGAATAACCTCGGACTAGGTTAATGTAATCTAGCTCCAGCGCCTAGCGACGAGTTTTTAACTCTGGGATGATTGGTTGGTATCTTGCATCAAGTATTACCTTTAAGTGATATTGGTGCATCTTGTATCCATCCCGTATCTCCCTGCGATAACTCAACAACGAAATCCCTTAGATTTCCGTTTATCCTTTATCTCAGTCAAAGCAGGTCTGCAGGACAAGGAAAACTTCAGCAGCTTTTGCATCGCACAAAGGAAAAGCTTCAGGTTTTTCGGGTAAGCAGGTCAGAAAGGCATTGCTCCAGGACGTGACAAATTTAGCCTTTCTTCATATGGCAGATGTCAACTCTTTAGACCAATGTAATACATTCATTTATAATTAACATTAAATAAATGAATGGGAAATGAGGATTATGATCAAGGAATTCTATGACTACTTCAATAATAAAGTTTTTTTTACCTTCGAAGAAGGATTATTTAACAAGGATACAAAGCATGTTTTAGTAATACCCCAAATTAACAATGGCTGGCTGCTGACCAGGCATAAGGAAAGGGGTCTGGAGTTTCCAGGCGGAAAAGTTGAGCCAGGTGAAACACTAGAAGGTGCAGCGCACAGGGAAGTTTACGAAGAAACAGGAGCTTCTCTATCCAGTTTGGTGAAAATCGCTGAATACATGGTTATGAACCATGCTGAATCATTCGTAAAAGCTGTTTATTGGGCGAAAGTCGAAAAGATTGAACAAAAACCTGGTTATATGGAAACGGATGGCCCCCAGATTATAAAAGGAAATTTAGAGGAACTTCGGTTTCAATCAGAATATAGTTTTATTATGAAAGATCAGGTTGTGGGTGAATGCCTGCAATATATTGAAAAAAATTTGAAGTGAAAAGCATAAAAGCACTGTAATTCCAGTGCTTTACGCCTTTATTCTTTTAAAAGTTTTTTCTCGATATAAGCAACAACTTGATACATAATGGTAGCAAAAACAGCTATGACCAGTAATGATAACAAAACAAGTGTGAAATTAAATACCTGGAATCCATATATGATCATATAGCCAAGCCCTTTAGAGGAAACAAGGAATTCACCTACTATAACCCCAACCCAGGATAATCCCACATTTACTTTTAATGTTGAGATAATAGTGGGAAAACTGGCAGGAAGGATCGCTTCCTTGAAGCACTGCGTTCGGCTGGCACCAAAAGTCTGAAGAACTTTAATGTAATTAGGATCTACTTCCCTAAAGGAAGTGTAAACGACGATGGCTGTAATAATAACCGAAATAATAGCGCCCATTGAAATAATAGAGGTAAATCCAGGACCAAGGGCCACAATTAGAATAGGTCCGAGAGCCACCTTAGGCATGGCATTTAAAATAACCAGATAGGGATCGAGTACCTTTGATAAAATAGGGGACCACCAGAGAATAGCTGCCAAAATAGTTCCCAGTAGTGTACCGAGAATAAAGCCCAGTACTGTTTCTGTTAAGGTAACTCCTAGGTTTGTTACTAAAGTGCCATCATGGATTTTATCAATTAATAAAAGTCCTATTTTAGAAGGGGAGCTGAAAATAAGCGGATCCACCCATTGTTTTGAACTGGTTACTTCCCAGCCACCAAAGAAAAAAAGGAAAATTAGGAACTGGGAAAACCTAACCCAGCGTTTTTCGATTATTTGAGAATGAATAAACTTTTCATGGAGGAGTTTAATGTTCAGTTTTTCCTGGCTCAAGAGACTCAAGCTCCTTCCATATTGTTTGAAATATTTTTTGGTAAGTTTCATTGTTTCTTGCTTTAAATGGCGTAAGCTTTCTTAGCTCCTCAGGAATGTCAAAAGTTCTATGAATCCTTCCTGGGCTTGGTGAAAATAGATATACCCGATCACTCATTGAAATGGCTTCCCCAATATCATGTGTAACCAGTATTGCGGTTTTTCCAAATGACTTTAATGTGCTGGAAACTAAATCTTCGAGTCTAAGCTTAGTCTGATAATCCAGAGCAGAAAAAGGTTCATCTAGCATAAGAAGCTTGGGTTCAGTTGCGAGAGTCCTTACCAGGGCAACCCGCTGCCGCATACCTCCTGACATCTGTTTAGGAAACTGGTTTCGAACCTCTGGTAGCCCCATTTGGGAAAGAAGGCTGAGAGCTGCAGCTTTACTGCTGGAATTTAACTTGTTAGATAGTTTTAATCCCAATAAAATATTTTCTTCAATTGTCTTCCAAGGAAATAAATAATCCTGTTGAAGCATATAGCCGATTTGTCTGTCTGAAGGAGAGACTGGATGGCCCTCAAGCAGAACATTGCCGCTTGTTGGTTCAATGAGTCCGGCTATTATAGACAAGAGTGTCGTTTTTCCGCATCCGCTTGGACCAAGGAAGGAGATAAATTCTCCTTCCCCTACCTCAAGCGAAATGTCGGAGAGGGCCGTAGTAGCAGAGGATTTGGAAAAGTAGGTGTGATGAATTTGATCGATCTCTAAGAAGCTCATGAAACGGCCTCCTCGATAATTTATTTTTTTACTTTTTCCGCGATAGCAGTGTTCACAAGTGTTTTATGGCTAATTTCCTTAGGAAGCTCTCCTGCTTCTTTCATAATATTTTGCAGGTTATTCCATTCTTCATTGTCGAGGATTGGATCGGTTGCATAGGTTCCCTGGCTCTTGTACCGGTCTACAACTGTAGTAATGATGGACATGTCAGTATCCGTGAAATAAGGCTGGATTGCTTTGGCGATTTCTTCTGCACTATGTGATTTCACCCACTGCTGTGCTTTGTAGACTGCACGAGTAAACTTTTCAAGATTAGCTTTATTTTTTTTCATATAGCTTTGTTTGGCCATAAAAGTGGTATATGGAACATGACCGGATTCTGTTCCGAAGGAAGCTACAATATGTCCTTTTCCTTCCTTCTCAAAAATACTTGCAGTTGGTTCAAATAATTGAACATAGTCACCTGTACCTGATGCGAAGGCATTTGCTATATTGGCAAAGTCGATATTTTGAATAAGGTTTAGATCCGCTTTTGGATCAATACCATGTTTTTTTAGCACAAACTCACCAACCATTTGCGGCATGCCGCCTTTCCGCTGGCCAAGGAAAGTGGTTCCCTTTAATTGATCCCAAGAAAAATTGTCAACTTTCTTTCTGGAAACTAGGAAGGTGCCGTCTGTTTGTGTCAGCTGTGCAAAGTTAATCACTGGATCATTAGAGCCTTGCGCGTATACGTAAATTGAAGTCTCAGAACCTACCAGGGCTATATCAGTCCCGCCGGAGAGCAAGGCAGTCATCGTTTTGTCACCGCCCCATGTGGTGGTTAACTTAACATCAAGGCCCTCATTCTTGAAAAAACCTTTCTCAAGAGCAACGTACTCTGGCGCGTAAAATATGGAACGAGTAACTTCTGCCACTCTTACCTTTTCTAGTTTCTTTACTTCCTTCTTACCATCGCTGCACGCTGCCAAAGGGAAAATAAGAATACAAATCAGTAAAAGGGAAAAACTGAATTTTAGCCATTTCTTCATGCTTTGTACCTCCTTTATAAAGATAAATCTGGGCTCCATTTTTCGCCTAGAATATCGTATGAAATAGATAAAAATGTGTGAATGCCTATCAGAAAGCGGTACCGAAGTAACTGCTTGAGAACACCGTGTTCATTATTTTTTGGGTAGACAGCATGCAGGATATGGATGGGCTGAACGGAATCTCTTTGCAATTATATCTGTGGCTTATCTGAGCAAACCCTTGATAAGGAAAAGTGGGATGGTCGTTTGGAGTCCTTCAAAAAACCAAGGGCTTTTCTTTATTTGATGTAAACATGTTCAATATTGCTTGTGTACCTGTTACTATAAATCAGCAATCGTTCAAAATTTAAGATCTAAAGTTTGGAGGCGGTTATTTGGAAAAGAAGAATGGATCCATAATAGCAATTTATCGTTTTCCTTCGCCTAATCCTCGAATTAATCTCCGGATTATTACATACTATTCCAATGGCCTTAGGGTAAAAGGAATGCTAGCTGAACCAAAAGGAGGCAGCAGGGATGGCTTTCTGTATCTGAGAGGAGGGATTAAAGGCGTAGGAAAGGTAAGGCCTTCCCGGATTGCCCAGTTCGCTTCAGAAGGATTTACCGTTTTTGCTCCCTTTTATCGTGGAAACCAGGGAGGAGAAGGTAATGAGGATTTTGCGGGGGATGACAGGGAAGATGCTTTCTCTGCATTTTTAATGCTGCAGGAATGGCCGGGAATAGAAAAAATTCATATCTTTGGATTTTCACGGGGCGGAGTTATGGCATTAATGACAGGAATACAATTTTCGGAGGCAGCTTCGGTCGTTACCTGGGGAGGGGTCAGTGATATGGAGCTCACATATTACGAAAGAGAAGATTTGCGAAGGATGATGAAGAGGGTGATAGGCGGTACTCCAGGAAAATATCCTGAACGTTATAAATTTCGTACTCCTCTTTATCAATTGGACAAGCTCGAGCCTCCGGTACTGATTATCCACGGGGCGAAAGATATGAATGTGTCGGCTGAACATTCTTACCGTCTGGAAAAGCGGCTTAAGGAATTAAATAAAAAAGTAAATAGCTGGTATTTCGAGGGCTTTACCCATTATTTTCCTCCTGCTATAAATAGAAAAGTTGTACGTGATTTAACGTTGTGGATGAAATCGCACACGAAAAAATGCTAAAATAAAATTAACTTTAAACTTACCGGCATAAGAGTAATTATTAAGCGGGGAGCGATAATGCATGGGAATGCCTCTTGAATTAAATACCATGATTGTGACAAAGGGAAGGGAAAAAAGAATTGAAGAAAACTTATTTTCCCTCGAAAAAGAAGGCTACAGGCTTTACCCAATTGATATACCTATCGAGGTCAAAAGGGCGATTGAAAGTGAATCAAGCGGAGTAGGGGTTATCCGAAAAGTGGAATGGCAGGGAAACACTACGGTAGTTACCTATCAATTAGTTTCATTAAATTCAACGAACTGAGCAGGATATATTTTTCCTGCTTTTTTATTTTGTAAAAAGTGTAATGCAGTACGCTATTTAACGTCTAATGGTTAAACAAATAGTTCCGAGGGCCTAATGCGGGGGGAGAGCTAATGGAAGCTTCAGAGCAAATCGAGCAATGGTTTTACAAGTACGAAAAAGATATTACTAATTATTTAGTCTACTATACAGGCAGCAGGGATGTAGAAGATATGGTACAGGAAACCTTTTTACGGGCCTTTAAAGGATTTAATCATTTCAGGCACAATTCGAATCATAAAACCTGGCTTATTTCCATAGCAAGAAATACTGCTGCGGATTCATTCAGGAAAAAGGGTATTCTGCAAAAAATTAAAACAAGACTTCTTGAACAGCCGGAAATGAGAATTCAGCCAAGAACAGAGGATAGCATTTTGTGGAAAAACGATTTGGCGGAGCTGTATAAATCTATCAACCAGCTGAAACCTAACTATCGTGATGTCGTTTTGCTAAGGGGCATTGCAGAGCTATCATCTGAAGAAACTGCCGAGGTGCTTGGATGGACTGCAAACAAGGTCAATGTCACTTTTTTTCGTGCCTGTAAAAAGCTAAATGAGAATCTTAAGGGGAGTGAAGAGTTTGGTCAATCTATCGGATAATCAAATGCTTGAACGCTTAAAGGATTTCCCAAAACATGAATTAAGCAGTGAACAAAAAGGACGGACAGTGGAAATGATCAGATCGTTTAAAACTCAAAAACCCAAGAGACAATATAATTTTCAAAGATTTAGGGCAGCTGCTGCAGTGGTTTTAATTTTAATAATGGTTCCTATTCTTTATTTAAGTACAACCAAAAATGACCAAAAAACCCACCAGTCATCAAATACTGCTTCAAGAGAAAAGGTTCCCAATGCTATCACATTTTCAGCAGTAGAAAATAAGGACGGTAAAAATAATATCTCTGGGAATTTAGTGGGAATCCCAAATAAAATTGGGATTAGTGGACCGAAGGAATGGATTGCCGAGGATGACAGGTCAGTGGCCAAAATAATGGTGCTTCTCTGGAATAAAAATAAGAAAGTACACAAGGGAAATTTGTTAATTGAGGGTACCCACGTAAAATCAGGGTTAACAGAACAGCTGGCATCCGTTCCTCTAACTGCCGGGATTTACGGTTCAGATGCTCATGGGATTACTGGATTTAAACCATTTTCTAAAGCTGGTATATGGAATCTTGCTTTTAAAATTGATGGTAAAAATATTGGTGAGTTTTCTATTGAAGTTAAGGAGCCATATGTTAAAATTGGCAGTTCCACTCTTATGTTATCTACCCAGGATGTCCAGGCAGGTGAGTTTAAGGATGTTCTGCTTGAAGTGGAGGGGGAGAATCTTCCAAATAAAATAAATGTTGAATTGTTTAACCCGGAAACAGGTGCTTCTCCGTCAAATTTTCCTTTTGTTAAAATTGATGACTATATAAAAACAGACGGCAAAAAGATTTCATTATACGAAGGTAACCTCATTTTTGAAAGAAGCGGGAATTGGAGAATTTCTGCCTTAAAACAATCCAATCTACTAGTTATCCATAAGCTGGGGGATAGAAAATAGAAAATAGAAAATAGAAAATAGAAAAGGAAAAAATGAAAATGACCCGCCGGAACTAAACCGGACGGGTCATTTTCGTTATATTTATAATACGGGACCGCCTTTTTTAGCTATATCATCTGTAACGTTTGAGAACTTTTTAAAGTTTTCTCGGAATTTTGCAGCTAGCTCTTTTGCTTTTAATTCGTAAGCGCTCGGGTCAGACCAGGTTTTTTGTGGCTGCAGGACCTCATCTGGCACACCTGCAACATGTAATGGAACATGGAGACCAAAGATTTCATCCTTCACAGTTTCAACATTATTAAGCTCTCCCTCAAGAGCAGCTTGAACCATTGCCCTAGTGTAAGATAGCTTCATCCGGCTGCCTGTTCCATATTCTCCGCCAGTCCATCCAGTATTGACCAAAAATACATTAGAATTATGCTCAAGGATTTTCTCGCCAAGCATTTCAGCATACTGTGTTGCAGGAAGCGGTAGGAATGGTGCACCAAAGCAGGTTGAGAAGGTTGCCTGCGGTGAAGTAATTCCGCGCTCTGTTCCAGCAAGCTTAGATGTATAGCCACTCAGGAAGTGGTACATCGCTTGTTCCTTTGTTAACTTTGCAATTGGAGGAAGCACTCCAAATGCATCTGCAGTTAAAAATACTATAGTATTCGGATGGCCTGCAATGCTTGGATCAACTATATTATCAATTGCCTGAATAGGATAGGCTGCACGTGTATTTTCTGTAAGAGTTCCGTCATCATAATCCGCTGCCCGGGATTCGCTGTTTACAACTACATTCTCAAGAACAGCCCCAAAACGGATGGCATCAAAAATTTGTGGCTCTTTTTCACGTGTAAGATTGATACATTTTGCATAGCATCCGCCTTCAATATTGAACACTCCGTTAGGGGACCAGCCATGCTCATCATCCCCGATCAGTCGGCGGTTTGGATCTGCAGAAAGGGTAGTTTTTCCTGTACCTGAAAGACCGAAGAACAGGGCAACATCACCTTCAAGGCCTACGTTGGAGGAACAGTGCATGGAAAGAATATTGTTTTCTGGTAAAAGATAATTCATAACAGAAAATATTGATTTTTTCATTTCACCCGCATACTCTGTTCCGCCAATCAAAACCGTTTTCTTTTCAAAAGAAATAATAATGAAGGTTTCAGAGCTCGTGCCGTCTACTGAAGGGTCAGCCTTGAAGTTAGGGGCTGAAATAACAGTAAACTCTGGGTGGTGTTCAAGCAAATCCTCTTCTTTTGGACGGATAAATAACTGATGCACAAACAGATTATGCCAAGCGTACTCATTTATAACCTGAATAGGGAGCTGTGATTTCTTATCTGCACCAGCAAAGCCTTTAAATACGAATACCTCATCCTTTTCCTTCAAAAATGTAAGAACTTTATTATATAATTTAGCAAAGGTTTCCTCCGAAATAGCCTGGTTTGATTCCCAGTCAATTTTATCTTTTACGGAGGCTTCCTCTACAATATATTTATCTTTCGGAGAACGTCCGGTGTACTTCCCGGTAGAAACACGGACAGCTCCAGTGGAAGTCAACAGTCCTTCATTTCTGTTTAATACTTTTTCCACAAGCTGTGGCACCGATAACTGGATTTGAACATGATCTTCGGCCAGCAATTGAGCTAATTGATCGGGAATGTGAACAGAATTCATACAAAGAATACCTTCCTTTACCGTTTTTATGGACTAAATGAATTTTTAAAGGGTAAATACATCTTGGTCCTATATTTATAATTTTTAAATATCTCTTAAATAGTATAACACATTTACTCCATTAATCTATACTAATATCAAAACATTAATGATCATTATATGAATTATGATTAATCTACTATATTCATCCCCGGTCAAAAAATTATCCTATAAACAGAAAGTTTGTTAAAATATTCACAAATGGAACTGCGAAAAAAAGGAGGGGGTTTTTTAATGAAAATGATTCCTTTATATGATGCAAAGTGTTCCTTATGCCAGGAGACCAAAAAATGGTTTGAAAAGCTTGACTGGCTCAATAAAGTACAATGGACATCCCTGCAGGAATATGAAAACCCAGGTGGAGAAAAACAATTTAAGAGTGCTGACCTGAGAAAGGAAATGCATTTATTGCTGCCGTCAGGAAGGGTTTTAAAAGGTTTTTATGCAGTCAGAAAATTAATGATCCATTTTCCGCTTACTTTTTTGCCAGGTATGATTCTTTACTTCCCCTTTATGGATAGAATAGGGGTCCCTGCTTATCGGTGGACGGCCAAAAACCGCTATAGATTTCTTAGAAAAAACTGTAAGGATGGCAGCTGTTCAATCTGATTTTTGGCTTTAAAAAAATCAAGAGAAAAATATTGACAGTCTTCGACATCAACGTTATGATTGTTCATTGAACGGATACTCTCTTATCCCGAGCTGGTGGAGGGACAGGCCCTATGAAACCCAGCAACCTGCTATACAAAATGAAAGCCCTAATTTGGCTTTTTTACATAGCGAAGGTGCTAATCTGACGCAAGGCTTTGACCTTGAACGATAAGAGTGAAAGGCGCGGAACATTCTGCTATTAAACCTTTCCTCAAACTGGGAAGGTTTTTTGTTTTGCCTTTTGTGAAAACAGATTCTCATAAAAATCCTTTGTTTATTTCATACTACTAAGGGAATGAGTACCGTATCACTGTCAGAGGTTCAAGAAGTATTCCTGTAACCTTAATAAACCTCGATATATCCCATTTATAGGAGGAATTCAGTTGTCAACAAAACGTCGTTTGTTCACTTCTGAATCAGTAACTGAAGGTCATCCGGATAAAATCTGTGACCAAATTTCTGATTCCATTTTAGATGCTATTTTAGCAAAAGATGCAAACGCAAGGGTAGCTGCGGAAACGTCCGTAACTACAGGTCTTGTGCTTGTGGCAGGAGAAATTACTACTTCCACTTATGTAGACATTCCTAAAATTGTGCGCGAAACCATTAAAAACATTGGTTACAATCGTGCCAAATACGGCTTCGACTCAGAAACATGCGCAGTGTTAACTTCCATTGATGAGCAGTCTGCCGATATCGCAATGGGTGTTGACCAGGCACTGGAAGCTCGTGAAGGCAAAATGTCTGACGAAGAAATCGAAGCAATCGGCGCTGGGGACCAGGGCTTAATGTTCGGTTTTGCATGTAACGAAACAAAAGAATTAATGCCGCTGCCAATTTCATTGGCACACAAATTGGCACGACGCCTGACAGAAGTGCGTAAAGAAGAAATTCTTCCTTACCTTCGTCCAGATGGCAAAACACAGGTGACTGTAGAGTATGATGAAAACGATAAGCCAGTCAGAATTGACACTATCGTTATTTCTACACAGCACCACCCGGAAATCGCGCTTGAACAAATCCAGCGCAATCTAAAGGAACATGTTATTAATCCGGTTGTTCCAAGTGAACTGATTGACGAAAACACAAAATACTTTATTAACCCAACTGGCCGTTTCGTAATCGGCGGACCACAGGGTGATGCAGGTCTTACTGGCCGTAAGATTATCGTTGATACTTACGGTGGTTATGCCCGTCATGGAGGCGGTGCCTTCTCTGGTAAGGATCCTACAAAGGTTGACCGTTCAGCAGCTTATGCAGCCCGCTATGTTGCGAAAAACATCGTAGCAGCTGGTCTTGCTGACAAGGTAGAAGTACAGCTTGCATATGCTATTGGTGTTGCAAGACCTGTTTCCATCTCAGTTGATACCTTCGGAACTGGTACAGTTAGTGAAGATGTATTAGTTGAACTTGTTGAGAAAAACTTTGACCTTCGTCCAGCAGGAATCATCAACATGCTAGACCTACGCCGCCCAATCTATAAGCAGACAGCTGCTTATGGGCACTTTGGACGCAGCGACGTTGATCTTCCATGGGAGCGCACTGACAAGGCAGAAGCTTTGAAACAGCAAGCTAAAGGAAGATAATTTAAGCATTGAAAAAAGCAGGGAGTTACATTAAAATGTAACTCCCGTTTTTATTTAGCTAATCAGAATATATATTCATAAATTCTGAACTACCGACGGGCAGGACAAGGAAAGCTTTGTCAGCTAGGCATCAGACGAAGAAAAAACTCTGCTTTTTTAGAGGATGTGCTGTTTTTAAGCTTGATAAGAAAAACAAGGGCATTCCCCAAAAAAACTTTGCGAATGCCAAGTTTTACTAAATGGATGGGAAAGTATAAAGTTTTATCTTTTAAATTGTCTAGCTCCAGCGCCCAGTGAGTTTTCAACCTTGAAAAGCGTCTTTTAGCATCTTGCATCAAGTATGATTGTAGGTGATACTTGGTACAGCTAGTGTCCATCCCGCTTCTCCCTACGATAAGTCAACATCGAACTCAAGTGCTCCTGTGCCACAGCTTTTTCAAAGAAGCTTATGTTCAGCTCGTCGCAAAGTAGCCATTCAGAGAAGCGTTACAGGAAGTTTACTCAGTTAGTTGCTTCGCTGAACGGTCGCTTGCGCTTTTCTTAACATATAGTAGAAAGTGGTTTAAAGTTTCTTTATAATGTGAAAAATGTATTGTTACGATGAAGAAAATTTTTCCTTTTATGTTCAGAGTGCAATTTTTCTTTTATTAATGGTAGTATTAGATAGTGCAATTTCTAGAAGCATAGAAATTAATTAGTTTAGAAATGGAGTAGGTGACGTACATAATGTGTGGCTTCATTGGTTGTGTACACGACAAAGCCCAAGTTTATCGTGACGAACAGAAACAGCAATTTAAAAATATGAATGATATAATTACGCACCGGGGACCGGATGATGATGGATTTTACTATGATGAACATATCCAGTTCGGCTTTAGGCGTTTAAGTATTATCGACATCGAAAGCGGACATCAGCCGCTAACATATGAAAACGAACGCTATTGGATTATTTTTAATGGCGAGGTTTACAACTATGTAGAACTTCGTGAAGAACTTCTCAAGGAAGGACTAACCTTTGCCACAAATTCTGATACAGAAGTTATTATTGCCCTGTACAGCCATTTGAAGGAAAAAGCGGTTGAAAAACTCCGCGGGATGTTCTCGTTTGTCATTTGGGACAAACAAGAGCAAAGCTTATATGGCGCAAGAGATCCGTTTGGAATCAAACCATTCTTTTACTTTGAAGATGGCGAACGCTCATTTTTCGCATCAGAGAAAAAGAGCATTTTGCTTGCACTTGAAAACGATGTTTTGAATTATGACTCTCTTCAGCATTACTTAACGTATCAATTTGTACCTGAGCCTGAAACAATGTCTGCAGGTATTCATAAATTGGAGCCGGGGCATTATTTTACTAAAAAAATTGGCTCGCCAATGGACATCAAACGCTATTGGAAAGCTCATTTTAGCCCTGTGCAAAAATCAGAGCCTGATTTTATTAAAGAAATCAAAGATGTTTTATTCGATTCGGTAAAAATGCATATGCGAAGCGATGTTCCAGTTGGTTCATTCCTTTCCGGAGGAATTGACTCATCTATTATTGCTTCCATCGCTAAAGAATTCCATCCATCTATCAAAACCTTCTCCGTTGGTTTTGAACACAATGGTTTCAGTGAAATTGATGTAGCGAAAGAAACAGCGGATAAACTTGGTGTTGAAAACATCAGTTATATTATTACTCCGCAGGAATATATGAATGAAATTCCAAAAATTATCTGGCATATGGACGATCCTCTTGCAGACCCTGCATGTGTGCCACTTTATTTTGTTGCGCGTGAAGCTCGCAAACATGTTACGGTTGTATTGTCTGGTGAGGGCGCAGATGAGCTGTTTGGCGGCTATAATATCTACCATGAACCGCAATCTCTTGAGGTATTTAATAAAATTCCACGTGTTGGAAAAAGCCTTCTAAAAGGAATTGCCCGAATGATGCCTGAAGGCACAAAAGGCAAAAGCTTTATTGAACGCGGCGTAACTCCGATGGAGGAAAGATATATCGGAAACGCTAAAATGTTTACAGAAGAAGAAAAACAAGAGTTATTGAGTGTTTATCGCAGTGGTCTTGATTATACAGATATCACCAAACCACTATATCAGGAAAGCCGTGGATATGATCCGGTTGACCGGATGCAGTATATTGATATCCATACATGGATGCGCGGGGATATCCTTTTAAAGGCTGATAAAATGACTATGGCTCATTCACTTGAGCTTCGTGTTCCATTCCTGGATAAGGCCGTTTTTGAAACAGCCTCCAAAATTCCAACCAGCCTTAAAACGGCAAATGGCACTACAAAGTATGTGCTGCGTAAAGCAGCGGAAGGAATTGTTCCTGACCACGTGCTTAGCCGTAAAAAGCTCGGTTTTCCTGTTCCAATCCGCCACTGGCTGAAAAATGAAATGAACGAATGGGCAAAAAAAATAATCCGCGAAAGCAACACGGATCATTTGTTCAACAAAGCTTATGTCTTAAGACTGTTGGAAGACCATTGCCAGGGTAAAGCTGATAACAGCCGTAAAATCTGGACAGTACTCATGTTCATGGTTTGGCATCAGGTTTATGTAGAAAAGGTCTATTCTTTTGAAAATGATTTCTCAGCTGAAAAATCTTTTCAGCATTAATATTTATTAGTTGGGAAGGTAGGTAATAGCCTGCCTCCCCATTTGCACCCAGGATTCTTCGAAATCCGCAATGGGTGCTTTTTTATTTTTCACACCTGTAAGTGGGTCATTAAAATAAACGTATTCACGGTCGTACCCAGTTAAAAGAACTGAATGCTCTTTATATGTTATTTTTACAGGGCGAGAAGGGGTACTCCATGTTTGAAACAGGCTTTCATTAAGTTTCTGATAAGAAGTATTTACTATTACCCAAACAGGGCGATTATCAGACAGGTGAATTTTTAATTCGTCAAAATCTGCTCCTGATAAATCATCTACTCTGCCGGGTAGATATTTTTCTGCCAGCTGGCTTATCGGCTTGTGATATACACCGAGACCAGGTTTTCTTAAATCAAACATATTTCCAACAAATCCGACATTAGGGTTTCCAAAAAAAACTTTTCCGGAGGAGATGCTATAGGGTGTTGAATCCTTCTGAATTTCTTTAGCAAGAGTGAGTTTGGATACTTTTACTCCCGCATCGTTTAGCATCATAGCCAGGCTTGTCACCTCGCACCCGCGGGGCAGTTCAGGCAATTGTGAAATAAAGGGTGCATTAAGGATAACTTTTTCCTTTATCTTGATGATCGGTATGCCCATGTTATTCTGAAAAAGTTTTTGGTTTTTATCTGCTTGCTGATTAAAAATACTTTTAATCGTGTTCATAGCCTTTGCTGCATGGGCTGGCTGGAAGTTATCCCAAATAAAGGATGACGCAAGACCCAGAATAAGAAATAAGAATAATAATGCGGCTTTTAGAAAAACACCTGCTTTTCTTTTCATCTTAATAACCAATAGCAGAACTATAAAAGCAGCAATAAAATATAACACATCCATATCAATCACCTAATTCTTTCCCTTTGATATTTATATCGGCAGATAATGGAGTGTATTAAGCTTTAATCGTTCATACTAAGTATTAAGAGGGTTTATTTATTTTAGAGATTTATAAAAAGCACCTTTTTCGGCGTATTCTCTTACGATTCGTTCCATATCTTTTATATCTTCTTCATTTAGTTCCCGGATTACTTTAGCCGGCCTTCCAAACGCAAGTGTGTTAGGGGGGATTTTTTTTCCTTGAGGGACAAGGCTCCCAGCCCCAATAAAAGCTCCTTCGCCGATTTCAGCCTGATCCAGAACAATGGAACCCATCCCGATAAGGGCTTTTTTTCTAATAATGCAGCTATGAAGGATCACCTGGTGCCCGATTGTAACTTCATCTTCGATAACTAAAGGGTTATTTGGGCTTTGATGAAGAACTGAATTATCCTGGATGCTTACTCTCTTGCCTATTTTTGTAGGAGCAACATCTCCCCGTATAACGGTATTAAACCAGACACTTGATTCATCGCCTATGACGACATCTCCTGTTATTGTGGCATAATCAGCAACAAATGCAGAATCAGATATTTGCGGATGCTTATCTTTGTAGGGATATATCATTTGAGCATTCTCCTTTTCATTTATATAATTAAATTTTATCGGAATAACTTGCAGACGAAAAGCTTTTGGCACGGAACTTTGTGCGGAGTATGGTATAGTACAGTTATCGTTGGAACAAGACTTTTAACAGGGGAATCACCCTGATCGAATAAATATCTTTAGGAGTGAAAAAACATGTGGAAATGGGAAGCTGAAGGAGAAGCAAAAGCTGTCATTGTCATGGTGCATGGAGCAATGGAGCATCATCGCAGATATGGCTGGCTGATCGAAAAGTGGCGCCTCTCAGGCTTTCATGTCGTAATGGGAGACCTTCCTGGCCAGGGGATGACAACCAGAGCACGCCGGGGCCATATTGATTCCTTTGATGAATATATCATTGAAGTAAAAGATTGGGTTCAGGCAGCTTACCAATATAATCTTCCTGTTTTTTTGCTGGGTCACAGTATGGGTGGCCTGATTACCATTCGCCTTCTTCAGGAGGAACGGCTGAACCTTGCAGGGGTGATTCTTTCCTCCCCGTGTCTTGGTCTGGTTAATGAACCTTCAAAACTCCTTAAGGCATTATCTTTAGGGTTAAATGCTGCCCTGCCAAATTTAAGGCTTAGTTCCGGACTGACAGTCGACATGGCAACAAGAAACATGGATGTTCGGGAAGCGGATGTTAACGATACTTTGTATGTAACCAAAGTGTCGGTAAGGTGGTACAGGGAACTTTCGGCTGCTATGAAGGAAGCTTTTGTAAGCATTGAAAAAACGCAGGATGTACCTATGCTCCTTATGCAGGGCGGGGATGATAAAATCGTTAAAAAAGATAATGTGAAAGACTGGTTTAACCGGGTTCAGCTCTCGGAGAAACGTTTCAAGGAATGGCCCAAATGCTATCATGAGATTTTTAACGAACCTGAGCGTGAGGAAGTATTTGAATATGCCAATGATTTTGTTAAAAGTCAGCTAAAGGCAATAGGGTATATTCTTGAATAAAGAATTCCCCTAAGTTTATCCACTGTCAATTTAAAATAATTGTCTAGCTGCAGCGCCAAAGATTGGCGCTTGCGCTTTTCTTAGTAAGGAGATTGTCTTTTTTATGAAGCCTATTAGCTTAATGTCAAGGGTGTACCGTAAAATTCTGCCGGCAGCACATCAGGAGCTTGGATACTGGAAAAGCAGGGCGGACCAGATTCCAAACCCGGAATTGCGAAAACAAGCCATTGCAAGTATAGAAACAAAAACGTTCCATTGTGAGGGCGGGTCGATTTTGGCTTTAATGGCTAATGAAGATTATAAAAAAGCCATCAAATTTATTGTTGCTTACCAGACGATTAGTGATTATCTGGACAATCTTTGTGACAGGAGTACTTCTCTTGATCCAGTGGATTTTGCCTGCTTACATGAATCCATGAGGGATGCCTTAAAGCCAGAATGTGAATTTCAAAATTATTACCGTTATCGGGAAGACCAGAACGACGGAAACTATTTGGCTGAGTTATCTGAAACCTGCCGTTCTGTTATAAGAGAGCTCCCACATTATGACTTAATAAAAGATTACCTTATTGAACTGTGTGACTATTACTGCGATCTGCAGATCAATAAGCATGTTATCAAAGAAGAACGGGTTCCACGGCTGGTTAATTGGTTTAACCAATTTAAAATAAACCTCCCTGAAATGGAATGGTATGAATTTTCAGCTTGTTCCGGGTCAACGCTCGGTATTTTTTGTCTAATTTCTTACGCGATGCGTGAGGATTTTAGTAAAGAAGATGCGGATAATATCCGTAAGGGCTATTTTCCTTATATCCAGGGCCTCCACATTCTTCTTGATTATTTTATTGATCAGGAAGAGGACCGTATTGGCGGAGACCTCAATTTTTGTTTTTATTACGACAACCAAAAACAGCTTTTTCAGCGGCTTAAGCATTTTGTGAGCGAAGCTGACCGCTATACAGAAAAGCTTCCTCATAAGAACTTCCATAAGCTCATAAACAGGGGGCTGCTGGGGGTTTACCTGTCGGATGAAAAGGTAAGAAAACAAAAAAATGTCAGATCAATAGCAAGAGAAATAATAAAGGCAGGGGGAGGGGCAAGTTATTTTTTTTACATAAATGGTCTTGCTTACCGATCTTTACAAAAATGGGTGCCTGCTGGGCTTACCCGGATTATCTTTAAATAATAGGAAAAGGGCCCGATCGATTGGATCAGGCCCTTTTTTCTACTGCTACAATAAACGGCGGATTGTTCGCCTGATTGATAAACTGGTATTTCAGTACATGAGCGGATGCCTGTTCAAGACCCTCAAGGTAATGCAGCAGTTCATCCCGCTCAACAGCCCCTTCAGGGTGTCCGTGGTAAACAACAAGTATAATAATTCCTTCAGGTGCCATAATCTCCAACAGCTGACGGATTGCTGAGATTGTTGTATCTGGTTTTGTCACAACCGATTTATTGCCTCCAGGCAAATAGCCGAGATTAAAAATGGAAGCTTTTATTTTACCATGGTGAACTGGGGGTACCAACTCACTTATATGTTCATGTCCCTTTTTAAAAAGAACTACCCTATCAAGAAGATTGTTTTCCTTTAACCTTGATTGGCTGGAGAGAATAGCAGCTTCTTGAATATCAAAGCCATATACTATTCCAGCCTGTCCTACAAGTTTTGCCATATAAACACTATCATGACCGTTGCCAAGTGTGGCGTCTATAGCGATATCGCCGTCAGTAAGTGCCTTTGACATCAATATTCTTGCAAAGGGTAATATCCCATCAAGCTTCATGGTTTATTTTACTCCCTCAGCTTTATAAAATTTCCCCTGCCAGCTGTCACGGCGCTTCATTTCAGCATCTATGGCATTAAGGACTTCCCACTTATTGACACTCCACATTGGTCCTACCATTAAATCAATTGGGCCATCGCCTGTAATTCTGTGTACAATCATTTCTGGAGGCAGTATTTCAAGCTGATCGCAGACAAGGCTGACATAGTTATCAAATGAAAGGAACTCAAGCATCCCTTTTTCGTATTGCTTTACCATTGGTGTTCCTTTTAGCAAATGCAGAAGGTGAATTTTTATTCCTTGAACATCTAGCTTTGCCACTTCCCTGGCTGTTTCCATCATCATTTCGTTGGATTCTAAGGGAAGTCCATTGATAATGTGAGAGCAAACACGGATGCCATGTTTGCGAAGTTTTTCTACACCCTCTACATAACATTGAAAATCATGGGCTCTGTTAATCAGTAGTGCCGTTCTTTCGTGCACTGTCTGAAGACCTAGCTCGACCCATAAATAAGTTCTTTTGTTAAGCTCCGCAAGATACTCAACCACATCATCCGGCAGACAATCGGGACGTGTTGCTATGGATAATCCAACAACGTCTTCCTGTCTAAGTACCGTTTCATACTTTTCACGAAGTACCTCTACCGGAGCATGTGTATTTGTGAAGGCCTGAAAATAGGCCATATATTTACCGTCTTTCCATTTTGTATGCATCTTTTCTTTGATTTCACGGAATTGCTTTTCCAATTCGTCTGCTCGGTTACCTGCATAATCCCCTGAACCTGCTGCACTGCAAAAAGTACATCCACCGTGGGCAACGGTGCCGTCACGATTAGGACAGTCAAACCCGCCATCAAGGGCTACTTTAAATACCTTATGGCCAAATTGATTGCGCAGATGGTAATTCCATGTGTGATATCTTTTATCATCAGCTGCATATGGAAAAGGGTTAGTCTGAAGCATTCAGATTCCTCCTTTTTATATAGTTAAAAATGTTTGTTATGGTTTCGTAGCATCAAGAAGCTAATAACATAAGAAGAATTTTATCACGAAGTAGAACTCATAGCCAATTGTAATTCTTTCCCTTCCATAAACCGCCTTATTTCTCCCAGTAATTATCAGCCTTCTATCGTGATAGGAAAAACAAATTTTAAACAAAATAAGAAATGAAGCAGTTTGCTTCAAATAGCAGCAGTTAGAATACCTGCAATGAAAGGGGATTTAAGATGGCAACCCGACAATCAATGGAAGATTTCTTGCAAAAATGTGAGGATGCTATTCGATATGCCCAGGATCAGTACAGGGAGAGCAGCCTGCAGGAACAATACAATAACGTTGGCTATACAGATGCCCTGCAGCAGCTTGAAGAGAGATATAACGAATTGTGCGACCTTGCCCACAGTGCTAATGCACAGCAGCGGGACCAGCTGCACAGGATGAGACTTCAGCTTCAGCAGGTACAAAATAATATGATACTGCATTAATGTTAGGGGGAAAACAGTTTGAAAAAGCGCTCTAAACGAAATAACCCTGAACAAAAAACAAGGAACGGAATTAATAATCAAGATATCGAATTGGGAAAAGATTATGACCCAGTAAAAGAGTCTAAGAAAAAGTATGAAAAAACAGGTGGACAGCCTGTGAAATCCAAATTTCATCAGGAACAAGACCAATCTTCTTGATGATGTGATAGGAGCAAATAGAAACTCACTAAAAGGAGACTCGTTTCGAGCTCCTTTTTTTGGTTATCGAAATTCTCTCTCGTGGACATTCTTTTGATGGAGGACCGAGGATTTATCGGCAATCAACACAAGGCAAACTAGGAATGGGTCATTTATCCTCAAATAGATTTTCGTTTAGGAATTTTCTGCAAATAAAGACGGGATAATTGGAAGAAATATAGCGGTACAGAAAGTGGAAAAAAAGATTGCATGAAATTACAAAAAAGAATAGAATTACCTTTGATATTTTCAAATATCGCTTCTAAAAAGGATCTGCTCAAATTAATTCTTTTTAGAAGAAATTATAATTCAGTTGCTTTCTTATCGGCTAAATCCTTTGAGATATGACATGGAAACAACAGCATCTTTTACAGGTGCTTTTAATAATTTTGTAAAGGAGTTTTTTTATGCCGCGTGCATTATGGCTCTTGATTATTGGGATGGCAGTCAATGTTACTGGCTCTTCTTTTTTATGGCCTTTAAACACCATCTATATTCATGACCATTTAGGAAAGTCTTTATCGATGGCCGGAGTGGTTCTCATGTTAAATTCGGCTGCAAGTGTAATTGGTAATTTATATGGCGGAAATCTTTTTGATAAAATTGGAGGATTTAAATCCATCCTGCTTGGAATTGGTATTACTCTGGCTGCGCTTGTGGGATTGACATTCTGGCATGGATGGCCGGAATATATTGTCTTATTAACTATAGTCGGCTTTGGAACCGGTATCGTTTTCCCCTCAATGTATGCTATGGCGGGGTCTGTCTGGAAGGAAGGCGGACGAAAAGCCTTTAATGCAATTTATGTAGCACAAAATCTTGGAGTAGCAGTTGGAGCTGGACTTGGAGGAATAGTTGCAGAATATTCCTTTCAGCTCATCTTTTTAGCCAATACACTCATGTATGTTATCTTCCTTTTAATAGCTGTCTTTGGCTATCGGGGTATCGAGATGAATACTGCAAAATACACATCTATCATTAATGAAAACGGTTTGGTTAAAAACCATAGAAAACTGCATGCTTTGATTATTTTATGTATTGGTTATTTACTATGCTGGGTCGCTTACGTACAATGGCAGACGACAATAGCATCGTATACCCAGAAAATTCATATATCCCTGACACAATATAGTTTGTTATGGACTGTTAATGGTGCCTTAATTGTAATTGGTCAGCCATTACTAAATTTGTTCTTGAAAAAGTTTGGGAAATCGCTGAAAAAGCAAATGATCATTGGTATAGTAATTTTTATCATTTCTTTCCTTGTGGCTGCAAAATCAGAGGGTTTTACTGGTTTTATGACTGGAATGATAATACTTACCATAGGGGAAATGTTTATTTGGCCGGCTGTCCCTACAGTAGCAAACGATCTTGCTCCTAAAGGACGAGAGGGATTTTATCAGGGGATTGTGAATAGTACCGCTACAGGCGGCAGAATGATTGGGCCGCTGGCTGGAGGTATGCTGGCTGATTACTTTGGAATGTCTGTTCTTTTTTCAGCAATGATTATCCTGTTCTTAGTATCGATCATTACTACTGCAATGTATGATAGGAAGTTAAAAATAGTTGAGAAAGTCAGCGTGAAAATGACTTCCTGACCCTTTTTTTAGCTAATCAGACTTTATATCCATAAATTCTAAACGCACGACGGACAGGAAGTCCTAGTCAGGCGAAAGGCACAGGACAAGGAAAGCTACGTCAGCTTTGCCTCGCACGAAGAAAAAGCATAGCTTTTTCGAGGATGTGCCGTTTTGAGCGTGATAAGCAAAACTAGGGCCATTCGCCAAAAGGGCTTGGCGAATGCAAGTTTTTCTAAGTAAACTTGCATATGGCTGGGAAATTATATAAAATATCACTAGATAACAAATGAATATTTTATAAACAGTGATTAGGAGCAGTAGTGATTCATCCTGAAATAGAGAGCTGGCGGTTGGTGCAAGCCGGACGGGAACATCATGAACTCGCCTATGAGTTGCAAGTATGAATTAATCAGTAATATTTGCCGTTTTCCGCGTTAAGGATGAATGAAGTGAGTGTTAAACACTAATGTGGGTGGTACCGCGGGAAGATATAATCCTCTCGTCCCTGTTTGGGATGAGGGGATTTTTTATTTTGCTTTAGTTTATTAAAGGGTAAAGGATCTTCCATCCCGTCAGTATTTATTATAAGGAGGACCAGAAATGAATTTTCAGCATCAAAAAATCGAGAAAAAGTGGCAAAAATACTGGGAACAAAATAAAATCTTCAAAACTACTGAAGATAGCGGAAAAGAAAAATTTTACGCTTTGGATATGTTTCCATATCCATCAGGAGCAGGGCTTCATGTAGGACATCCGGAAGGCTATACTGCAACTGATATTCTTTCCCGATTCAAAAGAATGCAGGGGTATAACGTTCTTCATCCAATGGGATGGGATGCGTTCGGACTTCCTGCAGAACAATATGCATTGGATACAGGAAATGATCCGGCTGAATTTACTAAGAAAAATATTGATACTTTCCGCCGCCAGATTAAATCCCTAGGATTTTCATATGATTGGGATAGAGAAATCTCAACAACTGACCCAGAGTATTATAAGTGGACACAATGGATTTTCCTAAAGCTTTATGAAAAAGGTTTGGCGTATGTGGATGAAGTGGCAGTTAACTGGTGCCCGGCCCTTGGAACAGTTTTGGCAAATGAAGAAGTCATAGATGGCAAGAGTGAGCGTGGGGGCCACCCGGTAGAACGCAGGCCAATGAAGCAGTGGGTTTTAAGGATTACAGAATATGCCGACCGTCTGCTTGAGGATTTAAATGAACTGGATTGGCCTGAAAGCCTAAAGGATATGCAGCGTAACTGGATTGGCCGTTCTGAGGGTGCCGAAGTAACATTCGCTATAGATGGCCACGATGAAAGCTTTACTGTTTTTACAACAAGACCGGATACACTTTTTGGTGCAACATATGCGGTCCTTGCTCCTGAGCATTCTTTAGTGGATAAAATAACAACCTCCTCCCAGCGTGAGGCAGTGGATGAATATCTTCAAAAAGTTAAAATGAAAAGTGATTTAGAACGTACTGACCTTGCAAAAGAAAAGACTGGGGTGTTTACCGGCGCCTATGCAATTAATCCGGCAAACGATGAAAAGATGCCTATCTGGATTGCTGATTATGTTCTAGTCAGCTATGGAACGGGTGCCATTATGGCGGTACCTGGCCACGATGAACGCGATTATGAATTTGCAAGAAAATTCGATTTGCCTATCGTTGAAGTAGTAGCGGGAGGAAATATTGAAGAGGAAGCATATACAGGAGACGGCGAACATATAAACTCCCAGTTCTTAAATGGAACGAATAAAGAAGAGGGAATCAAAAAGATGATTTCCTGGCTGGAAGAAAGGGGTATTGGTAAAAAGAAAGTTACCTACCGCCTTCGTGACTGGCTGTTCAGCCGTCAGCGCTACTGGGGAGAGCCTATCCCAATTATTCATTGGGAGGATGGTACTTCTTCCGCTGTTCCGGAGACTGAATTGCCGCTTCTTCTTCCTAAAACAACGGAAATCCGCCCTTCAGGAACTGGTGAATCACCATTGGCCAATATTGCAGATTGGGTAAATGTAACTGATCCGGTTACTGGCAAAAAAGGTCGCCGTGAAACCAATACTATGCCACAATGGGGCGGCAGCTGCTGGTATTATTTAAGATATGTTGATCCTCACAATGATGAGGTCTTAGCTGATCCGGAAAAATTAAAGAAATGGCTTCCTGTAGATGTTTATATCGGCGGCGCTGAGCATGCAGTATTGCATCTTCTTTATGCACGATTCTGGCACAAATTCCTTTATGATATTGGTGTTGTCTCTACCAAAGAGCCTTTCCAAAAGCTTTTCAATCAGGGAATGATTCTTGGGGAAAATAACGAGAAAATGAGTAAATCAAAGGGGAATGTAGTAAATCCTGATGATATTGTTGAAAGCCATGGAGCTGATACACTTCGCTTATACGAAATGTTTATGGGACCTCTTGAGGCATCGATTGCATGGTCTACGAATGGTCTGGACGGGTCACGCAGATTCCTTGACCGGGTATGGCGCTTATTTATGGAAGAAAATGGTGAATTGAATCCTAAGATTCACCAAAACGAAAAATCTTCAAATCTGGAGAAGGTTTACCATCAGACGGTCAAAAAAGTGACTGAGGATTATGAAGGACTTCGTTTTAATACTGCTATCTCACAAATGATGGTATTCATTAATGAAGCATATAAAGCAACAACCATTCCAAAGGAATACATGGAAGGCTTCGTAAAAATGCTATCACCGCTGTGCCCGCACGTGGCTGAAGAACTATGGGAAAAACTTGGCCATTCCGGAACTATTACCTACGAAGCATGGCCTGCTTTTGATGAGGCAAAATTAATTGATAAAGAAATTGAGATCGTCCTTCAGGTAAATGGAAAGGTTAAAGCCAAAGTAATGGTGCCTGCTGATGCAGATAAAGAAGCTCTTGAAAAAACTGCAATGGAAGATGAAAGAGTAAAAGAACAGCTTGAAGGCAAGACCATTCGCAAAGTTATTACTGTTCCGGGTAAACTCGTTAACATTGTTGCGAATTAAGATAGATTGATGATTAGTTAATATATTAAGAAAAAAACGTCCTCTGATAAAACAGGGGATGTTTTCAGAAAGGACGGTAAATTATGATTGAAATAATAACTCCAGAAGAATTGCAGCAAAAGCTTGAAGCAGGGGAAAAAGTTGAGCTGGTAGATGTTCGTGAAGACGAGGAAGTAGCCCAGGGAATGATTCCCGGCGCTACGCATATCAGGATGAGAGATATCCCAGCAAATTTGGATTATTTCTCAAAAGATAAGGAATACGTCTTTATCTGCCGCTCAAGCAGAAGAAGCGAAAACGTATGCCATTATCTTCATGATCAGGGCTTTAAAGTCCGTAACATGGTTGGCGGCATGCTTGAATGGAAAGGCGAAACAAAATAAGTAAAAATTAAAATATAAAGAAAGGAGGCAGGACCAATGGTTCGCCTCCTTTCTTTATTTAGATCCCGTATCTGCAGTTTCTTCCTGCCAATTTGGCACCCCATCGTCCTCATCAAATTCAATGATGACATCGGAAACTCCTTTTTCGGCAAAAATTCTCTTTTCCAACCTGTCTTTAATATCATCCGCTGCAGCGATGGTTAATGTTGGATCGATTTCGATTTCAACCTCAACATGTACTTCTTCCCCTTCTTTAATAACAGAAATATCCTGAATATCTTTTACATCCGGATCTTTCATAATGATATTGCCGATTTTTTCTTCCATTTCTTCATCAGCTACACCAAGAACACCTGCTGCGTTATCTAAAAAGACTTTACCTACCACGAAAAACATTAAAGCGCCGATTATTATGGATACGATTCCCTCTGCCTGGTGGAAGGGAGTAAAGTGCGATATGACAACAGCAAGGATTGCCAGCAATCCGCCTCCCGTAGCGACAGAATCCTCTAGGAAAACGAGCTTAGTAGCCGGTTTTGCTCTCCCAAAATGAGCAAAGGCCTGTGAAATGATAGCCATCCCCTTTGCTTCTATATGGCTTTCATGCAGGATTTCTTTCATCGCCTTAAATAGAACGAAGGATTCAAGCAGTGTAGCACATGCCAGTACAATAACGTTTAATAAAAAACCAGAAGATTCTTTTGGATGAATGATATGAACATAACCTTCTTTTATGGTTTCAAATGACATTATGCCAACAATCAGGACTGCTCCCAGTAATACAAGGTTTACCAATCTACCAAAGCCATTGGGAAACCGGTCGGTTGGCCCTTTTTTGCTCAGAGCTGAACCAATAAACACAAATAGTTGGTTGGCAGTGTCTCCAAGGCTGTGCATAGTTTCAGCGAACATTGCCACATTTCCTGTTGTAAAATAAGCAAATCCTTTAATAATTGCAACAGCAGCATTTACGATTGAAGCCAAAAACGCTGATTTATTTCCTCTTTTTAATAATTGAAAGAAATTCCTCATTTTTTCCCTTCTTTCGTCTAAAATTGCAGGGATAATCGAACCTTTTTAAGTAAGGGCATATTATTTCATCTCCCTTTTTCTCTTATACCCAATTATCCCGAACTTATTTTTAAACATGCATTTTCTTATAAAAATTTTAAAATATGGATAGAATGATAGAAAAAAGGAAAGGGTGAGGACTTTGATACAGGTTAAGCTTTTTGATAAGGAACATGAGAAGGATTTGGAGCGGGATATGAACTATTTTTTAAAAGGAATAGATGAAAAGAAATTGGTTGATATCAAATACAATGTTGCTGCTATCCCAGAGGAAGAAGAGGAAGAACAAATTTATTGTTTCTCTGCCATGATTATTTACAGGGCCTGATCCCACTTATCAGGCCCTATTGTTTTTAGGCTTTAGGAATTCCGTGCAGATTTTGCTGCATTCATTCCAGCCAGCCTTCCGGTAACTAGAGCCGCTGTAATGTTATAACCTCCTGTATAGCCGTGAATATCCAATATTTCACCGCAGAAAAATAATCCGTCCATTATTCTGGAACCCATAGTTTGAGGTTCAACCTCTTTTATGGATACTCCTCCACCAGTAACAAATGCTTTTTCAAGCGGAAGTGTACCATTCACCATGAAAGTGAACTGCTTACAGTCTTTTGAAAAGGATCGAAATTTATCATTACTGATGGTATTTCCCTGTGCTGAAGGGTCTATTCCATTCCGCTCAAGAAGAAACAATAAATATCGCTCCGGAATCAATCCTTTTAAGCTGTTTTTTATGCTTTTTTTAGGATCCTCTTTAACCGTTTTGACAATCTCCTGAAAAATTGATTCCTCGGTCCTGTCAGGCAGGGCATCAAGACTCATGGCTGTTTCTTTGAGGTTCCACTTTTTTAGAGCTTTTACAACAAACTGGCTGCATCTTAGAACTGCCGGACCACTTACGCCAAAATGCGTAAAAATCATATCCATGCGATGAGTAATCAATGGTTTTCCTTTTGGGTTTAGTACACTTAATCCAACACCACGAAGAGAAAGTCCCTGGAGGATCTTGGTTTTAATAAAAGGTTCATTCGATGTGACAGGAACCTCCGTTGGGAAAAGATCTGTTATAGTATGCCCAGCCTTTTCAGCCCAGGCATACCCATCTCCTGTAGAACCAGTATGGGGAACAGATTTACCTCCAACTGCAATCACT
Source organism: Neobacillus terrae (assembly GCF_011393025.1). Classification (GTDB taxonomy): domain Bacteria; phylum Bacillota; class Bacilli; order Bacillales; family Cytobacillaceae; genus Neobacillus_A; species Neobacillus_A terrae. The sequence continues at coordinate 25,480 of NZ_JAAOEO010000021.1, read as the reverse complement.
ATAGACTTTGCTATAATTTTCTCACCATTTTTTAGAAGAACTCCAGAGGTCCGTCCGTTTTCATAAAAAACATCCTTAACAGGTGAGTTTGTCCAAACCTTAATCTTTAGCTGTTCAATTCTCCTGATCAATGCATCTACTACAGATTGTGCCTTATCGGAGGCAGGAAACATTCTTCCGTGGTCCTCTTCTTTTAATGCAATTCCCAGGTTCTCAAAAAATTTTATAATATCTTCATTATTAAAAATGGAAAATGCACTATATAAAAACTTACCGTTTCCAGGGAGGTGCTTTACAATCTCATCAACAGGGAGACGGTTTGTTACATTGCATCGTCCGCCGCCGGAAATCGCAAGTTTTCTCCCCAGTTTGTCCCCTTTATCAATAAGCAGAACTTTTGCTCCGCCTTCTCCCGCTGCAATCGACGCCATTAACCCGGAAGGGCCTCCTCCGATTACTACTACATCAAACTCCATTTCCGTCACCAACTTCATTAATTATTTGTGCAATATATGGAAGTCTTAATATTTAAACTTTAATTACACCCAGCTTCATCGCTGGGCCATTGCGCTTTTCCTATTATAAACATTTCCAGGCAGAGTTAAAAGGAAACTGAAAAGGTGAATTATTTAGGGTTGTTAGTAGCGGAGAGGGGAAAAGAAGAGTAAACTACACATAGTGTGCAAAAAAAGTCGAAACTCGTAATTATATCTATTATTGGCAGGAAGGGATTATATGTCATCAAAGCTTTTAAGAGGAACGTTTATATTAACAATTGGCACAATTCTTTCAAAGGTACTGGGTTTAGTTTATGTGCTGCCGTTCTATAAAATTGTGGGTTCGGATGGAACAGCGCTTTACCAGTACTCGTATGTTCCATATACCATTTTTATAAGTATTGCCACAGCAGGGGTCCCGCTTGCTGTTTCAAAGTTTATTTCTAAATATAATGCAATGGAAGAGTATGCTGTTGGCCGGAAGCTTTTTAAGTCTGGCCTGGTTGTTATGCTAACATCGGGAATTATTGCCTTTTTAATTTTGTATATAGCCTCACCTCTGATAGCCAAAATAAGTTTATCAGAAAATGCTGATGCCCAAAGCCTAAAAGAAGTAGTGACAGTAACGAGAGCTGTAAGCTTTGCGCTAATTGTTGTTCCGTTTATGAGCCTAATACGCGGCTTCTTTCAGGGACATCAGTCCATGGGGCCATCAGCTGTCTCCCAGGTTGTGGAACAGATTGTCCGTGTCTTGTTTACCCTGCTCGGTGCTTATATTGTTTTAAAGGTTTTACATGGAAGTCTCGTAACAGCTGTCAGCGTAGCAACCTTTGCGGCGTTTATTGGGGCAATCGGAAGCCTTGCTATCCTGTTTTGGTACTGGTATAAACGGAAGCCGTATCTGGATGAATTGCTTCTCCATGATAAAGGAACTATTAATATTTCATTGGGCCAAATTTATAAAGAGATAGTGGTTTATGCGGCACCCTTTGTTTTTGTAGGGATTGCCAATCCGCTTTTTCAGGCCATTGACCAAATGACCTTCAGCAGGGCATTTGACCAGATTGGTCTTGCTAAACAAGCAAAGGATGCGTTCTCAATTCTTAACTTTGAATCCCATAAGCTTGTTATTATTCCGGTTTCTCTGGCAACCGCTTTTTCGCTGACACTAGTGCCAAGCATTACAAAAGCGTTTATTGAAAATGACCGCAATAGCTTAGTTTCCCAATTGAACCAGGCTTTTCAGGTTTTGCTGTATCTGACTGTTCCTGCTGCTGTCGGCCTTTCCCTATTGGCTGACCCAGTATATACCGTCTTTTATGAATATCTTCCGGCAGGAAGTGAAGTTTTGCGTGCCTATGCTCCTGTAGCCATTTTATTTGCCCTTTATTCGGTAACAGCAGCCATTTTGCAGGGAATAAATGAACAACGGTTTACGATTCTCAGTTTGCTTGTAGGGTTATTGTTAAAGCTTAGCCTTAACATTCCGCTTATTAAATTAATGCAAACACAGGGGGCTATACTTTCCACCTCTATAGGATATCTGGCAGCAATTATTATCAACCTTTATGTAATAAAAACTTATTCTGGATATCCTTTCCGTCTTGTGATAAGGAGAACTGTTTTGATTTTGGGTATCTCTGCATTGATGTGGGCTGGAACATTTATGGTATATAAAGTTCTATTGCTTTTCTTGTCGCCTGCATCCGCCATGCAATCCATCTTAATTATCATTATTTGCGCAATGGTTGGAGCTGTGATTTATTTATACCTCAGCTTTAAAACAAAACTGATAAATCTTTTGTTTGGTGACAGGGTAGAACGGATTAAGAAAAAATTGCGCCTTCCTATTTAACTATTTCGAGTGAGGGGATATAAATGAGGCTGGATAAATTGCTCTCAAACCTTGGCTTTGGCAGCCGTAAAGAAGTGAAACAGCTTTTAAAGAGCGGGTCTGTCAAAGTAAATGATACTGTTGTAAAGGATGCTAAAATGCATGTTGATCCTGTCAATGAAATCGTTACGCTGAATGGGGAACGAATAGAGTACAGAGAGTTTGTTTATTTGATGATGAACAAGCCTCCTGGTGTTCTCTCAGCTACAGAAGATACGAGAGATGAAACAGTAATAGATTTACTTCAGATTGAAGATCAGGTTTACAATCCATTTCCCGTAGGACGACTTGATAAAGATACAGAGGGACTTTTGGTAATCACGAATGATGGACAGCTTTCCCATCGCCTGCTTTCTCCAAAAAAACATGTCCCTAAAACCTATTTTGCGGTTATAGAAGGAGAAGTAACAGAGCGTGATATTGATGCTTTTAAAAAAGGCGTGACCCTGGAAGATGGTTATTTAACAAAGCCAGGTGAATTAAAAATTTTAAAATCAGGAATTACATCAGACATCGAATTGACGATCACTGAGGGGAAATTTCATCAGGTAAAACGTATGTTTGAAGCAGTTGGCAAAAGAGTTGTCTATCTAAAAAGGCTCTCAATGGGTCCGCTTTTGCTCGATGAAACCCTCGAATTGGGTGAGTACAGAGAATTAACGGATGAAGAAGTACAAATGCTTAAAGGATACCAGGCTAAATAAGATAAATCGCTCATCCGGGGCGACTGTAGACAAACTCGAAGAATTTCGAGTTTGTCTACAGTCTTTTTTTTCTCTATAAATATAGTTGAACAGTTTAGGTAGATTTCCGCGGGCGGGGTTGAGCCGCTGTTCCCTCAGGAGTAGCCCCCCTTCACTACTATCAAGTAAAATTATCTCTAAGGTCGAAAGAACATTGAGGACTAAAAACAAGATCAATGAGCAGGAACAGTCAATGCAAAGAAAGCAAAAATCTTAAAAAGGCTCATTCAACGAATTGATTGAAGCCGAGGGCGCCTGAGCGAAGATTCACCTTTTTTCTGCATTCAGATTAAAAAAATGACAAAATGTCTCGAGAAAGCATCTCTCGAGACATTTTGTCTACAATCTGAAATCCCCATTTTCGGCGATTTTTTCTTTTTCCTCGTTAAGAAAATTATAGATTTTTACCTTGTGGAAAACTCCGAACTAGGTTATTGTAATCTAGCTCAAGCGCCCCGCACCTCGGGATCATAAGCCAAATCACTTCAGAAATCAGGACAAGAAACGCTTCGGAAGCATCCGCATCGCACTAAGGAAAAGCTTTAAGCTTTTCCGAGGATGACTACGTGATTCGTCTTATGCCTGTTGGAGGCCCACAGGACGTGGGTCAGAAAGGCGTTGCCACAGGACGTGGCGTATTTAGCCTTTCATCATCTGAACAGGGCGCTTGCGCCTTTTGTTCATCTAATATATTTTACGATGTCATTTTCACTTTTTTCTGGGTTGTTGTCCATTTTCCCCTGCTGGGACTAATGACAAGGTCATTATAGGCTAGGACATTTAAGTCTCTCTGAATGGTTCGAGGAGTGATACCAAATTCCTCTACAAGCTGCTGTGTGGAAACTGTTCCATTCTTACAAATAAACATGTAGATGCATTTGATACGGTTTAACATCCGGTTAGTCGAAGGTTTCAAAAAACCACTCCCTATCCTTTTTTCAAACCCATGGCAAATTCCTGCGATTGACAGCTGTGCTGAAGTACTGGACTCTTATGAAGTTACTATGTAATTCTTTTCCGCAAACAACTCCTTTTTGGATGGTTGTAGTGCATACTCAGATGTCATACATCTAACCTTATTCTAACTCTCTTCCTTTGGGATTGCTACAATTAAGTTTGAATTAACAAAATATTAACACTATGAAAAACTAAAAACCCCTAACTTTTGCTTCTCCCCTCTCTTGTTGTATATTATATTTTATAAAAAGATGTGTGAATATTATGATTACTTTTTTGCTTTTTTAGAAGAATAATTGATTTTTATTTAATTGGTCCCAGGGATAGGGGAAATAAATATGGAGAACATATTTTTACAAAGCCGATTAGCTAAAATAATTTCGTTTTTTCCTGAAAAATTGTAAGATTAGTTCAAGCCTGGCAGACTATTTGGGGAAGAGAATACATAATGAACAGGGAATGGGACTTTTAAGGAGGATACATCATGGCAAATATTAATTGGATGAATGAAGTAGAAAAAAGAAAAGAAGAGCTTATTAAGGACACCCAGAAACTCTTGCATATCAGGAGCCTTTTGGACGAGGAAAATTCACTGTCAGATGCTCCCCTCGGAAAGGGAGTAAAAGAGGCTCTGGATTTTATGCTTAACCTGGGTGAAAAGGATGGCTTTATTTCCAAGAATGTTGGTAATTTGGCGGGTCATCTTGAATTTGGACAGGGTAAGGAACTGCTAGGCATTCTTTGCCATGTCGATGTGGTTCCTGAAGGTGATGGCTGGACTAGCGGCCCTTTTGATGCAGAAATACGAGACGGGAAAATTTTTGCAAGGGGAGCACTAGATGATAAAGGTCCTACAATGGCTGCATATTATGCAATGAAAATAGTAAAAGAACTTGGACTTCCTTTGAAAAAACGTGTACGCATGATTGTTGGCACTGATGAAGAAAGTAATTGGCGATGTGTGGACCACTACTTTGAAAATGAGGAAATGCCAACACTTGGTTTTGCCCCTGATGCGGATTTCCCTATTATTAATGCAGAGAAGGGAATATCGGATTTTGACCTTGTTCAGAATAAACAAAATGTACCTGCGGAAGAGGCTAGAATTGAGGTTCTTCAATTTGCATCAGGACGGAGATATAATATGGTTCCTGATTTTGCTACCGCCTCATTAATCGTTCATCAGGAACAAAATGAAGTAATACAGCGATTTGAGGATTTTATGAAACAGGCAGGATTAGAAAAGCAATGCCATGTTGATAATGGGGTATTAGTTTTGGAAGTAAAAGGAGTTTCGGCACACGGCATGGAACCAAACAACGGGAAAAATGCAGGACTTTACTTAGGTGAATTTCTTTCCCAACTAAACACAGATACAAATGCAGCTCATTATTTCAAATTTCTGTCTAAGTATTTTGTGAATGATTCAAGAGGAGTTAATCTGGGAGTAGCCTATAGTGACGAGGTTTCAGGTGACCTTACTATTAATGCCGGAAAGATATCTTATTCAAAGGAAAACGGAGGAAGAATAGGGTTAAACCTTCGTTATCCTGTAACAAGCAAGATGGAGGACACAAAAGCTGTATTGGAAAATTTAATAGTAAATGAGAATTTTCATATAGATAATTTTTCTGATTCCAAGCCTCACTATGTTGATGAAAATGACTTTTTAATCCAGACTTTAAAAAAGGTCTATGAGGAGCAAACCGGTGATAAAGCAGAACTTATTGCCATTGGTGGTGGAACCTATGCCCGTTCTTTAAAATCAGGAGTGGCTTTTGGTCCTTTGTTTCCAGGGCGTCCAGATATTGCACACCAAAAAGATGAGTATATTTATATTGAGGATTTACTGAGGGCTACAGCGATTTATGCGGAGGCCATTTTTGAACTAGCTTCTAATGAATAAGTGATCTTTTTAAAAAATACGGCTGCTGTTCGTTGCAGCGATTTGCAAGTAAACGAGGGGAGAATACCAGATGGAAACTGTAATACTCAATGGGGAATTAATTGACAGAAAAGATGCAAGTATCGATGTGGAAGACCGTGGGTATCAATTCGGGGATGGTATTTATGAAGTTATTCGGGTATATAACGGAAAAATGTTTACAGCTGCGGAACATCTAGAAAGGTTCCAAAGAAGTGCTGAAAATATTGGGATGAAGGTTTCTTATTCTATTGGAGAATTAACAGCTCTCCTTCAGCAGCTAGTTGAAAAAAATAGTCTTGAATTAGGAATTGTTTACATGCAGATGTCACGAGGAATTTCTCCTCGGAACCATGCCTTTCCGGCTGCGGAGACAAAACCTACATTAGTAGCCTATACAAGAGAAATGGCCCGCCCCGAAAAAAATATGCAATCCGGAGTTAAGGCAATGCTAATGGAAGATATTCGCTGGCTTCGATGCGATATAAAAAGTCTTAATTTGCTTGGAAATTTGCTGGCCAAACAAAAGGCAGTGGAAGCTGGCTGTTTTGAGGCTATTCAGCATAGGGGAGAGACTGTTACAGAGGGAAGTTCCTCGAATATACTAATTGTTAAAGAGGGAAAAGTACTTACCCATCCTGCAGACAACCTCATTTTAAATGGGATTACCAGAAAGCAGCTGGAACAAATTTGTGTAAATAATAATATTCCTTTTGAAGAATGTACTTTTACAATTGATGAGATGCTGCATGCAGATGAGGTAATCATGACAAGTACAACCTCAGAAGTTATGCCGGTTTGCGAAATTGACGGCAAGGGGGTCAACAAGGGTGTTCCTGGCTCTGTAACACAAAGGCTGCAGAAGCTATTTACTGCTGAAATAGAAAAGCAATGCGGGGAGCTTGTATATTCTGTTTAAAAAACAAAATGCATAGAGCAGGAAATTTAAGAACAAAAAGAAGCGTGTTTCTTTCGAAGCATGCTTCTTTACTTAAAGAAATATTCCTATCTGAATAGATCACTTGACAGGTATCTCTCACCTGTATCACAGGCAATACATACCACTGCCTGATCCGGTGAGAGGCGTTTTGCGACTTCAAGAGCTGCAAAGCAGGCACCGCCGGAAGATGGTCCCACAAGAATGCCTTCTTCTCTCGCAAGGCGGCGAACTGTTTCATAAGCGTCTTCATCACTAATTTGATGGATTTCATCATAGACTTTCTGATTTAGAATTTCAGGAATAAATCCTGGGCTAGTGCCAACTAATTTATGTCTTCCAGGTTTACCGCCAGATAGAACTGGAGATCCTTTAGGTTCTACAACATGTATGGTGATATCCTTATAATGCTCCTTAAGAACTTCCCCAGTACCAGTTATAGTGCCGCCGGTCCCAGCGGTCGCAACAAATGCTCCCAATGGATGATTAATCTCTTTCATTGCCTCTATGATTTCAAGAGCAGTTGACTTTCTGTGTGCTTCAGGATTTGCTTCGTTTTCAAATTGCATCGGCATAAAACTATTTTCGATTTGTTCCACAAGCTCCTGTGCCTTCTTAATTGAACCTGGCATTTTCTCATCTCCAGGTGTTAAAACTACCTCAGCACCATATGCCTTTAATAAATTAATTCGTTCCAATGTCATAGTATCAGGCATAACCAGGATGGCCTTGTAGCCTCTGGCCGCTGCGTTCATAGCCAGTCCAATTCCTGTATTGCCACTGGTAGGCTCAATGATTGTTGCGCCCTTTTTCAAAAGGCCTGCTTTTTCTGCCTCTATGATCATATTAAAGGCTGCTCTGTCTTTAACACTTCTGCTTGGATTAAAATATTCAAGCTTTAAATAAACTGCTGCACCGTTTTCGGGTACAAGACGGTTTAGTTTTAGGAGGGGGGTTTCGCCAATTAAATCAGCGATATTGTCTACTACCTTCATGGAGTATAACTTCCTTTCTTATATTATCCGCTATTAACCGTAACTTATATTGTATACTTTCAAAGGCTTCCCTATTATCATAAAGAAATATTCTTTCCTTTATCAAATGAAAAGTTTTAATAAGGAAAAAATAAACCAGTAACGATCATTAAAAATAGTGAATTTTGTTGAAAGTAGTCTAAAATGAATGAAAAGGACTGAATTTATGGATAAACATGCACACTTCTTTTATGCCCTTAGATTACCGGAAGAAGTAAAACAGGTTATGAATGATCATTTTAAGTCTTTTAAGAACAATCTTCCTTTTGGAAGCTGGGTGCATCATGAGGATTTGCATATTACACTCGCTTTTCTTGGCTCAGCACCTGAAGATATATTGTCATCATCTAAAAGGCTTGTTGGGGAAGCCATAAACGGTTTCTCTTCATTTTCATTGGAAATTGAGCAGCTTGGTTTTTTTGGCAAAGAAGACTCACCAAGGGTTTTCTGGGCGCATACTGGGGAAAAAGAAGAATTGAAATTATTAAGAAATAAGGTATATAACGCATGTACGGTTGCCGGTTTCAAGCTGGAAACACGTCCATTTCGGCCTCATATTACACTGGCCAGAAGATGGAAGGGTACCGAACCATTTGTAATGGACAAAGCCTCCGATCTATGGAAAAGGATTCAGGAGGGCCCCATTAAGTTCCAAGCTGAAGAGGTTGTCTTATATCAAACTCATTTGGAAAGGTCTCCTAAATATGAGGTAATTTCATCCTATCGGCTTAAATAGAGAAAAACACGGGAAATGGGGGAGACGGCAAATGGGACAGTTAATAAAGCTTCAGGATTATATTTCTCGGTACGAAACGGATATTTATTCGTATCCGTCCCGCTTTACAAGGTTAAAAAGGCAGCAATGGGAAAAGACGCGGCAAAATTGGGAAACGGATGGTTTGGATGCTGCAAATCTTTCTTTTTCCCCTTTATTTCCTGAGAATGAAGAGGAAAAAGAAAAGCGTCCTTTTTTTGCTAAAATGAAGGATCTATTAAGGAAAAATAAGAAGGATGAAGAGGTTTGGACGGAAGAAACAGAAGATAATAAAAATGACGAGGAAGAAAATCCTCTCGAATTTACAGTTGATTTCCATGTTAAACCTAAAACAATTGAAGATTTAAAGAAGCAGTATCTTGACCAGCTGTTTCGGTTTCAATTGAAATGGGCCAGCTCGACTTTGTTTGAAAGATCCAACCTGCATCCCAAATTCTTTTTTGATGAAAGGCTAAAATTCTTTCTTCAGCGTTTTCCAGATACTTTTTTATGTATGTATAAACCTATTTTTCTCTTAAAAAAGGCGCCAGTGGAAACGGAGGCAATCCTGCTGACACCTTCAGAAGCCTGGTGTATTAGCTTCTTGGAGGAAGAAGATTTATCAGTTTATATAGGTTCTCCTGACCGTTTTTGGGAGAAAAAGAGAAATACAAAAGAAAGTAAAATATTAAATCCTCTTTTGGCGCTAAATCGTACTGAAAAGATTATAAGGAAAATATTTCATATGAACGAAATTGAACTTCCTATACATAAACTATTATTAAGCCGGAACGGGTATATTGATTACCCGTCATCTCCTTTCGATGTAAAACTGGTGGATTCCAGAAATTTTGAAGAATGGTTTCAATTGATGCGGTCTAATAAATCTCCTCTTAAACACATGCAGTTAAAAGGTGCGCAAGCTCTGCTCCAATACTGCAAGACTTCAAGTCTCAGAAGAATGGAGTGGGAAGAGACGGAGTAGTCCAGCTGGAAATCGAAGCAGCAAAAGTAGAAATCTATATTATTCTAAGGTGATGTATGAAGAAAATCTATTTTATTGTTAATCCTGCAGCAGGATACGGACAATGCTTAAAGACCTGGAAACTGCTTGAAGAAATATTAAGCAAAAAAAATATTAATTATCTGGCCATTTTTACCGAATACCCTGGCCATGCGAAAGAAATAGCCTGGCAGATATGTTCAAAAAGCCATCCAGAAGAAAGTCTTTTGGTTGCTGTTGGCGGTGATGGAACAGTCCATGAGGTGATCAATGGTCTTATCCATTTTCCAAATTTCAATTTTGGATTTATTCCTGGTGGAACAGGGAATGACTTTTCCAGAGGCTTCCTTATTCCTTCGAATCCGACAGAAGCAGCTGAAATGCTTATCAAGATTTCCAGTGAGCCGGGGGTACTAACCGATGCTGGAAAGATAACGATGGATCAGGAGTACTTCTTTATTAACAATATGGGCGTTGGATTTGATGCTTTGATATCTTATGAGGTAAACCGCTCTAAAGCGAAACGGATATTGAATAAGCTGTCCTTGGGCCGGCTTGTTTATGTATATTTTCTCCTCAAAAAACTTGCAGGATATAAACGAGGGAATATAGAGCTTGAGATTGAGGGAAAGCATTATGTTTTTGAGGATGCCTGGTTTGTGAGTGTTTCAAATCAGCCCTTTTACGGCGGAGGAATGAAAATTGCTCCCAATGCATCCACAGAGGATGGATTATTTGATATAACAGCTGTACACAAGATATCAAAAATAAAGCTCCTGCTTGTATTCATAAGTGTGTTTTACGGAAAGCATATTTATTTGAAAGGTGTTAGGACATTTAGAGGAAAAAAGGTGTCAATAAGGTCTTCAATACCTCTTTTTGTACATGCTGACGGGGAACCTATTGGCCAGACTCCCCTTACTATCGAACTCCTGCCGGGGGCTGTCCGTGTGTTAACGAAAACGTCAGAAACCAAGGATAAAAATTTAAATGATTGGGGTGCAGAAAGTGGACTTTAAACGTGAGTTTTTTGCTTATCTAGATGAAATGCAGAGGGTAACCATTTTACTACCCCTTACCTATCATAGTGGAATCTCTTCTGCTTTTTCCCTGCTATGCGGCTCTTACCGATTAGAACTGGAAGTAAAAGAAGTTTCGCAAATTGACCAGTATAGGAAATATATTTGTTCGGTCCCTGAGGAGGTAAGTCTGGGTGTTACCTCCTGGATTATTGATGAACATGGGGGAAGAACCGATTTGCAAACAGGTGCCGTCATCCGCACAGCCCGCTTTGAGGAGAAGTTTTATTACGATGGCATTGACCTTGGGGTCTCTATTAAACAGGGAAAAACACAATTTAAGCTTTGGGCACCTACTGCTGTACAGGTAAAAATTAAATTATTGTCACCTGACAGCCCCTATTTTGAAATTGTAAAATTGCAGAGGGAAGACAGAGGAATTTGGTCTGCCGTGATTCCTGGGGACCTGGAAGGATTCCGTTATTCTTATTTATTATTTATTGATCAGGAATGGAACGAAGCTATTGACCCATACGCAGTATCAGCAACGCCGAATGGGGAGTTTGGCGTGATAGTCAATCTCGAAAAAACAAGAATCAGCCATTCTCCTTTGCCGGCCTTTAACAATCCGGTAGACGCTGTTATCTATGAAACTCATATTAGAGATTTTACAATACATCCAAGTAGTGGAATCGTGGAAAAAGGTAAATATTTAGGAGCGGCCGAAGCAGGGACATCAGATATCCAGGGAAGACCAACTGGAATGTCCTATTTAAAGGACCTTGGGGTGACACATGTAGAATTTCTTCCGTTTAACGACTTTGCGGGAGTAGATGAACTTGATCCGGATCTCCAGTATAATTGGGGATATAATCCTCTTCACTTTAATGTACCTGAGGGAAGCTATAGTTCGAATCCGGTTGATCCCTATTCGAGAATTAATGAATTAAAAGAGATGATTCGCCGCTTCCATGAAAATGGATTACGAGTGATTATGGATGCAGTGTATAACCATGTTTATATAAGGGAATCTTCTCCCTTTGAAAAAATAGTCCCTGGTTATTATTTCAGGCATGATGAACATGGCATGCCCTCAAACGGTACCGGAGTAGGAAATGATATTGCCTCGGAACGGCTGATGGCCAGGAAATTTATTCTTGATTCAGTCCGTTTTTGGCTGGAGGAATATCGAATCGACGGTATTCGTTTTGATTTAATGGGTATCTTGGATGTCACTACGATGAATGAAATAAAAAAAATAGCAGAAAGTATCAACCCTGATGTGATCCTGTTTGGAGAAGGCTGGGATCTTAATACTCCTTTGGAGGCTGGCCAAAAGGCAATCATAAGAAATCAGTCGAAGATGAAGGGGATTGGACAATTTAATGACTTGTTCAGAGATACAATAAAGGGAAGCACTTTTAATTTATATGATAAAGGATATGCCTTGGGAAATGAGCACTATTTCGATACTGCTAAAGAGGTTTTAACAGGCAGTATAGGCTTTAAAAAGAAAGAAAAGGGACTGTTTAGTGAGCCTTCACAATCCGTCAATTATGTAGAAGCTCATGATAATAATACCCTTTGGGATAAACTGCTTGCCTGCTTTCCAGATACAGACACAAATGAACTAAAATTCTATCACCGGCTGGCCACGAGTCTTGTCTTCCTTTCGCAAGGGATTCCGTTTCTTCATAGCGGACAGGAGTTCTTTAGAACAAAGAAAGGCGTAGGAAATAGCTACCGCTCTCCTGATACTATTAATCAGCTGGATTGGGACAGACGGGGCGATTTTAATGAAAACGTGGAGTACATTAAGGGAATAATCAGCCTGAGAAAATTTTTTGGATGCTTCAGAATGAGGACAGCATATGAAATACGCCGTAAAATTACCCAGCTCGAATTACCTTCCCCAATAATTGGCCTTCATTATAATTTGGTAAATGATGACAACGGGTGGTCAGAAGTCCTTCTTTTGGTAAACCCTACACGATCGGCTGCTAAAATAAAGCTGCCTGCCGGGGAATGGACGATTTTTGCAGATAGAGTGCGTGCTGGATTAAATCCTTTCTCTACCTTTGCAAACACAGATACAGAGCTTGAGGCCGTAAGTATTAAAATTTTAGCAAAAAAATAACTGTACCTTGCCTTTTGTTTATTCTCTGATGGGGTTGACGAAAAAAGCATTTTAAGGATAAAATTTATAAAGATGGCTATTGTGATTGATGGTTTCAATAGCTGTCTTTTTATTTTAATAAAGCAATTTCTTTAAATAGATTGGCTAGCCTTTTCGGCAAGCTGTTTAATTTAGATATATTCTTTATCACATATGATAATTGTGAACAATTCCGGTTTAAACGCCCAGGGGACCAGATCGCATAACAAGGAAAGCTGGCGTTTGAAGCAGGATAAATGTAGGTGACCAATTTTGGAAGATTTATTAGGACAAGAGTGGGAAATTGTCCCTGCTGGCGGCGCTACTGGAGAGGCTTTCTTTGCTAGATGTGAAGATCAGGAACTGTTCTTAAAACGGAATTCTTCTCCTTTTCTTGCTGTTCTGTCGGCAGAAGGAATCGTCCCAAAGCTTGTTTGGACGAAGAGACTGGAAAACGGGGATGTAATCTCCGCACAGCAGTGGCTAGAAGGAAGAGAGCTTAAAGCACCCGAGATGAACCAGGATCGCGTTGCCAAGCTTCTCAGGAAAATACACCGCTCCAAACCAATGCTTGGTATGCTTAGGAGACTAGGAAAAGTACCGCTTAAGCCAGAGAATTTGCTGGAGATGGCACAGTCTGATCTAGATGCAGAAATTATCGCTCTTCCAGAGGTACAAAAGGCGTTGGACTTTGTAAGGGAAGAGGCAGGCAGTGTTCAAAGTGATGAGCAGGTGGTTTGTCATGGAGATTTGAACCATAACAACTGGCTGCTTGCAGAAAACAACCAGTTGTACCTAATTGATTGGGATGGTGCCATGGTCGCTGATCCGGCCATCGATTTAGGGCAAATGCTTTACTGGTATGTTCCGGAGTCAGATTGGGATAGCTGGATGGCCATGTATGGGAAAAAGATAACCAGCCATCTAAAGCTTAGAATGAAATGGTATGTGACTCTTCAATCCCTTTCATCTATCCAATGGAATAAAAATAAAGGCCGTCTTCAAGAAATGGAACGGCTTATCGAATTTTTAGCAGTGATTACCAATCATGAAAATTGATCGATATTGCTGACCCAATCAGAAAGGCGATCTTGGTTGGATGTAATATGCTGGTCCAAGTCGGCTGACTGGGCGCCATGCTGTCCGTATTCATAGATCTCCTCAAGAATTGTTTTTACATTTTGGTTTATCTGAGTATTGACCATAAGAGATTTGACCAAACGCTCCAGTTGTTCGCATTCGGCGACAGAACCACAGCAATCAGTTTGATGGTTGTTTAATATATCTTTTAACAAGGTAACCTGGTCATGATGACTTAAAGGCATACACGCACTTCCTTTCGGTTAATAAGGTGATTAAAAGGAATCCACAGATAGGTTGTGGATTCCTTTTGTCATTTATTCACGGATAAAAAATTCCAAATTTAAAAGAGGCTTGCAAGGATAGTCTTTGTTTGGTATGTTTTGAACGATATTATTTTTTGGGAGTTGTAGTTATGCGGCTAAGAAATAAACCCTGGGCAAGGGAAAAAATAGAGCAACATCCACAATATATTGTGCCCTCACCTGAAAACCTTAAAGGTCAATGGCACGAAGCTTTTGCTGAAAAACAGCCTCTTCATATTGAAATAGGAACCGGTAAAGGACGGTTTATCACAGAAATGGCCAAGGCGCACCCTGATATTAACTATATTGGGATTGAGATTTATGAAAGTGTCATTGTAGCGGCACTTGACCGTTTAATCGAAGCAGATCTTCCCAATCTAAAGCTTTTGAACGTCAATGCCACTGACTTAAAAAACTTTTTTGAAAAAAGTGATGTTGACCGGGTATACCTGAATTTTTCCGATCCCTGGCCAAAGGTTCGCCATGAAAAAAGGCGTCTTACCTATAAAGATTTCCTGAAACTTTACGAGGATATTCTTGTGGATGGAGGAGAAATTCATTTTAAAACAGATAATCTAGGACTATTTGAATATTCATTAATGAGCTTTTCGGAATATGGATTGTTATTAAAATTTCTGAGCTTAGATCTCCATCAGAGTAATTATGAAGGAAATATAATGACGGAATACGAAGAGAAGTTTTCCAATAAAGGAAACAGAATATACAGATGTGAAGTTAAATACAGATAATAATTTGGCCAGGTCATTCGACCAGGCCTTTTCTTAATTAATAAGAAGGCATAAAGTTTTACCTTTTTAATTGTCTAGCTCCAGCGCCTAGCGACTTTTCATCCTTGATTAGCTTCCCGGATTATCTTGCATCAAGCATGACCGTTAGGTGATACTTGGTGCAGCTAGTGTCCATCCCGCTTCTCCCTACGATAAGTCAACATCGAAATTTTAAAGTGCTCCTGCGCCATAGAGTATTCAAGGAAGCTAATGTTCAGCTCGTCGCAAAGCTGCATGTTGTCAAATCAGAGGAGAAATAACAGGAAGTTTACTCAGGCAGTTGCTTCGCTGAACGGACGCTTGCGCCTTTCTTATTATTTTTAAATTACTTACATGGATGCTAAAATGGGGAGAAAAGGGGTTGAGGGTAGAAATGGAAACTTTAAAATTTGGTAAGGCGGCGCTTACATGGCTGCCTGGCGGTGTAACAAATCTTGATGGTGGGGCAATGTTTGGAGTAGTACCCAAACCATTATGGGAGAAAAAGTATCCTTGTAATGAAAAGAACCAGATTGAGCTTCGGACTGATCCAATTCTTCTTCAGGCCGAAGGAAAAAACTTTTTAATCGAAACCGGCATAGGAAAAGGAAAATTAACCGAAAAGCAGTTAAGAAATTATGGGGCTTCTGAAGAGTCAGAGGTAGAGGAAGCATTATCAAAGCTTGGACTCTCAACTTTTGACATCGATTATATTTTAATGACCCATCTTCATTTTGACCATGCATGCGGTTTAACAAAAAAGGAAGAGGAAGGTTATACTTCTGTTTTTCCAAATGCAAAAATAATTGTGTCACAGATCGAATGGGATGAAATGAGAACGCCTAATATTCGTTCGAGAAATACATACTGGGAGGAAAATTGGGAAGCCATACAGGAACAGGTAGAAACCTTTGAAGAAGAGTGGAGCTTTGGTCCAGTCAAAATGGTTCACACAGGCGGCCATAGCGATGGACATGCTATCATTGTGATTGAATCAGATGGAGAGACTGTTGTTCATATGGCCGATATTATGCCAACTCACGCCCATCAAAATGTTCTCTGGGTGCTTGCATATGATGATTATCCAATGGACTCAATTTCGGGAAAACAAAAATGGCTGGAATACGGCAAAAAGAAAAATGCCTGGTTTACCTTCTATCATGATGCCTATTATCGGGCGGTAA
This sequence comes from Neobacillus terrae, assembly GCF_011393025.1. GTDB lineage: Bacteria > Bacillota > Bacilli > Bacillales > Cytobacillaceae > Neobacillus_A > Neobacillus_A terrae. The sequence goes on along the minus strand of NZ_JAAOEO010000021.1, from coordinate 9,227 downwards.
AGTGGGACGAGGATTGGAAAATAAGCGAGAGTGTGAAGAGAGAAAGATAGGGACAAAAATTAAGCAAGTACGAATTCGTACTTGCTTTACTTTTTATCGTGCACTTAGCGACTAATTACAGGATAGCAGCTTCGCTAATCGGACGCCTGAGCTATTTTCTTACCAAAAGAAAAATGGAAGAACGAATCCTGCTGCAAATGGGATGAAAGCTCTAGGTCCCCAAAATGGTCCTGGGCGCCTAAAGCCATAACCATAGCCCTCCTGGCCATCGGATCCACCAAATTCTTCGATTTCCAGACCGTCTTTTCGAACCTTTACGACCTTTCCGATTGCCCATTCTCCTTGAGCATTTTTAAACTTTACCATTTGACCCTCTAAACGACGTGCTTTTTCATAATTTAAAGACATCGGAATTCTCCTTTCCATAATACTTGCTATAGAATATGGAGAATTCCAAAAGATGTATAGACAGACAAACTATACTCGTCTTTTTTTTGGGGGATTGTAAAGGAGATACCTTACCAAATTTATAAAGGCAAAAACTGAGCTGGGATATGATAGCCGACCTCTCAAGGCCAAAACTAGGCGGGATTCTATGAGATTTGTCCCTGAGCCGGTCTGTCAAGGATAAAACTAGGCGGGATTCTATGAGATTTGTCCCTTAGTCGGTCTGTTAAGGCAAAAACTAGACGGGATTCCATGAGAAAGCTCATTGAATGGGTCTCTCAAGGACAAAACCCAGCCTGATTGTACGTAAAATGTCCCTAAGCCGGTATATTCATGTCAGTTGATTAACTTCAAGAATTGTTCCGGTAGTTGCATCTGCAATAAACTCATACTGTTCCTGGCTGCCCTGGGTAATTCCGCCTTTGTAGACCTTATATGTAAGCTGGTTTTTTACATAAGGCTCCGCTTCCATATGAATCCAAGATCCGGTGACGGGCCCGCTTACTTTAAATTGTTTTTTTACATAGTTAAGGACCTTTTCAGATGAAACATTTGTCTTTTGGGATACGGTCTCTTTTATTGCATATCCGCCTGCTATACCAATCGCTGTCCCGATAAAAAATGATTTCCAATTCCAATTCATCACAGCACCTCCAAAACTCAATAAATTAGTATTTCAATTGACATAGTTATATATACCAACAGTATAACGTACAGGTGATAAAGAAGATAATAGAATTACCTGAGTTCTTAATCAATAGGGTGGAAAGAGTTCAGATGTTTCTGTAAAATAAACGTATACATATAAGCTTAAATGAAAAGGAGCCTGGACATGAACGAGAAAACATTAAAGCTTTTCCAAACACTTACAGAGCTTCCGGGAGTATCGGGAGATGAACATTTAGTCAGGAAATTTATGAGAGAGCAGCTTGAGCCTTATGCTGATGAAATCATCCAGGATAATCTTGGAAGCATCTTTGGGGTAAAGAAAGGCTCTGAAAGTGGTCCTGTTGTTATGGTTGCAGGCCATATGGATGAAGTAGGCTTCATGGTTACTGCTATCACTGATAATGGAATGCTCCGTTTTCAGCCCTTGGGCGGCTGGTGGAGCCAGGTTCTTCTGGCACAAAGAGTACAAATTTTAACAAAAAATGGTCCTGTTACTGGGGTTATAGGTTCTATCCCTCCACACCTTCTCGATGAAGCTAAACGAAACAAGCCAATGGAAATCAAAAATATGCTAATTGATATTGGTGCAGATGACCGCGCAGATGCTGAAAGAATTGGAATTCGTCCGGGACAGTCAATCGTACCGATTTGCCCATTCACTCCAATGGCAAATGAGAAAAAAATTCTTGCCAAAGCCTGGGATAACCGTTATGGCTGTGGACTGGCTATTGAACTTCTGCAGGAACTGAAGGACATTCAATTGCCAAACCTTCTCTATTCTGGTGCCACTGTACAGGAAGAAGTTGGTTTAAGAGGAGCACAGACAGCTTCAAATATGATTAATCCAGATATCTTTTTTGCATTGGATGCCAGCCCGGCTAATGATATGTCGGGAAGTAAAAATGAATTTGGCCAGTTGGGAAAAGGCACGCTGCTGAGAATTCTCGATAGATCCATGGTAACACACCGGGGAATGCGTGAATTTGTTCTTGATACAGCAGAATCCAATAATATCCCATATCAATATTTTGTTTCCCAGGGTGGAACCGACGCAGGAAGGGTCCACACCTCCAATGAGGGAGTGCCAAGTGCTGTTATCGGTATTTGCTCCCGCTATATCCATACCAGCGGCTCTATTGTTCATGTGGATGACTATGCTGCTGCAAAGGAATTATTGGTAAAGCTTGTTAAAGCCTGCGATAAAACTACGGTGGATACAATCAAATCTAACAGTTAAGAAATATATAGAAGCGGAAGAGGGCATTTACCATGCCCTCTTTTGTTGGAATATGAGTGAGTTAGTGCATTTGTCGAAAACGAAGTTATTGTTTTTAAGGAGAGATCAGAATGAGAGTAGTCATAGGCTCAAAAAATCCTGCAAAAAATGAGGCAGTTAAAAATGCTTTTTTACATCAAAAGGCAGAGTTTATCTCATTGGATGTTTCTTCTGGTGTTAATGCCATGCCTTTTTCTGATGAGGAAACAATAAAAGGTGCTGTTAATCGTGCATTGGCATCTTTGGAACACGCCAATGGCGATTTTGGTATTGGCCTTGAGGGAGGGGTTCAGGAGACAAGCCATGGCCTGTTTTTATCAAATTGGGGAGCACTTGCGGCAAAAGATATTCCTCCTATTATTGCAGGAGGCGCAAGAATATTGCTGCCGGAAGAAATCGCTGTTAGATTAAGGGACGGAGAAGAACTAGGGCCTGTAATGGATGATTATGCAAGAATACAGAATGTACGAAAAAAAGAAGGAGCCATAGGTATCTTTACGAATGGGTTTATTGATAGAGCTGAAATGTTTACTCATATCATGAAACTACTTTTAGGACAATATCAATACCGTACTAAGTAAGGCCAAAGAATTTTGTTTTTATTGGAGCCCTTTGGGGGAAAGATAAAAGTGGGTGCAAAATCCGGTTCAAATATTAGACCCGATGCCAAATAGACTGTTATGATGATAAAAACGAGCGAACAGGAGGAATTGGGATGAAAGAATTAGAATCAATGGAACAATATGAGCAAATGAAAAACGAAGGCAAGTATTTATTTGTATTTTCTGCAGATTGGTGCCCTGACTGCAGGGTTATCGAACCTGTTTTACCTGATATTGAAAAACAATTTGAAGAATTCACGTTCATTCATATTGATCGTGACAAGTTTATCGAGATTTGCCAGGAACTTGATGTTTACGGAATTCCGAGTTTTATCGGCTTTGAAAACGGAAAAGAGCTTGGCCGTTTCGTAAGTAAGGACAGAAAAACTCCTGAAGAAATTACAGGCTTTTTAACTGGCTTGCAATAAACCGAAGCATCCCTCTCCATCTCATTTTGAGGTGGAGGTTTTTTATTGTAGAATTAGTTAAGAGAATCGAGGGATAGCAATGAAGATGGACAGTATTAAAATGAAAAAACTGCTGGAAGAGCGCCTTAAGCAGGAAGATAGAAAGATCTCCTATGACAGGGAGAAGGACCAGCTAAGGATTGAAAGCAGAGTAACGGGCAAAGGGATTACTGTATCACTTGGCGGGATTATTGCCAAATGGCACACTCAGAAAGAAAAAGCCATTGATGAAGTGGTTTACTATATTAGTGAAGGGCTTTCTGCAATGGAAGGCCAAATCCAGCTAACTGAGCATGAAAAAAAGATTTTTCCTGTTATCCGTTCTGCCTCATTTGCTTCTGAAGCAGAAGAAGGGGTTCCTTTTTTATTCGATGAACACACAGCCGAAACAAGAATTTATTATGCGTATGACATGGGAACCACTTATCGCCTGATTGATTCAAGGATAATTCAAAAAGAAGGCTGGGACGAAGCGAGAATCAGGGAAATAGCCATGTTTAATGTCCGCTCTCTTCCTACACCATTAAAAGAGGATCAGGTTGCCGGAAATGTATTTTATTTCCTGAACTCCAAGGATGGGTATGATGCAAGCCGCATATTGAACAAAGTGTTTATAAATGAAATGCAAAAAAAGATAACCGGAACGATGGCTTTAGCTGTTCCCCATCAGGATGTCCTTATAATTGCTGATATTCAAAATGATACCGGTTATGACATTTTGGCTCAAATGACAATGGGGTTTTTTGCAAATGGTCCTGTGCCTGTGACCGCTCTGTCCTTCCTATATGAAAATGGAAGTCTTGAACCCATCTTTATTTTGGGGAAAAATCGAAAACTTTAATGAAAGTTGATCACTTAATAAGTGGTCTTTTTTCATTTCTTATATAACAAAAATTACAGATTGCAAGTATTTAGGCCTATTCTGCAGTTTTGTGTCGAATTTTTTCGAAATACTGCTAAAATAGAATGATATAGAGGAAAGAAGAAAGAGTGATAATGTTGAGTTGGATTCATAATATTCTCCAAATGTTTAAAGGACATGAAGATTTGGAAGATGACATACAAAGCCAAACAGCCATCGAGCCTGTCGAGAACCAGGTCCCATTGAAAAGAAGACAAACTGGGAAGGAAGTGGAAGCAAGAGTTGTTTATCAGTATCCAAAAGGAAACTTCCGTTTTCCGCTTATTCCTGATGGGAAATCAAAAATAGTAAGCGATAGAAGAAATCGCGAGCCTGTAAAAGAAACAATAAAAGAAGAAAATACTAAAATTCAAAAAGTGAAAAAGCCAAGCTCGCCTCCTCCCGCTGTTAAAAAACAGGTGACTCCACCAAAGAATGGACATCCATTTAGACCAACGGAAATTCCTTCTCCTGTTTTTGGATTTGCTAAGCCAAAGCCCATTGAGGTTGTGGAACATGAGCTCACCAATTTTAGTATGGGAGAGCCGCTTCAAAATAACATACCTGTAGTCAATGTAGTTGAAGAAAAAGTAATTGAATTAGTTGAAGAAAAAGTTCTTTCTCAAGAAAATATAGTTTTCGAGAAGGAGACTTATAAAGACAATGTGGAAAATGAAATGGAAACCAAAGTTTCCGTTAATGAAGATGAAGTAATCCAAGACAAAGTGATTATTCCAACTGGGGAAGAAGTGCCCGTCTTGTTTGATGATGAACCTAAAGATGAAGTAATCCAAGGCAAAGTGATTATTCCAAGTGAGGAAAAAGCGCCCATCTTGTCTGATAATGAACCTAAAGATGAAGTAATTCAAGGTAAAGTGATTTTTCCAAGCGAGGAAGAAGCGCCTATCTTGTCTGATGATGAATTTAAGGATGAAGCAATCCAAGGCAAAGTGATTATTCCAAATGAGGAAGACGCGCTCATCTTGTCTGATGATGAAACTAAAAATGATGATAGTAAAGTTTCCAGCCATGTGATTGAAACACTCATTATTAGGTCTAGTTCTGAGGACATCCCAACTCCAACTGAAGAAAATAATTATTCGGAAAACCAGCTATTAGAACAAGAGCAGTCAAATGAACCAAAACAGGATCAAGAGCTTGGAAATATTGAAAACAACGACCTTTCGATCAGCAACTCACTAAGCTTCGAAGAAGAGGGGGAATTCAGCGGGGAAACGAAGGAGAATTTCATTCATGAAATGCTGCCTGAAGAAGCCCAGGAAGCAAAGGCTGAAACTGTTCCCGCTGCTGCAGAGATAAAGAGTGAAACTGTTCCTGCTGCTGCAGAGCTAAAGGCTGAAACTATTATTCGTGATGAAGCTAATGAAGATTTTCCATTAGAAGAAACGGAATCAAAACAGGAGATCATTCAGGAACGTGAACAGCCACGACGAAATCATTTGCCATTTAACGTTATGATGTTAAAGCAGGATAAACGCAAATGGGAACAAAAAAGTTTCGGAGGAAGAGAAACCATTAAGCCGGCAAAGGAGATTTCAAATAATAAATCTCCAGCAGTCCCAATGAAAACGGAAACTGAAAAGCCTGCTTCAAGTAATCCATTAAATAATGATTTGGAAGATGACAGTGACTTGATGCGATATCATTATCCGGAACGGAGCTTGTTAAATCCTCCTGTCTCTAATGTAATAGATAATGAGTGGCTTAAAAGCCAGGAAGAACTTTTAAATCAGACTCTTCACAATTTCAATGTTGGTGCCAAGGTAGTTAACGTAACCCAAGGGCCGTCAGTCACACGTTTTGAAGTACAGCCGGAGCCTGGTGTCAAAGTTAATAAAATTACAAATCTCTCAGATGATATAAAACTTAGCCTGGCTGCGAAGGATATAAGGATCGAAGCGCCCATACCAGGCAAGCATACGATCGGCATTGAAGTTCCTAACCAAATTTCAAGGCCTGTTCCAATCAGCGAAATTATAGAGACTAATGTCTTTAAGGACAGCACATCTCCTTTGACCGCTGTGTTGGGGCTGGATATCTCAGGCAAGCCGATCATCACTGATTTGAAAAAAATGCCGCATGGCCTGATTGCAGGTGCTACAGGCTCAGGAAAAAGTGTTTGTATTAATACCATTCTGATTAGTTTGCTGTATAAAGCAAGTCCTGAAGATCTTAAATTGCTTCTGATTGACCCCAAAATGGTGGAACTGGCTCCTTATAACCAAATCCCTCATTTAGTCAGCCCGGTTATTACCGATGTTAAGGCAGCTACTGCTGCACTTAAATGGGCAGTTGAGGAGATGGAACGCCGTTACGAGTTATTTGCCCATGCAGGAGTGCGGGATATTGGCAGGTTCAATGAATTAGCTTTACAGCATAAGAGATATTCAGAAAAACTTCCATTCATTGTTATTGTTATTGATGAGCTGGCAGATTTAATGATGATGTCGCCGGCTGATGTTGAGGAAGCCATTTGCCGAATCGCCCAAAAAGCAAGGGCATGCGGTATTCACCTGATTATTGCTACCCAGAGGCCATCTGTTGACGTTATTACAGGATTAATTAAAGCGAATGTACCAACAAGAATTGCATTTTCTGTTTCATCTCAAATTGATTCAAGGACGATTATAGATATTAGCGGCGCAGAGAAGCTTCTTGGCCGTGGAGACATGCTTTTTCTTGAAAATGGTTCTTCTAAACCTGTCAGGCTGCAGGGGACTTTTGTGTCAGATGAAGAAATTGATCTTGTTGTTGCCCACGCAAGAGAGCAGCAGGCACCGAATTATTTATTTGAACAAGAGGAATTGCTGAAAAAAGCTCAGGTAACAGAAGAGGAAGATGAGTTGTTTTATGAAGCTTGCGAGTTTGTGATTGACCAGGGCGGTGCATCAACTTCCAGCTTGCAGCGGCGCTTTAAGATTGGGTACAATCGGGCTGCCAGACTAGTAGATATGATGGAAAAGCAAGGGTACATTTCAGGAGCAAGAGGAAGCAAGCCAAGGGAGGTCCTGATATCGGAGGCCGATTTGGAATCGATCCAGGAGGCAGGAGCCTTCTAGTAGATGTATTAATATAATAAAGGGTATCTTTTTCCAAAAAAGACAAATAATAAGAGAAAATATTTTGCCGAAAAGAAGTAAAAAACTGTTCTAAACCTTGCTGTATAAGTGTTTCATATAAAAGCAGGCAAGCAATAGGTTTAGGAAATCGCGAAAGGGGGAATATGATTGCTTGCGCAGAATTCCCCGTATTTAAAAGGTTATGCTATAATATTTTAATATGTTAAACCTCATACGCCGAGTACATAACTCTGGTACAATGAGCAATTACAGATAGATGTCATATACTGTTTTACAGATAGACGTTGGTTGGAGGTTCTTTTACATGACTACTCACCATTTCGTAGGTATTAAGGGGTCTGGAATGAGTGCACTGGCACAAGTTCTGCACGACATGAAGTTCGATGTGCAAGGCTCCGATGTCGAAAAGCGATTTTTTACTCAGCAGGCTCTTGAACAATCAGGAATAAAGATCCTTCCCTTTCAAAAAGAAAATATACAGCCGGGATTGACCATTATTGCGGGCAACGCTTTTCCTGATACGCATGAGGAAATTCAGGAGGCGATGAAGCTTGGCCTTCCGGTCGTCCGCTATCACCGCTTTTTGGGAGACTTCATGCAAAACTTTACAAGTATCGCAGTGACGGGAGCGCACGGAAAAACGTCCACAACTGGGTTACTTGCGCATGTTATGCAAGGGGTTAAGCCTACCTCATTCCTGATCGGAGACGGAACGGGAAAAGGTGAGGATGGTGCTGAATATTTTGTTTTCGAAGCATGCGAATATAGAAGACATTTCTTATCCTATTTTCCTGATTATACGATCATGACGAATATTGATTTTGACCATCCTGATTACTTTGCCAATATTGAAGATGTGTTCTCTGCGTTTCAGGAAATGGCTCTTCAGGTAAAGAAGGGCATCATTGCTTGTGGGGACGATGAACAGCTTCAAAAAATCCAGGCGAAGGTTCCGGTATTATTTTATGGGCTTGGGGAAGAAAATGATTACCAGGCGAAAAATGTAGTGAATACACCTGAAGGTACTACTTTTGATGTTTTTATCAGAAATACGTTTTTTGATACTTTTTCTATTCCCACTTTCGGAACTCATAATGTTTTAAACTCACTAGCAGTTATAGCTCTTTGCCATTACGAGGAATTGGACACTGAAATTGTAAAAGAACGCCTTACAACATTCCAGGGTGTAAAGAGAAGATTTTCCGAAAAAACAATGGGCTCACAAATTCTTATTGATGACTATGCGCATCACCCAACTGAGATTAAGGCTACACTCGATTCAGCAAGACAAAAATATCCTGATAGAGAGATTGTTGCGGTATTCCAGCCGCATACATTTACAAGGACCCAAACCTTTCTTCAGGACTTTGCGGACAGTCTGAATATTGCCGACAAGGTATATTTATGTGAAATTTTTGGCTCAGCCAGAGAAAATCATGGTAAATTGTCCATTAAAGATCTTCAGGATAAAGTAAACAATTCCGAAATTCTTAACGAAGAAAATACATCCATACTCCAGCAGCATGAAAAAAGTGTCATCCTTTTCATGGGAGCGGGAGATATCCAAAAGTTCCAGGAAGCATATGAAAAGTTACTAACAGTGTAAAAAAAGAGGGTGATCCGGAATGATTTATACCCCGAATAACGGACACGATTAAAAAAGTGCCCCCTTATTCGGGGTTTTTTGTGTTCCTCAGAAAAAATCCCGTTTATAATGAGTCCAATGAGTATGAGCGGAGGATTATGATGAGTCGGAATTTATAT
>NZ_JAAOEO010000020.1 GCF_011393025.1 Neobacillus terrae | reverse complement strand
TATTCAAAGAAGCATATTCTCGAGGAAAACTGGCTGGGCGCTGGAGCTGGATTACAATAACCTAGTTCGGAGTTTTCAACAAGGTGAAAATCTATAATTTCCTAACCGAAAAATAAATCAGAATTAAACACGGATGTGTGGAATCCCCGTGTTTAATTCTGATTCATTAAAAATTACTTTTTTAAAAAGCTATCCGGCATGACGACGGCAACTACTTCTCCTCTTGCACAAATTGCTCCCTCAGCGAATACTTCTGCTGATACCTTCCACTTTTTTGGATGAATTTCCTGTACAGTTCCTACAGCTTTTAAAGGAACACGGTCAGGAGTTGGCTTTAAAAATTCTACATTTAGAGATGCGGTTACAAATCTTGGCGGTTCTGTTCCTTCGCCAGGCTCGTGTCCATTTTTCCTGTGAAGCGCCAATGCAGCTGAGCCAGTTCCATGGCAATCTATCAAGGAAGCAATAATTCCACCATATACAAACCCAGGCAATGCCATATGTTTTTCTTCCGGCTGAAAAATGGTTACTGTTTGTTCCCCATCCCAACCAGTCCGAAAATGATGTCCATCTGAGTTTAGTCGTCCGCAGCCATAGCACCACGAAAAGTCATCCGGGTACTCATCCTGAATTGCATTTACAACTTTTTCTTCCATTGATTCATTTCCCCCTTGTATACTTAATCTCCATATAACTTTTCCACTTCCCAATTCCAAACTCCTGTTTTTATAAAAAAGCAATGATAAAAGTCCTAGTTTTTTTTTAAAAAAATATGCCAATTGTTGGAGATAAAGTTTTACTACTATAACCAATGACTCAATTTTCAGAATTTATTCATTTTTCCATTCCCTTTATCACTTTTGTCCATTAAACTGTTATTTAGATACACTAAGTATTTTTCTTACATACATACTTATACTGAAATAGCCTTAAACAAGGTTGGAATTCCTCAATAATTATTGTTAAAACCCCCTCCTCTTGCTGTTATCTTACCCCCTTTAACAGCACGGAGGGGTTTTTTAATTTATCTTCCTATTGAAAAGCCTTCAAACAGCCTGCCGCCATACGGCTCTAATACATTATCTGTTAGCTCAATAATTTTGCTCTTTTCCCCCGTTTTATAAAACAGATCAAAAGCTTCAACAAAATCTTCTGTTAATTTTTCATCATATAGCCGCAGAGACCTTATCACCCATTTTGATCTTCCGACCCAACGGCCATTGGCTCTCAAAATAAACTCCTGCAGCTGGTCAGCAAGCCTGTTAGCGATAAATAAATCCTCTGCTCGATTATTAGAACCAATAAAGTCATCAAGTACGTCTGTAATAAAATAACGCCGATTAGGGATTTCATCTGTCCATTTTTCCGGACCTAATTCCAATATGGATTTAGCCTCTTCTTTAATCGATTCCATCATTCCCTTATCTTTTAAAATAAGCCCTTCTGCTATCATTCTTTGCATGGTCGGTACTCCATCTAAATAATCAATTTGAAAAATATATTGGTAAGAGGTTAAACTGTGAACGAAAAGTTCGATCGGCCACCCCAAGTCTATTAGGGACTCTCGGTAAGAGGTGGTTACACTGTCATCAAAGACCACAATATCAAGGTCTGAAGTTTCAGTTGCCTGTCCCCTGACAACACTCCCTGCTAATATGGCCCCCTGACAGTCAGGAAAACGCTTATTAATAAAACAATTAGCAGCTTCAATCGGCTTTAATCTTTCTGTTCCCATTTCTCCACCTCATTTTTAATGATAATGTGTTTTATCGCCTGCTTTTCCTTCAATGATCCATTATCGGTCAATAGACGATTCCTTTTTCTCCCCTTTTTCTATTACGAGAAAACTCCGTCATTAAGGATTTACTCTCTCTTTACTTCTATTTATTAAAAAGAGCATCCAGTAATTAAAAATACATTCTAACACTAAAGATATGCTTGCTATCCCTCTAATATTAAAGGTCTTTTCATACTGCTTTTTTCTAAACACTTAAAATTAAGTATAAAAAAAGCCTTTTTTAAGAGAATCTTAATAATTCAATGGTAAAATTTCCTTTCAAGCGGCTATCTGATATATTAAATAAAAATATATTGAAATCGGAGGATGATTTATGTTTCAGGAAGTATTTTCACATATTCACCCAATCATGGTGCATTTCCCAATTGCACTTATCATCATTGCGACAATTTACGATTTATTTTGCATTATTAAAAATCGAAGACTTTCTCCGAAACAGGGTTTCTGGCTATGGGCCTTTGCTTTTATTAGTGCATGGATAGCGGTTGGCACAGGTCCTGAACATGATGCCAGAGGAAATACCAATATTTTTGAAAACCATCAGAATTTAGCTGATATTACAACTGTACTGGCTTTCCTAGTTACTGCGTTCCGTGGTTTCTTTATTTTTAAAAAGAAGGAATTTCTTAAAGCCACTCTTGTTATTTATTTTCTTCTTTCTTTAATAACCTCTGCTGCCATCCTTTCTGTAGGCTACTATGGCGGCAAAATGGTTTATGACCAGGGAGTGGGCGTAAAAATGCATGGAAAATATGTAAATCCTCCTAAACCCGGCAAGTTTGGGCACGATGATTAATCAATTCAAGCTGCACTTCTTCTGGAAGGTGCCGCTTCTTTATTTTCTGGATGTATTCCTTTTGAAGAATATTAATGAGTATTGAGTCATAATATCGAGGATTAATATACAATTCTTCTGCCTTAAATCCAAGTTTTTTCAAATACATTCGAGCCCGGTCATTAAATGAGTAACAATCCAGTTATTCGATTTACATTTAATATTCCAAAACCGTGCTACAGCATTAATTGCCCATCAGCAATCTCCTATTTTGGAGAACTATCTCTTAAATTAATTTCTATAGAGATAAAAATACCCTGTATTTATAAATACAAAAACACAGAAGAAATTGATCTTCCGTGCTTCATTATGTTCTAAATCAATTATTCTTTGATATTTTTCCTGAATAAATCATATTCCGTTTTTATATAATGAAAGACTAATGCATTACCGCCATGATCAGGATGCGTGGCTTTTAGTAAATTTTTATATCCTGCTAAAACTTCTTTATCTGATGCTGTTTTGGAGAGCCCTAATTTTTGACGGTAATTAATAGTTTTAGGAACGGGTGGTTCAGATTGTTTTTTATCTGTCGCTGTTTTCCTGTTACCGTTTCCTTTTAATTTTAATAGTTCATTACGTAATTGAATATTTTCTTTTAATAGATTTCTTGATTCCTGCTCTAAAATGCTTTTATCGTTTTCAAGTCTGGCTATTTCTTTATTCAATTTTTCTCTTTGCTGAATTAATGTATTGATGGAATTCCTATGAAGTTTCTCAAGACCATCAATATGCTCATCCTGCGCTTTAATTTTAGCTTTAAGAAGATGGATGGCCTTTTCTTTATCTGTGGGTATGGCTTTCGCCGTTCCTTTTTTTGATATGTATTCGGTTTTATGGTCCCCGGTTCCTACGTTCCGAATCTTTCCTTCACTCAGCCAGCGGCGAACAATCTGGGTACTGGCAGTCTCATCCAGTCCAGCAGCATGTAATAGATTAAAAGCCTGGTCAGTATTATCTATTATGTATCCGACTTTAAGATTGCCGTTTCCTTCATACGTAATTTTCCTCTCACGAAGCAACCGCCTTACTGTGTTAATACCCGCCTCTTCATCGACTCCAGCATCTCTTAATAAATCAAAGGCTTCATCTGTATTCATTTTGTGGTCATCCTTTCCCTCTTAACCATCTAAGTAGGCGATGGGCCATGTAATCCTGATTTCTTTATTATAATAAACGAATCTGTCAATTTAGTGAATGGATAATAAAGACTAACATGGTATTTATTAACCGATCGTCCTGCCTCCATAAAAGTTAATAAAGGGATAGTTACTGATAATTTACATATACGCCAAAACGCGTTTAAGCATTAAAGTGGACCTCTAAAAAAATATTAATTAATAACAAAATCAACAATAATAAGGTCAACCAGGCCAATCTCCTTCAAAAAATTGAAAACCGCCTGATGCGCGGGATGCGGACCATAGTTTTCCAAAGAAGATTTATCTTCAAAACGGACGGTCAATCCCATTTCAAACCCCTGGCTTCTGGATGAAAAATTAAAGCCCTGCTGTATGTCTACAATACCAGGAATCTGTTCCTTTAACAGTAATGTTCGGTGAATTACCTCTTCCTTTTGCTCGTTTGTAGTGGATGGTGAAAATTTCAACAAAACCATATGTTCTACCATTCTTAAACTCCTGCCTTACTGTTTAATTTTTCTCGGTCAAATCCTGCTATTTGCTTGTATTTATTAGATAGGTGTTCGAGTTCTTTTTGAGAAATAACATCTGCTAAATTATTAAACCCATTTGGTGAACGTTCTTCAACGATTTGCATGACAATCTCAGGACCATTTTTTCTATTTGCCATCACGATATTTGTGGTAGGTTCGAGCCTCGCATCCTCATAAGCCTTCAATGCCAGTTCTGCATCAGACTGTTCCAAAATTGCCTCTCCTAATGCATCAGCATCAAGAATAGCCTGTGAAGCGCCATTCGATCCTATTGGATACATTGGATGCGCAGCATCTCCAAGCAAGGTCACTCGTCCGAAGCTCCATTGAGGCAGTGGATCCCGGTCCACCATTGGAAATTCATAAACGGAATCTGTCTCTTTTATTAGCTTAGGAACATTTAGCCAGCCAAAATCCCACGTATCAAAATAAGGCGCAAACTTTTCTTTTTCGATTTTACGATTCCAATCTGCACGTGAAGGCATTTGGTCTGGAACTGCCAGCTCAGCAATCCAGTTAACCAAAGAACTGCCTGTTTTTGCAGTGTCAGGACAAACTGGATAGGCTACAAACTTTTGATCCTGATATCCGGCCATAATCATAGATTTTGCAGTTAAGAAGGGATCTGACTCTGTTATCCCTCTCCATAAAATTCGCCCGCTGAATTTAGGAAGCCCTTCATCTGGATAATAGAACTTCCGGACAACAGAATGAATGCTGTCAGCTGCAATCAGTATGTCTGCACTATATGTGCCAAGGCCCTCCCCCGTTTTACGGTTTTCAAACTGAGCCTTCACTAAATCACCAAACGTTTGAAAGGATTTTAAATGATGCCCTGTGAAAACAGCATCATCCTCTAACTGTTCTTTAACAGCCTTCAGCAAGAGCATTTGCAGTCGTCCCCGGTGTACCGAATATTGAGGCCAATGATATCCGGCACCTATTCCTCTAGGTTCCTGCCAAATTTCCTGGCCAAATTTATTTACATACATGAGTTCTGCTGTAGGCAGGCCTGTTTTTTCCAGCTCCTCCGCCAACCCTAATTCTGTCAAAACTTTGACTGCATGAGGTAGTAAATTAATACCAACTCCCAGTGCTTTTATGGTCTCTACACTTTCAAATACCCGAACCGACACACCAACGCGGTGAAGTTTAAGCGCAGTCACAAGCCCGCCAATTCCACCACCGACAATAATTGCCGATTTAATATTAGCCAAATTGATCCCCCCATAAGATGTGTTTTCTACTATTAAATTATTTTCTAATTATTGCAATAAATAAAACAGATTACAACCAAACCGATTTAATTAAGTAGAATAAGAAAAAAGGCCTGCCAAAGCAAGCCTCTCCACCTTATATTTACATAGCAATACTAGTAATCTCTTTATATTCTGGCTTCCACATTGAATTTTCTACTGCTCTTTCTACATCAGAAATATTTGCCTTTGCTATTCCTTCTGCAATAGCTGTTTTTGCCACTTCAATAGCAACTATTTTTGAAACTTCCACCAACTGATTAATGGAAGGAAGGAGAGATGCACCAAGAGTACTGCTGTCTGATAATCTGGCAACTGCATTTGCAGCGGCTGAATGCATACCTTTTGAGATAATTTCTGCCTTTGCTACAATAGCTCCAAGACCTAAGCCTGGAAAGACAAAGGCATTGTTTGACTGGCCAATTTCATAAGAGATACCGCTATATTCAACGTTTCCGAACGGGCTGCCTGTCGCAATTAAAGCCTTACCCTCTGTCCAATTGATTAAATCCGCAGGTACCGCCTCTGCTAACGGAGTTGGGTTGGACATAGGCATAATAATAGGACGATCAACATGTTTTGCCATCTCTTTCACGACTTCCTCTGAAAAAGCCCCTGCCTGTCCAGAGGTTCCAATAAGGATGGTAGGTTTTACTCTTTTTACAACCTCTAATAATGGGATAATACCATCTTCATTCCTATCCCAGTCTTTAACTTCTTCCGCTTTCCTGGTATAAGGCATTTGGAATTTCAGGACATCTGAAATATCATCTGTTAACAAACCACGGTAGTCAACAGCCCAAAAACGGTCGTATGCCTCTTCTTTTGAAACACCTTCTAAAAGCATTGCCTCTGCAATTTGATCAGCATTGCCAATACCTGCAGCACCAGGACCAAAAACAACGATGCGCTGATCTTTTAGAGGAGTACCAGTAACCTCTAATGCCGACATTACCGCTGCTAAAGTAACCGCACCCGTACCCTGAATATCATCATTAAAAGTAAGAAGTTTATCTCCGTATTTCTCAATAATATTGCGGGCATTAACATTACCAAGGTCTTCCCAGTGAAGCAATACTTCAGGGAAGAATTTTTTTAAAGTGTTTACAAACATTTCGATAAAATCATCGTATCGCTTTCCGCGAACGCGGCCGAACTTATTTCCAATATATAATGGATCATTTATTAAATCCTGATTATTTGTTCCGACATCCAGCACAATAGGAAGCACGCGGCTAGGATCAATTCCAGCAGCTGCTGTATATACAGCCAATTTACCAATGGCGATGTTTATGCCGCCAATTCCCTGGTCCCCGATTCCCAGAATACTTTCGGAATCAGTGACAACAATTAAATCAATACCGTCCCTTGGCTTTCCTAAATTTTTAAAAGCCATTTCCATTCCCTTTGTATCTTCAATAGATAAGTAAAGGCCACCAGGCCGGCGATATTCGTGTGAATACTTCTGAATCGCTTCACCAACAGTTGGAGTGTAGATAATTGGAAGCATTTCACTTAAGTGATCCTTAAGCAATCGGTAAAACAGGACAACGTTACGGTTATATAAATCATACAGGAGGCCATTTTTTCGAATATTGCTAGGTTGAGCGGAATATTGCTCATATGCTCTTTCTGCTTGTTCATCAAGGCTTAGAACCTGCGTAGGCAATAAACCGTGTAATCCAAGCTGCTCTCTTTCACGTTTTGAGAAAGCAACACCCTTATTCATAAAAGGGTTGGAAAGAATATCTCTTCCTCTTAATTTTGTTTCAACTACATTTTTTGTCATCATAGACGAAGTCATGAAACTTTCCTTCTTTCTAAAAAATATGTTAAAAAGATTTAGTTTTTAAGTTTAAAGTAACCTTTGGACATACCTTCTAAATGTTAGTAAACTTTCATTTAATTCACAAGTGTTTTAAACAAATTAATAAGTTTAGTAATTAAAAAAAGCAAGCAGCAACAGGACTGCTTACTTAAATGTTATAAGGGGTGTCAGCACCATAGCGCTTTTTAAGATTCCCACTGGAACAAAGTTTGTAAACTTAGCACCTATATAAGAACCAATCATTGTACCCGCCAATACCTGCAGTAATAAAGTGAAGTTAAAGTATCCTTCAAAATAATAGCCGGTTCCGCCCGCTAAAGCGATTGGCAAAATAACAAGCATGGTTGTCCCAACTGATTTTTGTACAGAGAGGCCTATAATGACAATCAATCCCAGCTGAATAAAAGGTGCCGAGCCAATGCCGAACGTACCGGATAAAATACCGGAGGCAATTCCAACGATTGCAGTTTTCATTATGAGAATTCCGCGAGAAGCCGTTTCACTAGTTTCTTTATCTGTTATTTTTTTCACTATAAATAAACGGATCACAAGCATTACAGCAGACAAAAACAGCATTCCCGCCGTTAACCAGTGTAAGGATTGAACTGGAATCAGGCCGGCAATTCTGGATCCTAAATAAGCGGTAAAAGCGCCAAAAAGACCGACAGTTAATCCTGTTTTTACATCAATGTTTCCCTGACGATAGTGGCTGTAAGCTCCCGACATGGTTGTAAACACCATTGCCGCCAGTGAAGTTCCTAATGATGTGTGAATAGGCACTTTAAAAAGAACTGTTAAAATGGCAATAATAAAGCCAGAGCCTCCGGCACCAATAAATCCTAATAGCGTTCCTAAAAATAACATGGTTAGTGTTATCGCCATGTCCATCCCCCAAAAAACCGTAAATTCCCATTATGAATCTATTTTTTTCTTTATACCATCTATTATAAAGATTGCTATTTAAAATAACTGATTTTGTAATTAAAAAAAGTATAGGAATTAACCCTATACCTTGCATGTTAATAGATTTAGATAATCTTTTGCTAAAAAACTTTCCCTAATCATCTGCCTTTTACCTTTGCCACTCTGTAGGTCTTGTATGCTTTCCAGCCGGTTGCTGCCAACAGGCCAATTAATAAAAAGGCCAGTCTGCCAAATAGTAAATAACTAACTTAAGTCTTGCGAAAATTTGGTCATAAGAATTGTTTAGTTTTGTCTAATGCAAAAACTTTATAAAAACAAGAATGACATCCCTTTAATCGTGGAATTGGAAGATTACCACACACAACCAATAAACAAAAAAGGAGATGTCATAAGGTTTTAGATCCCATTTTAACCATATTGTTTTTCCTCCTATCCTTTGCCCTTTACTTTACTTAAAGATTTTTAAAAAATCTTTTAAAACAATATAAAATTGTTTTTTTTCTTAAAAAGATCCACATATTAAAAAACCCACCTTCAGGTGAGTTTAGGTAAATGATTCTTTATGGGAAGTTTAATAGTAAACCTGCTTCCTTCATTTAGCCTGCTTTCTGCAGATATCTGCCCTCCATGAGCCTCTGCAATCCATTTGGCAATAGACAAACCAAGCCCGGTTCCACCAGTTTCTTTTGTTCTATCCTTGTCACTTCGGTAAAAGCGATCAAATATAAAAGGTAAATCTTTTACAGGTATCCCGCTCCCTGTATCTTCTATGTTTATTCTTAGGCCACTGCCATCCTTTTTAGAAGTAATTAATAATTGCCCATTTGGCTTAGTGTATTTTAAAGCATTATCCAATAAAATGACTACTAGCTGATGAATTCGTGCTTTATCACCAAAATAAAGGATATTGTCTTCTATATCTTTTTCAATTTTGATACCCTTAATGTCAGCAATCGGCTCAAACTGCTCTACTATATTTCGCAGAAGCCCGTCTATTAAAAATAATTCCGGATTAATAAGCTGTTCGTTTGAGTCTGCTCTTGCCAATGTCAGTAAGTCCTCAACGAGGCGGCTAAGGCGTTTAACCTCGGCCAGCCCTTTAAATATTGTGGTACTTTCTTGCTCAATTGTATTGGCAGGATGCCGAAAAAGCAGTTCTATATGTGTTTGTATAACAGCGAGAGGGGTCCGGAGTTCGTGTGAAGCATCACCTACAAACTGCGCTTGCTTCTCCCAAGACCTTTCAATTGGAATTAGCGCTCTATTCGCTAAAAACAAACCAACAAAAAAGGATAACAGCAGTCCAAATGCACATCCCACTCCGATTAATATCAGCAGTTTTTGAAGAACACTTACTTCGGGGTCAATATTATAAACGAGCTGAACATATCCAGCTGCTGGGTAGCTTTTAAGTTCATGTCCCTGTATGGGATGTGTAAGGATCCGATAGGAGTGACCATTAACTGTTTGTGTACGAATCTTCTTATCTTTTATCTTTGGCGTTAAAGAGGAAATCTCATTTTTAAAAAAAGCATTCTTTGGATCACTAAACAGGATCTTTCCGTCTTTACCCCAGAATAAATAAGAAACCTTTCTTTCTGATTCCCTTTCGTTTTCATCAGTAAATTCATCATTGGTATTATGAAGAAGGAACCTTTCCTTATGTCTTAATTTATCATCAATGGTGTTAAAAGAAACTTTGTGCATATATAAATAAAGACTAATACCCAAAATACTTAAAATCAAAAAGAAAACGAGAGTAAAGAGTAAAACGAGTTGGATTTTAGTTTTGCGGAACAATCAATTCATCTCCTTTAGCATGAACCCAATTCCTCGTACTGTTCTAATCCAGTGATCTATATGAAACGGAGCCAGCTTTTTTCGGAGATGGTGTACATATACATCAACAACACTTAATCCTGCTTCGGAATTAAAACCCCAAATTCGATTAAAAATTTGATCCCGCAGCAAAATTTGTTCCTTATTCAGTATGAAAAACTCCAATAAGGAATATTCCTTTACTGTTAAATTTAACTTTTTACTATAAACATAGCCATCGTGCTCAATGCTGTTTATATTAATAGGTCCATAAACCAGTTCAGTATCTGTCTGATCTCCTTTTCCGCGCAAAAGGACCCGTATTCGAGCTAAAAGTTCAGCCCCGGCAAAAGGCTTAATCAAATAATCATCTGCTCCTAAATCCAATCCCAAAACCCTATCCTTAACACTATCCTTTGCTGTCAAAAGTAAAATAGGTGTCCTAATCGATTCATTTCTCAATGTCTTTACTATCGAGAAACCATCCATCTCCGGAAGCATTATATCAAGTATGATTACATCATAAATACTTTGCCTAGCAAGTAAGAGCCCATCATATCCATTTAAAGCAGTGTCAACATCATAATTTTCTTCATTTAATATTTTAGAAATCCCTTCTACCAAGGGTTTTTCATCATCAACTATTAATATTTTCATGACTTCCTCCGGTACTCCTGATTAATTATTCCTTTTATATCATAGCCCTCGATTTTTAAAAAATTATTAAAAATCACTTAGTCAAACTCTGAAATTTTAGGTGAAAGGAAAAAAAGCTGCAGATACAGCTTTCTGAATGCAGATTAACTAGCTTTTTCTATTGATATATTTTTTGCTTCCCTGCGCATTAACTCTATTATCAATAAAATACTAAATGTAAAAGCAAGAATCATTAAAATAAACGGAAGTCTTGGGTCAGCCGTGTAGGCCCAGCCTCCAATTAGTCCTGCTGGAGAAATAAATAGAAGAACCAGCACTTGAAGAATAGAAAACATCTTGGCACGATGTTCATCGTCTATTGAATTGGCCACAACTGCTTCCAGGTAAGGACTGGCAATAATACTACCTGCCGCTGTCAGGAACCCTGGTGTAAAAACAGGCAAACATGCAGTATTGGAAATGCAAATAGGACCTACTCTTTCCATCGGTTTTCCTATGAATTAGAACAACAAGCCAATTGATATAATCAATGGTAAAACAACAACCATTATGGAATTGCTGGCAGCACAGTGGCAAAAGTAAATAGTTGTATAAAAAAAGCAACACCTCACCAAAAAGGGGAGTTATTGCTTTTTGCCTTTGTATGTAAATTCTAAAAGTAGTCCAATCAAAATTTCTATGGAACCCAATGTACTGGAATGCATAATGATGGCGGGAGCTTGGTATTTTTATCTCCATTTGCTGAGTTTATCTGTGCCTGGGTAAGAAAAATACTTCCTGTCAGGTCGGCTCCGCTTAAATCGGCGTCTCTTAAGTCGGCCCCAATGAAATCACAATATCTCATATCACTGTCACTAAAGTTTGATGCAATTAGCAGGGCCCCTCTAAAGCTGCTTCCCCTAAGGTCAGCACCCTTTAGTTTTGCTCCAATCAGGCTTCTGCCTTTTGCCAACTCCCTTCCATTTTGCTTAACCTTTCCGCGAACCAATTCACTGGTTTTAAGCAATAACTCATTAACCTTTGCTCTATGCATTGGTATATCCAAGACCAAAATTGCTTTAGGTGATAAGGCCGTTATCGCTTCTGTCTCCTCTATGACATTTTGCAAATCACCATGAATAGGCTTCGTCACTTCCAGGCCAAGCGCTTTATTTAAATAACAAAGCATTTCATGAAGCTGCTGCATGATAGGAAATACCTCAAACATTTCCCTTGCTATCTCAGGATTTTGCCGCCAATCCTTTCCCTTATAAGTAATTTGGGAAACCTTTTGTCCTGCACCAAAGCATTCATATACCGTACAACCCCGGAACCCTTTCTCCCGAAGGTTTTTATGTATTCCACAACGATAGTCTGACTGCAAATTTGGACAAGCTGTGCCTCCATTTTTATCAAAAGCAAAATCAGCTGATTTTGCATATGGCAATACTACACAGCATAAGCCAAAACAATTCTCACAATCTGCGCGCAGATTGATACTTTTTGAATTATCAACGTCTGTCATTCTAGGCACTTCCTCTGTTTCAATGTTTCTAATTAATATTATATAGGGTGTAATAGAGGCATAAAAGGTTTTTTTAACCGCACTAAATCTTGAAATCTCTTTAAAGCTCTGGAATAAAGGCTTAATTTTCCAACTAGGACTGGTTGCAGAACTTTCAGATTCAAGGTTTCTTATAAAAATAAAAAAGCAGCTTCTGCCGCTTCTCATTTAAATATAAATTGTGATACTTTTTATAGAAGTAATAATAATAGCCGTTGCCCCTACAATTGAAACAATCAGCATCGAGTATAAAAGTCTTTCGTCTCTTAATATGATGACTCCAAGACCGATAATAATTGTGTCCAATATAAGCACTGCCACACCTACATTAATTGAAAGCATTTTTGAAATCATTAAAGCAAGTAAATCTATTCCACCTGGGCTAATATGCTCTCTTAGCATAAAACCCACACCTATCCCAATGAATGTCCCCCCAAGGAGCACACTTATTAAAATAGGTAAATTGACAATGTGCTGAATGGGAGTTAAAAATCCAACAATAATACTTGAAACCGTAATCCCCATTATTCCATTCAGAAAATAATCCTTATCATACATACCGGCAAATATAAAAACCGGGAAGTTCAAGCATGTAAAAGTGACCGCAAGCTTAAATCCAAGTAAATAATGCAGTATTAAACTAACACCCCAGAAACCGCCATTTATAAGATGGATGGGAATAATAAACCCATTTATCCCAATGCCAATTAATATACTAGCAAAAACGGTTATTACTGCTTTTCTTAACATTTCACCATCCCTTGTCCATTCTTTTTTAAATTCATATGGACAAACACATCATATATGCCTTTTCATGAGTCAGATTCAGAAGTGTCATCAATAGGGATCTCAACAGCTGAACTTTCAACTTCCTCTTCTTTTAGAGCTTCATTTTCTTCCTCCTGGTCTCCTAAAGAAGAAGAAGCTGTATTTCCAGGTAAAGGAACGCTTCCATAGGTAGCTCCAATATTTAATGCCCCTCCTAAATCTTTTATTCCTACTGTTCCTATATTATTATTCAGCTCGTATTTTTCCAAAAAGAACTTATCAATGTATATATCTTTGGTTACAAACTGAGCTTTACTTTGTGTCTCGCTATCAACTCCCTTTTGAATAACTGCTATTTCTTCCTGAGTAGCCTCCAAACTGTGTATTATACTAATCTGCATCTGATTCACTAAAGTGAGGCTCGTCTCCAGCATGGTGTATTTTTTATAGAGATCAGCCATTTGACTATCTATTTGAGACGATGACTCTGATTCCATCACATCTGATCTTTGATTCTTTTCTTCCATTAGAGAATGAATGATTCGTTTCATCCTATCTATTTCGGCATTTTGTTTTTTTATCTGATCTTCCATTGCTATTTGATTGTTTTCTTTGATAAAAGAATGGATGATTTGTTTCATCCTATCTATTTCAGCATTTTGCTTATTTATTTGGTCTTCCATTAATCTAATTTTCTGCTTGTTTTCATTTGGCTCCTGCATTCTTTTTGTCTCGAAGCGGTCTTTTAAAGTGAGAAGCGGTCCAAGCTTGTCTTCCATTTTTAAAAGGCGGCTTAGACGAACTTCAAGGGTATTTACTCTTCGTAATAGCTTTTCATACTCATTTTGTTCCGGCTCTTCACGTTCGCCTTTTTTGAAAAAACCCATCAGTTGCATCCCTCCCAGCCTACACCCTATATTTTATTTATATTTTTCCAAACTAGATTCATAACCAACATACTAGAATGTAAATAGAGGTTTTTTTATACTGCAAAAATATACCGCTCATTTTTATTTTGGGTGGTTTCCAGATATTATTCCATATCCTCTGTTATAATAGCTCTACTTTGCTGTGGTGGGGAGTTTTGGAATGTACATGAATTGTTTAATCATTTTCACTTTTATTTTTTTTAAGACTCATCGCTTTCTCATCAAAAACCTTCTAAACAAATTATGCTCTGGTCATTTCGCTCCATAATATAGAGATCAAATCAGTGTCAAACAGCAAGGATAAAATAATAGAAGGAATATAAGCTTTAATCCTATATAAACAAGGCTTTTTTTGCGAGTGAGGCAAGTTCAAGCATTTCAAGCGTTTTACAGTATTCATTTTTTATCTCTCCGTCAAGCATTTCATTTTCTTCCATAAGGTAATCAGCTATATTCCAGTCATTAAACCAGTCTCCAATTTCTGCCTCTTCATTCTGTACATTTTTCCATGCTATTTGAAGACTAGGGCTGTAAATTTTATTGGCACCATGCCGAAGCTGACACGATTGAAGCCTGAGCTGATAAGGAAATCCCGGCACTTCTTCGTTTGTATTATTGTAAATATGTGGCCAGTAATCCTTTCTTGAACCTGTATGTGGATGTTTTATTGCCCATTCCCTTATCTCTTCCATTCTTGTTTTATCCTGAATTAAAACTCGGTACAGCCTTTTACCCAGCAAAATTCTTTCGTGAAGTGAATCAAAGTGATGCACTGTTTTACCAATAAGGTGCTTTTGTCCATATGGAAAAAGAATATGGTTAAAGGAGAGCAAATCCTGTAGTTTAAACTCAAGCTTATTAAACACTTGCTTTTTAAAAACAGAATGCTGAACCACTCGTTTCTCTATATAGTTTTGTTCATTAACAATAAGGGCAATCGTCAAAAGATATGTTTTCTTGTACCTCCAGAAATAATCCCAAACCGTTTCCATAAAAGTGGATACACCTAGGTGAGGCAATAAATAAAATAGGGGTTTACTACTTCTTAAGCTTTCCTCATAAAGTAAAAGCTGTGGAAAGGCATCCTGGAAAATAAGCCAATTTCCCCTCTCCAAAAAATCAAAAAAAGACTTAATTTCCCTATTAGATAATAATCTTGTTAAAAATTCTCCTTTAAGATCTGTCATGTTCCAGCCGCCATTTCGTGAAACCATATGTGCTAGTAACGCCCAATGGATTTCTGGATGCCGCAGAAAAAACTGTAAGTAAGACTTAGTTCTAGTAACATTATTTAAATTTTGCTCATTCGTTTGCACTCTAATATGTTCAAGTAATAGTTTATCTGAAGGCTTCAATCTCTTAGTTATATTCTTCTGTTTAAACTTATTTTTCAGCTCTTCCTTGATTATTTCATAAGGGAGCTTTTCCCGTTTCCGTAATAAAAATATGATAAAAACCCCTTTCACAATCTCCTCCATTTGAACATGTGATAGTTACATAAGACGATAATAATCAGGAGGATTGAGAAGTCATACTTATAATTTATTAGGACTCATTGAATAACATGATTCATCTATTATTTATGCAAAAAAAATAAGGCTGCCTGAGCAGCCTGCAAATAACTTTTTTAACGGTATGACTATCTAAAAACTTTATAAGGGACATCAAACGTAAACCATAGGAAAAATATGAATACAACGGTACATATCCAGGCGGCCAAAGGT
Source organism: Neobacillus terrae (assembly GCF_011393025.1). GTDB lineage: Bacteria > Bacillota > Bacilli > Bacillales > Cytobacillaceae > Neobacillus_A > Neobacillus_A terrae. Next base: position 64,660 of record NZ_JAAOEO010000020.1, on the reverse strand, counting down.
TTTCGATAATGTATTCTCAGAATGGTAAACATAACAAAATTAAATAAAACAGATCAATAAATACTCCAGCCATTAAAATATCTAATTAAATGTGTCTTTCTGTCAATCAGCTCATTAACAAAGTATATAAGGACCCAAAAAGTAATATATAATGCCTTTTTAATTTTACCTTTATCCGGAAACTTGGATAGTAGACAGCGATTGTTGCAGGGTATTTTATCAGCATGATCGATAGAGATACGTGAGCATTCGTTAATCCTATTTTCTTGTCAAAACCCTAGGGTGTGTACTTCCACATTGGATAGACATCCGATAAAAAGTAAAGATAAATAAAGTTCCCTAGCAGGAAAAACAAATATGTAGGATAATATTTTGACCAGTTTTTTAAATTTCCCCATTTAAACAATATAAATAACCAAACAAACGAATACATGGCATTCCACATAAATTGGCACCTACTTTCACTCAAATAGTAAGTGCCATTTTTTCCCTCTTTATAGCAGGTCTTTTACCGTGTTTTAAAATTCATCAAATGAAAAAACTGTTCCCTGAGAACAGTTACTTTTTTAGCCTATTTTGACTTCAACTCTAAAAGATGAAACGTTTGGTTCGCTATTAGTAGAAAAACAACTGTAAAAGCGAAATAGAGAATAGCCCATTTTTTCTTTTTTAAAATCCATTGCTCAATTCCGAAACAAAGCCAAAGGAGACTAATAATTAGTTGTGAAAGTCCATTATAAAAATAATCTACATTGTTATCTCTAAGTGAATAAGCGCCTAGAACAAAAAAGAGGATTGTAAATATCATTTGAACAATTACTAGAGATTTAACTCTATTTTTAAAAATCCCCCTGCCCACCCTTTTCACCTCAATTTCTTTTTAATATTTATCGATATTCATTAAAACTTAAAATGGAGAATGTTTCTTTTTGACTCTGTTACACTTGAGTGCTGATTTCCGCTCTCTGCGCTCTCTCATAAAAGTTAATAGTATGATTTATAGTGGTTTTGATAAACAAGTAAAGCAGTGGTACCAACAATATTGATTCTATAATTGGCCATAGTCTTAATCCTATTGCTTATTAAAGAAAGAATTCATTTTTAACACCTCTAAATATCAATCTATGTCTCCCTTTAGATATCGACTACAATTTTATTCCGCATGATGTATCAAATACCCTTTACGAAACAAATCAAATTAAAAAAATCTGCTCATTAAGAGCAGAAATTACTGTGCCGCATTTTCATTCCGGTTAGAAAGGTTAAAAACACGTGGGTTCCTAGCTTTACGGTTTGTTGGACAAGTGTATCCCGTAAAGGATCAAGACAAACGATATCAATAGCCTTAACCAATGGATGCCTTCCGGCTGCCAGTACCCCTTCGAGCAGCTCCTGTGTTGTCATGCCCCCTGGTGTTGAAGCCGGTACCCCTGGTGCATAGGCAATATCCAGCACATCCATATCCACAGTTAAATAAATGAGATCCACCTTATTCGAAAGCTCATTAAGACACTGTTTTACCGTTTCTTCTATCCCCTTTTTCCTCACCTCCCGAAGTGTAATATAATTGACTCCCTTTTCCTCTGCGTATATCTTTAAGTCCTTTGTATTAAAAAAACCATGGAGACCAATATTGTACATATCGCCTCCTTTGACAATCCCGCTTTCAATCAAATTCCTCATTGGTGTACCATTAGACGGACCGTTATCAGCAAGACTTCTTAAGTCAAAATGGGTATCAAACTGAAGTATTCCAATTCTTTTTTCAGGGGTCACTTTGTGCATTCCTTTGACCATCATGGCTGTAATGGAATGATCACCACCTACTGCACAAATCATAGAGCTTTTAAAATGTTCGTGAAGGGCTGCTGAAGCCTCTCTAATATTTTCATGGCATTTTGCTATATCCGTTACATGCATTGGAACATTTCCGGCGTCTAAAGCCTTCATTTCAGATAAATCTATGTCGAAATCGAGATTATAAGTTGCAAATCCTTTCCAGGCTCGTCGAAAGGCTTCGGGAAACTCAGAAGCTCCCGAAGCGCTAATCGATGAACGTGATAAAGGAACTCCAACAAGAACAACATCAGCATCCTGGCTGTTTTCATGGGAGTAATCGGCCAGAGGCTCAATCCATTCATGAACTTTCTCTGTATTTCCCTGCTCAGGCCTTACCCATGAAAAACTGGGAGGTACTAGTTTTGGATAAAGAAAGTTTTTCAATTAAATTTCCTCCTTTGACTACCAGCCGGCCATTTTTAACGACAGTGTCGACATGATTAACTCCATATAAATATTGCAGCTTCATGTAGTTTGGAACATTGAAAATAGTCACATCTGCTTTCTTTCCTACTTCCAAACTGCCGATTGATTCAGGACGGTTAATAGCATGTGCTGCATTAATGGTTGCGGCAGCAAGAACTTCTGCCGGGGTCATGCCCATTTTGAGGCAGCCAAGGTTCATAATGAAAGGCAGTGAAACAGTTGGAGATGAGCCAGGGTTGCAATCAGTTGATAGTGCAACAGCCACTCCTTTATCAATCATTTTTCTTCCATTTGCGGACTCTGCCATTAAAAAATATGCTGTGCCTGGCAGCAGAACGGCGACGACCCCTTTTTCCGCCATTGCTTCAATTCCTTTATCAGAAGCTCTTAATAAGTGGTCCGCAGAAATCGCCCCAACTTCAGCTGCAAGCTCCGCACCTTCATAAGGTTCAATTTCATCAGCATGAATTTTAGGAGTTAAACCATATGTTTTTCCAGCCTCTAAAATCTTTTTCGACTGTTCTGGTGTAAAAACCCCTTTCTCGCAAAATACATCATTAAACTCCGCCAGACCAAGTTCCGAAACCTTAGGAATCATCTCGTTGATAAGGTGATCTACGAACTGATCAGTGTTCTCTTTATATTCTGCTGGAACGGCATGTGCGCCCATAAAAGTAGAAACCACATCAACTGGATGCTTCTCGTTGAGCTCCTTAGCTACCTCCAGCTGCTTCTGCTCGGTTTCCCATTCCATACCATATCCGCTTTTCGCCTCAACTGTTGTTACTCCTTGCAGGAGAAATTGATTAAGTCTCTCATAGCTTTCATGAAAAAGCTCTTCATGGGATGCTTTCTGTGTTCGAGTAGTAGTTGCATAAATTCCGCCGCCGCTATTCATAATTTCCATGTATGTTGCACCTTCAAGCCTCATGTTAAATTCATTCTCACGGCTTCCGGCATAAACAAGATGGGTATGTGGATCAACCAGTCCAGGAGTCACAAGCTTCCCGGACGCGTCGATTATTTGAGCTTCAGTTAAATAATTTTTATATGTTTCAAAAAGTTCTTTATCTGTCCCTACAGCTTCTATCACACCATTTTCAATCCATATACTACCGTTTTCAATAATACCCAGTTCGGACATTTGTTTTTTTACAAGAGGAGCTTTTGAACTTCCTTTTAATGTAACCAGTTGTTCAGCGTTTCTTATAAAAATTGGTTTATTCATATCTTTTACCCCCACTTATTCCTGATTGAGCATCGGGATATGGATGCCTTTTTCCTTTGCTGTTTTGATAGCCAGGTCATATCCTGCATCAACATGACGGACAACACCCATACCAGGATCAGTGGTCAGCACTCTTTGGAGGCGAATCTCTGCTTCCTTCGTTCCGTCTGCCACAATAACCATACCTGCATGAAGAGAATATCCCATTCCTACTCCGCCTCCGTGATGAACGGAAACCCAGCTCGCTCCTCCAACTGCATTAATCAACGCATTTAATATTGGCCAGTCAGCCACAGCATCACTTCCATCTCTCATTGCCTCTGTTTCTCTGTTAGGTGAAGCAACCGAACCAGCATCAAGATGGTCGCGGCCAATAACGATGGGGGCTTCCAATTCTCCTGATGCTACCATATCATTGATGATTTTTCCGAACCGAGCCCGATCCCCATATCCCAGCCAGCAAATCCTTGCCGGAAGTCCCTGGAAGCTGATTTTCTCACTAGCCATTCGAATCCATTTGCAAAGCGGTTCGTTATCCTTGAACTCCTTCAGCAATACTGCATCTATTTTACGAATATCCTCAGGGTCTCCTGAAAGCGCCGCCCAGCGGAATGGCCCCTTTCCTTCACAGAACTGCGGACGAATATATGCTGGGACAAAACCAGGGAAGTTAAATGCATTATCCACACCCTGATCCTTCGCGACCTGGCGAATATTGTTGCCATAATCGAACGTGACCGCTCCCTTCTCCTGCATGGCCAGCATAGCCCGAACATGGTTTGCCATACTTTCCTTCGATAAGGCTACATATTGGGCGGGATCCACTTTTCTTAGTTCTGCAGCCTTTTCCAATGAATATCCTTCTGGAATATAGCCGTTTAACGGATCGTGAGCTGAGGTCTGATCAGTCAGTACCTCAGGGATAAATCCTAACTTAATCATTTGTGGTAAAATTTCAGCTGCATTGCCCAGCAAGCCGATTGATAAAGCTTTTCCTTCTTTCTTGGCTTCCTGCGCAATCCGAATCGCTTCCTCAAGACTGTTTGTTTTTACATCAAGGTAAGCGGTTTCAATTCTACGATCTATCCTTGATTCATCCACTTCAATAGCCAAACAAACTCCCTCATTCATGGTCACAGCAAGAGGCTGGGCTCCACCCATTCCTCCAAGACCTGCTGTTAAGGTAATCGTGTGCTTGAGTGTTCCTTCAAATTCCTGGCGAGCAAGCTCTGCAAATGTTTCATACGTTCCCTGTACAATGCCCTGGCTACCAATATAGATCCAGCTTCCTGCTGTCATTTGCCCGTACATCATCAATCCTTTTTTATCGAGCTCATGAAAATGCTCCCAATTGGCCCAAGCTGGAACAAGGTTTGAATTGGCAAGCAAAACCCTTGGAGCGTCAGCATGAGATTTAAAAACAGCAACCGGCTTCCCTGATTGAATAAGCAGCGTTTCATCATTCTCTAATTGAAGGAGTTCTTTTACAATGGCATCATAAGCCTCCCAATTACGGGCTGCTTTACCGATACCTCCGTACACCACCAGATCTTCAGGTCTTTCAGCAACATCTTCATTAAGATTGTTCATGAGCATCCTTAGCGCAGCTTCCTGAATCCAGCCCTTGGCATGTAATTCCGCGCCATTATAATTTTTTATTACTCTTTTATTTGTATCAGTCGTCATGTTTCCACTCCCATTACATTAGATTAGTTAAGTATCCTTAAACAGCCTAAGGTTACTATTCTATTTTTAATCCTACTAAAAAAGCACATAACTTCATCTAGCATATGTTGTGTATTTTTAGCACAATCTTGCTGAACGGTATTCTTTCGGACTCACATTAATATATTTTTTAAACAGCCGGCTAAAATAATTGGCATCGGTGAAGCCCACAAGATTTGCGATTTCCTGAACGTTTAATTCTGTATTTTCCAAGTAATACTTGGCTTTATCTATTCGAACCTTGTTTAAAAAATCGATGACACTTATACCTAATTCTTTTTTGAAAAGATGACTGAAGTGAAACTTACTTAGATGACAATAATGTGCTACTTGTTCCAGTGTTATGCTCTTCTGATGATTTAATATTATAAAGCGAATGGCAGATTTAATAGGGGGAGAAACATCCTGAATAAGAATACTGGCAGCCTGTTCGATTAACCAAATTGAATATTCGCATGCTTTTTTCGAAAATTTGTCATAGCGGATTACTTGGTAGAGTTCCTGAATGTAATAGGCGCTTTTCGTTAAAACAGCAGAAGGGTTTACTCCCATTTCTAGAACCATCCTCGATATAACAATCAGTAAATCCACTACTTCAGCTTTAAAAACTTCTTCATCAAAATTACAAGCATAAGACACCTGCTCCATATATCTTTTGATATGCGAAACGGCTCCTTCCACGTCTCCAATCCGCACAAGCGCCAAAATTTCTGTCCTTTCCCCAGTCAACGGGGACATCCAGGTCTGATTCTTTTCTTTAATTGATTCAGTATGAAAAATTAATTGATTTCCTTGAAAAAATCTTCCTGACATTGATTTCTTTGCTTCAGCAAATGATTGATGTAGCATGTTTGGCTGATCATAAAAGTTCCCAATACCAATTGATACAATGATATCGATAAAATCAAGGCCCTTCTGAATCTCTTCAGCGATTTTTTCAACTTTTCTTTTCTTTCCATCCTTATCTGGATGCTCAACTTCGAGAAGAAGTGCAAGCACACCCTCCTCAACCCACATCCATAAATAAGGTATGTTAATCGTGCATTCTATTTCCTCTGTCAGCCGCTGTCCAATTTTTATTTTCCACTCTTCTTGCTTCCCATAGGATAATTCAGGATATCGATCAATCGAAATTAACATGACCACTTGCGGATTTATGTTTATTCCGTACTTTTCATGAAATTGTTCTATTTTTGCTACATGAACTAGAGTTCCTGAAAGCAGCAGCTGTGAAAAAGCAGAACGAACCAAACCAGTGCTCATTGGCAAGCCTCCTTCTTGATTATTATAAAAAAGGAAGCTTTTTCACTCTGTCTTCCAGAGCAAAAAAGCTTCTAATCTTCTTACCATTCAATTTCTCCAATCATCATTTCGACACATTCAAGGATTTCTCCTTCATGTACCATTTCATTAACACTTTGAATATCAGTATAAAAATAGCGATCCTCTGTTACGGCAGGGACTCTGCTTCTGACTAATTTGTGAATATCACCTGTTACAGGCGATGGTTTTAGTGGCTGATGAAATTCCATTGCCTGGGTAGCAGCAAGAATTTCTATAGCAAGAATAAACTCCATTTTCTTTGAGGCTTGCCATGCCTTCTTGGAAGCAAAATACGCAAAGCTTACTAAATCCTCCTGGTTGGCACAGGTTGGTATATTATCTACCGTTGCCGGATGGGACATTGTTCTTATTTCATTTAATAACCCTGCAGCTGTGTATTGAAGAATCATATAACCGCTATTTAAACCAGGATGCATGACCAGAAAACTTGGAAGCTCACTAACATGATAGTTAAGCAGGCGATCAATTCTTCTTTCAGATATTTTTGCTAGATTGGCAAAAGCAATGGTCATATGGTCTGAAGAAATCCCTACATATGTTCCGTCAAAATTGCCCCCCATCAAAGTGGTACCCTCATCTTCTGAAAAAATAATAGGATTATCGCTTACAGATCCAATTTCATTCATAATGGAAAATTTGGCATCCTTTATAGACTTTTTTACCGCCCCGTGAACCTGTGGTATACATCTTAAGCTTAATGCATCCTGAAGTCGATAATTTTTATATATTTCAGTAATTTCACTTTCCTTAAGAATTCTAACAATGTTTCCTGCTGTTTTAGCCTGTTCTTCGTGCTTTTTTACTTGATGTGTACGAGGGTCGAAGGCTTTTATGGTTCCTTTTAAAACTTCTAAAGACATAGCAGCCGCTAAATCAGCCATTTTTACTGACTGTATCCCGTTGTATAAGGCCAGAGCAGCAAGTGCCGTAACTGAGGTAGTACCGCTTGTTAAAGCCAGTCCTTCTTTACTGCTTAAGATTAAAGGATGTAAACCTGCGAGGTTTAATGCCTCTCTACCCGGGAGCAGTTTACCTTGGAACCAGGCCTTTCCCTCGCCTGTTAATACTAAAGCCATATGAGCTTCGGGTGATAAGTAGCCAACAGAACCTTCACCTGGAGCATATGGAAACACACCTTCATTTAACATCGACGCTATAAGTTCGAGCACCTCCAGACGAATACCTGAATAACCATGTCCCAAATTAATAAGAATGATCACTTGAATGGCTCTAACAACCTCTTCTTCTAAAGGTTCACCAACGGAAACGGCATGTGACCTGATAATATTTTGTTGGAGGGTTTGGGCATCAGTTAATGAAATACTTTCTGAAATATTGCTTCCAAATCCAGTGGTTACGCCATATATAGCACGATTTTCACTGAGAAATCTCTCAATAACTTTCCTTGAAGTAAGAACTCTCTCTCGGTACTCCTGACCAAAACAAACTTTTGCTTTATATCTTGCTATTGCAATAATTTCATTTAGGGAAATATCATTTTTTCCCAGAGTTACTTCGTGAATCTGTTTTGGATGCGGCAGGGTATCTATGACGTTCATCTTTCAACCTTCTTCCCTATTAGGAAATATAAAGCATGAAGCTTTTTCAGTTTTTTATTTCAGCCGAAGGCATTTGTCCTTGAAATTTCAGCGCATTATCGCCCACTGGATTGCTTGCTTCATTCAAAGCCAACGATTTTGTCTCTGGTGCCCAAGCAATGGAAACGATTGTCCCGATTAGCAGGACGATCGACATTCCGATCATGGAAGGAACCAAGCCGAAAGAGTTAACGCTGACGGGCAATAAAAATGTCCCTATCGCAGATCCCACACGACTTATTGCTGTAACCACGCCTACTCCCGTGCCCCGGATCTCAGTCGGGAATAGTTCAGCTGGATATACCAAAGTTAGGTTTGAGGCTGCAGACATGACAAAAGTAAAGATTGAAAAAATAACAATGGCTGCCGTATAGGACCCGGCAGGCAAAACACTTAGAATGAATAATGTAACTGTTAGAATGACGAAAGAATAGATAGTAAAACCTCTTCGCGACAGTTTCTCAGTGCACCATAACCCTGCAATTGCGCCGACGAGCAGGAATATATTCAAAAACATATCCACCCCGAATGTTTCCGTAAAGCCCATCTTTTCCAAAATGGTAGGTAAAAATGTGTAAATAGCGAAGTAAGGAATGACCTGACACACATAAAACAAGCCACCAAAAGCAGTGCGTCTCCAATGATGCTTATTAAATAATTCTGTTGAACGAACAGAGGATTCCTTATCCGCAGAAACATTTTCATCCATTACTATATTTGCACCTAGATATTTTCTAATAATTTCATATGCTTCTTCTTTTCTCCCCATCATTAGAAGCCAGCGCGGTGATTCTGGGGTACCAATTCTTAAAACAAGTACAATAATAGCCGGCACAGCAGCACTAACAAGCATCCAGCGCCATGAATCTGGTCCAGTTTTACCAAGATAGTAGCCGATAACATTTGAAATAACATATCCTACCGTCCAAAGTACGTTTAAAGATGACAGTAGTACTCCCCTGTACTTCTTTGGCGCAAACTCTGCAAGCAGCGTTGAACCTACCGCATAGTCACCACCCAATGCAAACCCAATTAAGACCCTCAAAATGAAAAGTGTAAGTGGATCCTGTACAAAAAATTGGAGGGCTGACGCAACAGTAATGATGATAAAGTTTGTAAGGAATATTTTTTGTCTGCCAATTTTATCAGATAGTCCTCCTAGTAACAGACTCCCGAAAAAGAGGCCAATCAGGGCTGATGCTCCTAGTAAGCCATTCCAAAGTGGCCCCAGCTTCATTTGGGGTCCAAGAAGGGAAAGGGCCATTCCGATGATACCTAGTGCATAACCATCAGAAAAATTAGCTCCAAATGTCAAGGCAGTGATTCGAAAATGAAACTTATTTAATGGTGCATCATCTATTAAAATTACCTTTTGATTACTCACTAAAATTACCTCCTAAAATTTTTATTTGACTATTCTGAAATTTACAAAAGCACTTACTCTCATGTATTTTTTCTTTCCTCCCCTGTTAAGTTTCGTTAAAGCGCTTACAATAGTTTTAGAATTTTACATTAGTTAGGTAAATTATAATGAGTGTACCAAAAAATGGCTCTAGAATATCATTCGAATTAATAGCACAATATTGCTGCAATAAATTAAAGTTATCTATCGATTTTAAAGGCAGACAAGTCGTGATTAGTTTTTCCTTTAACAATTAAATCTGCGATAATTTCACCAATTACACTGGAAAACTTAAAACCATGTCCAGAAAATCCAGCTGCAATTATGGCATTGGGGAACTGCATATCGCGATCGATAATAAAGTCTTCATCTTTTGTTAGTGTATAAAAGCATGTGCTTCCTTTTAATAGTCTTCCGTTTCCTAAGGGGATAAATTTCTTTAAAAAAGAACGTACATCTCCTTCATCTTTTGGATAAAAACCGTAAGGCATTATCTTCTTATCAGGATCTATTTTTTCACCGCCATCATGACGCCCGACTTTTATTCCTTTACCATTAAAATCCGGAAAACCATAATAGTGTGAATGAAGACAGTCTACAGTAAATGCAGGAAAAGCTTTTGCAGAAAATTGTCTACGGTCACATTCAAACCAGGAAACCGTTTTGCGAACAGGCTGGAGCATCGTCCCTTTTCCAAGATTGCTTAAAAATTTTTGCGCCCATGCTCCCGCGGAAATAACCACAGCATCAGCATAATAGGTATTTTCATTTGTAGTTATCACAGCGCCACTGGAGCAAAGTTCAATATTTTTAACTATCGTATATGGTTTTATTATTGCTCCATGCAGCTGTGCAAGCTTCTTAAAGGCTCTGATACAACTTTCACTAAATAACACTCCGGAGCTCCGCTCAATACAGCCAATATACTCCTCCGGCAAGGTAAATCCGGCCCAATTTTCTCTTATTTCCTCACTTGAAAGTACCTCTATGGGTAACGAATGCTCTTTTGCACTCTTAATTACTCCTTCTATAAAAGATGAATTTGGCGGTCCTGCTGAAAGCACCCCAGTTGATGCGAATAAATTTATCCCCGATTCTTCCTCAAGTTCCTTCCAAAGCTTTTGAGCACGAAGAGCTAGCGGAACATATACACTTCCTTCTCCATAGGCATGACGAATGATTCTAGTCTCTCCATGATGGCTTCCATTCTCATGAGGCGGGTTATTCCTATCAAGAAGCAATGTGTTAATTCCTAATTTTGATATATAATAGCCAGCAGCCATGCCCATTGAACCTGCCCCTACTATTACAACTTCATAGTTTTCTTTCAATGCCGATCCCTCTCAGATTCATTTTAATTATTACTTTACATTATTGGTAAAATTTATAGAATCAAATTTTAAAAAATTTTTTTAAAACTAGACAACTCTAGCCTCACTCCTTCATGGTTTCTCTAATTTTACGTTTATCTAAGAAAGTAAGGGGTAGTTGATTTTTGTAAGGAGAGATATAAATGTGGTCTGCGGCGATGTGGGTTGCGATTTCAGGCTCTGGGGTGCTTTTAGGCGCCTTAGTGTATATGTTTATCTCCATCCCCAAAAAAATAATTGGATTAATTATGGCATTTGGTACAGGTGTTTTAATTGGTGCGGCCTCATATGAACTGCTTGGTGACGCAGTTAAAGATGGAGGCATTACACCAACAAGTATCGGATTTGTATCAGGTGCGTTGGTTTTTACGATCTTTGATTATGTAGTTTCGAAAAGGGGTGCCTTTCATAGAAAACGGTCCGGGCATAAAGCTGCCGAAGGTGGAGGTCTTGCCATTTTTGTGGGAATGATAATGGATGCTATCCTGAATCCATTATGATTGGTGCGAGTCTGCTGGAACAAGAATCCGTAAGTTTCCTCTTGGTTATCGCTATTTTTATAAGTAATATTCCTGAAGGATTATCGAGCACGGTTGGTATGAAAAACAGCGGTTATTCGAAGAAAAAGATTTTCCTGCTTTGGATTGCTGTTCTCGCTATATCTACCCTTGCATCCTGGGAAGGATATTTCTTTTTAGATGGAGCTTCGGAAAATGTTATGTCCGCTATCGCCGCTTTTGCTGGAGGAGGAATCATCGCGATGATCGCTTCCACAATGATGCCGGAAGCTTATGAAGACAGCGGCCCAATGACCGGTTTAATAGCTGCTCTCGGTCTCTTAGCTTCATTAATTCTTGATCACTTTTCTTTTAAAAAAACTCCTTAAAGGAAAAAAACCTTTAAGGAGTTTTTTTAAGGACCTTAAAATTATATACACCATTGAAATCCAAAACACCTTTTTTTCCAGATTAAAAGCTGCCCTAAAGTGGCAGCCTTGTAAAGTCAACAGCAAGTTCTATGCTGAGTTTGACGAATTCTTTCCTCTATTCCCTTTAAAAATGATGTCCAATACAGCTGACGGCTCCCTTGTTTTTGTTCATCTACCTTTTCCAGAAGCAGCCGGCCCTCATTATTACCGTTTTTCCATAATAAATAGATTTCTTGATTACTTTCCTCCCAGCCTATTTTCACGTTGGAATCTTTACTTAAAATATTCTCTACCTTAGAAATGAAACCCATTTCCATAATGAATCACCTATTCTCAAATTATTAATCTAATTGTATTATACAATAAATTTGTTAGCGCTTACAGACCTATTTTTTTCCAAATTTAATAAGCAAATGGAACACTAGTAAAAAGTATGACTTTTTTCTGGAAAATTATAGTTGACGAATAGGATATAGTTACAGTAAACTGTAACTATAACAGTTCACTGTAACTAGGGGGATTGACAATGGGATTCACAGCCCAGGAGATTGTGGAGCAGCTTCAAAGCGAAGGTGACACAGAAGCAACATTGCGTATGGTTCGGTACTATACACAAATTGGAATGGTACCTGATTTAGAGCTTATCGGTAACAGGCGTATGTATACAAAAAAGCACCTAGATTATTTTAGGGCAATCCGGACGATGAGCAAAACAGGGCAAAAGCTTGCCGATATACAAAAAGAACTTCAGCAAATGGAACCTGAACGAATCAAAAGGATTGGCCATCAAATGCCTAATTTCACTCCAGAAAAACTTTTTGAAGCCATTGCCTATGAACCGGCAGAAATGGAACAAATCAAACTCCATTCGGAGGTCATTCTGCAAATCAGTTCCCATTATGATGCAAAAAAGAAAGAAAAGATTGTAGCAGCAGTAAAAAAAATTGTTGAAGAATAGGGAGAGATTGGAATGCTGACTTACAAATGGGCAAAAAACAAGATGGAACACATCGAAGGATTAAATCATTTAAGTGTTGAAATTACACCTCCTGCCCCTCCATCCATTGAAAATAAACCGGTTGCTATTCTGCTCGTTATTGACCGTTCGGGCAGCATGGACGGTTTAGCGGAGGATTCCCGAATAGCTGAAGCTTCTGCCAGCAAGTTGGATTTTGTTAAAAAGGCATCTGAAAAGCTCGTCGATATGATGCGTGACGGAGACGAAATTGGTATTGTTTCTTTTGACCATATTGCCCGCATCGAGTATCCGCTCTCCCCTATTACTAGAAACGAACGGTTTATAATCAAAGATCGAATCCGCGCTATGGATACTGGCGGTACAACCAATGTCAGCGACGGGTTGGAACAGGCATATAGACAAATTTCAAAAGCCCTTCTAAAAACGCATCATGTTAAAATGATTCTTCTTAGTGACGGCGAGGCAAATGAAGGCATTACAGAAATTGACGACCTTGCTACTATTGTAAAAGGCTACCGCAACGGCGGAACTAGCATCTCAACCATTGGTGTTGGCACTGACTATAACAGTTTCTTTATGGAAAGCATCGCAACAAGCTCTGGCGGAATGTTTTACCACTTAAATTCTATGAAGAAACTTGAAAGCATCCTGACTGCAGAACTTCAAACTCTTGCTTCTCTGACTATGAAAAGCGCAAAGCTATCCATTCAACTTCCAAAAGGTCTTCAGCGAAGCAGCAACCTAAACGAGTATACCGAAGACGCAAATGGCACTATTTACATTGGTAATGTGTTTGAGGAACAGGAAATAATTATTGGAATTTTTACAGATGAAAAAGGCACACAAATAGAATCGAAAAATCTTACTCTCACTTTGGAGTTCACCGATCATGAAGGAACTAAAAATCAGCAAAGCACCCATCTTACCCTTCCACTAGTCGCAGATTCGGAAATGGATGATGTCCAAATTAATCATGACGTAGTCAAAAGTGTCCAGCGCCTCATGGAGTCGAAAGTTAAACGTGAAGCCATCCGTCATTTTGAGGATCATAATTTCGAAGCGGTTCACTCTATCGATATGAGTTCTTTTGAAAAGCTTTCTAGCAACTATGATTTTGAAATGAAGGAAAGTATGATGGAAATTGAAGAATTAAAAGAGACCCTTTCCCATGATATAAAACAAGAAGAACGAAGCCTTATAAAAGATGTATACGCAAGCAACCTGCAAGCATCTCGGAGAAAACGGAGAAACTAAAAAAAAGGGTAAAAGAATCATTATTTGATTCTTTACCCTTTTTTATTTACATATTAGTTTTAATACCATAACTTTTGTTAATAGATAGAGTATCGCTTTCTTAAAAAAGAATAATTTGAAACTTTTTTAGGACAAGAACGTATATACTATATATCGAGGATAAACAAAATATAATTAGATAGGTGATTTATTTGGGTTCTGCTATTTTAGAAATTGGACGATATGTTTTTGAAATTTATTATTGGTTGATCTTAATATCTATTTTTGGTTCATGGTTTCCTCAATTTCAAAAATCTAAACTTGGTGCTTGGGTTTACAGGCTAGTCGAACCTTATTTAGGATTCTTTAGAAGATTTATTCCCCCACTTGGGCCGATAGATTTTTCACCGATTATCGCCTTATTTGCTTTCCGTTATCTTAGGGGGTTTGCTCTTGAGGGTTTGCGCCAGTCATTAAATGTCCTTGGAGTTTAAGAAAAATTTACATTATCCAAAGTATTTAGAAGAAGCCACGAAGGATGAACCTTTGTGGTTTTTTTGAATTACTTTTTAAAATCTTTGATCAAAAGAAAATAAGCAGTTTTTTTCACCATGCTTAAATTTTTCGGTGGATGTTTCTGTGTAGCCATTAGGCAGATTCACATCCTTTTCACAAAATTGTATAACGTTCTTCCCTTTTCTTATTACTCCATAATAATAAGTTGTTTGAGGTTCATCTTTGAAAATAACTTCATAATGACCATGATAAACAGCTTTATTGATTAAATAGCTTGGTTCTACATAATGCCCCGTTAATATTTCCTCATCTTTCATTCCTTTATCCTCTAAATACTTCGGTACATATTTATTAACCAAAAACTTTGTATAAGGGTTGCCATTGTTTAATACATAAAGAATGTATAAAGGCAGCCCAATAATAAAAAAGGTAAACAGGACAATAATAGTGACTCGAATTCTATTTTTCAATTTCATCTTCTCAAAAGGCCCCCCGAAACTATAGTGTAAATTTACACTAATTATAACCTAAAGCCCCTACTAAAAAATAAATTAAATAAAATTTTCTAAATAAATATTTTTACGGAATCCGAAATATTTTTCAACACTTTATCGCTTTATCGTGTTATAATGGTAAAAGTTTTTTCATAGAAAGGTAAGTGTTTCTAATCATGCAATCGCGTAATAATAAAGCTCTTGTCAGCTTGCTATTCGTTTCTATACTTTGGGGCTGCAATTACCCCGTGAGCGCCTATTTACTTAAAGGGTTCTCACCCGTCATTTTATCAACAGTGAGAATTTGTTTTACCTCTTTATTTCTTATCGTTACTGCCCTCTTTCAAAAAGGTATGCGTCGGCCGACTGCCAGTGAGTGGAAGTTCCTGCTTGGGGTCGGGATTTTTGGAACATTGTTTAATCAAACCTTTTACTTTACAGGCTTGCACCATACTACGCCTGCTAATGCATCATTAATTTTGGCACTAGCACCGATTGCAACGATTCTTCTTGAACGGGTTGTTTTTAAAATTAGATTAACTGCCAAGAAATCCATTGGAGCACTGATCAGCCTAGTAGGAGTCTTTTCCATTATCAGCCTAGGAAGCGGCGGCTCTTTCGGCATTTCATTAGGGGATTTTAATGTATTACTAGCCATGCTCAGCCTATCTGTCAGTCTGCTATTTATCCGCGGTTTATCTAAATCAATGCCCTCTTACACAGTTACCGTTTATGCAACCGTTCTTGGCAGTGTATTAATGATTCCTGCTGCTGGGGTAGAGTGGATGGTATCCGGCACAATTGTCAGCCATCATCCTTATATGTGGGTAATGTTAATTTGTGCAGGGATTCTTGCTCAGGGCATTGCCGGTTTTTGGTGGAATAAAGGGGTTGCCGAGGTTGGGGCTGGAACTGCTTCTATGTTCATGAACCTGCAGCCTTTTGTGGCGATTATTGCCTCCCACTTTGTATTAGGAAACGCCATAATGCCCGCTCAAATTGGCGGAGGCGTGCTGGTACTTCTCGGTGTTTACATTGCTAATTTACCTGCCAAACCAGCTTTAGCAGTTGAACCAAATAAAAGTGCGTAAGTTCTTTAGAGTCCCTCTATGGGGCTCTTTTTGTATGATAGGAGCCTCTCCAAGTGGAAGGCTCCTTTCTTATTATTTAACAATGTATACTCATCATTTGTTCCCCATTCTCATCAAATTTTAATTTTCCCTCCTAAACTGTTGACACTTTTCTAGCTTAATAAGATAATAGTCTAAGTGATAATGATTTTCATTTGCATTTAAGACTTCTTTTTACAAAGGGCCTATTTGCAGATATACATACTATTAAAGCCATTGGAGGAATTACATATGAACGTAAATAAAAATAAAACAATTATAGCTGCACTACTCTCCACTTCTTTATTAATCCCTGCCCTTTCCGGCTGCAGTTCTAATTCAGAAAAAACAAATGGAGGCGAGAAATCTCCTGAAACCTCTAAAAAATTTAAAGAAAATGATGTGAAAGCGATATCCTCTTCATTAAAAACTTCGCTTAACTCTTTTACAAAAGCCTTAAACAAAGAAGACAATGAAAATATTAAAAAGACAGCAAAAAACTTAAACACAGAGTGGCTTGCATTAGAAAATAATATTCGGGAGTCTCACCCTCTTCTCTATACAGAAATTGAGAAATACCTTTTGCCTCTTTATGCAGGAGCCTCTCAAGACAATCCAGATAAAGCAACGCTTAAATCCTTAGCTAGTTCTCTTGATGAATCCTTAACAAAACTATCAAATGCTAAGGAAGCGGAAGAAAGTAATTCCGCAACTTTAAATCAAGCTGTCGAGCAATATAAAAAGTATGTTAATGAGGAAGCCAGCAAGTTGGTCATCTCCACTCAAGGATTCACTGATGCAGTTAAGGCAAAAGACATTCAAAAGGCAAAGGCACTTTATGCTGAGTCCCGGGCCCATTATGAACGAATTGAGCCAATTGCAGAAAGCTTTGGCGACCTCGACCCCAAAATTGATGCACGTGAAGGTGACGTTGATCCTTCTGAATGGGGAGGCTTCCACCGTATTGAAAAAGCCCTTTGGAACAATGAGTCCCTTGGTGCAATGATCCCTGTTGCCGACCAATTAAACAAGGATGTCCTTTCCCTTCAAGAGAAAGTTAAAGCAGTTCAATTAAGACCGACAGAGGTAGTTGCCGGTGCCATGGAATTGATTAATGAAGCAGCTGTTTCAAAAATCACCGGTGAAGAAGAACGATATTCCCGTATTGATTTAATGGACCTAGGAGCTAATGTAGAAGGTTCACAGGAAATCTATAAGAATATCCTTCCTGCTTTAAATGAAAAGGATAAGGAGCTTGCTGCCAAGCTGGATGCCAAGTTTAAAGAGCTAACCCAAACTCTAAACTCTCATAAAAAGAACGGACAATATGTTTTATACACAGAGCTAACACAGGAACAAATTCGCGAATTGAGCCAGAAATTAGGGGTTTTATCTGAATTGATGGGCCAAACAGCAAAGATATTACAATAGTAAGGAGTAAGTAAAATGTCTTCTGAAGTAAAACCGAACAAAGTTTCAAGAAGAAATCTTTTAAAAGCTTCTGCGATTGCTGGCGTAGGTATGGCAATTGGAGCAAGTGGATTTGGTGCCGTTACAGCTATGTCGGATGTCCTTGGGAAACCTTCAAATAAGGATAAATCCAGCAAAAGTACCATTCCGTTTTATGGTGAACACCAGGCAGGTATTGCAACCCCGCAACAGGGTTTTGCGTACATTGCTGCCTTCAATCTGCTAACAGACCAGAAGCAGGAAGTCATAAAGCTTTTTAAAAACTGGAGCAGCCTCGGCTACGCCCTTAGCATAGGCCAAGTAAATAAAGAAACAGCCTCTAATGATTTTCTTCCGCCAACTGATACGGGAGAATCCGAGGACCTTTCTCCTTCTAATATTACGATTACCTTTGGGCTTGGATCTTCCTTCTTCTTAAAAGACGGCAGAGACCGCTACGGAATTGCTTCTAAAAAGCCAAAGCATTTACAGGATATCCCTGCTATGCCCCGGGATGCATTAAAGGATCCCTTTATTGGAGGAGACATATGTATTCAGGTTTGTGCGGATGACCAGCAAATCGCTTTTCATGGATTACGAAATTTAATGAAATCAGCAAATGGCATCGCAGAGATAAAATGGATACAATCAGGTTTCCTTAGCAGCCCTGATGGTAAAACTCCAAGAAACCTTTTTGGTTTTAAAGATGGAACAGCAAATGCACAGCCTCGTGATGAATCTGCAATGAATCGGATTGTTTGGGCAGGAGCTGACGAACCTGACTGGATGACAGGAGGATCTTACATGGCTGTGAGAAAAATTCAAATGATGCTGGAATCTTGGGACCGGTCCTCTTTAAAAAGCCAGGAGGATACGTTTGGCAGAAATAAAAAGACTGGAGCTGCCTATGGCAAGGCTAAGGAACATGATTCAGTTGACTTAAATCAGCTGCCGCGAGATTCCCATACAAGGGCAGCAAAAGAAACAGGACAGGAACTTTTCAGGCGGGCTTATTCCTACACAGAAGGAATGGAACCGACAACAGGCAATATTAATGCTGGCCTCATGTTTATCAGCTATCAAAAGGATCCTGATACCCAGTTTCTCCCTATGCTTAAAAAGCTTTCACAAATGGACCGCTTGAATGAATATACCAAACATATTGGCAGCGCCATGTTTGCTATTCCCGGAGGCATTCGTAAAGGCGAGTATTTAGCCCAAAATCTATTAGAAGGTTAAAAAATAGCCCGCATTCGTTTGAATGCTGGTTTTCTTTGGCTAATCAGAATTTATATCCATAAATTCTAAACGCACGACGGACAGGAAGTCCTAGTCAGGAGAAAGGCACAGGATGTGCCGTTTTGAGCGTGATAAGAAAAACTAAGGCATCCACCAAAAGGACTTGGCGAATGCCAAGTTTTTCTAATCCTTCTTCTATCTTTTGTCAATATTGTGGTACACTTTAGTAATGAATTGGATGTAAACAGAGGTGTTCAAAAAAGTGAAAACAATATTAGTTATTGGCGGTGGAGCTGCTGGCCTTTCCGCTATGTATGAATTAAATAAATGGAAGAAAGAAAATCAATCCGATATAAGACTTGTCCTTGCTGAGGCGTCATCACAGCTTGGTGGAAAAATCCGAACCGTCAAGGAAGGCGGTTTTGTTATCGAGGCAGGCGCAGACTCCATTGTGGCCCGTAAAGCAATTGATAAGAATTTCATCAAGGATCTTGGTCTGGAAGAAGAAATCGTTTATAACGCTGTTGGAAGGTCCTTCATTTTCGTTGATGGTGAACTAAAACTAATTCCAGCTGATTCTGTGTATGGTATTCCGGCAAGCATTGAATCTTTGGCCAAAAGCACACTCATTTCTGCTGAAGGCAAGGTCGAGGCTTTAAAAGATTTTTACACTAAAAACGAAAGCTTCACAAAGAAGGATTCCATAGGAGACTTTTTAGAGTACTTTTTCGGAAAGGAGCTTGTTGAAAAGCAAATTGCTCCCGTACTATCCGGTGTCTATTCAGGAAACCTTAGTGACTTAACCATTGGAGATGTCCTACCCCAGGTTTTTGATTACAAAGAAAAGTATGGAAGTATCATTAAAGGGTTCGAGGAAAATAAAAAAATCTGGCTAAGCGGCGGAAGCAAATTTATATCCTTTAAAGGCGGACTTGGTGCTCTTATTGAAGCTTATGAAGAGCATCTGGACAGTACGGAAATTTTTAAAAATACGAAAGCAACTCGGATTGAAAAAGCAGCTGGCCGGTACCAGGTTGTTTTTTCAAATGATGAAATCATTGAAGCTGACCATATTGTACTCAGCATCCCCCATAATGCTGCAGAAGACTTGTTTATGGATGAGGAACTGGAAAAAGAATTTGCCAACCTAAAAAACAGCTCTCTAATATCTGTTTATGTAGGATTTGAAATCCCTGACAGCAAGCTTCCTTCGGACGGAACTGGTTTTATTACTGCAAATACAGATGAACTCTCCTGTAATGCCTGCACCTGGACAAGCAGGAAATGGAAGCATACTTCACAAAGCGGAAACCTGCTCGTAAGGTTATTTTACAAAAGCAGCCATCCGGCATACGCCTCCTTAAAAGAAATGAGCGACGCAGACCTACTACAAACTGCTTTGAATGATATTGTAAAAAGTCTCGGGATTACAGCGGAGCCTGCTGCATATGAAGTAACCAAATGGTCTGAGAGCATGCCAAATTATTTAATTACACACCCACAAACAGTAACCGCCCTGGAAACTAAGCTGGCTAAGGACTATCCTGGAATTTGGCTTGCCGGCTGCTCCTATTACGGGGTTGGTATTCCTGACTGCCTTGAAAACGGGGCAAACACAGCTAAGAAAATCATAGAGAACATCAAATAAAACCAAAAGAGATGCCTACGCATCTCTTTTTGCCTTTATATATTATTGCTTATTATTAAATTCAAAGATATTGCTTTCTCCCTGCTCCATGTCCCCTGTTTTCTTTAAAGTGAGCTTCTGGTCGGCTGTCAGGTTTGTAAATAAAACGGCAGTTGTGGTGGAAGGTACCTTTCCTTTTATTGCCTCCAAGTCTGCCTTTAACAGCTTTTGTCCCTTCGTTACTTGATCTCCTTCATTCACAAAGCTTTCGAATCCCTGGCCCTCAAGTTTTACGGTATCAACTCCAACATGAATGAGTATTTCATGTCCTTCCCTTGTTTTAATCCCAACTGCATGTTTGGAAGGGAATAACATCATAATTTCCCCATCCACTGGTGCTGCCACTGTTCCTTCAGCTGGTTCTATCCCAAATCCATCCCCCATTGCTCTGCTGGAGAATGCCTCATCTGGAATCTCTTCAATTGGAATTACCCTCCCTTTCATAGGAAGAATAAAATCCTCGCCTTTCATCGGGTCACAAGGCTTTGGATCCTCCACTTTTTTCGGCATTGGAGCAGAGACTGCCTCTCCATTCCCTACCCTGCTTTTCATGGCATCCGCAACAAATTCTACATCTGTTCCGACAATAACCTGCAGGTTTGATTTATTAACTTTTATAATACCCCTGGCTCCGTGGCGCTTTAGAGCATCCTCTTTGACTTCATTCATATTATCAACGGTTAAGCGCAAGCGAGTTGTACAATTATCAATTGTACCGATATTGTCTTTTCCGCCAAGATCCTGGATAAAGTATTGGGCCATTGTGTCATATTTATCGCCGCCTGCTGCCATTTCAACTCGGTCTGTTTCGGGCGTCTCGTCGTCTTCCACACGGCCAGGTGTTTTAATATCCAGCCTTGTAATAAGAAAATAGAAAACGACAAAGTAGATAATCGCATAAATAATCCCGATCCCAAACAAAAGCCACGGCTTTGTTGCTAATCCGAGATTCAAGAAAAAATCTATAGCACCTGCAGAAAATCCAAATCCATGGCGAATGCCCAATAAGTAAGTGACCACCATGGAGCTGGCAGTTAAAACTGCGTGAATTCCATATAGTAGCGGAGATAAAAACATAAAGGAAAATTCAAGCGGTTCAGTAATCCCCGTTAGAAATGAGGTTAAGGCTATACCTGCAAGTAAACCCGCAGTTTTTTTCCGCTGCTCAGGCTTAGAAGCAGCAATCATAGCAAAACCTGCTGCCGGAAGACCGAACATCATAATCGGGAAGAAACCAGCCATAAAAATCCCTGCTGATGGGTCCCCCGCAAAAAAACGGTTCAAGTCCCCAGTAGCTCCTTTATATTCCCCGAATACAAACCAGACAAGACTGTTTAATACATGATGGAGACCTACCGGAATAAGCAGCCTGTTAAGGAGGCCATAAAGACCGACACCTATTGCTCCTGCACCAATAATCCAGTGGCCAAGAGCATTTATAGCCGATTGGATTGGCGGCCATATAAACCCGAAAATCCCCGCTAATATGACCATAGCAGCCGCAGTTATAATCGGAACAAATCGTTTACCTCCAAAGAAGCCCAGCCAATCAGGCAGCTTTATTTTATAAAAACGATTATAAAGACTTCCTGCAACAATACCTGAAAGTATCCCGCCCAGAATTGCCATATTGATGTCTTTGTTGATTGCTTTTGTACCCTCTGTTAGAACTAGATACCCAATTGCACCCGCGAGGCCTGCTGCCCCGCTTTGGTCCCTTGATAAGCCAATCGCTACCCCAATCGCAAAAATAAGGGCCAAGTTTGCAAAAATGGCGTTTCCGGAAGCTGCTATAAAGGGAATATCAAATAAATCCTTTTGTCCAAGCCTCAGTAATAACGCTGCAGCCGGAAGAACAGCAATCGGAAGCATTAATGATTTACCGATTCTTTGCAAAAAACCAAGCATATGTACACTTCCCTCTCAAGTTATTCGTAGTTTAATTGCATAACTCCAACCTCTTAAGACAAACATAACCATTATTAAATTCAGTTTAAAACTAGTAATTTATGCATATTTTTACAAAAACGAAGGAGAGCTTGAAAAATGACTAAATCTTTCCTTATAAAAGATGTAACGATTTATGGTGAAAATGGACCTCTTAAAAATGCTTATCTTATAGTTTCAGACGGCATTATTTCGGAAATTGGAGAGATAGATACACTCCAGGAAAAGGATGCAGATTTTGAGGTCATTTCCTTTTCCGATCATTATTCTTTAATGCCTGGATTTATTGATGTCCATATTCACGGCGCGGGTGGAGCAGATACTATGGACGCAACACAAGAAGCCTTAACAGTCATGGCTGAAACACTTCCCCGTGAAGGAACAACAAGCTTTCTTGCCACGACTATCACCCAAAGCAGTGATGCCATTGAAAAAGCACTTGAAAATGCTGCCCAATTTATTAAAAGAAATAATGAGCCAGGAAAAGCTGAGGTTTTAGGAATTCATCTTGAAGGTCCCTTTATCTCTCCTAACATGGCAGGGGCACAGCCCAAGCAATTTATTACCAGCCCTGATACCGTCACTTTTAAAAAGTGGCAGGAACTTGCTTCCGGGCATATCAGGCTCGTTACTCTAGCACCTGAACAAGAAGGCGGGATTGAATTAACAAAGTATCTAAAAGATATAGGAGTTATCCCTTCCGTCGGCCACTCGGAAGCTACCTACCGGCAGGTGATGGAAGCAGTTGAAGCTGGTGTGAGCCATGCCACCCACCTCTTTAACCAGATGCGTGGCCTGCATCACAGGGAGCCCGGCGTTGTTGGTGCCGTTTATTTACGAGATGAGATAATGGCTGAACTAATTGCTGATACGATTCATGTCAGTCCCGAAATGGTCAACATCTCCTACCGCCTGCTTGGAAAAGAGCGGCTTGTCCTTATAACAGATGCCCTCCGTGCCAAATGCCTGAAAAATGGCATCTATGATCTTGGCGGGCAGGAAGTCACAGTCCAAGACGGCAAGGCTCAATTAAAGGATGGTACACTTGCCGGCAGTATTCTTAAAATGAATGAGGCCATTACTCATATGATAAAATTTACCGATGCAAATCTTATCGATTTAGTCGAAATGACGTCGGGGAATCCTGCGAGAGAATTGAATATCTTTAACAGAAAGGGCAGCATTGCCAAAGGAAAGGATGCGGACTTAGTCATCCTTGATGAAAATCATAATGTTGTGCTTACGATGTGCAGAGGGAAAATAGCTTATCAAAAATAAGGAGGTGTTCAGTGTGGATGTAATAGAGGTTTCAAATTATGAAGAAATGAGTCAAAAGGCTGCAAATATTGTAATAGAAACTATTAAAGAAAATGTCCGAACCCTGTTGGGCTTGGCAACTGGGAGTACTCCTAAAGGAATGTATCAGGTTTTAATTGATGATCATAAAAAAAATAAAACCTCCTATCAAGAGGTTCGGACCGTTAACCTTGATGAGTATGTTGGTCTGGCTCCAAGCGATCCCAACAGTTATCACTTTTTTATGAGAGAAAACCTGTTTGATTCCATCGACATCCCTTTAGAAAGTACCCATATTCCGAATGGGCTTGCAGAAAACTTGCAAAATGAGTGCACTAGATATGATTCGCTCATATCAGATTTGGGCGGTATTGATTTGCAAATTCTTGGAATCGGAATAAACGGACATATCGGTTTTAACGAACCTGGAACTTCTTTTGATTCTAAAACCCATATTGTTTCTCTAACCGAATCAACCCGCCAGGCAAATGCCCGCTTTTTTCAAAGCATAGAGGAAGTGCCCACCAAAGCAATCACTATGGGAATAAACACCATCTTCCAGAGTAAAAAAATTATCTTATTAGCATCGGGTGCCCAGAAGGCTGATGCCATTAAAAAGCTGCTTGAAGGTAAGGTTGATAAAGACTTCCCAGCTTCCGCCCTCTGCCCTCATTCCAACGTGACACTTATTGCAGACACAGAGGCATTGTCGAAGGTTGAAGAGGTTAATTCATGTTAAGTGAAAAAAGCATGCCGCGTTGGCATGCTTTTTCTGTTTTCTTCATATCATTAAAGCTGTTTTTACTATAAAAGGTGAAAAAACTCATTAAAAGTTTTTCTTTTAAATACAGATGTTTTTCTAGCGGCCTTGGAGAGTTTGGTTCTTCTTTGAATGAATGAAGGTTATCCACGGTCTGTCCGAGTTAAACATCCGACCGGCCTGCGCGGAAAAATTTCCGTTTCAATTATGGAAATGTTGCTGAAATCAGCTTTAGGGACAAATCACCGAATCTTAGTAAAAAAACCCTCCTCTTCTACAATTACCAATGAGCTTTAACAAGGCCTATAAATTAATGACAATATTTCGTTCATCTGTCATTTCCTGGACAGCAAAACGGGGACCTTCTTTTCCTACACCGCTGTCCTTTACACCCCCATATGGCATGACATCTGCACGGAAGGTAGATACATCGTTAATAATCACACAGCCAAAATTTAATTTGTGGCTGGCTTCCATTGCAATATTTAAATTGGATGTAAATACCCCGGCCTGCAAACCAAATGGAGTGTCATTGGCCATTTCAAAAGCCTCTTCAATCGTTTCGTATGGAGTAATACCAATAACAGGGGCAAAAACTTCCTCACATATGACCCGCATATCTTTGCTGACATTTGTTACAATTGCGGGATGCAAAAAAGCTCCTTCCCTTTCACCTCCATAAATGCTGGCACCTCTATCTCTTGGCTCCTGCAGCCATTCCTCTACTCGTATCGCCTCTTTTTCGCTTATCAAAGGGCCAATATCTGTTTCTGGGTCCTTGGGATCTCCAACCTTTAATGTTCCGGTCAGCTGGATTGCTTTATCAACGAATGCATGGTAAATATCTTTATGTACATAGACACGCTGAACCGATATACAGGCTTGTCCTGCATTTGAAAATCCTCTTGTTACACAAAGTTCCACTGCCCTGTCCAAATCCGCTGCATCATGATGGACAATATTAGGTGAGTTATTGCCAAGTTCCAATGTTACTTTACGAATGCCAGTATTATTTTTTATCTGGCGTCCCACTAGCGGGCTCCCTGTAAAGGTATACATGGCAATTCGTTCATCTTCCAGCATATACTGACCAGTTGTGTGTCCGTTTCCATTAATAAGGTTGAGAAACCCTTTTGGCAGCCCCGCCTCCATAAATATTTCAACAAGTAAACAAGATATAATTGGTGTTTTTTCTGCCGGTTTCAACACCACAGTGTTTCCTGCAGCAATGGCAAGCCCAATTTTATGTACAACCAGGTTAAATGGAAAGTTAAAAGGAGTAATTGCGCCGATAACTCCAACTGGGACACGTATAGTAAAAGCAATTTTATTATCATTACCTGGCTGTCCAAGAGGAATCCCCTGACCCGTAATCCTCTTTGCTTCTTCAGCAGATGCAATGAGAGTTTGTATTCCTCTGTCAATTTCACTCCTTGCATCTTTTAACGCTTTACCTGATTCCTCGACAATAGTTAAAGCTAATTCTTCCTTCCTTTGTTTAACAATCTCAACTGTTTTCAATAAAATTTCGTATCTTTGCATCGGGGAAAGTTTGGCAGCTTGAAAGGTTTCATAAGAATTTTTAACAGCTTCCCTAACTTCCTCCTTAGAAGCTATAGCGATGGTTGCTATTTCTTCACCAGAATATTTATCAAAAACGGCTAAACTTTCATTCGAATCCTTCCATATTCCATTGATAAAATTTCCATAGTACAATCTGTTGCTAATGTGGGTCTGCCCCATTTAAATTGTCCTTCTATTGCAGTACGTTTTTTAATTCTCCAATTGGTTCAATAGTAATAACCATTACATCTCCTGGTTGAAGCCACTTCTGTTTTTCTTTTTCATATCCAAGAATAACACCATCGGGGGTTCCGGTAAAAATAATATCGCCAGGCTTTAGTGTCATATACTTAGAAGCATAGCTAATAATAGCAGCACAGTTAAAAATCATGTCCTTCGTATTTCCCTTTTGCCGTACTTCCCCGTTAACTCTGCATTCCACTGTTAAATTCATTGGATCAATTTCATCGCTTGTGACTAAAAAAGGGCCGATTGGCGCAAAGCCATCAGGGCTTTTTCCTAGTAACCATTGATTCGTTTTAAACTGTAAATCCCTTGCAGAAACATCATTTCCTATAGTGTAACCAAACACATAGGCTAGAGCTTCTTCCTCTGAAACATTTTGTGCAGTTTTTCCAATAACGAGAACAAGCTCTGCTTCATAATCCATTTGTTCTGCGTATTGCGGTATTTTAACTGTTTCTCCATGGGCGGCTAGGGCATTATTAAACTTACTAAATAAGATTGGAGATGTTGGTACATCCATTTTCGATTCCTTTGCATGATTAATATAATTCAAACCCACACAAATAATCTTATCCGGAGAAGAAACAACAGGGGCAAAGTGGATCTCTCCCTCTAATAAAAAGTTGTCTTTATTTCCTTGATTAACTGCTCTTTGTACGACTGCATTTACTGCTTGAATACCATCTTGCCCCAAGGAAATTAACTCCTGCATATTTTCAGGGACTTGCTGCTCAAACTTTCCTCCTGCATCTTTTAAATCCAATACACCTAAGTCAGTTTTTACTCCAAGGCGGATTTCATTATTTTTTTTAAATTGTACAAGTTTCACACCAAGCACTCCTTTACTATTTACATTACCTTAGTTAAGTTGACTTCTTCTTGAGAATACTTAATATTCAAAATAACTACTTCGCATAGTTATTTTCGCTGTAAACTTGATATAAATCAAATAAAAAAGATTTTTATATTCACACTTTATACTTAATGGATCTTCTACAAAATGTGTGGTTTTGAATTATACTTGTCCTGTTGAGTTTCGAATCAGGTGCTTGCTTTCCGCTTGAGTCATATAGCTGTACAAAGCTAAACTTTTAACAATAATCCAAAAGCCTGTTGAGAAGCCTATTTATTACGATCCTAATTAATATAAAAAACCTCCTGAAAAAGGAGGCCTTCTATGATCATCTATTAGCTCGTTCTTTTTATAATAGAATTATCAATAACCTAAGAATATCTCATCGTCCCGGTGATAACCGCCATATCCCATTCCATAACCTGGGTATCCTCCGTGGCCCATTCCGTAGCCTGGATAGCCTCCATGTCCCATTCCATAGCCTGGATAGCCTCCATGTCCCATGCCGTAGCCTGGATAGCCTCCA
Source organism: Neobacillus terrae (assembly GCF_011393025.1). Classification (GTDB taxonomy): domain Bacteria; phylum Bacillota; class Bacilli; order Bacillales; family Cytobacillaceae; genus Neobacillus_A; species Neobacillus_A terrae. The sequence goes on along the minus strand of NZ_JAAOEO010000020.1, from coordinate 36,903 downwards.
TGTCCCATGCCATAGCATGGGTATCCTCCATGTCCCATTCCATAGCCTGGGTAGCCTCCATGTCCTATGCCATAGCCTGGGTAGCCTCCATGTCCCATGCCATAACCTGGATAACCTCCATGGCCCATTCCATAGCCTGGATAGCCACCTGCTCCCATTCCTGGATAGCCTCCACCCATGGCTGATGAAAAGCCGCTTGATTCTATGCCAGTACCAGGGTAACCGCCTGTGCCCATACCAATATTCCCTAATTGTCTATCCATTTTTAATCTCTCCTCCTCAAATAATTACAAGGTAGTGTATGTGTCCATATCCAAAAAGGAATGGTTATTCGCCCATTTGAAAATGTTAGAGTTTTATTTATGACCCCTAAAATTTTATGTTAAGATTTTATTAGCTTATATAAAAAAGGAGGACAGGATGATGAATATAATTGATTTACATTGTGATGCCTTAATGAAATTGCAGGATGCTAAAGGAACATTAAGTTTTTTAAACTCTCCGGAATTGGAAACAAATAAAACAAGATTGCAAAAGGGAAATGTTAAGGTTCAGTGCTTCGCCATTTTTATCGATCCGGATATCCCTTCTGATCAAAAATTTCAAGCTGCATTAGGTCAAGTGGATTATTTTTACAAGGAAGTATTGGGGAAAAATCCTGATATGGTCCATATAAAGAACTGGTCGGACTTTGACCAGTTAAAAATTGGCCAAATTGGGGCTATGTTAACGCTTGAGGGCGTTGATGCTATAGGGAATGATATTTCTAAATTACATATTCTTTATCAGCTTGGAGTTCGTTCCGTCGGACTTACCTGGAATAATGCAAACTTGGCTGCTGATGGAGCGGGAGAGCCACGCGGTGCTGGCCTTACCTTTTTTGGGAAAGAAATTGTTGAGTTTCATAACGAACATCAAATATTAACCGATGTATCCCATTTAAGTGATAAAGCGTTTTGGGATGTAATGGATATAGCCAAATACCCAATTGCCAGTCATTCCAACTCTCGATCACTATGTAACCACCTCCGCAATTTAACCGATGAACAAGCTAAAGCTATGTTTCAACAAAGCGGGCTCATCCACGTTGTTTTTAATCCCCCTTTTATAACTGAAAACGGAAAAGCTGGAATTTCTGATTTAATTAGGCATATTGATCATTTCTGTTCGCTTGGCGGAGTGAAACAAATTGGACTGGGTTCTGATTTTGACGGTATTACCACCTTTATTACCAATCTGGAGGACGCTTCTAAACACCAAAACCTTATTAATGAGCTGCTAAAGTTTTATAAAGAAGAAGAGGTTCGAGGTTTTGCCTCTCAAAACTTCCTAGATCTCCGCCCAGGATTTGGCAGATGAAGATTCGAAATAATGGCAACTGGTTCAAAAAATTGTATTACTGATGTTAAAGGCGTCGCTGTTCGTCATGTGACACGGATAATTGAAAGGGCTTCAATTTAAAAATTGCAACTAGTGTTTTTGAGAATATTCTTATGCAGGAACGGCGCATAAACTACCCGAAGCTGCGTGTAAGCTGCGTCAATCCCGCGCGTAAGATCCATCAATCGGCGCGTAAACTACTGAAATCGCGTGTAAAATCTCAATCTCTCTCTTCATTCTCAATAAGCACTTTTACTTGATATATTGATCTTTGTTCTCAAGCAGGACGTTTTATAGCTTTGGCAACCGTATTTGTATCATTTATGATCACTTCCTCAAAAACACGAATTTAGTGAGATTTTTATAATCAAAATGAGCATATTAAAAACGATTAAATTTTGAAAGTGAGATGATGACGGTTGTCAAAGCAAGGCAGACAAAATAAGGATCAAACAAGAGAACAAATCGAGAAACAGGATAATAGAAATGACATTGAATTAGGAAGTGATTTTCAAATTGGTAACTCGAAGTCACAGAGCCAGAAAAAAAGCGGGCGTCAGGTAAATAAAAAATAGGCCTTTAAAACGGGATAACAGGAAAAAATACACTCCGGCCCAATGTCCTTCAAGATCATTGTTCAATAAGGGATGCATTTAACCTGATAAAATAAAAAGCATGCCAAAATCAGCATGCTTTTCCGCGTATTATGGAATTTTACAAAATTCTTTAGGAGTCACGTACACTGATGTATTATCTCAAAAAGTTTTCGATTAACGAAATTTGATCCTCTGTATTTAAAGCAGGAGCATGACCTAGCTTTGGCAGTGTCACTAGTTTACAGTTCTCTTTCTGTTCCATTTTTTCTGCTACGTCAAGCGGCAGTACATCGGAAATTTCTCCACGGATAAGAAGAGTTTTAGATTGGATGGCTTTCCAATGGTTCCAGAGCTCTAAATCTTCTGTATGCTTAAATTGCAATGAAATGTTGGGATCATAATCAGGACTTATACCTCCCCCATCCCTTCGTCTGCATGAAAATTGGGTAAAATCAACCCACTCCTGCTCATTTGAAAGTCCAAAGGTAACATATATCGTTTGATAATATTTCACTAGCTCCGTAAAAGTTTTAAATTGCGGCGGGGAACCTACATAACTGATAATACGTTTAATTCCTTCAATATCCTGGACAGCATTTTCAGAAGCCCCAGCTCCTATGTCATTCAATACTAAATGACTAATACGATTTTCATATTCTGTGGTTCCGGCAATACGTATACCAATCGCTCCGCCCATTGACGTACCGACCCAGCGAACTTGTTGGATTCCTAGGTGGTCAAGTAATCCAATTGCCAAATTGCTGTATGTTTCAAAACTATAATCCTTTTCTGGAGAAGAACTCCACTGGCTCAATCCTCGCCCTATTGTATCCGGGCAAATGACATGATACTCCTCTGCTAAATGCCGGGCAGGAATATCAAAATCCCGCCCGTTTCTGGTTAATCCATGCCAGCAAACAACAGATGGGTTTTGTGTATCTCCCCATTCTGAAAAATGAACTTCCATTCCATTAATAGTGGCAAATCTCGACTTAGGAAATAGCAATTTACAAACCTCCTATTTTCGTTTTAATTAATAATTCGCCTAAGAAATTTATATACCTTCCTGGCTAAAAATAAGAACTGCCCATGGCAGTCAATTTGCTTTTAGAACAATTGAAATTCCCCGGGGTTCCAGAGGATCTGATAGTAAAAATAATAAAATGCAAGAAATGTATTTATGATTAAACAAGTAAGGTACAAATTTATATTATAGGACCTATTTTTACCAATGAAGATTAATACGATATTTTGTCATAAACGCTCGAAAGAGTGTAATCCACATCCGTTCATCCCAAATGGAGATCGCTTTCAGACTGAAAAGTCTAATTAAATCATCAGAAACCTGAGCGAAAATGGAACATAGCAGGACAGCAAAAATAAAAAAGAGTGGCGCGTTTCTTTTTAAGATCAACATATGATTCCCCTGTCATTTTACCTTTCTATTCTCCAATAACCTCTTAATCATTCGAATTTGACCGCGGTGATTTATTTCATCCTCCATAACATGGAACCACATCCAGTAATGGTTATATGGAAGGCCATTTTCCCAATTCTTTGTTTCCGTGAGCCACTGGTCGTCCTGAGTTTTTAACAATGTCAAAGTATTGTCCCTGATAGATGCTAAACGATTAAAATAGTAATCAAGCGAGTATCCACGAAACTTTTCTCTAGCCTGATTTCCAAGCTCGAGAGCTGTTCCCCATTCTCTACGTTCTTCTTCGTTAATATCCCTGTCTTCAGCAGTAATAATTTGATGTACAAATTCAATTGAGGCAATATGCATTAAAAGGGACCCAATAGTGTTCGAACTTTCATCGAGCACATAATCCAGGTCTTCCTTGCTTAATCCTTGCAGGCCACTTAAAGTAACTGCCCTTGTGTGCTCCAACATGGAAACTAGGTCGCCAATTTTCGCTGTATAACCCGATATATACCTTATACGATAGTCAATCATTCTTCTTTCCACCCCCTATTCTCCATTTAACCTTAAATCAGTATAGAGAAATAGGGTGATATTTCCTGGATATATATGGTATAATCAAAAAGACTTAAAAGAAAGGGAAAACCATTACGATTTTGCATTTTTACGTTCGTTACTTCAAAATATTTCTCTTTTGACACTCCGCTCCTGCCTATATCTCTTCTGCCCTCTTTGCATATGGTATAAAGACCCATATGAAAGGTGGTGTTGTATATGTTCTACGGCGGTTGCGGCGGTTTTGGTGGTTACGGTTATGGAGGATGCGGATACGGCTTTGGCGGAGGTTTCGCCCTGATTGTAGTATTATTCATCCTTTTAATTATCGTTGGCTGCTCTTGTTTTTACTAAGCCATGATTGAAAGCGCTGAGGAAAACCTCAGCGCTTATTTTAATTCCAGTCAAATGATCTTTAGAAAAATAACTCATGTTATCGCTTGTAATCCATCAAAATTAATGTTATTCTTAGGAAGAATTATTTTTGTTCGGTGTAAAGGATAGTATAAGTACAAACTTTTCGTCTTAATGATCACTGAGAGCAAGGATAGTAACACATTGTGTGTAAAACACACTAGGAGGCAACAAAAATGGAAAATGGTAAAGTAAAATGGTTTAACAGCGAAAAAGGATTCGGATTCATCGAGCGCGAAGGTGGAGACGATGTATTCGTTCATTTCTCAGCGATCCAAGGCGAAGGGTTCAAAACTTTAGAAGAAGGTCAATCAGTGACTTTTGATGTTGAGCAAGGTCAACGTGGCGCGCAAGCAGCTAACGTTCGTAAAGCTTAATCTAATTTTAACCACTACAAAAGACTCTATTTTAGGGTCTTTTTTTAATATTGAAAAAGCACTCATTATATTATGAGTGCTTTTTCGCGTTACTCTGCCTTGCTAAAGATAGCTTGTTGTACATTCCCGAAGGTTTTTAAGGATGAAAAGTCGATACCCGCATTTACAACTAATGTAGCCAGGTCTGGGCGGATACCTGTAAACATAGACTCTACACCCAGAAGTTTTAATACACGGTGAATTTTAAAAATTAAACCCGCAACTTCCTCATCAATTGTAAGCATTCCGGAGAAATCAATGATCAAACACTTTATTTTCTGTTGACTTATCTTAGGAATTACACTATTCATGATATGATTGCTTCGATCTAAATCCAGCTCACCAATTAGGGGCAGAATGGCCATACCATTTTGAATCGGAACAATAGGTGATGATAATTCAGTAATAACCCTTTTACTCTTTTGTTTAGATTCTTTCGATAAGCGTTCCCGTTCAATAATCGTCTGAGTGATACTCAAATCCAGAAAGTAACTAGTACGATTATTCACAAATACTACCTCTTCTGTAGACAGGCCTTGCTCTATAGAAATCTTTGTTAGCATCTTTACCAGCTGCATCCGCACCGCGGCATAAGGCTTTATTAAAGCGGAGATGTCATCCACTTGAAAATTAACTTCTGCTTGAGTTTGCTGCTGATTTTTTTTGTACCATTCCAAAAACCTTTTTGCTGCTGTTTCTTCGTTTAACTCCAAAGTATGACCAATGAACTCCAAAAATTCACCATTGGTGGTCACAGCTCTCTCAACAACTTCATCTGGAAGATCTATCTCTAATTTACCAACATTATAATCAACTATTTTTCTGCTAATGTCTGCTGCATTCTCTACTAAATATTCTGCAATTTTTTCTAATGGTTGCACTGTTACGCTCCCCCGTATTTCTACATCTCTTATTCATTCATTTAGATGATTATATCATATTTACCTAGCATCACATATTTAATAACTGTACTAATTAAAATACAAAAAAATAAAATTACATAAAAACCCCGCTCATAAATGAGCGGGGAAGTTAATCCAAATTAATAATTAAAGACTGCCTATATAATTTAAAGAATTTAGATCCTCAAAATCTTTTTCTCCATCTAAAATTTTTTGGACATCACTTAGTGCATCTTTAAGTTCTACAGACTCCCCTTTTTTTCCGGTAAAAGCTTCTGCCACATAAAACGGCTGTGTCAAATATGCTTCCAGTCTTTCACCCCGGTTATAAGTCTGAAGCTCTGAGGCTGGGATTCCATTTAGCCCTTTTACATTAACTAAGGACCATAATTCCCGATAGCGTCTTAATAATTTTTGAGCTCTTTGTTGGATGGAAAGGTGCTTTTGATCGAGACTTGCCCCCTCCAGAACTGAAGAAGTAGAATAAATGGGGTTTACGGCAGGAAATTTATGTCTGGCTGCGAGGTCTGCGTCAAATTGCCAAAGTGTCTCTAGCGGGCCGTAAGGAAGTTCGTCATCCACGGACTCTCCCTTTAAGTCAAGAAGGAAGGTTGTTACGGATTGAATGTTAGCATTTTGTATTTGTTCCTGAAGATTATATATTTCACCCGTCAGAACATGGGAACGATCTGCAGTAAAAATAATATCCTTTGTTGCACCGAAATCTGAGATTTTCTCAAAAGCTTCATCAATTGAATTTACTACAACATCTGTTTCATCTTTAATATCATCCAGTTCAGGGTGATTATCCTGAGGCTGAAGCAAAATCACTGCGTAGCCTTCTTTCTTGAGCCTATGGAATAATTCAGCTAGAATAACAAGCTGGCCCATTCCATATCTTGCGATTAAACCGACAGTCCCTCCCTTCACAATAGGTGCGAACAAATCAAGCGTTTTAATTTTAGTTTCAATCATCTCCACACTCTCCCCTCTTATTACGAGCTCATCCAAACTGCATTGGGCCAATTCTGCAAGTGCAGCTAAAGTCCGAACTTCCGCTCGACCTATGGGAATTTTTCCTGTACATAAATTAGAGACTGTGGCAGGACGTAATCCTACTGATCTGGCGGCACTCGTTAGGTTTGGCACCTTTTTTCTTAATAAAGAAACATTTAATCTCAAATTTTCCATATTTTCACCTCCTCTTACTTTTAAAGGTAATATATTTTACTCTAAAATGCAATAGGTTTACTTCGAAAAGTTTTTTTATTACTCACAAAAGTATTTTAATAATTTATTCATTTCGTTTTTTCCATTACTGTACATTTTTACAATCTAAACAGGAAAAAATAATCTTATCAACAAAAAGGGAGGAACTACACCGTGCCGAAAATATATGAAGAGATTCTCGGAATTAGCATCAGAGCTCGTCATCGAGAAGAAATAGGCATAAAAGAATCAGAAAATCTTTTTAAAAAACCAATCCTGCATAGGCAAATCTCAGGGAACAAGGTCTATACCCCTTTTAAACTTTGGGAAGAATAATCCTTACGGAAAGAAGGAATAATAATGGCAGAAGTTAGAAATGATCTTCAATCAGAAGATCGAAATAATAAGGGTATGGATGGCGGTCCGAATGGCGGCCAATTGAATAGTGACAACTCGTTTAGTGATACGGGGCTTGAAAATGCAAGAAAACTGGAGGAAGCAGCAAATACAGAGAATAAATAAACATTAGAGAAACTTGCATTCGCCATGTCCTTTGCGGATGCCTTAGTTTCTCTTATGCGTTCAGAAGTTATGGATATAACTGATTAGCTTAGAAAAGACCTTCCCATTAGGGAAAGGTCTTTTCTAATTTAGGCAGGAACAGACTGTTTTTGCCTCTGTACTAAAAATGCCGTGAGCAGAGCAAAAATACTTCCTATAAAGCCAAAAATAAATATATGATGGATTCCAATCATGAAACTGGAGCCTGCTGTTAAAAGTGCTCCCATTACGGTCACACCTATAGCTGTTCCCATGTTTCGGCAGAACATAAAGAATGAAGTCGAAATACCTTTTTCATGTCCTCCAACCAGCTGCTGAACCCCAATGACGCCCACTGTTGTCAGTAAGCCGAAAGCCAGACCCTGAACGATCATAACTGCGAACACGAACCAGAAACCATGATCCTCATTTAATAGAGTTAAAAGGATCCCGGACAGGAACAACAGAGCATTACCGATTATTAATAAAATACGATATCCATATTTTAAAATCCACTTTCCTGCAGGTACAGCAGCAGCCATCCAGCCAATCGCTGTTCCAAGTAACGCTACACCGCTCATAAATAAAGAAAGATGTTTTACATTCTGCAGAAATAATGGAATGAAACTTGATGTTCCGAATAACGCAACCGTCCCTATAAAGGCGTTCAAGTTGATTCGCGAAATCATTTTATTTTTAAACATGGTGAGCGGAACAATAGGTGAGACTTGTTTTTTCTCATAAAAGTAAAAAATCACAAGAATAACTGCTCCGATTATGAAGTATAAGACTCGATTTTCTTTTACTACTGTATCCAATAGAAGGAAGGTAACACCCGCCGCAAAAAGAATTGCACCGAGATAATCGACACTCGCTTTTTTTGGTTCGTAATGTTCCTGGTATGGCATTAATGTTAAAAAGGCTACTAAGCATACCGGTAAATTAACAAAGAAAATCCATCTCCATGTCATATACTCGACGAAGAATGAACCAAGCAGCGGTGCAAGAACGGCAGAAAGCCCCCACATTGCTGTAAATAAGGCCTGGATTTTCCCTCTCTTTTCTACAGGGAATAAGTCACCAGCAATAATAGCTGGGAATGGCATCATAAATCCTGCTCCTATCCCTTGAATGGCACGGAAAATAACGAGCTGGACCATGCTTCCGGAAAGGCCGCATAAAAGTGACCCGAATAAAAATAGTATAATTCCTGAAGCGAACACTTTCTTCCTTCCAAATAAATCCGAAAGCCTCCCTGCTACGGGTGAAAGGATGGTGCTTGTAATCATATAGGAAGCAAATGACCATGCATATAAATCAAATCTCCCCAGTTCTTTTGCAATAACTGGCATCGTGGTGTTCATGATCGTTGTATCAATTGAAGCCACCAGCATGGCAAGAACAATACTAAACATTACTGAAACCCTGCTTTTCATATTTCTAAATTCCCCCTCTTACAATCAAAAATAAATTTTACTTTATTGTTGTCGTTTAGAGAAGCAAAATGTCTTTTTTTAGGTGGGAATTTTTCTCTTTCCTTTTTTTACGTTTGTATTGATTAGAATAAACGGCTGATACCTGTACAAAACTACAAAAAAGGAGGTTCTTTCATCATGCGTCATGCATTAGCATTTGCTATCAAATTTATTGCAACTCTTTCAGTTCTGGGGCTAATCCTTGGCTTGTTCTACAATATGAGTTTTGGTGATATTTTAACTGCAACGATCATTCTTGGACTTGTTGGTTACGTTTTGGGTGACTTATTTATTTTACAAAGATCCACCAACCTAATGGCCACTATTGCCGACTTTGTATTGGCCTTTGTAGTCGTCTGGTTTGTTGCTGCAAATATGACCACAATCGATAACATATTTTCAGCTTCACTTATTTCAGCACTTGGCGTGGCAGTTTTTGAATATTTCTTCCACCGTTTTGTTCCCGATACAGATATGGAGCAAGCTTCTGAGCAACGCAATCAAGGACCAAAACAGATGCGTCCTCAATATCAGACAGAAGCCTCCCGGGAATTAAGACCTGTAAGTCTAAAAAAGGAACCACTTCATAATGAAATTCAAAATTATCGCCAAGGATCAGAAAACTTATCGTATCAAACCGAAGCTTCCGGTGATTTAACACCATTAATTTTATATAATAAACGGGAAGGCCAGCAAAACCAGGGGCAAGGACAAGGTAAACAGCAGTATCAATCAAATGCTTCTGAAAGCTCCAAACCTGCTGGCCTGGAGTATAGCAGCGGTCTTAGCCAAGATCCTGGTCAAGGTGAAATGGGTCAGAAATATCAAACTGAAGTTTCTAATGAATTTCATCCTGTTAAATTAGAAAACCAAAGCCAGAACAGCGGTAATGAAAATAACGGTAAAGAAACAAAAATGACCGAAGGAATGGAGAATCAGGATTACCCAACTGCTGCACCAAACGCATATACACCTATCCTTTCTGATACTGGTGTTGACGGCCAGGGACCGATGGATATGCAACTTCAATACCAGCCCGCTATTTCCAATCTTTTAACACCTGTGAGACCTGATGTCAGAAGTGATGAAGAAGACCAGGAATCAAGAAAATAAATAAAAAGGGAGGATCTTTATTACGATCTCTCCCTTTTACTTTTCGGTATGGTTAGTATTTTTCAATTGAAATTTTCTTTATTTTTTGATTTGCCGATCTCGGATGACTCCCGGTACCAAAAGAGCAAGCTGGCAAATTTGGTGTCATGATTGGAAATTATGCTTTAGTTAGCCCATCACCAGTACCTTCTTTCTTAGTGGCCCTTAAATGGTATACCGAGCAGCAGAAAAAATTAAATTGCTTCTGCTATATCGGAAAAAATCTTCCCTATCATTTTTTCATAATGTTCCTTTATCTTTTTTTCATCTATAGTCAATACTTTTCGATCATACATGATCCACTTACCCTCAACCATCACATGCATGATGGATTCTTTTTGTGTATTGGTTAAGATGTTATGCAGATAGTTCGAGAAGCTTCCCTTCTTAACTAAAGGATAAAGCGAATGATCCTTTTTTATAAAGACAAGGTCTGCTTTATTACCGTCCTGAACGGATCCGATTTCACCATCTAGTCCATATGCTTTTGCCCCATTAAAGGTCGCCATTTTAAAAATATCCTCTGCTGAGAACTCATTTACATCGGTATTTAGCTTTAGCAAATAATAGGCCATACGCATCACTTCCCACATATCTGTATGTGCGTAATCTGTGCCAAGGCATACATTAACCTTTTTCCTGAGCATTTCTTTTACATTTGCCTGCCCTGCCCCAGACCAAAGATTTGAAATAGGACAGTGCACTATAGAGGTGCTATTCTCAGCTACAAGCCTTATATCTTTTTCCGACATGTGTACACCATGGTAAAGAACCGTTTTTTCATCGAGTAAATCACGCTCATGATAGAGCTCCACACTGGACTTTCCGAAGTTGGAATACACAATCTCTTTTCTCCAGCTGTTTTCCATACAATGCGTAAATATAATTTCAGAAGGATATTGCTCCTTTAATTTTTCAAGTGCCGCCAAACTTTCTTCTGTTATATCTTCTTCCTCAAGCAAATGAGTTCCATAACAAACATTGCGATTAACTTTCCCAGCATAATTAGCAATCTTTCCATGCGTATCCACAATTCCGCGAATGCCTAATTCATTTATTCCGTCAGCCAATAGTTCCGGATAATCCCCTGGATCTCCGTCACTTACAAACGTCACCCCATTTTTAACCATTTCAACATAACTTTGCTGTCCAATTAACACAAACTCTTCTTTTGTTGCTTTTGTATCCAAGTAATTGAAAAGGTGATTTTGAAGCTGCCCCTGCTCGCTGTCATTGCACCATTCCTGAATGGGCATTTCCCTCATCAAACCCTTTGCAATGGACGAATAGCTATGAAAATGGGCATTCACTAAACCTGGAATAACAAGATAATCGCTGCAGTCCATTACTGTTTCATAATTTCCCTCAACCGCAGCGATATTAATTTTTCCTTCATCTATTCCAAAGCTTCCCTTTTCAAAATGAAAGTTTCTATTTAAATACGTTATATTTTTCAAAAACATAAAGATCCTCCTTTACTCCCTCGCACTTCCTATTTTTCCAGTTTCAGTGAGGATTGTCTATTACTTTTTGGGCAATCTACTTGACATGACCGTCAATAAGAGTAGAATTGGGAAAGTGAAATATTAGTTACCTAAGGTAACTATTTGTTTATTCGGTTCAGGAGGGTTGATATGCAGGGCTTTTTCCAGCGTTTTTTAATGTTATACCGGCCATTAATCAGTAAATTAAATGAATTGCTTGATGATTATGACCTATCCTATTCTTTATGGCAGGTTATTTTTTATGTGAAAAATAACGGTCCCTCTACGCTCGTCGATATATCAGGACATTATAATATCGAAAAGCCAACCATAACGAGGAACGTTCAGCGCCTGCAGGAAAAGCTATTACTTGAGGTTGTCCCAGGCAAAGACAAACGGGAAAAAATTATCAAGCTGACATCCAGGGGCGAGGAAATATATAAGGCCTGCCGTGAAAAAATAACAGAGCTAGAGTACAAAGTAATGATGGATATTACGAAAGAGGAACAGACAGCTGCTTTTGATGTTCTTCCAAAAATCAGAAAAAACCTTATCAACATTGAGGGAGGAAAACATGAATAAACCTAAATTGTGGACCAAAGACTTCTTAATTATCTCCACGGCTAACTTTTTTCTTTATTTTACTTTTTATTTATTAATGGTAGCCATCACCGTTTTTGCTACTGAAAGATTCCATGCCACGCCTAGCCAGGCGGGTCTTGCTTCAGGTATTTTCGTTATAGGCACACTGCTTGCGCGGCTTTTTGTAGGTAAATCAATTGACCGAATCGGCTGGAAAAAAACACTTTATATAGGATTTATTCTATTTCTAATAACTACTTGTTTGTATTTCCTCGTAAACAGTATGGGCTTCCTTTATGTAAACCGCTTTTTAAATGGTGCAGCTCTTGGAGTGGCTTCTACTGCAACAGGAACCATCGTGGCAAAAATCATTCCTAATGAACGCCGTGGTGAAGGTACAGGTTATTATGCTTTAAGTGTTACTCTTGCCGCTGCTATCGGCCCATTCCTTGGAATGTATGTTGGAGAGCATGCGGGATTTAATATGAACTTTACTATTTGTACAGTTCTATTAGCCTTTAGTTTTGTAGCGATTTTCTTTGTAAAAGTGCCTAAATTAGAATTAACTGAAGAACAGCTTGCAAAAATGCAAGGTATATCGCTTTATAGTTTCTTTGAAGCAAAGGCTGTCCCTATTTCAGTTATTGCCTTTTTTATTGCACTGGGTTATTCAAGCATTCTTTCCTTCCTTACCTCCTATGCGAAAGAAATTAATCTGGTCGATGTCGGTAGCTTTTTCTTCATTGTATATGCTGTCTTTATCCTGGTATCAAGACCTTTTACCGGCCGTTGGTTTGACACGAAAGGTGAAAATGTTGTTATGTATCCATCCTTCTTGTTCTTTGCTGTTGCTTTGGCTGTGCTTAGCCAGGCACATGAGGGTTGGGTTTTATTGCTTGCAGGAGCACTTGTTGGTCTTGGATACGGAACTTTTTCTTCAAGTGCACAAGCTATTTCAATTAAAGTATCACCAAAAAATCGTATTGGTTTAGCAACCTCCACCTTCTATATCTTCCTTGACGCCGGTATAGGTATTGGACCATTTATTTTAGGATTCCTTATCCCACATCTGGGCTTTAGAGGAATGTATGTATTCATGGCAGTTGTAATATTTATCTGTCTATTCCTCTACTACTTCCTGCATGGAAGAAAAGCAGGCGAGCTAAACAGAGTTTCACAACCTAACCAGGCATAAATAAACGAAAAAGGACCCCCGGGGTCCTTTTTTTGTATCCACTTTGCAAACCAGGCCACATAATAGGCAGCAGGAATGAAAAGCAGCTGAGCCAAAAGGGTTCCAACTAATTTTGAAACTTATCATTGTCAGCGAGTAACTTTTTAAGTAAATATAACTGCTTTGTCTTTTTATTACCTTGTCAGCCAGAACAGAGGCTTTCGGATCAATAAACAATGTTAATAAGATCGTTGCGATACCTAATAATGCCCGATGACATTGAAGCTGCCTGAGAATAATCTCTGGGAACAAGGGTAGAACCGTAAATAGAAGAAAGAACGCCGATTGTAAAGACGGCTGAAATAATAACATTTAAAACAAAAATTCTTTTTGGAATCGTCTTTAATGTAATTCCTCTAAGATATGAAATCTTAGGAGCTCTGAAGCATTTTATAATTTTCTTGCCATCTGAAAAATTAAAGTTTTTTAGTATTAGTGAAACCACTGATCCCTTTTCATTGGATAATTGAACAATCGCTCTTTAAAAAATAATGATAAAAGTAGGAAACAGAAGAATTCCGAGCAATACTCCTAACGAGGTTACCCCTATCAATATTCTATATTGTTCTTCAAGAACAGTTAGTTTGTTCGTACTAGGTGCTTCAGCGATAAGTTTCGCCGTGAGAGGCTGCTGAATCATCGTCGGAAATCTTGAAATAATTACTAATGTGCTAAAAAGCGAAACGGCAGTAGCAATTAATTTCACCCTTGCTCCTGAAGTTCTGCTTGAATAGGCTAAAGTTTCGATTAATGTAATGAGCAGCAGGAAAATTGAGATTTCTATTACCTTTCCCGTTATTAAATCCATAATAAGACCCCTTGCTGCAATTAATAATACTTTTCTAGTGCTTGTTAATGTAATCGTTGAGGCGTTCAAAAGTGATGATAATCCTTGTGTCACCCATCTACAAAAGTTGCTGAAGAGTTTTCTATTTCAGCTTATGAGGATTATACGCAAAAAAAGGATAAATGAAAGTTTAAAACTGCTCAATAGAAACAGAAAAGGAATCCGCCCGCTTTCTGAGGACCTACTACTGCCAACCTTCTCCCTCATGCCTCAATGCAAGTCTTGCCAGCTTGTTTTCCAAGAGCTTTGAACTAGTTCCCTGATATAAAAACCGTATGAAGGAACTCTTAAATGCCTATTGGACGAGTGTAACAGATTCCCTTTACAATCATTTAACCCTGTGTATCCTTAAAAAATATAAGAACAAAATAGGCAATAAAATTAACAGATTGGGCTGTTAACTCACCCACCTAAACCCACCCATACCTGTGATAACTTGCATATGGTATTAGTACAAAATATAAGAGGGAGGAACTCGTACAATGGGTTTATTTATTAATAAAAATGAGCACCCCACTGTATTTAAAAATCCCCAGTTTCTCAAAGAACCCAATCAGGAAGTCGAAAGAATAGATTATTTATCACAATTCCTTCAGCAGCAGCAGGAAGCAAGCTCTGCTCTTAGGCATTCATTTGAACATTTAAAGAATCATAATCTGGAGCAAGAGTTTTTACAGGCCAGCCAATGGAAAGAAATCAGTGATAAGCTAAACGAGCTTAAAAACAAAAGCAGCCAGCATACTGATTTTGAAGCTCAAATGCTGGAATGGTTAAAGTCGATTGCGGAAAAAAATATAGTGCTCCATGGCCTCCTAAAAGAGGAAAGTAAATTTAAGGAGAATGTCGCCGGACAGCTGACTATTCAAAAACAGGCAACCAAGGAGATTTCTTACCGGCTTGAAAAGCAGGAAGCACTGCAGAATGTAATTTCTGAGCAGCTTAAGGAGCAAACTGTTGTTCAAAAACAAATGGCAGAGAATCTTTTAAAACAGGAAGAGTTCCAAAACGATGTGCTTGTACGGCTGGAAAAACAAGAAGCCTTAAGCGAAAAAATCTTCAGGCAAATCAATACCATTCGTTCTATTCTTTATGAGAGAACTAATTACCTTGCTGAAAAAATTACTGAAGGCTGCAAGGTTACTTCCTCCTATGTATATAAAATAATGACAGGTTCAGATCAGCCATATACCTTCTTTTTAAAAAACAACAAGAAAGAGGAAAACAAAATTAACACTATTGGTTCTTCAGACGAATAACACCACTTCTTCTTTTAGGGTAATAGGCCCAAATTCACTATATGGCAAAAATAAAAAGTTGCTTTTCTCTCTCTCACCTGTCAAGCTAATAAGAGTATATTGAAAATCGAAATGAATGTGCAGGTGTAGAAAATGATTGAAATAAAAACTTCGAAACTTAGTGATGGGGAATTTAATAGAGGTGTATTTGCAAAAAGGGATATTAAAAAAGGTGAATTAATTCATGAAGCACCAGTAATTGCTTATCCAAACGAACAGCATGAACATATCGAAAAGACACTGTTGGCTGATTATGCTTTCGAGTATGGTATTAACCATACAGCCATTCTGCTTGGCTATGGAATGCTGTTTAACCATTCGTATACTCCTAATGCAGTTTATGATATTAACTTCGATAACCATACCTTCGACTTTTTTGCTTACAAGGATATAAAAGCCGGTGAAGAAATCCTTATCAACTATAACGGCGAAGTCGATAATAACGACCCGCTCTGGTTTAATAAAGAGGAAGAAGAATAAGATCCATATCAGCGGAATCCCAAATGGGGATCGCGTTATTTTTATAACGGCAACTTAGCAGGGTTGTAAATGGCTTATTTGGGGTATATATAATTAACCTTTTCTTCGTGTAGTACCTGGCGCTGAGTTTTCTTTGTTCTTTAGAATAAAGGGAGCTTTGTGGGAGGTGATTATATGAGGAAGGTCTATGGTGTTAAAAAATTAATCGCTTATCTTACATCTGTAGATTATCCCCTTACCGAGGAGGATATCCATAATCTTGTGCTAAAGAAGGACATACCTCATCTTAGTCCTATCAACAAAATGCTTGTCTTTGATTTAGACCACATTGATTGGTGGATAGGCCAACAGCGGTTAAAGCCATAGAAAAACCCTGCCTTTTGGGCAGGGTTTTTTCATTGTCTAAACTTTTAACTCTTTCACTGCTTCCTTTTGTGGCATAACCAGGCTGGCAACAATAAAACCAGCAAAGGATAGCACAATCGGAATTACCACCGTATGGAGACCAAAGGCATTTGGATAAAAACGATCTAATAAAATGTACGAGCCCATCCCCAAAATCATGGATGTAATGGCTCCATTCTTATTTCCTTTATTCCAATACAATCCGAAAATAACAGGCCATATAAAAACGGATTCAAGGCCTCCAAATGAAAAAAGGTTCAGCCAAATAATTAAATCTGGAGGGCTCAGGGCAAGCAAAATCACAAGGATTCCAGTGATTGCTGTCACACTAAAGCTCACCTTTTTCACTTGCTGGTCTCCGGCATTAGGCTTGATGTAATTTAAGTAAATATCCTTTACAAGTGCGGAGCTTACCAAAATTAACAATGCATCAACTGTAGACATAATGGCTGCCATTGGTGCAGCAAGGACAATCCCTGCGACAACAGGCGGTAAGACTTTCATTGATAGTAATGGCATGACCGTATCGCCAACCTTCACTCCAGGAAGAACTGGCCGGGCAAAAACACCTATTAAGTGCATCCCTAGCATAATAAAACCAACAACAATGGTACCAATAATAATTGCATTATGCATTGCTTTTGAATTTTTATAGGACATCGCACGAACAGTAATTTGAGGCAGCCCGACTACCCCTACGCCAACTAATATCCAAAAGGAAGATACGTAGGAAGGAGTCAGTGTCCTTCCTGCTCCAAAAGGACTGATTAAATTAGGATTTTCAGCTGCCAGGTCTGAGATAATTTTTGAAACTCCCCCTCCTGCTTTGATTGTCGCAATTAGCAGAATCAGTGTTCCCATAAACATAACAACACCCTGAATCGTATCTGTCAGGGCAACTGCACGAAAGCCTCCTACAATAACAAAGACCAGGACAGAAAAAGCAAATATTAGAAGCGCGGTCGTATAAGGCATCCCAGTCAGACTTTCCACTAGCCGGGCACCGCCTATCCACTGCGCTGTCATAGATGAAAATAGAAAGATAATAATACTCCCAGCGGATATTATTACGACAGCTTTACTGTGATAACGCTCTTTAAGAAAATCGATGAGGGTAATTGCTTTATATTGACGGGCAATGATCGCAAATTTCTTCCCCAATACCATTAATACGAAATACCCAGTTGCAAGTTGTGCCATTGCAAGAAGCACCCAGCCGAGTCCCTGGTTATAGGCTACTCCAGGACCTCCTATAAAACTGCTGGCACTTCCATAAGTAGCAACCATCGTCATCGCTAAAATAAAGCCGCCCATTTGTCGTTCTCCCAGGAAGTACTCCTCAAGAAACGAGTTCGTTGTCAGGACTGATTTATTTGACCACAGCCCCACTGCAAAAATAATAATTAAAAAAACAATCAATGGTGTAATAACAGCCCAGTTCACTTGCTTCCTCCCCCTTCCTCTTCAAAGGGAACATCTTTAAATAGATATTTAACTGTAAAAATAACAATAATGACCATTAAGACAAAGCCTGCAATACAGCTATAAAAAAACCAAGCTGGCAATCCCAAAACATATGTATAGTCTTCCACTTTTTTAGAACCTAGGCCATAGGCGAAGCCATACCACCATATAAAGTTGAAGATAACAAGTATAACTCCGATCAAAGCTTCCCTGTGGGCAATCTCAAACCGCTTGTCCAGTGGATGGTTTTGTTTCTTCACTGCGCTCCTCCTCTTTCTCAAATTACCTTTTTCTCTTCCATTTATTCTAACCAAAAAGTATGACTTCCATATTTTAACGAATAGACTTTAATAAATCCAGAATAATTACTCCTAAAATAACTTGGTGTTTATTAAAATAACTCGGAAAAATCAGGTTCCAGATGCCCTAGAGGAGAAATCAAAGAAGTAAACGATAATTTATCGGCGGTGATATGCAAAAGAGGCCATAAAAAGAAATGTTGTTATAAGGAAACAAATAATCATTCCTGTTGTTAGTAATAGAATCAGGGGATCTGTTTGGCATAAACACATGCATTTTTTGGATTGTTTTTCAATAAAGGCAGGGGTATTTCACAATAAGCGGGGTTATACTTCCCTTCCTATTTATACTATTGTTTTAAGTCTGCATCTTTTTGTATATAAGCATCTTTTTTCAAAAGAAGAACAACAAACAGCTGAACTAAAATAGAAAAAGCGATACTTCATTTTGGGAAGTATCGCTTTGAATTTTTCTAATGAATTGCCTTCTTTTTAAATCTGCCGCCTCGAACCTCAGCAATATCCGCTATAGCCAAGAAGGCCGAGGGATCGATGTCATCAATAACACTTATTAGCTTGGACTCTTCCAAACGAGTAATCACGCAAAAAACAACTTTTGTGTTATCTCCGGAATAAGCGCCTTCACCTTCCAGATAGGTAACTCCACGACCTAATCTTGAAAGAATCGCTTCGCCGATCTCTCTATTTTTTTCACTTATAACCCAAACAGATTTGGACTGCTCTAATCCATCTACAACCGTATCAATCGTTTTTGCTGCAATTACATAGGCAAGAATGGAGTACATTGCCCGGTCCCAGGAAAACACAAACCCTGCAGCACCAAGAATAAAAATGTTCATAAACATTACAATCTCTCCAACAGAGAAAGGAATCTTCTTGTTTACAACGATTGCCAAGATTTCTGTACCGTCCAATGCTCCGCCATAACGGATAACAAGGCCAACTCCGACCCCTAAAATCATTCCGCCAAAAATGGTTGCTAACAGAATATCATCTGTAAATGCAGGAATAGGATAAAAAAGTGAGGTGAAAAAAGATAGGACAATAATGCCGCAAATCGTAGATAAAGCGAAGGTTTTGCCAATTTGCTTATACCCCAAATAGAAAAAAGGCAGGTTAAGAATGAAAATGAATACACCAAGCGGCAAACCGAATATATGCGCCAGCATAATTGAAATACCCGTTATGCCTCCGTCAATAACGCTATTCGGAACAAGAAAAATTTCTAACCCGGTTGCCATCAAAACAGCGCCTATAAAAATGAAAATCGCCCGCTGAAGTATTCTTGTTTTTGGTAATCTTTTGTGGTTGGTTTTTGTTTCTACCACCCAATCCTCCCCCTTGTATTAAAAAGTTTTATTTTTTACCTCCCTAAAAAGGAGTTTATAAATTAAGTCATTCTGACAAAAGTTTTGCTAAAGAGCCTGCATGGAAAAGCTGGTACTAATCCCATTAATCAAGCTCAAATTGGAACGATAATTATTATCAATTACATTATACCATAAGGGGGTATTAAAAGGTTGAAATAAGCTTGCAAGATTACAATTTAGTTAGAAAGGTTTTTTTTCTCGAAGATAATGTATTTTTTATAAATAGCAGGTAAATCTGCTCCCTTTCCGCGGACGAACTGTCAAGCCTCCTCGCTCGTGCCTCGTTGTGGTGTCTTGCCAGCCCGTTTTTCTGCAGGACATTGAAATTAGCATCTTTGAATAAACACCGCACGAAGGAAAGGCGAATGCATTTTCGAGGAGTGTCGCAGATTACCTTACATTCAACAACATTATTTAACAAGTCCTAAACTAAAAAGACTTACCCGTACTAAAGGGCAAGTCTCCTTAAATTATTTTTGGGTTACGGCTGTATAGGCATTTGCTTCGCCAAAACCAAATAATGAATCTTGACCAGGTTTTCCATAATCAAGTGCTGTTTGCTTAATAACTGCTTTTACTTGGGATGGAGAATATTCTGGGTGTTTCGCCTTAATTAAACCTGCAATACCGGCAACTTTTGGAGAAGCCATAGAAGTACCATGCAGATAGGCGTAACCATCAGCAAGTGTTGTAAAATATTGAGGCAGGTATGTTGGCCAGGTTGCTAGAGCACGGTACGTAAAATCACGTACTATTAAATTTCCTGTGTTTGCATAAGCCGGACCGTTATCTCCACCTGGTGCAGCTACATCGATAAAGCTGTTTCCATAGTTAGAGTAGAATGCCAAATCCTTAGTTGACCACTTGTTTGAAGATGAAACTGTGATTACTCCAGGAGTGCCTCCAGGAGTTTCAACTGCAACTCCTTTGTAAACCAATCCTGGAATGGAATATACAGCATTCATGTAATCTGTTA
This sequence comes from Neobacillus terrae, assembly GCF_011393025.1. Taxonomy (GTDB): domain Bacteria; phylum Bacillota; class Bacilli; order Bacillales; family Cytobacillaceae; genus Neobacillus_A; species Neobacillus_A terrae. The sequence continues at coordinate 16,384 of NZ_JAAOEO010000020.1, read as the reverse complement.
AGGACTTTTTGTCATCATAATTAAGCGATTCATTACCTGCCGCAGCAACTACAGTAACATTTTTCTTAACTGCATACTGTACTGCCCGCTTCCAGAGCAATACATCCGCAATATCACTGTAACGGGTTCCCTCATAATAATATTTTAGGTTGTCAAAACCTCCAATAGACATGTTGATGACATCTACTTTATCATTAGCCGCCCCTATAATGGCTTCAACGATTGGTGCAGTTGGGGCACTACCGCTGGAATCAAAAATACGGTATGCCATAATTCCAAGATCTGGGCCGACGCCTTTAATTTTTCCATTGCCAGCGATTGAACCGGCAACATGGGTTCCATGTCCTTCTCTATCCAATACATCAGTTGGATCGCCAGTTTCATCTGTTAAGTCTTCATGATTATAACCACCGGCTGGAACATAGTTTCTGCCGCCAACATAGTTCGCTTTTAAATCAGGATGGTTAGCATCGATTCCAGTATCAATAACACCTACTATAGCTTTATGGGTCACCTTACCATTTTTCTCAGTTCCACCTGATTCTACTGCAAAGGACTTCCCTTCATTCGTCAGGTGTCGAATATCCCATTGGGAACTCCAATAAGTGCCATCAGCATCTTCTGTTATTGTTACAGGCTGGCCATCTGCACCAGTTGGCTTTTCGGTATCTAATTTGTAAGTACGTTCCAAATTCGCTGCAGATATATTCGCTACTTTCCCTAGCTTGTCCAGGAAACTCGGATCAGAGGAACTTACTTCGACTCCTCCAACCTCAGGCATAGTAGAAATAACTGTGCCTCCAGCGTTTTTAATTGCTGTTTGATAACCCGCTGGCAGAGATGATTGGCTGTAGGCTATTAGGTACTTCTTGGCCACATTTTGTGCATGCGCTGTATTCATTACATTTTTAGGAATCGTTGCAAGAGATAATGCAAGAAGACTGCTGGCTAAAATGGCCATACCTTTTTTCGTTTTCTTCATCTAAAAACCTCCTAATATTTTTTGCTCACTCTATCATTTTAAAGGAATAGTTAGAATATTAGAATAAAATCTCTTCGATAAAGTACGACGGGATTTGGAAAGAAATCTGTCTAATAAATAAAAAAAATCCATCAGCATAGCTGTTGGACTCGTTTTTTGTTATTTACTACCATCCCATACGTTCTTTAAGGGACGTTATATGTGCAAGATGATGACGGCCATGCCATGCATATAGACCGATATTCATACCAAGTTTGATTTCTCCCAAATCAGGATGGCGGAAGGTTTTCTCTAAATCAGCCGGTTTTAAAGACTTTAAAAGTACAACCCATCTGCTATGCAGAGCTTCCAGCATGGTTAGAGACACCTCAATAGGAAGATTAGAATCGGCAAACTCCGCCCACTTATCTTCCGCATATGGTTTTATAACAGGATTATCCTCTGTTAGGGCGAGTTTAAACCTTATGTAACTATTAATATGGCTGTCTGGTATATGATGAACCACCTGCCGTATAGTCCACCCGCCAGGACGATAAGCAGAATCTAGCTGTTCGTCATTTAAGCCCTTTACAGCTTCTCTTACTTTAGCCGGAAGAGCTTCAATTTCGTAAATCCACTCTTCAATTAAATCCACCTTATAATTGCCTTTAACATCGAACTCACCAACCGGATACCTTAAATCTTCCATTTAACCTTCCCCCTTACGGCTACTCACATTTAAGCAAGAAGAAACAGCGTTGATCCTTGAATATTCCATGTAAAAAGGCATAGCTCTTAAAATACTATCCTCTTTAAACCCGAGTTTAGAGAGAATACCCATGGAGGAAGAGCAATCAGGTTTGTAAAAGCTTCAACTCGGGGCAGCCCCATTGTATGGAAGCGGAAATTTAACAATGCCTTTATTGTTTCAGAGGGATATCCTTTTCTCCAATACTCGCTTCCAAGGTCAAAAGCAATTTCGCCACGTGATCCCCGATATACTTCCCAGGAATTGTATCCACAAGTACCGATTAATTTGTTATCCTCTTACGAATAATGCCTAGCCGAAAAGCCTGATTATTTTCAAATAGATTATTCATAAAATTGATTACGACTTCTGCCAGATCGAGACCGGTAAACGGCGATTCTCCCATATCTTTTACGACCAATGGTTCTGAAAGTTTTGAAAAGTTCCGGAGCATCTTCGTGTGTCATTTTTCGCAAATAAAGCCGGTCGGTTTCTAATTCCGGATATGATCAAAATGCATGAGATTTTCCACTTTGCCTTTATCTATTTATATTTCTCTAAATTCCATTCCCTTCACTTTCATCAGGTACTGTAGTGCTTGTTTAAAAGTTAGGAAGGTATTTAATTCTGATATCATTTTAAGCCCGGAATTAACAAGGTTTTGAGTGACAATGGGAGTAAATCCAGTAAAAATTACTCTTACTCCTAGCAGGTTTAAGGTATCTGTCATGTTCTGAATATAATGGCCGAAAATATCTAAATCGCCTATTTCCATTTCAGAAATTGACGTGAAATCCAAAATAATAGTATCAATTTCAGTAAATGGAGTACTGATTATTTTTGAAATCATCATTTCAAAACGTTCCTGAGATAACTTTCCTGTAATGGGCACAAGGATCGTTTCGGGAATTATAGAAGGTATAATTGGAACAGATATTTCTTTAATCAGTTGCTCGCTTTCTTTAAGCTTTTCTTTTAATTCTTTTACTTCTTCTCTAAGTAGATCTAATTCTGTTTTCTCCATATTTCCTCCGCAGTCAAATCGTTATTATTATATTTTAACATTTAACATTAAAAAAAACATATAAAACGTGAATAGGAATCCTCCTGGAGAAGGATTCCCACTTGGTGTTCCCAATTATCGGTACAAAGGTTTCCAACTTATCTTTTACCCTTTTAAATTACTTTAAAAACTTCTTCGAAAATTGTTTTGCTATTCCTCCGGACAAAATATCTGCAAGATGCAGCATATGCTCTTCAATTACATCAATGGCTTTAATTTCAGCATCCCAATCCTTCTTTAAACGAAAAACCACCTGCTCGTTAATCAATTTTAAATGTGTATATAACATATCCTTTAATACGTTCTCATTCCAGTATGGGTTTGCTTTGCTAAGGTATCTGGCAATATCATCTGCATTTCGATGCCATTCTTTATTAAACTTTATCACTGCTGGCTGATTTCCGGTTTTTGCTGCCTCTACTATTTGCCCTGCAATAATAATATGTTCTCTTAGTAAAGCTGCGACCTTATTACCTGCCGCTTCTCCGTAATAAGGTTAATACGCATTCCCGATATCATCCTGATTTTTTAATAATCGCTCCCAATATCTTTTGCTGCTCCGGAAGCCCTGCATTGGCACTCATAATATAGCTGCCTGTCCAAATCGTATGATCAATCCAAAGCTTTCTCAACTCCCGATTCAGTTCATAATAAGGCTTGCTAATGGTTTGCTGTTGAACTGGTCTAACTTGGGCACTAGTGCTTACTGGCAAAAAAATGAGTCCAAGGGTCAGAACAATAAATAAAATTCCTGCAATCCCTCTTTTCAAAACAATTAACTCCTTTTTAGTAAGAAAATAGAACCTTGAATATTTTTTGTAATTTTTGATTTTCCATCAAAAAAAGCCAGTTAATCCATTAAAAGGATAACTGGCCTTTATGACAAGAAAAGATATGATCGTTCACCATTCCAGTTGCCTGCATAAATGCATAACAAATGGTAGTTCCCACAAATTTGAATCCGCGTTTCTTCAAATCCTTGCTTAAACGCTCACTAATCTCGGTAGAAGCGGGCACATCCTTCAATTCTCTGTAGTAATTTTGTATTGGTTTTCCATCGACAAAGGACCATATATAGTTACTAAAAGAACCAAATTCTTTTACAACCTCAAAATACGCTTTTGCGTTGGTAATCACCGCATTGACCTTAAGCCTGTTTCTTACAATCCCTTCATTACTCAAGAGCTCCTGGATCTTTTTATCATCATAATGAATGATTTTTGCTGGTTCAAAATTATCAAAAGCTTTTCGGTAATTCTCTCTTTTCTTTAAAATGGTATACCAGCTTAATCCCGCCTGGGCTCCTTCCAAATTTAAATACTCGAAAAGCAGCCTGTCGTCGTAAACCGGCACACCCCATTCATGGTCATGATAGTCAATATAAAGCGGGTCCTGATTAACCCAGCCACATCTCTCCATTCCCTTGCCTCCACTAATTGCTTTTATATTTAAATCGTTCATTGTCCAATACAAGGCTGCTGTCAAAAAAACGGTCAACAATATGCCTTTGTTTTTCCAGGGCCATACCGTCGATATGCACCCTATCCATCATGGCATATTCCTGAGTATAAGACAAATATGCATTTGGGCCAACTGAACAAAAAATCTTAAATCCAAGTGTTTCAAGATATTTAAACTTTGGATCATTGGGTAAAACACTGCTCCCAAAGGGATAAATGTATATGTTTGTAGCCCCTGTTAAAGGCTCGACTTCTTTTTTCCATCTGTCAGCATCTCTTTTTAGAGTGCTTAGACTAATTGTTTTGGTGGCCAAATGACCATATCCATGGGAGGCAAATTCCCATCCCTCTTCCTTGAGCTTTGCAATAATAGTTTTTGCTCCCTCACTTTCACCTTCAGCAGTCGGCTGGTTGGTCCGGTAACCCAGAACTCCTTCATATCCGGTTAAAGCTAAAATACCTTTTGCACCATTAAGTGAAAAATCAGGATGGGTTTCTGTAAAACTATTCAGCAGTGGAACGATTTCATTTTCTTCTGATATGACTTCGTTACCCTCAGGATCTTTAGAGTAAGAAGCAATCTTACCATCTTTATTATTAATAAGCTTATAAACATTCCCATTTTGCAGCATGTAAGGATAGTAATTAATATCATCCACCGAAAGAATTAATGGCTTCTTTCCTGCTGGGAGCATAAGCTGCCTTTTTACTAATTCCTTTTTCCCGTTATTCTCTTTTTCTTCGAAAAGATCACTCATTTTAATCAGAATATAATTCCGTTTATAAAGCGATTCTACAATTTTATTAAACTCACTGACTGTGACAAACCATTCATCATAACCTTGAGCCATAGTGTCTCCATCAAATGCCAGCTCGGGATAAACAACCAGCGGATGGAAAAAGATATGTTCAATCGGCCCATTATATGGAACCGGTTCTGCTTGTGGAATCTCCTCCTTTTCTTCCTCTTTTTGAGGCAATGGTGCTGGTTTGTGATTTTCCACCTTTTTTGTAGCCCTGTCATTTACCTTTGCTGTTTTTTGTCCTAAACTGGTGCACCCTGCTAGAGAGAAACAAATAACTAATAGAACAAGTACTCTTTTCAAAACGATCATTCCTTATCCTTGGATTTAACCTCTTATAATATATGACTGATTTAGATCGTTTTAGTTTCAAAATATTCATTTAATTAATATGGCTCTACCCAAAAAAAACTGTGGTAAACTGTTATTTCCTTCATTTGAGTGACATTTTTTTGCATAAGTGTATTAAAAATATAAGCTGCTTTAATAAAGAACTGTATTAACAGCGCAGTAACTTGACTTTGTAACAGAGGAATATTCTCACTAGGAGTATTTAAGTTGATTCATGAAGTTCGCCGAGTTATGCTTTTAGAATGGATATGAACGGAGGCAGATAAAATGACTTTAACGTCCTTATTTTTAAAACGGATCGGCATCCCCGAAACAGAGAAAATCACTTTTCATATGCTTGATGAGCTTCTCGAAAAAACAGCTCTGACTATTCCTTTCGAAAATCTCTGTATTATAAATAAAAATACCTCTGATATTAATCAGGAGAATCTTACCGAAAAAATTCTGATAAGGAATGAGGGCGGTGTTTGTTATGAACTCAATACATTGCTTTACTTTGTCCTGAAGGAAAATGGTTTCCAGGTTGACATAGTTCGTGGTGTTGTATTTGACCACAAGGCACAGGATTTTGCTGCTGTTGGTAGGACCCATGTAATTAATCTTGTCTGTCATGATGGCTACAAGTATGTCGTGGACACTGGTTTTGGGGGCAATCTTGCTTTAAAACCTATTCCCTTGAGCGGGGAAACTGTTTCCTCTTCTAATGGAGAATTCCGGATCCGGAAGGAAGAAACCCATTATGGGGGTCATCTCCTTGAAATGAAGCTCAAACATAAGGATACAAATTGGAAAAAAGGCTATGCATTTGATCCCGGTCAACCAATCACAGATATAAAGGAATTAAATGAGGTACAATCTATTATTAATGTTCACCCTTTGTCCTCGTTTAATAAAGGGCGGCTTATTACCCGGCTTACTGAACAGGGAAGTGTTACTTTAACCGATACATCATTAACAGAATTGGCGAGTGGCAGTACAGCCAAAAAGGAAATTAACCCCATGCAATTCAGCGATTATGCAAGGGAACATTTCCGAATGAAGCTATAATCTATCAGGGACCTCCACGTTTGACAGTTTCTTTATGGATAAGAAGCTAAATAAGATTACAAGAGAAAATAGGATAAATACGTTAAAGACTCCGAGCTTTGAAATAAAAACCCCAGTTAACAGAGCTGATGTTATTTTTACTATAGATGCAAGTATGGTCCTTAATCCTACAACCCTGCCAATGAATTCCCTGCTGGTATTAAGCTGGATTAAGGTCTGGGCCACAACTAGGTGCAGCATTGTAAACCATCCTAGAAAAAAGAAAAGAACTCCCGCTGGTATAGCCAGGCGATTCAAAAACAAAAGGATCCGGCGGCTGCCATGCCAGCCATTGTAACGCCTCTGGATAACCAAGATAATCCGGACTGGGCTGCAAAAATTCACTTTACCCTTGCTCCGGTATATTATCAAAATTACATACTGGGCGAATTGACCGCAGCTCAGCTTCAGCGTTATATTGAGCGAGAAATCTAGCCTAAATTTTTTACAAAAGAAGCTGGACAATTGCTTACTGATTACTACTTCAAGCCGGCTGTCCTATACAGTGGAATGAAAAAAATTGAGCGGGTTACTGGTGAAAAAATTAAATCCTTCCCATTTTGTAGACCTGTATTGTAAAACTTTGAATCACCAAGCTTAAACTCCTTATAATTTTAAAGCAATCGGACAAAATAATTCCGATTTCTAATTAAGGAGGCTTTATCATGACAAACAAGAATGACAACCGGGAGCGTCAAAACAAATATCCAAACAACAAAAAGCAGGATACTGAATTTGGCCAGGAAGCCAATATTAGAAGCGAAATCACACAAAGAGATTTGCAAAACAAAAACCAATAATCCTGCAAAAAGCGCAGTACATGAGTAGCACTAAATAGTTCAGTTTTAAGATGGAAAAATTAAATTAACACCACTTTTTTTAGTCCAATTCGAATATGAATTGGACTATTTATTTTCGCTGATATATCAATGTTTAAAGGTAAAATATGTATAAAATAGCACATAATTAGAAAAGAACCTTTTATAGATATGCTAATAATCCAATTGAGCATCCATTGGCATCATAAGATAAAGGCTTTGACTTGGTTGATTGTACAACAGACCTTTCCTCTTATAAGCCAAGGGATATTGCTGAAATGGTGTTAGAAGTGAATAATAATGCCACCAATGTCTTTATCCAGCAAATGAGAAGAAGGCTGTCCATTCTTGAAAGACCTTTAATGACCGCAAGAGGCGAAGGAAAAAGTTATATTTACGCAAACTTTAACCCGAAATACGCTCAATACGCTTTGATATACTGCGAACTTATTTTAACTTTTGCTTACCTTTTAAGTCTTCGGACGGAAGGAAACTAACCCCTTCTCAAAGGGGTGGTATCCCAGATAGAGAATTTGAAATATATTAGATAATTTACCTAAGATAGAAAATGTTAGGTAATCGGATAGTAACTTTGAAAGGAAACTATCGTCAAATTTTTAAAGAGAATAATTTGGGAGGTAGCTTCAAATGAAAAAGATTAATCTTTTAATCATGCTTTCTGTTCTATTATTAGGACTGATTGCTTGTTCAAATCAAAAAAGTAGTGAAGAAAAGCAAAATTCAAACACAACAACAATAGTTTCAAAAGATAATAATAACGAAGTAAATAATGAAAACGCAACAAATAAGGATGTAAGGGAAAAGGTATGGGAACAACTTAAAGAAAATGAAAAAGAAAGTATTAAAGGCTCATGGTCTGATGGCACTTTAACCAAAATTACTTTAAAAAGTAGTATGGGTAGAATAGAAAACACATCATTTATTGGGAAGGAAGTTTATGCAGTCGATTTTCCAACCAAAAGCTTAAGCATCCCTAATAAAATGATTGTGTATGCCGAAATAAATAGTGGTAAAATTATTGGTTATGGGTATGTAGATTAAAAATGAAAGCACCTTAAAAGTAGGTGCTTTAAAAATGTCTAATTATTTGTTATTTTAAGTGTTACTTAAAACACCAAAACTTTGCTGTTTTTATGTATTTTTATATTGCTTTTTTACTTTTTCTACTTCCAAACTGAACTGCTTATTAGTAGCATTGCTCTTTTTACTATTTAATAGATATATCCTTATTTTTTCTATTTTTCACTTCGTCCATTTTCGCAAAAAAGCTTGTCTCTAAATCAATATCAAAGTAGTTATAGAACTTTAAGAGATACGCCAGGCAGTCTGCAAGTTCTTTTCCGATATCATCTTTTACAGCTTCCTTCGCAAGACGGAAGGCCTCTTCTTCCTCCATGCCCTCAAGAACGTTTGCGGTTGTTAAATTGAATGATTTTCTAAGCTCTTCCCCTACTTCTGCTACCTCCGTAGTTAAAAGCATATAATTTGTTAAAAGGCCGTCTCTGCTTTCAGAATAACCGCTTCCACTTATCTCCCAGTTCATTTCTTTATGGTAATTCCTCATAAAATTCTGTAATTCTATTAATCCATTTATCTGCATTATAAAACCTCCGCTAAGTTTACTTGTTAATAATATTATAAAACAAAAAGAAAAAAGCACCCAATTAGGGTGCCTGTCCGTTTTATTATACAGCTTCTTCTTTAACAGGTTCCTCAGCCTGATGGATGATTTGCTCGTTTCCAATCAATGTAATTTCACTGAATGGATTTGATGAACCTACTACTGAATTGGCTTCAATTACGGTATTACAGCCAACAACTACTCTATTTACCACTGCATTGGCTTCAATGACAGTGCCAGGTAAAATAACAGAATCCTTAATGACAGCGCCTTTGCCAACCTTTACGCCAGTAAATAAAATAGAATTTTCCACCTTACCGTAAATCTTGCATCCTTCACTAACAATGGATTGCTTTAAGGATGCTCTTCCATCTAAATACATTGGCGGCTGGAAGGTTTCCTCTGTATAAACCATCCATTCTTCGTTTTGCAAAATGGGATTGGTATCTTCAGAAAGAAGATCCATGTTTGCTTCCCAGAAGCTTTGTACTGTGCCGACATCCTTCCAGTAACCCTTGAAACGGTATGCATGTAAGTGGCACTGGTCATTAATCATTGCTGGAATAATATCTTTTCCAAAATCCCGTGAAGAATCAGGATTAAGCTCTTCTTTTTCCAAATAATCCTTTAAAACAGACCAATTAAATATATATATGCCCATTGATGCCAGGTTGGACTTTGGCTTCTCAGGCTTTTCCTCAAATTCAACGATTTCACCAGTTGAAGAATCAACATTCATAATGCCAAATCTGCTTGCTTCACTCCACGGAACATTAATGACCGAAATCGTAGCATCCGCACCGGACTCTTTGTGTTCTTCAATCATTTTGCTATAGTCCATTTTATAAATATGATCACCTGAAATTACTAAAACGTATTCTGGATTGTGAGTCTCAATGTATCGCATGTTTTGATAAATCGCATGAGCTGTTCCTTCATACCATTTTTGTCCGTCCTCACATTGGTATGGGGGAAGAATGGTAACGCCGCCCTCTCTTCGGTTCAAATCCCAATGCTTGCCGTCACCTATATAATCCTGAAGAATATGTGGCTGATATTGTGTTAAAACGCCTACAGTATCAATTCCAGAGTTGCTGCAATTGCTCAAAGTAAAATCGATGATACGGTACTTTCCTGCAAATGGAACCGCTGGCTTAGCAATCTCTTCAGTTAAATCTTTTAATCTGCTTCCTCTGCCGCCTGCTAACAGCATAGCGATTACTTCTTTCTTTTTCATTGGTGTTCCGCCCCTTTTTCTTTTGTTTTTTACTATGATTCTATTTAAATATTATTTTCTCTATTTTTGGTCATACATTCTTTACAATTACCACCATTAATCCGAAGTCAAACTTGACTATTAAAATATTTTTAGTGATTTTCAGAAGTTAGGAATAAAGAACTAGATGTTCTATCTTTTCCAATCAAAAAAGAGCAAGGAAATTCTCCCATCTCTTCTTGTTGCCATTATTTCTTCTCAAGTTCACATTCTATTACCCATTTATGATTTTTAACCTTAGGGCCGCCTGTTGTCGGCGTATAGTTAACCATATAAACTGTGGTTGGCTCGACAGATACAATCGTTGCTTTTGCACTCTTCATGCCTTTCATATGGGCGGCCTCCAGATTCACTGGAGTTCCAGGTTTTAATGTCCCGCTGCCAGCTTCCTTTATCTCCTCTTGGATTACCCATTTGTGGTTCTTAACCTCGGGCCCGCCCGATGTTGGTTTGTAGTCAACTACATACGCGTTCGTGTTGAATGCACCAACAATTTCAGCTTCGGCACCCTTCATTCCTGGCATATGATTAGCCTTAATTTTAGCTATATCACCAATCTTAAACGCTAGATTTTCCGCCTTTTTAAGGCTTTTTGGAACTACTGCACTTGAACCGTTTTTCTCCATGTTCAACTTTTTCTGAGTGCTTTGATCCATTTTTTGGTTTGTGGAGTTTTTACTATTGGAAGGTACTACATCATTATCGTCATTTCCACATCCGCTTAATCCGATAATGGCTGTGGCGCTAAGACTTAATAAGAAAAGTTTGCTTTTTATGTTGCCGCTACACTCCCTTGTTTTATTATCTAGGAATCTAATACCCTTAACGGTTTAATGCAAACGAAAAATTAAATTTCGTTCCTTGGGTTATTATGGTAAATTTAAGAGAATAAAAGGGAGGAAAAGTATGTTAGAGATTTACAATGTATACATGACAGCATTTAATCAGGATAGAAAAATAAGAGTCTATTTGCCAAAAAGCTATCAGTTGGAAAGTAAAAATTACCCTGTTTTATATATTAATGACGGCCAAAACGTATTTAATGACCAGGAGGCGGCTGGTGGAGTATCTTTAAATTTGGAAAGCTATCTTGATGAAAATGAAGAAATTAAGGTAATTGTTGTTGCCATTGATTTTAAACCCGGTGAGCGTCTTAACGAACATCTCCCATGGCCTATTGGTGAACTAAGTTATAAGATAGCAGGGGAAAGAACTCCAGGAGGCGGCAGAGGCAAGGATTATGCCAAATTCATTGTCAATGAACTAAAGCCTTTTATTGATAAAAAATATCGTACAAATCAAAATGAAACATCAATTGCAGGCATTTCCTCTGCTGGACTTTTAAGTCTTTATGCAGCAGCTGTTTACCCTCATATTTTTAAAAACGTTGTTGCCTTTTCTTCAGCTTTTTTCCGAAACCAGGAAGAATTCGAGAAGATGTTGGAGAACAGCGATTTATCTTTCATTGAAAGCCTTTATTTTGATTGCGGATCTAACGAAGTACCTGGTAATGAGTATATCAGCAATGCGTTTATTGCCTCTAATAGGACCATATATAATATTGTAAAAGATAAAATACCAAATGTTAGGTTCAAGGTTTGGGAAGGCGCTGAGCATCATTATAGTTTTTTTAAAGATCGGGTTCCCGAACTATTTTCCTATCTAAAAATCGAAAATTCAAAGTAAAACACCTTTTTGAAAAGGTGTTTTTTCTTTTTTGAAGCAATTTGACTTTATCTTCTGCCTCCTTTCTTCAAACTTCTACTACTTTTTGAAAATCTTCTACTTCTTATTTCAAAACTTCACCTTACTATTCCTTTGTGTGATGAGATTGCTAACGAGACTTCTTCTCCTGCCCGTCGTGCGTTCAGATTTTATGGATATAAGTTATGATAACTAAAAAAGAGCGCCCCTTTATGGAGCACTCTTCACTTAGATGGTATTCAATTTATTAAGAAATTGCAGTGTCCGCTTATTTTTCGTATTCCCAAAAACTTCATCAGGTGTCCCCATCTCTGCAACCACTCCCTGATCCATGAAAATGACCTTATCAGAAACGTCACGTGCAAATTGCATTTCATGGGTAACAACTGCCATCGTCATACCTTCTTCAGCAAGATCCTTCATTACCCGGAGCACTTCCCCTACTAATTCAGGATCCAAAGCAGAAGTGGGTTCATCAAATAACAGGACGGCTGGCTCCATTGCCATTGCACGTGCAATACCAATTCGCTGCTGCTGGCCGCCGGAAAGCTGGTGGGGATACATGTCGGCGCGATCCCTCAGTCCTACCTTTTCCAGAAGATCCATTGCCCGTTTACGGACTTCCTCTTTGGGCTTCCTTAGGACTGTAATAGGCCCTTCCATAATATTCTGCAGTGCCGTGAGATGCGGAAATAAGTTATAGTTTTGAAAAACCATTCCTGTTTGCTTTCTTAAAGCAGCAACATCTGCTCCTCTTACTTTCTGCCCGGAAAAATCAATCTTATGATTTCCTATGGAAATTGACCCGCCATCCGGCGTTTCAAGCAAATTGAGGCATCTCAATAGAGTGGTTTTACCTGAACCAGAAGGTCCGATAATAACAGCCGTTGTCCCTTTTTCAATAGTCACATCAATGCCCTTGAGGACTTCAAGCTCACCGAACCGTTTTTGTAAATTAGTTAATGTAATCATGCAAGTCCCCCCTTACTTGGCAACCATGCGGTCATAGCGCTGTTCAAGCTTTGATTGTAAAAATGAAAGTACTGTACTAAAAATCAAATAAATAAAGGCCACTTCAATATAAAGCCAAAGAGGTTCATAGGTAACGGCAGCAATTTGCTGTCCTTTTTGGAACAATTCAGTAACTGTTATTGTAGCCGCTAACGATGTATCCTTCACCAGGCTAATAAAAGAGTTTCCAAGTGGCGGCAGGGAAACACGTACTGCCTGCGGTAATATTACTCTTCTCATCGCCTGGGACTTCGTCATGCTGATTGAATAGGCTGCCTCCCATTGCCCTTTTGGAATGGAAAGAATCGCTGCACGGATTATCTCTGAGCTATAAGCCCCTTTGTTTAACGTAAATGCAATTACAGCAGCTGGGAAAGGATTTAGTGTTATTCCGATACTTGGAAATCCGTAAAATAATATAAAGATTTGTACAAGCAGCGGCGTTCCCCTGAAGATCCAGACAAAAAATCTGGCTGCTGCTTCAAGCGGTTTAACATTGGAAAGCCGGGCAATGGCTATTAGGAATGCCAAAATCAGGCCGAGAACAAATGTAATTAAGGTGAGCGGAATGGTAAAATACAAACCCGCCTTTAAAATAGGAAAAAAGGAATCGCTAAGGATTCCTATAATTCGTTGAGTTCTTTCATCTGCAAACAATTGGATCAAATCCTTTACTTGGAAACATCAGTTCCGAACCATTTTTTAGATATCTTCAGGTATGTTCCGTCTTTCTTCATGTCTGCAAGAGCTTTGTTTACTTCTGTAACCAATTCTTTGCTGCCTTTGCGGAAAAGGAATGCATTTTCTGTTGCATTTGGTTCAGAATATACCGTCTTAATCGGAAGTTCCGGACGCTGTTTTTTCAAATCGAGGTATGAAAGGTTGTCATTAAGTGTTGCATCAATACGGCCAGAAGCCAGAAGGTCGATTGCCTGGTTAAAGCCTTCAACAACTGTGTTGGTTGCGCCATGGTCTTCAGCAATTTTACGGTAGTTGCTGTCAAGAGATTGTCCAACTTTTTTACCTTTCAAATCATCAAGTGACTTAATATCTTTGTTGTCGTTTTTAACAATAAGGACTGCCTTCGAAGCAATATAAGGATCAGACATATCGTATTTTTGAAGGCGATCAGGACGGATCGCCACTTCGTTAGCCACCATGTCATAGCGCTTTGCATCAAGTCCGGCAATCATTCCGTCCCATTTTGTTTCAACAAATTTAGGCTTAATTTTAAGGCGTTTGAAAACTTCTTCTGCTATTTCAATATCAAACCCCGTTAATTTACCGGCTTTGTCATGAAAAGTAAAAGGTGCATAAGTTCCTTCTGTTCCGATTGTTACTTCACCTTTATCCTTTACCTGCTGAAGCAGGTTCTTGCTTGCAGTTTTTTCTTTTCCCTTATCGTTTGATGTGCCGCATGCTGCTAATGAAAGAAGCAAAATCGCAGATAAAACCAAAGTAAGTAATTTCTTCATGTTGTTATCCCCCACTATTTTTATCGGTTTAATTATAAGATCGAATCCTAGAATAAGTCAGTTTAGTTAAGTTGTCAATAATTATGTTTTCTAGGATAACTAATTCACCAGCTTCTTGTCCCCCTCTTATTGTTAATCAAATCAACCCAGGAATATACACTTAATTTTAAAATTAAACAGCTCTTTATAATAATGAAAAAACCGGCTGCTGCTTCGACCACGGAAATTAGGAAAAAAGATGATTAGAAAAGCCCTCACTACAAGGTAAGAAAAAGCTCAACATTTAGTAATTGTTATAACTGCACATCACCTAAACAGATATGTTTTCATAGAAAAAGCGCTCCTGCCCTGAGGAACGCTTTTTGATAAACACTAGTTATTCAATGCCAATTCATATTACTCGGCATGTGTTTCTTTGATGGTTGAAACAGATAATGCACCGATTACGAGAAAAACTCCTGAAATCAGGATCATAGCCGGCAGCGACGCTCCAACCGCTGGAAACAACACGAAACTTAAACAAGAAGCTGCAATTTGCGGTAAACAAATACTGCCATTAAATAGGCCAAGGTACCTTCCCATATTCTCCCCTGATATCGCATTGGTCACCATCGTGAATGGGAAGGTATTCATTCCCGCCCAGGAGATGCCTATCAATATAAATGAAAAAATCAATACCCATTGATTATGAAAGAAGAAAACTGAGCCAAAGCCAATTCCTCCCAGCAATAAACTTAAGGCATATCCCAGTTTCCCCTTTTCCTTTGGCACACGAGACAAGACAAGTGACCATACGACCGCAGCAATGGATTGCACAGCTGATAAAATACCAAACCAGTTCCCGGCTGTTTGATACCCTGAGCTAGACGGTTCAGCCGTATGCCAAACATTGGAAGCAACTGCACCTGTACCATAGGTCCAAAGATATTGGAAACCCATCCAGCAAAAAAATTGAACAAGAGTAACGGCCCAAAAAACTTTTGGAGCGTTGCGAAGGAGTTTAAAACTGTTTGTTCTTTCTTTTTTGGCATTTTTAGTAATACCGTGATAACCAGCAAATTCTGCTGGTGAATATTCTCTAACTTTAAATACGGTAAACAGGCTGCAAATAATTAATATGATTGCTCCAACATAAAACGAGATAACCACTGATGGGGGTACAGTCCCCTTTGGCGAAGTATTCGCCACACCCAAAATCGTCAAAACAAAAGGGAAAACACTTGCAAGCACAGCCCCGCTGTTTGCTAAGAAACTTTGAATGGAGTAAGCAAAACTTTTTTGTTCTTCATTGACCATGTCACCAACCATCATCTTGAACGGCTGCATCGCTACATTCGATGACAAGTCCATAAATAGAATTGTAACCGCACCAAAAGTAAGTGCCGCTATTGAACTAAAACCAAAACTTCCGGCGTTTGGCAAAAGGCACATGACAATTACGGCAACTATGGCACCAATAATTAAATAAGGTATGCGGCGGCCGAGTTTCGGTATCCAGGTACGATCAGATAAATACCCAACTAACGGCTGGACAACCAGTCCTGCCAGTGGCGGAAGGATAAAAAAGAAACCTAATTTAGTTGGATCGGCACCAATCGTTTGGAATATACGACCCATATTAGAGCTTTGTAAAGAAAATGCCATTTGCACACCCAAAAAGCCGAAACTAATCATCCAAATCGAACTGAGCGGGAGATTTGGCAAATTCTTTACAGAGGTTTTTTTACTAATTTTGACTGAGTTTACACCAGACATCATTTCCTCTGGTTTTAATTGCTTTGCTACAGACATAATATCCTCCTCCTTTGGTTTTGGGTCACTAAATGTGGCTTTATTTACCCCTTTTGCCTCTGAAGACTAATTTTGGGTCACTAAATGTGGTTTTAGTTTCCCCTTTTGCCCCTGAAGACGATTGAGTCCATATAATTGTGTAAAAAGAAAGAGTCATTTTATTCACTCTTGGCAACACTGTTTTCAACGACGATA
>NZ_JAAOEO010000001.1 GCF_011393025.1 Neobacillus terrae | reverse complement strand
GCGTTCGTCCTGAGCCAGGATCAAACTCTCCGATAAAGAGTATGAGTTTAGCTCATAAAGTTACGTTGGCTGATGAATAAATTCATCATGTTATTGTTTGTTTGTTCACGCTTTGTTTGTTTAGTTTTCAAAGAGCAATACTGGATCAGTTCCAAAAGAACTTTTCCATCTTATAATATGTTGCTAGCTTCGTCAACCCCTTAAAAATAAGAAAGTTAATGAATCAGCGACATTTATTATCTTATCATATCTTTTCATAAGTGTCAACTTCTACGAAGAAACTTCGAAAAAAAATAAAAGAAGATAAAATAGTTACTCAAGAGCTGTTAATTATTTATCAACGACGCCTCATCAACGACTCATTTATAATAACACCATCCTTCTACTCTGTCAACTTCTACGAAAATTATTTTTTCACTTCATGACAGCTAAGTAATCATATTACTAAAGCTCGAGGAAGTAAACCAATGGTACCGTGTAAAATAAGGAAACCATATTTAAGTCAATTATTTTTTTATGAATCCACAAAAAAGCGTTAGTAAGTCTAAATATTCCTTGTCCTATTTCCCTCTATCTCTGCATATATTTTTCGTGAGTCGCTTCTATTAGGAGGTAAATATGTTTCATTTAATTGATAAAACAGTTCTGTGGATGGCTTTTTTAAGATTAACGTCAGGCACGATTGAAATTATTGCAGGACTGTTAATGCTGAAGTTTATGGATTTAAATAGGGCTCTCCTAATTAACAGTTCACTTGCATTGATCGGACCCGTTGTATTAATTACTACAACCACAATTGGGTTAATTGGCCTGGTAGATAAGGTTTCCTACACTAAACTTTTATGGGTATTAGTAGGAGTGGGTTTTATCTTTTATGGAATCAGATCTAAATAAAATAGCAGAAAAATAAGAAGAGGGCACTCCGCCCTCTTCTTATTTTTATAGAACCTTTTTTAGATCCAGAACCGTATCGAGTATGTAATCAGCCTGATGCTTTTCGAAATCTTGTCTAGCGTCTTTACCAGACAATCCCGTTAAAACAGCGGCAAAAACAGCGCCCATTCGTCTTGCCGCCAAAAGGTCCGCAAGTGAATCCCCTACCACTAAAATTTCTTTTCCCTCAGTAATGGGAAGTTGTATGTTAAGACACTCCATGGCCGATTTTTCTTTTCCATAATATGATTGAAGATAAGTATAAGGATGTGGCTTGGAAAGAGCTGTTTCAGCTTTTAAATTCCTCTGTGCCCACAATACCTCGTCTGCAGTAATGATATGATTAGGATTAAAGTATTGGCTCCATCCCAAATGTTCAAAAGGTTTTATAGTTTCGAGATTAGGCCGGCCTGTTCCTATTCCAATGGATAACCCTTTACCCAGAAGCCAGGAGAATAGGTCTTTAATCTTCTCAGCAAGAGCAAGTGTTTTTTCATCCTCTAAAAACCCCTTCTTTCCTTTCTGTACAGAAGGTCTTCCTGTTGAAGAAAAAACATTAGCATCACCTACGTACCATTCTTGAGATACATGTTCGCAAACGGACCATAGTTCTCCCTTACTATGGAAAACGTCTGTTTTCACCCCCAATTTCTCTAGCGCTAATTGGTCAAGAAATTTAAAAAGGTTTTCTTTCCCTCCCTCTGATCTCTTAAAGTCTTTATTAAAAAGGGAGAAATCAATCTTGAGTTTATAGTCGTTCAGCTTTTTGCCAATTTCGCATAAAGTTTCGCGGTTTATTTCGCTGCTTAGCCAATTAGATACCTCTTCTGATTCATCCTTTATTTGTGATAGAAGATTAATAAGCTGATGGGCAAATGTCAGATAAATCATATCCCAGTTAGCATTAAGTCCCCTGGACTTAAGGAACTTAAGCACTAGATCTCTTTGAAAAACATTTTCTCGAATTTCGGATACTTCCTCAGTAGTAAGTTTTGTTTTAAATTGATCTGGATTCAATCCTAAATAGTTGCTGCTTAACAGCATTTCCCAAACTGTTAAAGCGGAAGCATCGAAATAATGATCCTCACTTAAGAGAACTCCATCTACATCAAAAAGAATTGTGTTAATCAAAAATCCCAGCCCCTTTTTCAGAAAACTTTTTATTAGTTTAACATGTTAAAGGGAAAGTTTATATCCTTCTTTATTAAAACTTTAATTTCATTAATTCTTGGTAGGACTTCTCCCTTGTTAAATTGTAGGATTGCCAGTTTCTTTTTTCGTTTTTATAAAAGGCCTGTTTTTCTTTTAGTAAATCTCTTAGTCCATGCCACTCCGGATTCTTTTTATAAAGATCGATAAGAGCCTGTGTCCCAGTTTCCGAAAGACTGCTGAGATAATTAACATCGATTTTATCGATTTCTTCGTATCGCTGCAGATTTTCCTTCACTACAATATCGTCCATATTAATGATATTAATTGATGTGTAATAAACCAGGGCAGAAATAAAGTAGAAGTGAAAAAGAGATAAATTAACCATCCATATCCTTACTAGGGTATAAAGGAAAATAATAAAAAGAAAAATCATGAAAGAATGAACAAGAACTCTAGTGAAGGTAAATCCATAGGCTTCTTCGTACATCAGCATACGCAAAAATGCAGAACTTAGAATAACTCCACTTGATAGAACAAGTATGCTTAGCAGAGATTTCATAAATTTTCCTGTTCCTAGTGTTTGCTTTACACAGGATAATACAACTACAGTAAGCGTCAGATTTATAATGGTGACAGTCAGTAACTCAAAAAAGCCACGCCGTGCATACTCTGCGTAAGTAAAGGAACCTTCAAGTGAGCCCCCAAAAAAGTACCTAAACAGGACAGCTACGAACCATAGATAGACCGCGTTAACTAAAACAAGAACAGTCATGGCTATAATTGAATCAAGGTTAACTGGGCTGTTCCCATGGGGTGACTCGGTTATTTGTAGTTTCTTTTTTTGCAATACTTGAAGCAGACCGAAAAATACTAAAGTATAAAAAATGCATATGATTATTCGAAAAAGGTTTTCGGAATCAAAAATATTAAACAGTTCGGGAAGCCTTCCGATAATCCGCTCAAACTGTTTGTCAGCTGATACAAGTAAATTTAAAACAATAAATAGAAGAGGAATAGAAAGACCAATACCAATAAAGACCTTTTTCCAGATATTATATTTTTTTTCGTCTATTCCATTTTTCACAAATTCCCGGCCGGAAAGAAGCCATTGAAAATTATATTTAATAGACTCAATTAATCGAACAATTATAATATAGAGGAAAACAGGACGGCTCCATACCAGATTTTTAGGACTGGTAACTAATACAAGGTGAAAGATAACCAAGATAGGAAGCCCCACGATATTTAAAGTATAAAACACCATGTTGTCATACAAAAAGTATCCTAAAGCTAATAACGATATGCAAAAAAGAAGTAAAGATCCAAGTCTTTGATGTGAGAAAGGAATTTTTCTAAACCGCCAAAAGAACATTGAATAAAACACAGTTATAAATATTGGATAAGAGATGCCAATGCGCCCTCTGAAAAAAGCTTCTTCCGCAAATACCCCAATCGCCATACAGATAATGAAGAAAACCCAATCGTTTTTACCAATTTTCACATCCACAAAAGCAACCTCCTTTTAATTCAACGCAATGTTTTTCCAAATACATAGAAATTCTATGTAGAAATCCAAAAAAAAGCTTATAAAGAAGCTTTTTTTCCCCACGTATATCCGATAAAAGAAACAGGGTATAAAATTAAAGTAAAAAGTATGCAAATAACAATAAATTGTCTGGAAAGTAAGGGAGCAAACCATTCATGCGGAATGACTTTAAAAACAGTCAATGCCATTAAGATTATATTAGGGATAAGGGAAAGTAAAAATGTGATTTTTAAAAGCCTCTTTCCTTTATAACCAAATCCCTTGCCTATCTCATAGCCAAGTAAGACCCAAAAGAATAAGTATATAAATGCAATAACAATTGGGATTGCAGTTATATGACCCCAGATTTCCTTCAGCCAAGTCCATTCATAAAGATTATGAACCAAAGTCAATAGGCTTCCGCCAGTAAAAAAAATGATATTCAGAAAGAAAAATAACCACTTCATTTTACCTGGGGTGACGGAAAGTTCATCTTTCCATATAGCTGCTATTTCCTCGGGACTGCCAAGGCGGTTCTCGATCTGCTTTCTTAATTCATGCTCTTCCTGAAGGTGACTGAATTCAACTAAAAGGTCATCTAAATGCAGTTCATATTCTTTTAATATATGGTTCTTTTCCTGGTGTCTTCCCAGACCTTCACCAAGTTCTGCCAAAAATCTACTCTTCGGCTGTTCCATTTTGCTTTCTCCCCATCACTTTATTCATAACACGAACAAAATCGTGCCATTCACGGGTTCTTTCATCTAGCAGCTCTTTGCCCGCTGAGGTAATGGTGTAATACTTACGAGCCGGGCCTTTTTCCTGCTCTTTCCAATAGCATTCGATATATCCTTGTTTTTCAAGCTTGTGAAGTGCCGGGTAAAGGGTTCCTTCCTTTACACTGAAGTCATTATCACTTCTTTTTTCCAGTTCTTTAACTAACTCATATCCATACATATCCCGCTCATCTAATAGCTGGAGCATAATAAGCGAGGTACTTCCTTTTACTAATTCCCGATTAAACATATGATCACCTACATAGATTTTTTAGGTATATATTTATTTTAAACACTTGGTAAAAAATTGTAAAGGTAAATTTTTAAAATAATAAACAGCACTTTAATTAAATAAATTAAAGTGCTTTACTAATAATTAATATTCCAAAGGGTTTTCGCCATATAATTTCCAAAGCTGCGGGAATTTTTTGCTTAAAACGGATTCTTCCATGTTCCAAACCATTTGAAGGAAGTTTTGGTTAGCCATGGTACCGGCAAGATGCTCGTATAAATCATAATAACTTCCATCATCAAGACCGGTTTTCTCCTCATATGCCCAGGAGGCAGCAAATGTTAATTCTTCCATCTGAGGGATGTCATTTTTTATTTCTTTCAAAAAAGGTATTAAAGATTCAGGATTTTTTATTGCATCCTGATATATTTCCCTCCCTAAGTATAGGAGCCAAGCGCGGAAATATTCAAAACGGTCCTCTGTACAGCCGCCCATAATAATAGTAGCAGCCGCCCATAAATCGGCAGTATAAGATTGTTTCAAGTATCCGTTCAATATAGAATCGAATTTAACGATTTCTTTTATCGGTTTTTTAGATAATTGCAGGACAATCCAGCGAACCTGGTCCATCACTTCTTTTCCCATTTTCTTTGATGTTTTAATCAATTCCCAGAAGGATTCTTCGGTAATAGGACTTGGCTTTACCATTAACCCGTTGAACCTGAGAGGTGTATAACCTTTTTTCATTTTAATTTTGACCAATTTTTCAGCTTCTTTTTTGCAGTAATGGTGGGATTCGAATACCCTGGTTTGAACTGCTTTTGCTGTTCCCGCAATTCCAAAAGAAACGGTATATGTATTGTCCAGTACAAATATCTTCCAGAATTTAACTGAGGATTCACCCTTATATACAAGCAGAGTTTCCATGGCTGTTCAACCCCTCCGTCATTTTCGTTATTATAGATAATTATAAATAATTTCTATTACTAAAAACTATTTTTTCTTTAACATCTTTAGAATAAATGTTTTAAAAATCTCCCTTTGGTTTTAGGAAGAATAGAAAAAGGGGGGGAAATCCCCCTCTGTCTTCTTTTAGAAACGCCCTGATTTTAAGATGGAGTAAATAATCCATATAAACATTAAAAATGCAATAGTAAAACCAATTTCCAAAGCATGAATGCTTGTCATAAAAGAATTTGTACCAAATGTAGCCCCTACGATGAGTCCCAGGACTACAATGCTAAATGCAAGCAAAGTTAAACTGAATGAGACCTGATTGCTGATTCTGTCTATTTTATTAAAAATTTCACCAATTTCTGAGAGTGAAATTTCAACTTTTAAATTTCCTTCAGCCGTTTTATCCACTACATCTTCTATTTTACCAGGAAGCTTAAATAAGGTTTCGGTGAGATTTTCAGTATTTTCAAATAGTCTCTTTCCCATTTTAATTGGATCATATCTTTCCCTTACCAATTGTTCACCATAAGGTTTAGCTAGTGTTAAAAGGTTAAGAGAAGGATCTATTTCAGAAATAATTCCCTCTACTGTAATGAGTGCTTTTCCAAGCATAAGAAAATCCTTTGGTATCCTGATTCTATGTTCCTGTGCAGTTGCAAATAATTCATTTATAGTCATGCCAAAATTCATTTCTCCTAGAGGAACATGACTGTATTTTTTGCTGATTCTTGCTATATCATCATAAAACTTTTTATCATCAACATGAGACGGAACATCAGTTAAGTCATACATAGCTTTAACTACCGTGTCGGTATCCTCATTCATTAAACCGATCATTAATGAAGTGACATCGTATCTCATTTCGTTGGAAAGTCGGCCAATTTGTCCAAAATCAATCAATGCTAATTGCTTCTTAGAATGGTTATACAGCAGATTCCCCGGGTGCGGGTCGCCATGAAAAAAACCTTCTCTTATAATTTGAGTGACAAAAGCTTCGACTAACAAGTCAGCAACATTTCTCTTTTCCTCTTTGGAAAGGTTAGTTTCACCCAGGTCAGTCAATTTAATTCCATCCATACGTTCCATCGTAAGAATGTTCGAAGTGGTATAATCCCAATAAATGTCCGGAACTCTAAAGGAATTATTCCCGTCAAATTGCAGCTGAACCAGCTCTGTGTTTCGAGCTTCCTCCAAATAATCTAATTCATTCTTAACCGATTCTGAAAGTTCCTCTATCATTTCGGTCAAGTGGTAATCCTTAGCCCAGTCATATCTGGTCTCCATTAGGCCAGATAAATCTTTTAAAATTTCAAGATCTGTATATACCGTTTTTCTGATCCCTGGTCTTTGAACCTTGACCATAACCTTCTCACCTGAATGCAGTACAGCTTCATGGACCTGCCCGATAGATGCGGCTCCAATACATTCCTCGTTAAACGAATGGAAAAGTTCATCAACCGGCTTTCCCAGTTCCGCCTTTATTTTTTCCTTTATTTCATTTACAGGAACTGAAGTTACTTCATCCTGAAGCTTTTCTAACTGGCAAAGAATCTCGATTGGCAGCAGATCACTACGAATACTAAGGAGTTGGCCAAGTTTCACAAATGTTGGCCCCAGCTCCTCGAGCAAATCCCTAATTTTTGTTCCCATTTCCTGTGCATTCTCATCAGATAATCCCGTTCTTACCCTGTCTTTGATCGATAACAGGTCGGATAATCCAATATCTTTTATTACAAAGCCATATCCATACTTACCTAAAATGGTAACTATCTCCCTATATCTATTTAATCTTCGCAATCGATCCGTTAACATTCCATCACCTGTTAAAATTCATTATCATCTTTTTCAAGATCAACTACGGGTTTTTCCCCATTTTGAGAATCCTGATAGTCAGTAAGCGGGGTGTTGTCGTTATTCCTTAAGTTTTGTTCTCTTAATATATTTAATTCGTTTCTAACCAAATCAAGTTCTTCCCGGGTCACAAAACCTAAATCCTTTAATTGGTTCCTTATATTGTTTCGAAAATCCTGGTTCCAGCTGTCACTCTTTTCTTGTCCTTTTTTTAAGAACTCGTTAAAAATTGAATCTGCCTCAGTTTGGCTCATCATACCTTTCTGAACAAGTTTTGTTATATTATCCTCGAGTTTTTCTTTTCCCATAATAGCGGCACCGATACCGAGTAAAAACCCATTCTTTAAAAAATCATTCATTTTCGTTCCTCCTTCATTCCTTCGATACTATTCCATACCCAAATGCTATAAAAATTATCCATATTTAGAGAAAACAAAAATAACGGACTCGCCCTCGATGGGTAGTCCGTTAATGTTAAATATATTATCCTGAAAAAGTTAGTATGATCGACTGTATCTTTTCATTTGTGTTTCATGGCACGCATCACAGATAGGAAACTTATGGTCCCATGGCAGCTTTTTTCCACAGCGTTTGCATTTTTTGCTTAAGTGTTTCACATCGGTTTTCAGTCTTTCATGAACCTGGTCACTGAGTTCTTCGCGAACACGCTCCCAATAAACTGCCTCTGTTCGCCTGTCTAAACGATACAGGAAAAGCAGGTGGAGCCCGATTGCTTTATACGAAAGCTCCAGCTCCTCCAGATTTCGCCTTTTAATTTTGGGTTCAGGGATTTCCTGTCTCGAAACAATAGCTAAAATGGTTTCTTCCCATTGCCTAATAAGGGATGGCTCCCTTGAGGAAAAAGGAAGCTGAAGAAAGGAATAGAGGTCCTTTAAAGACAATCTTGCCTCTATTTCGGTATCCCTGATAATTTCATAAAGCTCCCTTTCTTCCGATAACGGTGCCTTCTTTGTTCCCTTAGGACTTTCAAACTTTTTCCACAGGTCAAAAAATGTCCCCATATCTCTGCTGTAGTTTTGAAAACGGTTCAGCATCTCGCCAGTCGGAGTAATCGCAAAGGTTTGAACTGGTTCATCCTCCTGCTCAAGGAGCTGCTTCATTCGTTTAATATCAGCAGTAAAGGCGACCCGGCCTATATCGTAAATTCCTTTCCTTCCCGCTCTCCCAGCTATTTGTTTAACCTCCTGGGAAGTAAGGATTCTTCTTCTAGTTCCATCAAATTTATCATTTTCCAAGAATACAATACGGCGAATCGGCAAATTCAAACCCATACCAATCGCATCAGTTGCTACGATAACAGTCGTTTCACCATCGATAAACTGCTTAATTTGCTTTTTACGAGTTTCCGGCGGCATGCTTCCGTATATCATGCTGGCTGCACGTCCATCCTGCTGCAGTCTGGAAGCAGTCTCCAGAACCCGCTTACGGGAAAAACAGATTAAAGCATCACCCTTTTTTACACGCCCAATTTTAAACTCTTTGGATTCCACCTCCAGCGGCACATCACGGCTGTATTCATTTATTTCTACCTCAACATCTCTTAATAGCTCGTAGAGCATATGTCTGACGTTTCTGCTTCCGATAATATGAACTTCTTTTGCTTTTGCTCTTGTAATGGCCTTATACCATGAATAACCTCTATCTTTATCGGTAATCATTTGTGCTTCATCTATAACGATTACTTCATAAATATCCTTTTCATGAAACATTTCGATTGTACAGGAGATATGGTTTGCATTTTCTGTAACTTTCTCTTCCTCACCAGTTTTTAAAGAACAAGGTGTTCCTTCTTCATTAAGTTTATCGTAAACCTCTAGAGCTAAAAGGCGAAGAGGGGCAAGATAAAGACCACTTTCTGCCAATTTCATTTTTTCAAGCGCATGAAAGGTTTTACCTGTATTCGTTTCACCTAAATGCAAAATATATTTTGTTTGCTGTCCTATTAAAGGTGTATATTCCTGTCCAAAAATATCTTCCAGCATTTGGGCCTCTTCAAGCATTCTTCTTTCCAC
Source organism: Neobacillus terrae (assembly GCF_011393025.1). Classification (GTDB taxonomy): domain Bacteria; phylum Bacillota; class Bacilli; order Bacillales; family Cytobacillaceae; genus Neobacillus_A; species Neobacillus_A terrae. The sequence goes on along the minus strand of NZ_JAAOEO010000001.1, from coordinate 479,455 downwards.
TTCTGCCTTTTCTTCTGCTTTTCTCTGCTCTCTGGCTGCCACGTCTCTTTCAAAAATCTCCTGATGCTGAGAAGCCTCAAAAGGAATTTCCGCAAGGTTCAATAAATCGGAAACGTATTCCTCATTCAACTCTTTAAAGAAAGCTGCAGACATATCAACTATTGTTTCATTTATTTCATCCTTTATTAATGGCTTGTCTTCATCATCATAGTACCTAAAGCGCTCCTTAACCTTTTCTAAAAGGATATCCGGAACTTCATCATAGAGATAATCAAAAACATACCGCTGATAGATGTCATAATAAGTCTCATATTCAAAATAGCTGCGCCCATAATGATTAGTCCTGTGAATGTCTCCCGTGAGGTCGTCAAAAAAACCGGAGAGAGTCGAATAATCTTTGGGATTAAAAGAGCCTTCTTCCGTAAGTTTTTCCTCAAGAGCAAAAGTATCAATCTGGCGGTATTTAGTTTTTTCGCTAAAATCCTTTTTTAATTTTCCTGCTATAAAATACCGAACACGCAGGTAAAGAAGACCCATATTCTCCTCAATATAATCCTCAATAAATAAAAGAATTTCTTCTTTTGTCCGGCGTCTTTCATCAGCAAGCTGTTCCATTTCAATTCGCTTAAAATAATTTTCTCGAGATTTTTCATATCTTTCCTGCCACTCTTTTTCCCTTCCCGAAAACTTCTCCTCCAGCCAGGCAGAAGCATTAAACGGATTATATTCTCTCATCTCGGTTCGGAACAATTGGTTAATCAGTTTTCTGTTTACGTCTTTTGTTTCTAGCCCTCGTTCGTTTAAGAATAACTTTTTTTCATCACGCGGAATATCATTTGTCACTTTATTGAGCCATACATTGATCCATATCTGACTTATGTATTCCTGCCTTTCCCTTAAATACTGCTCAAAGGAAGGCATTATTTCTTTATCTTCAAGGTACCGCCCCACATCCTGCATCACTTTATTTTTTGTATGCTCGACAGCTAGCGGATATAAGCTTTCTAATTTACCCATGTAATTTTCCCTCATTTTTTAATTCATTACAGTTATTTTCTTCTACTCTTTTTAATTTACACAAAATAAGCGAATAAACATACTAAAGTGAATGCAACTCGAAAATCAGAAATCTTACTTGATGGGCATGCATTTGTTTCAGATAGACTGGTTCAAGGACAAATCTTTGTTCCGTTGCTTGGGATTTGTCCTCGAGAGCGTTTTTTTAGGTTTTATATACAAAAAACCGTCCCAGAACCCTGGGACGGTAATTAAAGCTTTTACATCACTGATATAATGCTTTCTTCTCTATTTCTTTTTCCATGGCGAATGGTTGCCTGTGCTGCTGCAAGGCGAGCAAGCGGTACACGGTAAGGAGAACAACTAACATAATCTAAACCTGTACGGTAACAAAAATCGATAGAATCCTTTTCTCCGCCATGCTCACCACAAATGCCAGTCTTTAACTCAGGTTTTGTCTGGCGGCCAAGTTTCACTCCCATTTCAACAAGAAGGCCAACACCTTCCTGATCCAATACAGCAAAAGGATTTTCAGGGAGAATTTTATCTTCTATATATGTTTGCAGGAACTTTCCTTCGGCATCATCACGGCTGAAACCGAAAGTAGTTTGAGTTAAATCGTTTGTACCAAAGGAGAAAAAGTCTGCTTCTCCCGCAATTTGGTCAGCAGTTAAAGCAGCACGTGGTATTTCAATCATTGTTCCAACGGTGTAAGCTACTTCAACACCTGTTTCTTCCTTAACTTGTCTGCCGGCTTCTATAACCAATTTACGCATATCTCTTAGTTCATTCACATGTCCAACAAGAGGAATCATAATTTCCGGTTTTATTTGCAATCCTTTTTTTAACATTTGTGCAGCAGCATAAAAAATTGCTTTTGCCTGCATTGCGTAGATTTCCGGATGAATCATTCCCAGGCGGCAGCCCCGATGCCCAAGCATTGGATTAAATTCATCAAGCTGACGAACCTTTTTAAGTAATTGTTCTTTTTCTTTTAATTGAGAGGACTGTGGATCAGTAATTTGAAGCTTTGTTACCTCAACGAGAAGCTCCTCTTTATCCGGGAGGAATTCATGAAGAGGAGGATCTAATAAACGGATGGTAACTGGCAGATCCTGCATCGCCTCAAATATTCCTTCAAAGTCCTCCTGCTGCATAGGAAGGAGCTGGTCAAGTGCGGTTATACGTTCTTCGTAATTTTCTGCGAGAATCATCGCTTGAACAATAGGAATACGTTTAGCATCCATAAACATATGTTCAGTTCGGCAAAGGCCAATTCCCCCTGCTCCAAATTCAAAAGCTTTTTTTGAATCCTCGGGGTTATCTGCATTCGCCCGAACACCTAGGTCTCTCTCCTCATCTGCCCATGCTAAAAGCTGCTTGAATTCCGCAGAAAGCTCTGGTTCTATCATCGGAATTTCACCAAGCATAATCTCCCCACTTGCTCCGTCAATGGTAATGATATCCCCATGCTTTACCAGTGTGTCTCCTACACTAAACTGTTTTGAGCGAAGGTCAATTTTTAAGGATTCACATCCACAAATACATGCTTTTCCCATCCCTCTTGCAACTACTGCAGCGTGGCTGGTCATTCCACCGCGGGTCGTTACAACAGCTTGAGCGGCAATAATTCCATGGATATCATCCGGAGTTGTTTCAGGACGTACCAAAATAACTTTTTTTCCTTCGCTTCCTAGTACTTCAGCTTCATCCGCGTCAAAAACCACCTGGCCAGTTGCAGCACCGGGTGAAGCAGGGAGACCTTTGGCAAGCTGCTTTCGTTCATACTTATCATCTATCCTGCGATGAAGAAGCTGATTTAACTGGTCAGGGTCTACTCTTAGAAGGGCTTCTTTTTTATCTATAATTCCTTCTGTGACCATTTCTACTGCTATTCTAATTGCAGCCTGTGCAGTTCTTTTACCTGTACGGGTCTGGAGGATAAATAGCTTACCGCGCTCAACTGTAAATTCGATATCCTGCATATCTCTATAGTGCTGTTCAAGCCGGTCACACGTTTCAGAAAATTGGCTGAAAACTTCCTGCATTTCATTTTTCAATGTACTTATATGCTGTGGAGTTCTAATTCCTGCTACAACATCTTCCCCCTGAGCATTGATTAAGTACTCACCATAAAGTGTTTTTTCACCTGTAGATGGGTCACGTGTAAAAGCAACTCCTGTACCTGAGTCATTACCCATGTTTCCAAACACCATACTTTGAATATTTACAGCTGTACCAAGATGGTCGGGAATTTTATTCAAGCGGCGGTAAACAATCGCCCGCTGGTTGTTCCATGAATTAAATACAGCATCAATTGCAAGGAACAGCTGTTCTTTTGGATCCTGAGGGAATGATTTTCTTGTATGCTTCTTAACAATGCCTTTATAGCCTTCAATGACTTCCTTCCAATCTTCTGCTGTCATTTCAGGATCAGAGGAATAGCCCTTTTGCTCTCTAGTTTCTTCAAGAAGCTGCTCAAAATAGTAAACATCCACATCAAGAACGACATCGGAGAACATTTGGATAAATCTTCGGTAGGAATCATAGGCAAATCTGGCATTCTGCGTTAACTCAGCTATTCCTTCAACAGTCTCGTCATTCATACCTAGGTTCAAAATGGTATCCATCATTCCCGGCATAGAAAAAACAGAACCAGAACGGACAGATACAAGCAGAGGATTAGAAGGATCGCCAAAAGTTTTTCCTGTCTTTTGCTGAAGATTGTTTAGAGATTCGAGAACCTGATCCATAACCTCATTAGGGAGGGTTTTACCAGATTCATAGTAGGCATTGCAGGCTTCTGTTGAAATAGTAAAGCCGAAAGGAACCGGAAGGCCTATATTTGTCATTTCTGCAAGGTTTGCTCCTTTACCTCCCAAAAGTTCTTTCATACCGCTGTTTCCTTCATTGAATAGGTATACATACTTCTTCATGACTGCAGCTCCTCTCATTTTTTAAGAATTTCCAGAATTAACCCTGCTGTCTCTTCTACTGCTTTGTTGGAAACGTTAATAACCGGGCAGCCTACCCGCTTCATAATTTTTTCGGCATAATCCAATTCTTCTAGGATTCTTTCAAAGCTTGCGTAATTGGCACGAGATGTAAGACCAAGAGCCTTTAGCCGTTCTGTACGAATTTCATTCAATTTATCAGGGGAAATAATGAGTCCAACACATTTGCTTCTTGGAATTTCGTAAAGCTCATCAGGTGGAGGGACTTCTGGAACAAGCGGAACATTTGCAACCTTAAATCGCTGATGGGCCAAATACATGGATAAAGGTGTTTTTGATGTCCTTGATACTCCAATTAAGACAATATCAGCCCGAAAAATACCTCTCGTGTCTCGTCCGTCGTCATATTTAACAGCAAATTCAATGGCTTCAACCTTACGAAAATAATCTTCATCAAGTTTTCTCAGTAATCCCGGCTGATGATTCGGCTCTTTGTTGAAACGTTTCATAAAAGCGTCCATTAATGGATTTAACAAATCAACAGCAATAATTCCTTCCTCATTTGCACGCTTATCTAGATATTCCTTCAAAGCAGGAACAACGATCGTATAAGCAATAAGTGAATTGGACTGGCGGGCAATTAAAATAATATCCTCGATGTCTTCAGTATCCTCAACATATGAATTTCTGCGGATATCAACATGGCCCCCGTTAAATTGGGTAGCCACAGCTTTTACTACAAATTCTGCTGTCTCCCCAACAGAATCTGATACAACATATACAACTTCTTTCTGAAACAAGATTTCCCCCACTCCCTTGGCTGCTATCATTCAAACAATTCTAGAAACGCACTGGTAATTGTCGTTTTGGTCACACGGCCTATTAATTCATATGTAGTAGGCATGCTTTCTTTTTCTCTGACTACCGGCAAAGAATCAATATGATTATTGATAAGTTTATTTGCTGCTTCGAGTAATGTTTCTTCCGGAGAAATTGTAACAATATTGGGCATACGCGTCATGATTACATTCACTGGCAAATCATTTAAATTTTTATTACCTATAGCTGCCCGGATTAAATCCTTCCTCGAGATAACACCTGCAAGATTCCCCTCATCATCAACCGCATATAATGTACCTACATCCTCCAAAAAAAGCTGGACAATGGCATCGTAAACAGAAGTTGATTTGCTTATAACAATAGGGAGAGCTTTGAAGTCATTTACTAGCTTAGAAGAATATTTGGCGGCCTTCATTTTTATTGTCTTTTCTGGACTTAAATAATATCCGACCCGTGGTCTGGCCTCTAAAGAACCAGCCATTGTCAAAATAGCAAGATCTGGTCTTAGGGTTGCCCTTGTCAGAGAAAGCTTCTCAGCAATTTCCTTCCCGGGAATCGGCCCTTCCTTTTTAACAATTTGAAGAATTTCTTCCTGGCGTTTTGTTAATTTAATTTTAACCACCACCTTATTCCCCATAAATATGTAATACTATTTCTCTAATTGTGTTATCCTAATTAAGATATAGTATATAACATTAAAACTTAAAACGGAACAATAAGCTTACCTTTTTTTAAAAAAAATATAACATTATAAGATTTGGACACAAAAAAAAGGAAGTTGAGTAAATTCGAATCTTCACCAAAGAAGGGTGAAGCTCGCTTTCCGCTTCAATCAATAAAGCGACACAAAATTAAACCAATAAATACAAGTGAAGCCTTTAGATTTTTAAAGATGTTAAAAATTCTCACCATGTTTTTTCAAGGAAAAAATATTTTCGGAAGTTAGAATTGAAAGGATATGGGGGTTTTTGCAAGCAATTACTTGGCAAAAAAACCGGCTCAAGGACCGGTTTTTCGTTTATATAAAGTATAGTTCGGAGGATAAGTTATCTATCACATTGGCATCTAAATCTACATATTCCAGTAATAAAATATATTTTTCTGTCTTATCATTGATTGAATCCACTAGCTCACTTTCAAGCACATCGTCTGAAGCAATATCCAAAATCATTTCACAAATAGAATCATTGTAGTGATTTGAAACCTGGATAACAGGGACAGCGGGGAAAATAAGCGGATTATATTCTTTGGCATTGGTAACAACCGTCATGTTTTCCGGTTGAAACCCTTCTGAAAGTAAATGGTCTATGGCATATTCAGTTTGCTTAACTGATTGAAATATCCCTGCAATTGTATTCCTCATAATGCCGCTCCTTTTAGGAATCCTTTTGATGCTAATTTTTACCCGCATCTTTTTCTGCCTAAACTAATCCCTAAGGAAGCAATTATTGGTAATTATTTTACAAATCACAAAAGAGTGATTTTATGTTAGACTTGGCTCTTAATTTTCACTTCATTTGCTTGTATTCCTCTTCAATCTATATCCAGTACAAAGTCAACAATGAAACTTACAACCAACTCGATATAGCAGAACCTACAAATCCAGTGACAATTGTTCACTGACAAAGTTATCACCTTTTTTGTTGGCCCTACCTGACTTTTTCGCGTTAATGGTTTCATCTTTTTTATAACTTTTTAATATCTCTTTAATTCGCTTGTTTTCTTTTGCGACATCTATAATGGGTGATGGGTATCCCAATTGATAAAAGCCCGGGAACCGCCATGGTTCATGAATATACTCGGCTGGAAGATTTTTAAGCTCTTGAACATTACGCTTAATAAAGCTGCCATCTCTATCAATTTCTTTTCCGACTTTAATAGGATCCAATATTTTAATTGACTTTTTATCCAGAATTCCAGAAAGCAGTTTCATTTGATAAAAATGGATGGCAGGTTCATAATCAAGCAGCAGATTAGCGAATCGAATGGAAAAGCTATACCAATCTAGTAATAAGGTATTCACAGCAAAGGATGCTACAAGAACTCGCGAATAAAAAGGAAGCCAGCCTGTTTTCTCCAAATTTCTCATCAAAGAATCTATAATAGGTATCCCTGTTTTGCCCTTAAAAAGAAGTTCGAGCTTATGGTCATCTTTCGCTCGTATTTGATCAAAGTTTAAATCGGTCGTAGCATTTATTTTACTATTTTTCTTCGATAAAATATCCATTGTATAACTTCGTATAAACAGATTGTCTAAAAAGGCATTAAGCTGAACCTTTGAATTTTCATCATTTAAGCTTTTTATGTGCTCTTCGGTTTTCTGAGCAGCAGTTCTTAAGGAGATATTACCCCATGTCAAATAAGGGGAAATTCTGCTGGATGAAAACGATGACTGTATAGGCTTTTTGTAATTTTCCAGATAACGTTCATGCCTTTCGTCCAGAAAAGAGGTCAAAGAATCAAAAGCACCGCTCTCTCCTCCTAATTGGTCATACCTAATTTTGCTGCCTTTAATTTTTATCATTTCAAGATGTTTTAAACCCATAAAGAAAGGGTCATTATAATCCTTCACAAAGCGAATATTTTTGGGAGTTTCCAAAGGGGCCTCACTTATAAAAGCCTCCCACCATTTTCTGTACTTTGTTTTCGTTAATATTTCCTTTTCTATTGGGAAATCAGTGAACTCGTATATGGGCATTTGATTGGCTGCCATCCAATCTCTTATTCTTTTATTACGTTCCTCTAAAAATGGAGTACCAGTTTCAGTATTGAAATACAACCCAAAAAATCCGTAATCCTTTTTAAACTTCTCGAGTACCTCTTCCATTTCTCCTTCTGTGATAATTAAACTCCCACCAACATTATTCAGGCTTTTTTCTAAATCTCCCAGGCTTTCTAAAATAAATTGAAAGTGTCTTGCCGAAAAGTCCTCTTGTTTCCATCTGGATGGTTCAACAACATAAAGAGGCAAAACGTCTCCTTGCTTTGATGCCTCATAAAGGGGTTTGTGATCCGATATTCTTAGATCGCGGCTGTACCAGACAATATTCATCTCAGTCCCCTTCCTTTCAGCAGCATTTTCACACATAAGCAAATAGCGATCGTCGGTGCTTTATCCTATTAAAGGTTCAGCTCCAGCATAACCGGGCAATGATCGCTGCCCATAATATCACAATGGAGCTGGGAATCAATTAAAGAATCTGATAGTCTTTCAGAGACAATAAAATAGTCAATACGCCACCCAATATTTCGTTCCCTTACCTTGCTCATATAGCTCCACCAGGTATATGCACCTTCTTTTTCAGGATAAAAGTGCCTAAAGGTGTCAATAAACCCAGTCCCAAGCAAATCTGTCATTTTTCCTCGTTCTTCATCCGTAAAGCCTGAGTTACCCTTATTTGTTTTTGGATTTTTTAAATCAATTTCGTTATGGGCAACATTCAAGTCACCGCAAAGAACAACAGGCTTTCGCGTATCCAAATCAGCAAGATACTGTCTTAAATGATCTTCCCATTCAAGGCGGAAGTTGATTCTTGCAAGATCTCTTTGTGAATTTGGAGTATATACATTTACTAGATAAAAGTTATCAAATTCAAGTGTAAGTACCCTGCCTTCCAAGTCTGGAGTATCCTCTCCCATACCGCGTTTCCAGGAGAGAGGTTTTTCCTTTGAAAAAACCGCCGTCCCGGAATAACCCTTTTTCTCTGCATAATTCCAAAATAGATGATAGCCTTTAATTTCCAAATCAACCTGGCCTTCCTGGAGCTTAATTTCCTGCAGGCAAAAAATATCAGCATCCATATGTGAAAAATAATCCATAAAGCCCTTTTTTAAACAGGCCCTTAAACCATTTACATTCCAAGATACAATCTTCATTTTCTTCTCCTCTTAAATACCCATTTCTTTCTTTAGTAAATTTATATTGCCCTCATGAAATTTTTTCATAATCCTGGGAAAAGGATAATGATCCAAAACTGAATAAGTTTCCAGCTCTTTATTTTCAGTCATTAACTGACGGGTTTTAGTAATATAATCTTTTGATTCTCTTATTCTTTTCTCAATTTCTTTAGAATCACCTGTTGCTGATCCATGTCCAGGTATCAAAAGCTGTATTCTATGTTGTTTTACTATTTTTTCTGCTATTTCAAGAGTTTTTTCGTAATCCGTGCTGCTCGAATAAATATAGGGAAATTCAATATCCGACAGATAGTCCCCCGCAATCCATATGCCAAGTGGTTCAATTAACGTAAAAATCCCATCATTTGTATGCCCGTTTGCGATATAAAAAGTAAGAGTGTATTTACCGAGCTTTAACGTTTGCTTATTTTTTTCAACTTTATAATCAATTTCCGGATAAGCAATTTCATAGTTTCTTTTTAAATAGTAGGAATCGTCAAACTCCCTTATTTGTTCAAGAATGGCTTCTTTTTCAGTATTCCCAATCATATTGGCACCTCCAATGACTTTGGCATTTGGAAAAGCTTTATACCCAATAATATGGTCATAGTCGGAATGAGTAAAAAGCAAATAAAAAGGTTTATCTCCTTTTTTTTCATCGGTATATCTGCGGATGTATTCCACTTCCTCCGGAAGCCAGCATGGATCAGCAGCAAGTATAAAGTCTTCCGTTTCAATTACTGTGGAGTTTGTCTGAAAAAGTGAACTCTGTATTACTACTGTATGGTTATCTTTATATAAAATCATACGCTTCCCTCTCCCGTACTCTTTTCTTTATTTTAACGGAAAGATTGTCCATTTGCTTACTTTTTGGCTAGTAAAACAAAAGCTCCAGGCGGAAATCTTCCGCTTGGAGCTTTTGTTGGTTAATAGGAAATTCTAATTACTTTTTAAAACATCCTCAATTCTTGCTAACTCTTCATTTGAAAAATCAAGATTACTAAGTGCCGCAACGTTCTCCTCAATCTGGCTTACTTTGCTTGCACCAATAAGAACAGACGTTACTTTTCCGCCTCTCAGAACCCAAGAAAGAGCCATCTGAGAAAGGCTTTGTCCACGCTCTGCTGCTATCTCATTTAATTTTTGAACACGGTTGATAACATCCGATGTCACATGTTCTTCTTTTAGAAATCCAGTTGACTTTGCAGCGCGCGAATCTGCTGGAATGCCTGTTAAGTATTTATTCGTTAACAGTCCTTGTGCTAACGGACTAAAAGCAATTGAACCCACGCCATTTTCCGCCAGCACATCTTGCAAACCATCCTCTATCCATCTATTAAACATAGAATAGCTTGGCTGATGAATTAATAATGGAGTGCCAAGTTGTTTTAAGATTTTAATGGCTTCTGCTGTTTGCTCTGCATTGTAATTAGAAATTCCCACATATAAAGCTTTACCCTGTCGTACAATCGAATCTAATGCTGCCATCGTTTCCTCCAGCGGCGTTTCAGGGTCAGGACGATGAGAGTAAAAAATATCTACATAATCCAGCCCCATGCGTTTGAGGCTTTGGTCAAGACTTGAAATTAAATTCTTTCTAGAGCCCCACTCTCCGTATGGACCCGGCCACATATAGTATCCCGCTTTAGTTGAGATAATCATCTCATCACGATATGGAGCAAAGTCTGATTTTAAAATCTGTCCGAACATTTCTTCAGCAGAACCAGCAGGAGGACCGTAATTATTCGCAAGGTCAAAATGAGTAATTCCTAGGTCAAAGGCTCTTCTTAACATTGCCCGGCCATTTTCAACGGTATCGACACCGCCAAAGTTATGCCAAAGCCCTAAGGAAACGGCAGGAAGACGCAGTCCTGAACGACCGCTTCGGTTATATTTCATAGTTTTGTAACGATTTGATTCAGCTTGATATACCATTTTACACTCTCCCTCTAATTTGTTGTTCTTTCATTTGCAGCCAAGGCTGCAGGATTGGGTCTGTTTTTTTCAGCCAATATCAGAAACAATAATCCTGCCCCAGCAAAGATTGTATAAAATATAATCAGAGTTCCATAGCTAAATATCTCTGAAATAATCCCGAATAGTAAAAATCCAAGTGTTGATCCAATTGAAGTGGTATTCATATAAAGTGTTGTTGCTGTTCCCTGGGCTTCCGGAATAAAATCCTGAAAATAGGAGATGGCTATACCGCCAGTTATTGAAACCTGTGCGGCACTTAATAGCTGAAGCGGATAAATTTGCCATGGCTCTTTAACAAAGCTAAATAATAAGAAGTAAACAAAGGCAGTACCAAAGCCAATTTTTATCAATTTGCCATTATCAATTTTTGTTGCCCAAATTCCAATCAAAATCATTAATGGTACCTCAAAAACCGGGGGAACACTAAAAACCATTCCTACATCCATCTCAGTTCCGTGTAAAACCTTTGTGACAAACTGAGGGACGTTCAGCATATGAATAGAGGTAGCCGAGGATAGCAAGAAAGCCGCCGCAAGAAAAGCAAATATTTGAGGCCTTTTTACATATTTTCCTACTGATAGCGGGGGAGTCTTTACAATGGTAACTTGTTGAGCAGACAAATCCTTTAATAGAAAAGTAATTGTCAAGAATACAAGTAAATATCCAGAAGCAACAAATAAAAAAAGTCCCTTAAAACCAATCAATTGCAGCAGCCATGCACCAAGTGCAGGCCCTACAGTCCATGCGAGTGCAAAAAACATCCTGAAAATATTCATTATAAAGGGCGTGTCTGTACTTGGTATATTCGCTTGTTTAAGTGCATCCCTCGCATAGGCCCATAATTGAGGAACAGCGGCGCCGGTAACCCCTAGGATAAAAAAACCGGTTAACGCTAATGTATAGTAATTCCTTAAATAAGCATATAAAGTGTATCCTACTATCCCTGCAAAGGTTGCAAGAACCATGATTTTTTTCCTGCTTAAACTCGTATCAGACAATTTTGCTACATAACTGCTAATTGTTACTCCGCCTAGGGCCGTAATTGTCATAAAGATTCCAAACCCAACATTGCTCATACCTACTTCATCTATTCCAAAAAGAGAAGAAAAAGGCGCAAAAAAGGATGAGGAGAGCCCAAGAATAAAATTTATTAAAAACAGCACCGGAAAAGAGGGTATCTTCCAGACAAATAGCACTCTTTCTCTTGCGGCTGTAATAGCCTTATTTTTCATTCCAATCATCAGTCCAATCAAGAGGTATTATTCTAATGTTTTTAACTCTGTTAAACTGTTATTCACTTGAATCAGTTCCCTTTCCACAGACTAACCGCCAAGTCTTTTTGGTTTGTCAGCCAGTTTCCGCAGTCCATTAAAAATTTGGGACATTAAACAAGGCTATTTTTTAAGAAGTTTACATACTATTCTATAATAATACCTTACTTAAATAATCATAATAATTTATAACTATCGATTTTCGGTTCTCGTGGTCAATGGTAAGTACTCATAGTCCATAAAAAGCATCATCATAAGGCTTACCAATATGATCAGGAGCTTTTGAACTAAAGTAATTAAAATTTGATTCAAGTTCAATAATTTCCCCTAGGTGTTTCTCTGAAAGTACCTCTATTAAGGCAAAAAAACTCTATTAAGCTTATGTTTTGTGAGGGCAGAAGTCCTATTCTTTTTCAATTGCGAGATTTATAACCTCTTTTCCCTTAGCAAAAGTTATCACATATTATTATAAACCTATTTTTAAGTTTATCTAATCATATATTCAAAAAAGTATAGACAAATTTTTATTCAAAAAAAATTTATCCCACATTAAGGGATAAATGCTGGGAGTTTTGAAGCTTCCAATACGGTCCTTTTTTATCTATTAATTCCTCATGTGAACCTTCTTCCACTATTCTTCCTTTATCAATAAATAAAATTCGAGTAGCACTCTGAATGGTTGAAAGTCTATGAGCGATAATAAAGGAAGTTCGGTCTTTTAATAATGTTTCCAATCCTTTTTGAAGTGCAAGCTCCGTCTCCGTATCAATTGATGATGTTGCTTCATCTAAAATAAGAATTTTTGGGTTTGCCAATAACGCTCTCGCAAACGATATTAGCTGCCTTTGCCCAGTGGAAAGTCTGGTTCCTCTTTCATTTACCTCTGTTTGATAACCATCTTTTAGTTCTTTAATAAATTCGTGAGCTTGAACTGCTATTGATGCTTTTATAACTTCCTCATCCGTAGCATCGAGTCTGCCGTAGCGAATATTTTCCATAATGGTACCAGAAAAGATAAATGGATCTTGAAGCATAACACCCATTTGTTTGCGTAAAGATGGAATGGTTACAGTTGAAATATCGACATCATCAATTTTAATCTGACCGCTATTAATATCATAAAAACGGCTTATTAAACTAACAATGGTCGTCTTTCCTGAACCCGTTGCACCAACAAGAGCAATTGTATCTCCCGGGTTTACCTTAAAGTTGATATTATTGAGGATTGTTTCCTCCTCATACCCAAAATCAACATGGTCAAACACTACTTTTCCTTTGATTTCCTTAAGTTCAATTGCATTGGGGCTGCTCAAAACTGTCGGCTTCTCATCCATCATCTCAAAGATTCTTTCTAAATAAGCCATGGCATTAATAATTGCATTATAGAAGTTGCCTATATTCGCAAGCGGAGCCCAAAACATCCAGATATATCCCACAAACGCAACCAGTGCCCCTACTGTCACTCCATGTCCAATAGAAGAAATACCAACCACATAAATGAGTGAAACAGTGAGAACCGATATATTTTCAATGGAAGGCCACAATAAAAATTGAATATACACAGCCTTCATCCATGATTTTCGATAACCTCCGGATACTTCTGAGAAAATCTTCTTGTTTTCCTCTTCACGGGCGCATGCCTGGGTTACTTTGATTCCATTAATACTTTCATGTATATAAGCATTCATATTTGACTGCTTATTACTCAAGTCCTGCCAAGCCTTTCGCTGTGCATTCTTAATGAAGAATATAACCGCAGCAAGCACTGGAAAACCAGCCATAGCGAGTAAGGTGAGTTTACTATCAATGGAAAGCATAAATCCAAAAATGACGATTAAGCTGAATATGTCTGTAATTAAGTTAATTAGACCGTTAGAAAGGAGGTCACTTAAGGAATTAACATAATTCACAACACGGACTAAGATTTTTCCATGTGGTCTGCTATCGTAAAATGAAAATGAAAGCTTTTGCAGGTGGCTAAATAAATCTTCCCTTAACTTTTTAATGACACTCTGGCCAATTTCCGACATCATTCTGATTCTATATTTCATACAGATTCCGGTCACTACCAGTGCCACTAGATATATCCCGGCCAACAGAAAAAGACCCGTAATATTCTCGTTTGGAATTTCTTTATCGATAGCCTGTTTAATTAAATAAGGACCAATTAGATTCGCACCACTGGCGATCAGCATAATGAAAACCGTTAGTATTATTTTAGATTTATAGGGCTTAAGGTAAGCAAATAACCTCTTTAAATGAGAAAAGCTAAATGGGGTCTCCAGTTCTTCATCAACGTTAAATTTATTTCGGGCCATCTTATATCACTTCCTGACCATGGAGCTTGTGATCAAAGTTTCCATACTGATTCTTGTAAACATTAAAATAGTAGCCTTTTTTCTTAAGTAGCTCTTCATGTTTTCCTCTTTCAATAATCTTGCCGTTGTTCATAACTAAAATTAAATCAGCCTCTTTTACAGAGGAAATCCGGTGAGCAATGATAAAACAGCTCTTATTTTGCTGAATTGATTTTAATGTAGTTTGAATCTTAACCTCAGTTTCCATATCGACAGCTAAAGTGGTGTCGTCGAGAATAAGTATCGCCGGGTCTTTCAAAATGGCACGTGCAAGCGCAATACGCTGACGCTGTCCACCAGAGAGGCCAACACCCCTCTCTCCAACGATTGTTTCATAGCCTTCGGGGAGACCCGCAATAAAGTCATGAGCCTCTGCCATTTTTGCAGCAGACTGAACAGTTTCAAGCGAAGCATAAGGATTTCCGTAGGCAATATTTCCCTCAATCGTATCGGAAAACAGAAATATATCCTGCATAACCATTGCCATGCCTTCCCGTAACTTATGAAGGTCCCATTCCTTGACATTAACCCCGTCTACTTTCACATCCCCACTGTCTGCATCATAAAATCTGCTTAGCAGATTGACCAGAGTAGACTTTCCGGCACCCGTTGGTCCTATGATTGCGAGTGTTTGGCCCGGCTTTATTTTAAACCTAATATCTTTAAGAACAGGACCGTCTCCATAGCTAAAATTAACATGATCAAATTCTACAATCCCCTTGAATCTTTTGATGTCAATGATTTGTCCCTGATTTTTTATCTTTGGTTTTGTAATAAACAGGTCCTCAACCTTTTCTGCGGAGGCAATAAAACGCTGAACATCGTTTAGTAACCAGCCAGCCATCCGCATTGGGTTGCTTAAAGCCCAAATTAAGGAGTTGAAGGTAACTAACTCACCAAAAGTGAGCGAACCGCGGATAACCATTATTCCGCCAACCAGAATCATTACAACAGTTAATACACCTGCAAGTGAATCAAGAACAGGTAAATACTTCTCCCAAATTTTAGCGGATTCAAGGTTTTTAACTTTAAATGCCTCATTTTCTACAGAAAACTTTTCAATTTCATAGTCTTCCTTTGCGAATGCCTTAACTACCCGATTGCCGCTAATGTTTTCCTGAACAACGGAATTCAACCGGGCAAATTGATTTCTTATTTCAGTAAAAGTGGGGCGAACTGCATAGGTTAACTTGTAAGCAAAAAATCCAATAACTGGAGTAACCACCAACATCGCCAATGCTAATGGCGGATGAATATAAAACATAAAGCATACGGCAAAGATTAAAATCATCGCGTTTTCAAATATCATATATATAGTCCAGGCCGTGAAGTGCCGGACAGCCTCAAGGTCACCAGTCATTCTTGCCATGATATCGCCTGTTTTGGTCTGGTCATAAAAACTAAAATCCAGCTGATGAAGACGACCGTACAAATGCTCTCTCATGGTAAAAATCACATTCTGTGAAAGTTTTTCAAACATCATTTGATAACCATAACGGACTGCTGTCCTGATAAATGTGAAACCAATCATAAGTAGAAGCAGTTTCCATAAGAGGTTCTTTTGATGTCCATACATGACCTTATCGACTATTTTTCCTGCCAAATAGGGGTTTAGCATATTCATTGCTGAAACAACCAATGCCAGTAAGAGTCCTAATATTATTCTGGTCCTGTACTTTCTAAGATATCCCCAGGCCCAATGTAAGCTATGCATAATCTGCGCCTCCTTCCTAAGCATAAATAAATAATATTTCGGTTTCCGTCTTATTATGTTTGTTTTTCCAAAGATAGCCTTTTTGAAATTTAGTTATTTTTTATAGAAGTTCTGTAACTGCTGCTTCAATGTTTGAAGGCGCTGACATTCCCGTTATATTACAGGCCCTCATTCTATAAAAACCAGGTGCCTTCAGAAGGTGAAGAATCTTTAAAGGGCTCGAATGGAACAGAATCTTCTATTATATCCTCTGCAATAGTCATCCATGGTCCATCGATATCATCAGAACGCTCTAAAATATATTTTTCTGCACCAGCAGCTCCTCTCCAGCTAATCTTTTCTGGAGTTTTAATAGATAATAGAATGCGAGCTTCTGAGACTTCTATTACAGGAAGCTCGATTTTTCTGATCCGATAGGCTGATTCTCATTCCCTTTTCTTTTTATTTTTTGGCATTACCAGCTGGCAATGGAAAAAGAAGCAGGTCAATTTAATCTTTTATTTCATTTTTATAAATTTACCTTATAAATCTTATTTCCTTTTGGCGGTGAGAAATGATGTGTTTTAATTAATAACAATTTAATATAATGTTAGTAGTGAATCATCTGAGTTAATAAGAACAAAATGAAAGTAGAGGTATTTTTATGGAAGATATATTGGTTAATGGCTTGAAACTAAAAAATATTAAAATCAGCGAAGTAGGCGGCTATAACGGTATAGATATTCATTTTACTTTTCAGGACAATGATTATCTTTTTATGATTGCTAAAACAAATCCCCTAATGCCCTTAAATATACTTCATCAATTTAAAGAAAATGGTTTATGCCCGCTATGTAAAAGAACGATTTACCAATATCCTATTGGCAGCCAGCCATGCATGGAGTTTAAAAAAATGGATAAATTGCTTTTAGAAAAGTTCAAAGCATACTTGCCTGCCTTGTAATGGGATCAAAAGTCATTAAACAATACGGAACTTTTATAATTAGAAAAAATGCTAATCTACCTTATATTGCTATAAATATTAGAAAAAAGGTGGGGCAATTTAAATTAATTGCCTTTATTGAAATTCTAAAGGGTATTGTTCGCTGCTTTCCTTATAAATATATCTTTTTACCTATCTTATTTGTAATCAGTTTCATATTTTTATTGGGTTCCGTTTTTCTTTTCCCTACTATTGTCCAATATAAGGCAACCACTCGCGTATTCCTTAAGAATTTGCTTTTCTTGTCAATAAGCTATTTCCTTATTTCAATACTCAGTTGTGTTTTAATCATTTGAAAATTCTTTTATTCTTTTTATCTTTCCATTGTCAGCACTGTTTATTTTTAATATAAGTGCTTATTGTATTTACTTTTTATTTAATATTGCTTTTAAAAAGATAAATCAGGTTAAGGCTTCTCAAGAATAGAGCGTATACGGAGTTTGGAAACCCCAAACTCCGTTTCGATTGATAAATTTTCTTATACCACTAAATGAAGCGGTGGATTATTGTTAAGGACTAATAGCAGGTTTACTGCGGCTAAATCAGCCATTTTCATTCTAGTATTTACACTTGCACTTCCAATATGGGGAAGGGTGACTACGTTAGGTAGTGTCAATAACGGATGATCAAGAGGAACAGGTTCCTGTACGAATACATCCATACCCGCTGCCCAAATTTCCCCATTTTTCAATGCCTGAAACAAGTCCTCTTCATTTACAATGCCACCCCGTGCAGTATTAATTAAAATAGAAGTTTTCTTCATTAACGATAATTCTCTATACGTTATTAGGTTTTTTGTTTCCGGAGTGTAAGGTGTCATAATACAAACAAAATCAGATTCGCTTAATAAAGTATCGAAATCAACATACTTCATGTTCATTTCTTTTTCTAATAAAGGCTTTCGGCTGCGATTATAGTAAAGGATGTTCATATCAAAGCCTTTGGACCTTTTAGCTAAAGAAGCCCCAATTCTTCCCATTCCAATTATCCCAAGTGTGGCTCCATAAATATCTTGCCCTGTTAATTGCATGGGTGACCATGTTTTCCAGTTACCATTCCTCAGATAATTAGATGATTCTATTATTCTCCGGGCTGAAGCCATCATTAAAGCAAATGTCAAATCTGCTGTTGTTTCGGTTAAAACACCAGGTGTATTTGTTACTAAGATCCCTTTTTCCTTAGCTGCTTCAATATCAATATTATTGTAGCCGACAGCCATATTACTGATTACTTTAAGCTTCTGAGCTTTTGCTATTAATTCTTTATCAACTGATTCTGTTAATAAACAAAAAAGTCCGTCTGCATCAACAATCTCTCTTTCCAATACTTCCCGAGGAACAGGAATATCAGTTTCTGGCCAAATACTTACCTCACATTCTTTTTCTATTCTCGCGATAATTGAATCAGGTATTCTTCTGGTTATGTAGACTTTTGGCTTCATTATTTTTTGCACTCTCCTTTTTTTATTTGATACCTCATATAAAAGGTAACAGGAACAAGCATTAAAATAAATTAATAATTGTGCCTGTTCACTATGGCTGTGGATAAACACATAATAAAATGCAAAGAAAAATGGAGCTAGTCCTGACGACTATACCCCATGTCAAAAAATATAAATTACACAGCCTTTTCTTCTAACAAACCTACTAGCTCAAGTCCACGGAGAATACCATCTTCATCAACTGGTTTTGTTACATATTTTGCAGCTTTTTTGACTAGTTCTACTGCATCGCCCATTGCCACGCTGTTTTTTACAAAGGTAAGCATTTCAATATCATTCAGCCCGTCACCAAATGCATAAACGTTCTCCATTGGTATGTTTAAATGCTGGATTAAAGACTTAATCCCAATTGCTTTCGATCCACCCTTAGGCAAAACATCCATCGAAAATTCATGCCATCTTACAAATTCAAATCGCGAAAATTTTTCCCGGTATGCTTCCTCTTCTTCAGCTGTACAGAACAAAAGCGATTGATAGATTTCATTCTCGCGGTAAAACTTAGGATCAAAAATAGGCTGGTGGCTAATTTTTAAAGAGCCTATTCCGTCTTTAATAAATGGATGATTCTCAATGTTGGAATACATATTGTCATAGTGCTCATATATTAATGGATTGTCATTTGACATAGCATAATCAGTTAAGCTAAAAAGGTCATCTTTATCAAGGGGGTTGGTGTATACTGGTGTTCCGTTGTATACAACATACTGTCCATTAAAGCTTACATACGTATGTATCCCCAATTCATTTCGTAAATCTTCAAACATAAAAGGGGCTCTGCCGGTAGCAATAGCAAGCTCGTGACCCAAATCTTTTAATCTATTAATCGCCTTTTTTGTGGAGGAAGGCAAAGCCTTATCGTGATTCAGCAAGGTTCCGTCTATATCGAAAAAAATCATTCCTTTATTCATTAGTATTCATCCTTTCCATAGGGAATTATAAAAACATCCTCACACTATTAATAAGTGAGGGAGATAGTAAAGCCTAGTATTATAATTTTGCTTCGTTGGATTCAATAACTTCTTAGTACCAGTAGAAGCTTCCATTTATTTAAAAATGATATTAAAAAGGATAAGCGTCCGCCTATCCCCTATTCTATCCAATATACTTCGTCATTTAATTATTTTCTAGGGTTAACAGTAGTGACTTCAAACTTATCATATCTATGGCGTGAAAATGAATATTCGAAAGGAACGCCATTATTTAGAAAACCAACGTGTTCAATCTCCAGAATCGGATCATCATTCTCACATTCGAGGTGCTTTTGGTCGAGACCATCTGATTTAGATGCCCGTATTTTGCGCTGAGAACCTGCAATTGTAAGTCCAAGATTATCAGTAATGTGCTCATAAATAGAACCATTTAAAATTTCGTCATTTATGCCGGGAATAAGTTTTGTTGGCATATAGGTTTTTTCTATTACATAAGGTTCTCTGTCCACAAGCCTGACACGGACCAAATAGTATACGGGCGAATTAGTATCAATCGCCAGATGTTCCGCCACTTCCAATGATGGAAATTGAACCTCAAAATTAATGACCTTACTAGTTATGTTTTTATTTTTTAGCAAATTGGTTAAGCCCATTGCCTCATTACTTGCAACTTTAACCCTGCTATTTTGTATGGCAGACCGAACAATAAAAGTACCATGACCTCTTTTTCTATATAGAAGCCCCTCCATTACCAGGATATCTAGCGCTCTTTTCATTGTCATTCTGCTGCACCCAAATTCATTGGCAAGAGAGATTTCATCCGGTATCGGCTGATCAATAGAGTATTTCTTTTCCTTAATTCTGTTTCTCATTTCAGCCGAAATGGCTTCGTACTTATTCATGAAAGAACCACCCTAAATAAAAATATAGATAGTATATATATTATAATAGACCATATTATCAAAAATGGTTAAGTTTTTCTCCTTACATAAGAGATAACCATATGGCTTGAAAACCAGTAAAATTAATAATCTTTGGGGGTTATGATAAAATAAAACAAATCAAATTAATCTAAAGGAGAAAAAATTTATGACTTTCGAGACAAAATTCCAAGGATATATTGGTACCTACACTAAGGGTGACAGTAAAGGAGTTTATTCTTTTACACTGGATACTGATACAAAAACATTAATAGACGTAAAGGTAGCTGCGGAATTAGAAAATCCTACATATGTTAATATCAGCAGTGATAATCGCTTTCTTTATTCGGTCGAAAAAGAAGGAGACCATGGAGGAGTAGCTTCTTACAGTATTAATAATGCTGGAGACCTAACAAGTATTAATTCCCAGCTTTTAGAAGGAGCTTCACCTTGTCATGTGAGCCTTGATAGTAAAGCAAAATATCTTTTCAGTGCGAATTATCATAAAGGTGAAGTGGTTTCTTATTTATTAGATCCTGAAAGCGGTTCTATATCTCCAGCTGTATCGATCAATAAACACGAGGGTTCAGGTCCGGATCCAAGACAGGAAAAACCTCATACTCACTTTGCGGGTGTCACTCCTGATGAGAAATACGTTGCCGTAGTAGAGTTAGGATCTGATTTCGTTATAACCTATGAACTTAATCAGGAGGGAAAATTAACTGAAGTTAGCAGGCTTCACGTTAAGGGAGGCAGTGGTCCACGCCATATTACTTTCCATCCAAATGGTAAAATTGCATATGTAATGACTGAATTTAGTTCAGAAGTAATTGTTTTAGACTATGACACTGAAAACGGACAATTCACTGATAAACAGTATATTTCAACCCTCCCAACTGATTTTACTGAAAACAATCAGGGAAGTGCCATTCATATCTCATCTGACGGCCTCTTTGTTTATGCTGGTAATAGAGGTCATAATAGTATTGCTGTTTTCCGGGTTACAGGAGAAACAGGTGAACTTGAATTTGTAGAACTTGTTTCTACCGAAGGAGACTGGCCTAGAGACTTTTCACTTGACCCTAGTGAAAAATTTATCGTTGGCTCCAATCAAGAGTCCCATAACCTTGTACTATATGCCCGTGATCAGGAAACCGGCAAACTTACATTACTTCAATCTGATGTGACTGTTCCATACCCTGTATGCGTTAAGTTTTTAAACTACTAATCAATATCTAAACATTTAGAAAAACTTGGAATTCGACAAGTCCCTTTGGCGGATGCCCTAGTTTTTCTTATCACGCTCAAAACGGCACATCGTGTGCCTTTCGCCTGACTAGGACATCCTGTCCGTCGTGCGTTAAGAATTTATGGATATAAATTCTGATTAGCTAAAAAAGACAGGAATGGCATTTCATTGCCGTCCTGTCTTTTCATATTTTGCGGGCGTAATACAATCAGCTGACAATCACAATTCAATAATGAGAGCCTGTCGATTGAACACTTTGGTAAGGCTGTGGGTTTATTTGTCCATGAGCGTCCATTATATTTTTATTAATTGTAAAAACTTAAGTTCATCTGATAAATATTCATACAAAAATTTCAATAGCCAAAAAAAGAGAGAGTAAATATACTCTCTCTTAGATGAGATTACTCTTCATCAAATACTCTTACTTCTTTCATTTTGTCACCGTTTCTCATGTTCTTAGCAGTCTCAAGGCCTGATGTTACTTGCCCAAAAACTGTATGAACTCCATTTAAATGTGGCTGTGCCTCATGGACAATAAAAAACTGGGAAGAACCAGTATCTCTTCCTGCGTGAGCCATTGATAGAGATCCTGCAAGGTGTTTATGCGAATTACCTTCTGTTTCACATTTGATTGTTTTGCCGCTTCCACCCATTCCTGTTCCAGTTGGATCGCCGCCCTGTGATACGAAGCCTGGTATTACTCGGTGAAAGACAACACCATCATAAAAACCTGAATTAGCCAGATTTTCAAAATTAGCTACTGTATTTGGAGCTTCATTTGGAAAAAATTCAACCTCAATCTTTTCGCCGTTTTCCATCAATATGTATCCTTTTTTAGCCATAAGTTTCATCTCCTTAAAATAACAAATTCAACTAATCATACCACTTTTTTCTCACAGAAGAAAGCATCGTGCATTTGAACTGCTCTTCGTGGTATAATAAGAAAGCCTCTTCCGAACATTCGCTTGTTGCGGGACACTTAACCAGTTCGGACGGAAGAGGCTGGTGCCGGCTTAGCTGGCATCATACATACCGAACGGCCGGATGATTCATTCTGGCCGTTTTTTTGACTTTGCCTCTAATTATTTCGCATCTCTTTTCCAACTTGTTATAATGGTAAACAAATCTTTGTAATGTATGTCTGGAGGAGAATTATGAAAAAATGGGCGTTTGTATCTGACTTTGATGGTACTATTTCATATAAGGATTTTTACTGGATGGTAATTGAAAAATATTTTCCAGAGGGACATAACTTATATAAGCAGTGGAAATCAGGGGAAATCCTTGATATTGACTTTCTGCAGACTGTTTTTAAGTCTATTAATCAAAAGGAAGAACAAATTATCAATGATATTCATACCATTCCAATTGATGAATACGTTCCTTACCTTATTAAAAAGGTTCAGGAAAATGGCGGGGACTTTTACATCTTAAGTGCCGGAACTGATTACTATATATATCAAACCTTAAAAAAGTATGGTATTGAAAATGTAAAAGTTTATTCTAATTCCGGATCTTTTCATGAAAATAATGTCCACCTGGCACTGGAGGTAAACAGCCCGTATTATTCTCAGCGTTACGGCATTGATAAATCCAAAGTAATCCAGGAGTTAAAAGAAAAGTACGAGCAGGTATTTTTTATTGGGGACAGTGAACCGGATTCCCATCCTGCAGAATTTGCAGATGTAACCTTTGCTAAAAGTGAACTGAAGGATTTACTGGCTGAAAAAGGCATACCTTTCATTGCTGTGAATTCGTTCAAGGAAGTTGAAACCTATCTTGTCGATAAAGGGCTGATATCCTAATGGCAAACTCAATGATCAACATTCCTATACCCTCTATCCTTATGATTCGCCAGGATGCGTTATCCGAAATGGAGGAAGCCTTAAGAAAACACGGATTTCAAAAAAGCTCTTTTCATTTTTGATGATTTTACCTTTGATTCATTTAAAAACAGAGTTGCTCTATCACTAAAGGCTATTAAAGCCGCCTTTTTTACACTTCCATCTAATTTGGATGTTCAAAATTTAATTAAACTAGCTTTCTCTTTAGATCATTATGATGTCGTTCTGGCTGTAGGTGGCGGCTTAACCATTGACTGCGGAAAATATATTGCTCATACAAGGGATTGGCCTTTTATTAGCATTCCGACTTCATCATCTAATGACGGTTTTGCCAGCAGAAATTGTTCTCTTATGGTTGAAGGTAAAAAAACAACAATACCCGCAAGTGTCCCTCTTGGAATTATTGCAGATTTAGACATATTAATGAGTGCACCAGAAAGATTCATTTTGGCAGGTATTGGTGATTTAGTTTTAAATATTACCGCTTTGTATGATTGGGAATTCGAAGACCAAATGGGCAAAAGTACTGTTAATGCCTTCGCTTATATGCTTAGTAAAAAAGCCGTAAACAGTTTTCTTAGAACCCCGATGGACCATTTAAAAAGTCAGATTTTAATAAAAGAACTGGTAAGCTCCCTTACGTTAGGCGGAATTTCAACAGTGATAAGCGGGAACAGTGCACCCATTAGTGGTTCGGAGCATTTAATTTCTCACGCTTTAGACAAACTTTCGGATCCACCTCATATGCATGGAATTCAAGTAGGTTTAGCTACCTATTTAATGGCAAAGGTACAGAATCATCGTGCAGAAAGAATTTTTAAAATTTTCACCAGAACCGGTTTCTTTGATTATGTTAAAACTCTTCATTTTAAAAGAGAAGAATTAATAGAGGCTGTCAATCTGTCTCCCTCCATTAAACCTGGAAGACATACTTATTTACACGAAGAAGCTAATAGAGATAAGGCAAAGGAAATTCTTTCAGAAGATATCCTTCTTCAAAATTTACTATGTTAATAATGTAAGCAGCTGTTTATAAATATCCACTACCTCTTCAACCTTCATTCGTACCAGGCCGCTTGATGACGGTGCTACAAAATCCATGGTTCCAGAAACTGCCGAATTTTTCTGCACCCCCAAGGTACATTTTTATATCCGGTAAACTCCTGATACACGCCCTTACCCACATAACAAACAACTTTCGGCCTATATCTCTCGATTTTTGCCCGAAGTTCTTTTGCTCCCTCTTTATATTCCTCTTTCGTAATTTCATCTGCTGCCTTTGTGGGACGAGATACTATATTCGTTAATCCGTATCCTAAATCCAGCAGTTTATAATCTTCTTCATTCTTATACTTTATTGGTGTTAAACCAGATAAATGAAGAATTTTCCAAAAACGGTTATTAGGATTTGCATAATGGTGTCCCGATTCACCAGAACGTAAGCTTGGATTAAAACCAACAAAGAGAATTTTTAAATTATCTTTTAAATGGTCTTGTATAAAATCCATCTTCCTCACCTCTATCTTATCTATACTTATGTCTTCCGCTGAATCGTCGCCTGTAAACATATCTTCGAATATCTTTTTCTTTTATGTTTCCATCAAATGAAGAAAATAACAGGCTTTGAAATTCTCGATAATGTGACATTACATATAAAGCAAACTCTTTTCTTGTTTTCTTTTCGGCGTGTTTATATTCTTCTTTTTTGGTTATATCCCTAACTTGTTCCTTAATATATTCCTTTGTATCTTCCCATTTTTCCTTTCTGGAAGTGAGAATGTCTTTTGCATAATGAGGAAGTTTTTCAATAACCAAATCAATATATCCCTCCACCCACATCAGCATTCTGTCTTTCTCTGGCAGCTCGTAGATAATATGGAGAAGCTCTATTGGATCTGATTTGTCAGATGCTGCATACCGGCCGGCACGGTTCATAATATCACCCTTTTTTGAGATAGTTTACCTCCAATTATAAAAAATAAAAAATCCGGGAGATCAAAACTCCCGGAAATTATTACTTTTACTTTATAAGACCTTTCTTTTTCAAGAAATCTCGTGCAACCTGTTTCGGATCTGCTTTATCAAGATCAACACGTGCATTCATTTCGGCCATATCTTTATTTGTAATTTTGCCTTCAAGTTCGTATAGCACTTTTTGAAGCTTAGGGTATTTTTTAAGTGTATCCTTTCTCACAATTGGTGCTGCATAGTATGGCGGGAAGTACTTTTTATCATCCTTTAAAACACCCAGATGGAAACGCGGAATCCGTCCATCAGTAGTAAAAGCTGGTATGACCTGAACATCCCCTTCCTTCACAGCCGTATACATGAGGTTTGCATCCAGGCTTTCCTTGCTTTTAAAATTTAGCCCATATGTTTTTGAAAGGGCTGAATAGCCATCTTCTCGTTCATAAAAATCTGTTGGTGCCCCCAAAACAAGGTCTGGAGAGTGAGAAACCAGTTCCGAAACTGTTTTAATGTTTAGCTTTTTATACGTTTCAGGATTTAGGGCCATAGCATACGTATTCTCAAAGCCAAAAGGCTTTAGCCATTCAAGCTGGTATTTTTTATCATACTCGCTTTTAACTTTGTTATAAATTTGGTCTGCGTCCATTCCTGGCTTATACTTATCCTTCAGAACCGTCAAAAGCCCTGTTCCTGAATATTCAACATAAACATCGATGTCGCCTTTTTGAATGGCTTTTGTTAAAATCGGAGTTTCTCCAAGACCTTCATCCACTCTTACCTTGTAATTAGTTTTATCTTTAATATACTCTTCTAAAATATGAGGCAGGATGTATTGTTCCGTCCATTTTTTACCTGCAATTACTATCGCATCATCCTGTGCTTCACCTTTAAAGGAAAAGAATAACAAAAGTGCAGCTACTGGAAGTGCAATATAGCCAATTTTCTTTAAGGAAACCCTTTTTCTGCTTTTTGGATCAGTTGCAATTTCAATTCTTTTTAAAATCCAGTCACATAAAAGAGCAAGGAGCGCTGCTGGAATAGCTCCTGCAAGAACTAGTTCATTTCTTGTAGTGGACAATCCGCGGTAAATCAAATCCCCTAGTCCTCCCGCCCCAATAAAGGCAGCCAAGGTTGCCACTCCAATAGTCAAAACAGTTGCTGTACGCAATCCGCCCATAATAATAGGCAAAGCCAATGGGAGTTCAATCATCCGGAGGATTTGGTTTTTAGTCATTCCCATTCCCCGCCCTGCTTCAATAGCTGAAGCATCAACACCAGTAATTCCGATGTAAGTATTTCGTAAGATTGGAAGAAGAGCATAAATGGTCAAAGCAATAATCGCAGTTGTGTTACCTATACCAAACAAGGGCAAAAGGAAACCGAATAGGGCAAGACTTGGAACTGTCTGAAATATGGAGGTGACTCCGATAATCGGTTCTGCCAGCCTTCGTTTTCTTGAAATATATATTCCCAATGGGACGGCAATTGCTGTTGCAATAAGAATAGAAACAAGCGATAAAAACAAGTGCTCTTTTAAGCCCATTACTATATCAGGCAAGCGTTCACGAAAGGTTTCACCTAATGTTGTAAAGAAGTTATTCATTGATCTGGCCCCCTTTCTGTGTAGGTTCTGTATTAATGCCAGCCAGACCTCGCATCATTGTTGCACGCGTAATAAGTCCCGAAAGCTTTCCATTTTCAAGGACAGGGATAAATGTGGAACCTTCCATAGCAAAAATCTCCGCCACTTCTGTATAAGGGGTACTTCGTTCGACTGTACTATAATGAGTGTTAATAATATCTCTAAGGGTTTTATCTTCTTCTCCAAAATATCTTTGGACCGTTTCAATAGGAGCAATTCCAAGGAGTCGGTGTTCGTTATCTGTTACGAGAAGGCTATCAACCCGTGAACTTCTCATAATTTTCAAAGCTTCTGCAAGACCTCGGCCAGGACGTGCTGTTACAAGCTTGCTTATCATAAGATCCTCTGCTGTTGGTATATTTGAAACGCCATTTTCCAGCCTTTTTTCACCAATAAAGCCTCTGACAAAATCGTCAGCCGGATGCCGCAGAATTCGTTCAGGTGTGTCGAACTGAACAATTCTTCCTTCATTCATAATGGCAATTTTATCTGCTATTTTGATAGCCTCGTCCATATCATGAGTAACAAACACAATTGTCTTTTTAATTTTTTCCTGCAATTTAACCATTTCATCCTGAAGCTGTTCCCGGCTTATTGGGTCGAGTGCACTAAAGGGCTCGTCCATCAGGATAATTGGCGGCTCTGCGGCAAGTGCCCTAATAACACCTACTCTCTGCTGCTGGCCGCCACTCAACTCTGCAGGATAGCGATCCCGAAACGTTTTTGGATCTAATCCAACCAAATCCAGCAGCTCATCTACTTTTTTATCATATCGATCCTTTTCCCAGCCCTTGAGTCTAGGAACAAGGGAAATATTATCACCGATTGTCATATGAGGCAGCAACCCGATTTGCTGAATCACATAACCGATATTCCTGCGCAGCTTTACAGGGTGCTGTTTAGAAATATCTTCACCATTTATTAAAATTTTTCCATTGGTTGGTTCGATAAGGCGGTTAATCATTTTCATTGTCGTCGTTTTACCGCAGCCGCTTGGCCCTATTAGAGCAATGAACTCTCCTTTATTAATATGAAAATTTATATCCTTTAAGACTTCGAGTCCATTAGGATACTTTTTGGTAACTTGCTCAAAGGTAATCATCTTTTCCCCTCATTTCTCTTTTTCTTTATCTTGGGATAAAGCTAATTTCATATACCCTTATTTAGCAAGTTAGCAAACATTTTTCAAAAATAACTTTAACCTTAAAATACGCAAGCGCCCGTAAGGCCATTTGAAGAAAGGCTAAGTTCGCCACGTCCTGTGGCAACGCCTTTCTGACCCGCGTCCTGCGGGCCTCCACTTCGACTGAGAAAAAGGAAAAAGTAATGCGGAAGTGTCTTACCCAGGGACGACAAGCAAAAGACGAGCCGGCGAGAAGGTTGTTCTTTAACCTTCAGACGGATTTGCTTATGACCTCGAGCCCCTAACACTAAAGATGGACAGCATTAAGAGCTTAGCGATTCAATGTTCAGGGAGGAGAGGGACAGGCACTGGCCGGGCGAAGAAGCAAGATTAGATATATCTACGATTAAGTGTTATTTACCGTTAATCCCCAAAAAAAAGAAACCGGTTTATGAACCGGCTTCTTTGTATTTTTTTGCTTTTTTCTTCATTCGGGTGGTCATATACCCGCCTTGGAAAGAACGAATTTCAAAAGACACCAAAAAGGCTTTAGGAGCAATTTCATTTATAATTTTTAAAAATTCCTTTTCTCTTGACCTTTTCGCGACAACTTCCAGGCGGACACGATTGGAATTTATGCCTTCACCTA
Organism: Neobacillus terrae; assembly: GCF_011393025.1. Lineage (GTDB taxonomy): Bacteria > Bacillota > Bacilli > Bacillales > Cytobacillaceae > Neobacillus_A > Neobacillus_A terrae. The sequence continues at coordinate 450,621 of NZ_JAAOEO010000001.1, read as the reverse complement.
CAAATACAGTTACACCAAAACCTGCTTCCCGCAGGGTTTCAACCAATTTATCACTTCGCTCAAGAAGGCTTACATTGTATGTAACATAACCAAAGGCTAACTTCCTTTCAATGTAGCCTCCGAGCAGAAGTCCCGCACTGAACCCCAGTACATAAGCACCTATATTCAGCCAGTTGGATAGATCCTTGAAGACAATTCCCAAGCTAATAATATAAATGATGCCTTCGATCAGTCCTGCACTGGCAGCTGATTTGGTTTGATTTTTTACTAGCAGGATGGTCCTAAGAGTTAATACCGGAACATAGATAATTTGAAGCGCAAAAATGAGAAGGGCTTCGAGCATTTTCGTATCCCCCTTTAAGATTAAACTATTCTGCAATAATAGCATAATTAGGGCACCCATTGTATTAAAATCCTTAAAATACCTTACTTGAAAAACAACAATAAAAGGAGCCCTATATCCTGGCTCCTTTTCCCTCTTAAAAAGTGTTATAAACGTTTTGGCATTCTTCTCCGGTTGGTTCATAAAAACAATGAAGCTTATACCGCCCCACAAATGGCTGGTCATACCAGGTTGGCGGACAATCCCCCTGTGGCCTGAAGTACCATAAACTATATTTAGCCGGCCAAATTCTTTGCCCGTTTATCGCTTTTCGGGCAAGCCTTCTTTCCTGCTCCCTTGGCCTTTGATAAAAATAACCATGTGTAACAGCCTCAAATGCATGCGCTTGGTATATCATTTGAGGAATGGTTCTTAACCCTTTAAAGTCAGAACAATTGGCCCTAATTCTGTTGATCCCAACATTTCCTACGGCCATCATCCCTTGGATTCCTTCGCCTTCAGCTTCCGCTCTTAATAAACGTGCCAATAAATCGATATCGGATTGTCTGGCTCTTACAACTGCCATTGCATCACCTCCAGTGTATCTCTTCATTATCTTATTTTTGAAACACTGGGAATGTTACGGAATAATTCCAATTGATTTTAAAATCCCGAAGCACAATGATTAAAAAAGAAACTCATTGTATTTCCAAATTACTCACACATTATTAAAGGCTTCTGGGTAACGAACCCGGCCGGAAATATCTTTTAATGAATCTTTCCTTAGTTCTTTAGCCATGAAAACATTGTCTGGCACATCAAAAGGCGGAGTTATTCCATAATTACTTGCTGGCAGAAATCCAAACTTCGGATAGAATCGGGAATGTCCCAACACGATAACATCATTAAAGTTTAATGCCCTGCATTTTTTCAAGCCTTCCCTTACAAGCAGGGAGCCTACACCTTGTCCTTGATAATCTGGCTTTACAGCCATTGGTGCTAAGGCTATTGTTGTGATAGTATCTTCATCAGTTTCTATAAAAACTTTGCTAAATAAAATATGCCCCACCACTTCATCCTCCTCATTTAAAGCAACCAGAGATAAACCGGGAATAAAAAATTCAGAATTTCTGATTGCATCAACAAGGTTTGCTTCTCCTTCACGCTCAAAGGCTAGATTGTTTACCTGTCTTATAGCTGAAAGCTGTTCAGGTATTTCCGTGTCAATTTTAATCAACCATTGTTTCCCCCTGTATTATCTGCGATTCACTTTTTTCTGTTTATTCATTACTTCATAAGATTTTTCAATAATATCCGTTAACACATCACTTTTATATATCCGGCCAAGTTTCGTATTATCCTGATAATATTGGACAATTTCATCCAGCTTATTAGAGGTTTCCTTTTTAATTCTTACGTTTAGTTGAATTCTATTTTCCTCTTGCATGTTCGTTTCCTCCTGGTCATGTTGATAGGAATTTGCTAGCTATTTGATAACTATTCGCTATCTATTTTTAAATACCTTCTTTTCATTTTTTAAAAACAAAAAAGACTGCCTATTTAGGCAGACCTTTTATGGCCAGTAAACTAAGATTCCTTAAAATTTTTTTATTCTTATCGGACTTACCATTAATCCTGCCAGAAGCAAGGTAATATAAGGGTTACTGTATAAAAACAGTCCCATTCCTGCCATTATTAACCCTGCTAATGTTATGGGTATTCCACAAAAATAGCCTACCGTTGGTTTTACACTGAATCTTGCGAGTCTTAAGGCTCCCATGGCTGGAAAAAACATAAAGGCCACAGAGGAGATCCATGATCCATCAGAGAGAGTATGAAACAGGATGGCAGGTGCTACACCAAAACTTACAATATCTGCAAGCGAATCCAATTCTACACCTATTTCGCTATTCACTTTTAGTTTTCTCGCTATTCGCCCATCAAAAAGGTCAAAAAATGCTGAGAGAAAAATAAAAACTGCTGCCAACCGAAAAAAACCGTTCATAATTAAAGTTATAGAAAAAATTCCTGATAATAAATTCCCAATAGTAAACCAATTCGGAACAGTTTTAACTACTTGTAATGGCAATTTCCTTCCACCTTTTCTTAAAGTCTTTCTAGTCATTCTATTTTCTGCTTTACGCACAGCAGTATGCTGAATTGAGCTATTTTATTTTTTGGCATTCCTTGTTAATTTTGTCTGGGTGTTTTTTAAAATTAGGTACCCTCTCCCAAATGTTTTGGAATCTTCCCCTGCAATGTCCGTCTGCCTTTACGCGCTTTTTTTGATGAGGTTCGTCCCTTCCTATCCAACCGGCTTTTGGCTACATCAACAATGAGCTTTAATTTTGTCTTTTTGGAAAGAGAAAGAGGGTACATATTGTCCCCCCCCCTCTATTCCTCTTCAGTGTCCTGAAGATGTTTATATCCAAGCCTATTTAAGAGCTCTGCAATACGCTCATATCCCATGTCGTTAGGATGGATGCCATCAATTGATAAGAATTCACTTTCGTAGCCCTTAAAGGCTTTTTGGATGTCTGCAATTCGGACATGTTCTAAAATAGCAAGTGTCTTTAAGTGTTTATTAAATTCTCCTACCCACTTAGCTGCTAGTTCTTCTTTTGGAAAGGGATTATATAGATTAACCATGCGAATGATATATGGACGATCAGCTTCATTTTTCCACTTATGAATGGTATCGAGTATTTTCGTCATATTGCTGATGCACAGTTTCAATGCCTTTTTAAAATCATCTTCATTTTTGTCTGTAAGATATTGCCTTGCCGCAAAAATAAGATCATTTCCACCAGCGGTAATTGTGATGATATCCGCCTCTTTAATTGATTCCTTAATGTAATTCTTCTTCATTTCTTTTAACAAATCTGCAGTTTTATATCCTGGATAAGCGAATACCCTTAAAAATACGGGTTCCTCCAAATCATATTCAGCCATGCTTCTAAATCTTTGTACGAACCCCGGTGAAAATAAAGATCTTCCAACCCCGGCTGATAAAGAATCACCGAGAGCTACATATAAATAACTCATTATTGCCTACCTCCCCCAATACCTCTAAAATAAAATATTCAAAAATAGGCGATTGTGCTATTAATCGGTGACTTAATATTTCAAAGAGCTGGCGGAAAAAAGCTAAGGGTTTCGAACGAATCGGATGTCTAAAGCTGAGATTTAAAAAGCAGTTAAATAATTGAGAGGAAAAAGGATAAAAATAGGTATGTTAGATAAACCGCTTACACAGGAAGGTGACAATATGGATAAAACACTCGGATACTTGAGGGAAACCCTTTCGAATTATTCAGAAGACAATTCTTTAGGCCAACATCTATTACATAAGCTTTTGAATCATAAATATGCTTCTGAAGGCGACTTTGTAAGGCATTTAACTGCAAAAGAAATCGACTTTTTAAACGGAATCCTAAAAAAGGAAATACAGTATGCAAAAGATGAACAGGATGAAAAAAGAACATATGAACTGAATGAAGTATTCGAACTGCTTTTTTAAGTAAGGCTTTGTTAAACTTGGTTGTTGATTTTCGCTCCACAAAGGAATGCTTCTAAGAAGAATTATTGCAGGGACAGGCCACCTTTTGCCTGTCACGAAGACACTCGCTTTCCGCGGGCAGGTCGGGAGCCTCCTCGTCACTTCGCTCCTGTGGGGTCTCCCTTGACCCGCTTTTCCCGCTGGAATCTCGTGTACTTGTTCTTCGATTAACATAGATAAAAATCAACACTGTTCTTTAACACAGCCTAAAGTAAAAAAGATGGCTATAAGCTGCCATCTTTTTTAACTTTAGTTAGGAAATTTCCTATTATTATTTCCGGGGCAAGCGCAAAGACCGACAAAACTCGCTCATATATTCATTCTTTTTTCTTCATTTTTTGACATATTTTCTGTATATCAAACATTCGTACTTTCATGTTGCAGATGTTAGCCGGAAATATTTCAATGAATTTATTTCTTTTCTAGAATGAATACCAAGATGAATTAATATTAGACAAATTTTGTCACGTTACAAAACTTTGAAAAGGATGACCACGGAAAAGTAGAAAATATTTCCAATTATTCATCTTCCAACAACTAGCTCTAATGAATGTCTCTTTTCTTAAATCGTCCTCCTCTTACTTCAGCAATATCGGAAACTGCTAAAAATGCAGAGGGATCGTTTTCGGAAACAATTTCTTTTAATTTTGCCTCTTCAAGACGATTTACCACGCAAAAGATCACCTTTTTATCGTCCCCCGAATATGCCCCTTCCCCATTAATATAAGTAACTCCCCTGCCCAGTCGGTCAAGTATAGCCTCGCCAATTTGATGAGCATTCTCGCTAATTATCCACGCGGATTTTGACTCATCTAGTCCTGTAATGGTAATATCAATTGTTTTAAAAGCTACATAATAAGCAATTAGAGAATACATTGCCCGGTCCCAGGTGAAGACGAATCCTGCAGTACCTAAAATAAATAAATTAAAAAACATTATTATTTCCCCTACGGAAAACGGCAGCTTTTTATTCGTTAAAATAGCAAGAATCTCTGTTCCATCCAATGATCCTCCATAACGAATAACCATACCCACACCAATCCCCAAAATAATTCCTCCAAATACTGAAGCGAGCAGAATATCCTCGGTTAAGGCTGGTACAGGATGAAGAAGTGCGGTAACAACCGATAAAATAAAAATTCCGAATAAGGTCGAAAATGCAAAGGTTTTTCCAATTTGTTTATATCCAATAAAGAAGAAAGGTATGTTTAATAAAAAAATGAATAATCCCAAATTCCAGCGAGTTATGTATGACAGCATAATGGATATACCGGTTATTCCTCCGTCAATAACTTTATTAGGAACAAGAAAAATTTCAAGGCCGACTCCCATTAAAGTGGCTCCCAGAGCTATAAGCAAAGCCCGTTGAAATATTTGAGTTTTTGAAAGCTTCCTATGCTGTTTTTTATTCCCAGACCTTGACGGATCAGGAATAACTATAGCTTGTTGATTCAATAATCCCAACTCCTTTCGTCCTTTTTCTAAGTATATACACAGTTAAAGGAATGTTGAACTCTTAGCTTTTTGAAAACACAAATCCCAAGATAGAAGGGCAACATTTTGTTGAGGTGGGGCAAAACTTATTAGACGTTCCCGCCTTCTAGTAAGTCATTGAATAGCACGGATGGGGCAAAAGATATGATAAGTGGGGCATTCATTTGAGGAACTGGGGCATATGCTCTGGAAGGTATAACAGATAAGTGAAAAATCCATAAACTCACCAGAACTAGAAAATGACTATTTTTTATTAAAAATATTTAAAAGAAACCTTTTTAAAAATACCCTCCTAATTCACCTAATAACCCGGAAAGTTATATCTATAAAGCGTTTATTCCGATTAAAGTAAAAAAGGCTGTACCAGCGCTAAATAAAGCACCGATACAGCCTTATTTTTATTGTTCTTTAACCTTAGCTCTTTTAATAAAAAAGGCGAGGATTAATGCAACAAAGGCTATTCCTGTTGCAACAATAAATGAATCGTTAATCCCGTCTATTGTTGCTTGTTTCATGGTTTGTCCGTATAGTGTTAGAACAGCAAGACTATTTCCTGCAGCTGAAGGAACATGAGCCATGGCAGCTAGTCCCTGGCCAACTTGAGCTATCCTGCTGCTAATAAATGGATTCTCTGTGGTAATTGTATTAAGGTATCCCCCATAATGAGTTCCACTTCTTGTCGTCATGACCGTTACAAGAAACGCTGTACCAATACTCCCTGCAACCTGTCTGGCAGTATTTGATGCAGCTGTTCCGTGGGAAGCAAGATGACGCGGAAGCTGATTCAACCCTTCAGTCATTACTGTCATCATCAGGAAGGACATGCCGAACATACGCATAACATAAAGTACTAAAATATGGCTGAATGTGCTAGACATAGACAGGTGGCTGAACTGCCAAGTTGTAATAACAGTAATGGTTAAACCAATAACAGCCAGCCATCTTGCACCCACTTTATCAAATAGCGCCCCAGCTATAGGAGACATGATTCCCATTACAATTGCTCCAGGTAAAAGCAGGAGACCTGATTCAAATGCAGAAAATCCTCTTATATTCTGAAGGTAGATTGGCAGCAAAATCATTGCACCAAACATTGCCATATTAATAATCATACTTATAATCGTCGTTAATGCGAAAATATCGTATTTAAAAACCCGGAGCTCCAGCATTGGTTTATCAGTTGTAAGCTCACGGAATGTAAAAGCGATTAGAGAAATGATACCGATTATGAGTGAAGTCACGACTATTGAACTGGACCAGCCATTATTTCCAGCTTCACTAAAACCATAAAGCAGAAAACCGAAACCAAGTGTTGAAAAAAGCACACCCGGAAAATCAAATTTTGGATTGGTAACTTCTGTGACATCCCGCATCCACAAGTAACTGAGAATTAAATCTAAGATTCCTATAGGAATTACTACATCAAATAGAAGTCTCCATGAATAATGCTCTACAATCCATCCTGAAAGTGTAGGACCGATGGCAGGAGCAAAAATCATTACAATGCCCATAATTCCCATAGCCTTTCCACGCTTTTCCGGTGGGAAGATGGTAAAGAAGACCGTCATTAAAAGTGGCATTATAATTCCGGCACCAGCTGCTTGAACTACCCGCCCTGCCATTAACATTGTAAAATTGGCCGAGACTGAGCAAACAATTGATCCAATCGTAAACAGTAACACGGAAGTTAGGAACAACTTTCTGGTACCAAACTTTTCGATTAAGTAAGCTGTTACAGGAATAAATATTCCATTTACAAGCATATATCCGGTAGACAGCCATTGAACAGTATTCGCAGAAATATTAAGGTCTGCCATTATATGGGGGATTGCTACGTTAAGCAATGTTTGATTCAGGATAGCTACAAAAGCTCCGAGCATTAAAGCAGCAAGTATTTTGCCGTTTCCGCTGTTATCTCCTGTCTCATTTCCCCGGTCACGGCGTGTTTTTGTATTCCTGCCTAATTCAGCTTCTTTTAGTTCTGCTCTAGATTCAACATATTCAAGTGCTGGTTCAGGAACCGCTGAATTTTCAAGCATTTCGTCTACTTGGTCATTAAGAGTATTATTGTCATTAGAGATTTCTGATTCCGCTGTTGGGTCAGAGGATAAGAATGGCTTCCTTCTTTCCTCTCTCTCTAATCTGCGTCTTCTCTTTACCAGCCTGATATTCAAAAAAGCCAGCAGCGCAAGGCATATTAGAACGTAAACCGTGATAGTAATTGCCATTTTATCACCTACTTATGAATTCTCACTGTCACGTTCATTCCAGGAACAAGTTCAAGTCCTTTGTAATTATCAATTGAAATTCTAACCGGAATTACCTGAGTAACCTTTGTATAATTTCCAGATGTATTTGTATTCGGAAGTAAAGAGAAAGTTCCTGAAGTTGCAAAGCCAATCTTTTCAATTTTTCCATTTAAATCATTGTTAGGGAATGCATCAACATAGATATCTACATCCTGGCCGACCTCTATATCATTAATATTTGTTTCTTCTATATTTGCAGTAACCCATAAGTTGTCAAGATCATACATCTGTGCAAGCGGAGTACCTGCGCCCACAAAAGAATTCTTTACAGCATTACTTTGTACTACTGTTGCATTTTGAGGTACAGTAATTTTAATTTCTGAAGGAGAAGCGGTACCTGTACCAGCTGCCATTACTGATCCAATTTCTTCATCCTTGCTGAATTTATCCCCAACTTTTCCTGTCCAGTCAATCAGTCTGCCGTTTGCCGGGGAAGCAATGGTTACTTGCTGTCCTGAAATCTGTGCGTTATCTGTGCTTAAATAGTTAACAGTCCGATTGTAATAGGAATAGGCAGCTAATCCCCCGCCCACCAAAATGATTAATAAAATAACGTTTAAAAGAACAAGTCTTCTTGCATTCATATGTTGTTATTCCTCCTCCATCGATAGCCTTGACCGCACCAATGCGTGCAATCTTAATAAGTTTTTGATTTCTTCCTCAGGCAGTGCCATAACACTGTTGATTCTTTGAATTATAAGAGATTCAGGGGATGCTAATACTGATTCGATAATTTCTTCCCCTTTTTTAGTCAAATGTATGGAAACGGCCCTCCGGTTTTCCGGCGGTACAACTCTGTCTACCAGCTCGTGCTGGACAAGCCTGTCAATTACTCCACTAACAGTGCTGTTGGTCAGCCGTAATTTTTCAGCTAAATCACTTAAACTGCTATCCGGATTATCCAGTAGTCTATAAAGGGTTTTTAATTGCACAACAGTAAGTCCAACCCTGTCTGCATCCTTTTTAATCAGCTTATAAATCTCTCTGTTTATTTCTGAAAATGATTCCAATATTTCGTTGTTGAAAGCGTACATGCCTGCCTCCCTTCTTTCCCTGGTTATATTACCCATCCGAACATTTCGTATACGAAACATACGGTTTACAAGAAAGTATTATAACTATAGCCAAAAGGTTGTGTCAACAAATAAACTCATATAACGATAATTAATATTCCCCACTTAGTTGATGAAAAACCAAAAATTGATGCTATGTAAGACATTTTGGTTCCCCTTTTGCATCCCTTATAAAAGTTGTTTTTCTAAGATCAGCGGAAATAGAAAAAAGCAGCAGGCTAATTTTGCCCGCTGCCATAAAATCTCTGAAATATCCCTTTTTGGTTTCGGGGATTGTTAACGTCTAACCAATATCATTCTTCAGAATTTTTCATATCTGCTATGCTCTACTTTTGTGCTGCTTGCTTTATCCCTGAAAGTGCCATTTCAATGTCTTTAGTATTGATATCAAAATGAGTAACAAACCTAACTCGGCTGCCTCCAAAAGTGCCCGCAAGAATTCCCTGTGACTTCAGTTTTTCTACAAACTGATCTGAAGTTATGTTCAATCCGCTGACATCAGCAACAATCATATTTGTCTCAACTTTATTAACAACACTTAAACCCGGCATATTACTAATTCCTTCAGCTAATTGTTGGGCATTCAAATGGTCCTCTCCCAATCTATCACGCATTTTAGTTAGGGCTATTAATCCTGGAGCGGCAATAATCCCCGCCTGCCTTAATCCACCTCCCAAGCGTTTTCTCCATTTGCGGGCTCTTCGGATAAATTCCTCAGATCCAACAAGCAATGAACCTACAGGAGCTCCCAAACCTTTTGAGAGGCAAATTTGAACACTATCACTGTTATTAGAAAAATCTGTTACTGGACATCCAAGAGCAGCTGCGGCATTAAACAACCGTGCACCGTCAATATGTACAGGAATATTATTTTCTTTTGCTAACATAAAAATCTCTTTCATATTGCTAGGTTGGATGACGGCACCACCTGCACGGTTATGAGTATTTTCGAGGCAAATTAACCCTGTTTCTGGATAGTGCTGGTCTTCTCCTCTAATGGAGGCTAATACATCGGCAGGATTCATTGCTCCATTTTCACCTTTTATGGTTCTTAGCTGTACACCTGCAAGAGCCGAAGGAGCTCCAGACTCGTAATAGAAAATATGGGATTCTTCCTCTAAGATGACCTCATTTCCCGGTCTGCAATGGGCAAGAATGGCAAGCTGGTTTCCCTGTGTTCCACTTGTCACGAAGAGTGCTGCCTGTTTTCCGAGTAATTCTGCAGCTGTTTCCTCGAGTTTTTTGACGGTAGGATCCTCTCCGTATACATCATCTCCTACTTCTGCCTGATAAGCAGCTTTTCTCATCTCTTCCGTTGGTTTAGTCACTGTATCACTTCGAAGATCAATCATCATAAAACCCATCCCTTTTTATGTATTAAAGCCTAAAAGGCATTCTTTAATTATAATGAAAGAAAAAATGAATTGGAACTATTGAAGACTGAATGTTTCAAAAAAGACAATTGGTATGGTCCCAATTGTCTTTTTTTCAAATTATTTATTTCCTGGTGCAGGATGGTCCACTCCTCTGATGTGGTGTTTATGACCGTCCTCTTCTGAAGTGTAGAAGTCATAGTAATGTACATGCATTCCATTTCCTACTGGAATAGCGGGGCCTGAATAAGCCTTATAATGATGGTTATGTCCGTTTTCAAACATGACATAGCCTTCGGTATAATGAATATGCCCGCCATCCTGTGTCTGAATCGGCGGTGAAGTAATATCGAGACATTGATGTACGTGCCCTGCGCTTACTGAAGTATAGTCTACAGAACCATGATTGTGGTGCGGTACAAACCCATTAACAAAATCATCTTTACCCGGTTTTGCCATCATTTTTCCCCCTTTACTCCATATAGCTTAAATATATGAACGAATTAAAAAAAATTGCATTAAATCCCTACCTAAAAAGCATACATATCATTTTAAATAAACGACATACTACATTTGTAAGTTAATTTAATTTGAAAAGGGGATTATTATGACCGTTATTGCTCAGGTAAAACAGGCTGTTGCCGGGTTAAAAAGCGCCCAGGCAAGCTTTGAAACTTTTGCTTTATCAACTGATAACCAAAATGCAAAGCAGCTTTATCAAGATGCTGCTCAGCAAACACAAACTATTCTCGATAACCTCGAACCTCGTCTTCAGGAAATTGAACAAGAAGAACCACAATATAAACAGTAATTTTGACAGGCTGGCGCTTAGCCAGCCTCTTTGAAAGGATGTTAAGAATGACTGTAATTTCAAACGTGAAACAATGCCTATACAGTCTTAAGGGTATTGAATCTCAACTCTCAATTTTGGCATTAAATTCAAACCATGAAGATGCCAGCAAAGTTTTTCATGAATCCATGCTAACTATTAGTGAAATAAATAAAGAACTTACCGATCGGATGGAAAACTTGCAAAGAGAAGAACCTCAGTATAAAAACTCATAAAGTGGAGGTGGAAAAAGTATGCCAGGATGGATCGATATTATCATACGGTCTTTTATTTTTATGATTATATTATTTCTTGTGACAAAGATGCTTGGCAAAAAGCAAATTTCCGAACTTTCCTTTTTAGAGTATGTTTCAGGAATTACCATAGGAAGCATTGCAGGTGAAGCAATTACAGGACTCGAAGAAAGTATGATTAATGGTGCCGTTGGTATATTTTTTTTCGGTGGTCTTACTTTTTTGGTTGACGTCTTTTCTTTAAAAAGTAAATCCTTCCGGGATATTGTGGAAGGAAGAGGTGCTGTAATCATTAAGGATGGAAAAATTCTCGAAGATAATTTAAAAAAAGAAAAGTATACCATTGATGAACTCTCAGCTCTGCTGCGGCAAAAAAACATCTTTCGGACTGCAGATGTAGAATTTGCCGTACTTGAACCTCGCGGAAATCTGAGTGTTTTGCTAAAAAAAGAGAATCAGCCATTAACACCAAAGGATTTAAATTTAAAAACAGCCAATGAGAAGGAACCTCAAACTGTTATAATGGACGGAAGTATACTCAATGAGGCATTAAGAGCTTCAGGTAAAAGCAAGGGCTGGCTAGAAACAGAACTGGAAAAAATGAATCTATCCTTACCAAATGTTTTTATGGGACAAGTTAATTCTTATGGGGAACTGACAGTAGATATTTACGACGATAAAATTAAAGTCCCTTCTCCTCAACAGCGACCTCTTTTACTAGCCACCTTAAAAAAATGCCATGCAGATATGATGAGTTTTTCACTTCAAACTCAAAGCCAGGAAGCTAAAACAATGTTTCAAAAAAACGGAGAGAAACTTGAAGAAACAATAAAAAAACTTTCACCCTATTTAAAAGGCTAAAAACAATACCCTTTTCCTTGAGAAAAAGGGTATTGTTTTTTATTTATATGGAAGATATTCAGGCAGCGGAACATTTGCAATGGAGAGAGGTATTTCCAGCTTGATTCCCATTTGAACATCATAAGGAGAGACAAGCCTATTAACCTTTTGAATAGCATCAATACTAGTACCAAATTGTTCGGCAATAGTACCGAGAGTTTCATTTTCGCCAACTAAATGAGTATCTCTCATTTTTTCTATTCTGCATGCAGACTGCTTAAAGGTAGGCTGTTTGGATAGCGGATCTGTAAAATCTGCCGTTAACGCATTTGCTGCCTCCTTTTTATGCCAGCTTCCGTAATGAAAAGGAACAAAGATTAACCCTTTTTGAACTGTTTCTCCAATTCTCACTGGTACTTCAATTTCCCCTCTTGGAGAAATAATCCTAACCTTCTCACCTTCTATCAGCCCTAGTTCAAGAGCATCTTCTGTATTAATTTCCGCATATCCATTTGGTGCTGCAGTCTGCAGGTATGGAGAACGGGCGGTTTTTGTCCTTGTATGCCAATGCCAGACCAGCCTTCCTGTTGTCACCCATAAAGGGTATTTCTTATTTGGCTGCTCTACAGGAGGGAGGTACCTTGTTGGATGGAGTATGGCCATTCCATTTGGATTTAATTCCTCAAACTCTTCCTTCGAGAGCGGTCTTCCTGTAAACTGATCTTTTGTGAAGGATTGAGTATAGGAGGTTTCTGTTGGAAAGTGTCCATCAGAGTATAATCGGGCGGTTCCTTCTGGTGCCTTTTCTGTAACAGGCCATCTCAATCCATTGTATTGTTCTAGCTTTTCATAAGTAATTCCAGTCATGTCACAAGGCCTTCCCGCTGAGACCTTTTTCCATTCTTCAAAGCATTCTTCTGGTGTTGAATATTGGATCAGAGGATTCCCATCCTTGTCCTGAAAATCCATTCTTTGGGCAAAATCAAGCAATATCTCAAAATCAGATTTCACTCCCATAGGGGGCTCCACTGCTTTCCTTAATAAATTAATCGTCCTGTCCGCATTTTCCATCGTTCCTTCTTTTTCTCCCCATAGTGCTGCTGGGATTACAACATCTGCAACAACTGATGTTTCTGTTAAAAATGGATCCTGTACAACAACAAAGGTTTTTTCAAATGCCTTTCTTGCCCTCGCCCTATTTGGAAGTGAAACCATTGGATTTGTTCCTATGTTCCAGAAAAACTCGATCTCACCATTTTCCATCATATCTATTTGCTCTTCTATTCCTTTTTCAGGCCCTACTGGTAAATCCATTTCCTTAACGTTCCAAAGTTCGGCGATTTCTTTTAGATGTTCCGGATTATTTGAATTTCTGTTTGCCGGGTAAGTACCTACGCCTCCAGCTGTACGATTTGCAGATGAGCTTGGCTGACCTGCCATATGGAGAGGCCCCGAGCCCGGTTTGCCGATAAGTCCCCTAATTAAATGCAGATTATTAATCGCTACACATGCTGTGGTGGCATCAGCACTTTGGTAGGTTCCCTGAAGGGTAGTGGTCACCAGTGAGTCAGTTTGTCCAAGGATATCTGCTGCTTCTTTTATTAATCCAGCAGGTATTCCAGTAACTTTACTAGTATGTTCCAAAGTCCACTCTCCAAGTGGCTCTGCCATTTTTTCAAAACCGATTGTATTGTTTTCGATAAAATGGTGGTCTACACGACCCTCTTCCAATACTAATCTTTGGAGACCGTTTAATAATGCAACGTTTGTTCCCGGATACAATTGCAGATGCAAGTCTGCCATACGGGCGGTAAGAGTTTTTCTCGGATCCACTACTATAATATACGGCTTTCCTGTTCTTTTTTTTCGTTCCATTATTCTTTCAAATAGGACAGTTCCTGTTTCAGCAGGATTATGCCCAAACATGAATAGGGTATCTGTTTCATCAACATCATCAAAAGAGGCCGGAACCCCATCAGAACCAAAGGATTGTAAAAGGCAAAATTCAGTAGTAGCGGTACAGAGCCTTGTATTGGCGTCAAGCAGGTGCGTTCCAATTCCCGCCCGGCCAATTTTTGCAATGGTATAATAATCTTCCAGGAAAGCCTGTCCCGTAGAATAAATAGCTATCCCATTACGGCCCTTCTTTTTTAACGTTTCCTTTGCTTTTTGAACCATAAGTTCCATTGCTTCCTCCCAAGAAGCTGGTACGAGCTGCCCAAATGCATCCCGAATCATCGGTGTAAGGAGCCTGTCTGGACTATTATTTGCATGCCATTGATTTTCACCCTTTGGTCCCAGTCTTCCTCGGTTAATAGGGTGTTTGGAATTACCTTTAATCCCAACAACCTTATTATCTTTTACTGCAATATGGCATCCGCAGCCTACTGAACAGATATTGCATGTGCTGTAAACCCATTTATCAACTTCTCCCTGGGTATATACATTCATATCAACCCGTTCTTTTTCCCAAGCCATTATTGACCACCCTCTCTTTGTGTTTTAGGCAAATATAACTCTGGCACTGCATATTTAATCTTTTCTGGACCGAATTGCTCTTCCAGCTCCTTTGCTGCTTCCTTCAGGTTCTTTTTAATCCTCTGAAATAATAAATCTAAATCGTTAACATGCTCAGCTGCACTTTCATCCTGCCAGGTTAGGGCTCTTCCCCAAGCCCGAAAGGTTGAATCAGCTATAGAATCGTCATGATATAAAATAGAAATTTCTTTCTTAAAGGATTTAAAATCTTGTTCCTTCCTTTGTAAAGAATCCATAAGTTTTCCACAGGTATCCTTTTGTTCTTCCAGCACTGTACGAAAAAGAATAGCTAATGGATTTTCGGCATCCTGGCTTTCCTTGATAATTTGATCAGAGTCATCCCTAACTCTCATAAAAATATTCTTTAATCTGTCCATTCTGGCCCGCCCTTCCTTTAAGTTTAGTTTTATATATCTAGTAGCCCTATCAAATAAGGTTAAACCCGCTCACGTAATTTTTAATGCAATTCTCATTTCAAATTACTGCTGCAGGGGCTTTCCTTAAAAATATTTATATAAAAAAAAGCCCAAAGCTGATAACTCAGCCTAGGGCGTTATGAAACATTTATACATGTAAAGGAAGGTGGGGGATTCCTAAAAAAGCCCAGCCTCCTTCGCAGCCTTATAACTATTTCTTGCAAACTCGAATGGATCTCCAACCTTTTCCCAATGCATATACATCAGACGTGGTTCGTCAAACAGCCAATGATTGTGGACAGCTGTCACTGTAATTCCTCTTCTTCTCAGAGCAGTCATGAATGGGTTTATTTCTCTTTCCAGTACAACTGATTCACCAAGGTTCAGCGTTCTTCCTTTTCGATTGTCTTCAAAGGATAAGGCAAATGGGAGTGCTAATGGGGAACGGGTATGGCGGCCTAAAATGGTGGCATTTATATCCCGCAGTCTTTGAACAACACAGACCGGAGTTGATGTAATGACCTCACCTCCAATGATGTTTGCCAGTCTCTGGCAATCATTTTCAATGGATGCGGAGGGAGATACCTCCGACCTCCTATTATTCCTTCCAGGTTCGTCATTATAGTAATAATCATAGGTTCTCATTTTTTTCACCTCATTTTTTCTAATATTTTATTCTCTTAATGGGGACGAGTTTGGACATTTATCAAACTTCATATGCCCTTTTTTTAAAAACCAAAAAAAGAGGTAACAAAATGACCTTTGCTGGGCCTTTCATTACCTCTTTCATATGCTTTTCATTAATCAGTCATATTTGCAAAACGTGCCAGATCAGCATTTTCACCAATAACTACAAGAACATCATCCTTAGCAATACTTTCGTCTGGGGAGGGGGATATTTTTATAGTGCTATTATGCCGTATAGCAATAACACTTAAATTGTATTTTGCCCGTAAGTCCAGTTCTCTTAGTGATTTATTACTCATACAATCAGGGATTTTTATTTCTTCAACACTATATTTATCGGAAAGTTCAATAAAATTAAGTACATTCGGTGATAAAAGCTGATGGGCAACTCTTTCTCCCATATCCCTTTCCGGGTGAACAACCCAATCAGCTCCCACTTTATAAAGGACCTTTCCATGAAGCTTATTTAAAGCTTTAGCTATAACTTTCTTCACACCGAGTTCCTTAAGGAGAAGAACTGAAAGGATGCTTGCCTGAATATCATTTCCAATAGCAACAATAACAGTGTCAAAGTTTCTAATTCCGATGGATTTTAATGCTTCTATTTCAGTCGTATCAGCAATCATGGCATGAGTCACCACAGAATTGGCATCTTCCACTCTTTCTTCGTTAATGTCTATACCGAGTACTTCCTGCCCAGCATCGGAAAGCTTGGTTGCGATACTTGTTCCGAATCTCCCCAGCCCGATAACAGCATACGAATTTATCAAGGACTTTCCCTCCTCTGTTCTTATTAGCCAATCATGATTTTTCCTTTTGGATAACGGAAAGCATCAGGTGATCGTTTAATGGATACCGCGTAAAAAATGGTTAAAGGACCAACTCTTCCGGCAAACATTGTAAAAATAATAAGAGCTTTTCCTAAATGTGACAATTCAGGGGTAAGTCCCATAGAAAGGCCAACTGTAGCAAAGGCAGATGTAACCTCATAAAGAATCATTAGAAAGTCTCTACCATGTTCAGTAATGGTTAAAAGCATGGTTATTACCATAACAAGGAACAAACCGCACAAAGTAACTGTCAAAGCTTTATAGATTGTTTCATAATCAATCCTTTGACGATAAAAAATAACATCCTCTTTCCCTCTAATCTGAGACCAAACAGCTCCAAGAAGGGTAGAAAACGTGGTCGTTTTAATACCGCCTCCTGTTGAACCCGGAGAGGCTCCGACAAACATTAAGAATATCGTTAAAAAGGTAGAAGACTGAGTCATATCAGGCAAACTTAGGGTATTGGCCCCCGCTGTTCTTGGTGTAACGGATTGGAAAATAGATGCCAGAATTTTTCCTGAAAAAGAAAGCGGCTTTAATGTTTTGGGATTGTAAAACTCCAGGAGGAAGAAACATAATGCTCCACCCACAAGCAATAAGAAGGTGGACATTAAAACAACCTTTGTATGGAGTGATAAACGTTTTGTCTGCTTGTATTCAACTACTTCATTCATAACAATGAATCCGATTCCGCCTAGTATTATGAGAGCAGACACGGTTAGTGTAACAATAGGATCTTCTACATAGGCGGTTAGGCTGGTGAAATGCCCCATAATATCAAATCCAGCATTATTAAACATAGAAATAGAATGAAAAACCCCAAAGTAAATCGCCTTGCCAATTGGCATATCAAAAGAAAAACGGATTGAAAGTAAAAGGGCACCCGCTGCTTCTATAACGGCAGTAAAAATTAAAATCCTTCTTGCCAGGCGTACAATCCCTTCCATAGAAAGATTATTTAAGGATTCCTGCAGGAGAATCCTTTCTTTTAATGAAATTCTTTTTCCGAGAAGAAATGCAAACAACGTAGCAAATGTCATAAATCCCAGTCCGCCAATTTGAATGAGAGAAAGGATAACTATTTGCCCAAAATGCGTAAACGTTGTACCAGTATCAACTACAACTAGACCTGTTACACAGGTAGCTGAAGTGGCAGTAAATAGGGCATTTAAAAAATGAAGCCCTTTTCCATCAACTGTTGAGACTGGAAAAGTCAAAAATAAAGTTCCTAGTAATATGATTCCTGCAAATCCAAGAACTAATATTTTCGGGGGATCAAGAAAATACTTTTTTCTCTGCATATTCATACTTCCCTACTATAATTTTTTTATAGCAAATATCTGAGATAGACATAAATCATTGAAATGAAAATCGAAACCAGCATTAATGGAAAACCAATAAAAAGAAATTTAACAAAAGAAATATTATGGCCTTCTTTTGCTGCAAGCCCCGCAACCACCAGGTTGGCAGAAGCTCCAATCAATGTACCGTTCCCTCCAAGACAGGCACCGAGGGACAAACTCCACCAAAGCGGGTCTAAATTGTTAATACCCAAATTCCCCATCTCTTTAATCATAGGAATCATGGTAGCAACAAAAGGGATATTATCTACGAAGGAAGAGACGATGGCACTCATCCAGAGAATTAGTAAAGTTGTGGATTTTAGTTCTCCCCCAGTCCAAGACATTGCTTCTCTTGCAACCGAAGCTATTAATCCCGTTTCAACAAGCCCGCCGACAATCACAAACAGTCCAATAAAAAAGAAAAGGGTTGTCCATTCCACTTTTTCAAGTGCCTTTTCCAAATACTTATCACCAGTAATCAACAGAAGCAGAAATGCGCCAGCCAAAGCAATTGTAGCTGTTTCAATGCCTATTAATTGATGAAGAAAGAACCCGCCTATTGTAAGAACAATAACAATAAGGCATTTTCTTAAAAGTGCTTTGTTTCGAATTTCTGAATAAGGATCTTTTTCCAACAGACTGTCGATTAATTCCGGTGTTGTTTTTAATTGCTTTCTATATATGAGCGTAAGAATAAATAGAGTTACAATCATAATTATGATAATGACAGGCGTAAGGTTGTTGATAAAAGACAAGAAAGTCAGCTTTTTAACAGCGCTTCCGATCATAATATTGGGAGGGTCACCAATCATTGTGGCTGTGCCCCCAATATTTGAGGCAAATATTTCCGAAATTAGATATGGCATTGGATTCACTTTAAGCTGAACTGTTATGCTTAACGTAACAGGAACAACAAGCAAAACGGTTGTCACGTTATCAAGGAATGCTGAAGCTATTGCTGTGAATATACTTAATGCCACTAGTATACTGAGGGGATTTCCTTTTACCTTTTGTGCAGACCAGACAGCAATAAACTCAAAAACACCTGTTTGAGAAGTAATCCCTACAATTACCATCATTCCGATTAATAATCCAATTGTATTAAAATCAATGTGATGCAAGGCGCTTTCCTGGTCTAGTACACCGAGTGCTACCATAAGGATTCCGCCAATCATTGATATAATGGTCCTATGTATTTTTTCAGAAATAATAAATCCGTATGTAACTAGAAAAATAATAAGTGCAATACTTTCTTGTGCTTCCAACCCTTTTCACTCCAGTTCTGTAACCTTATTTTTTGGCTTTCTCCCGGAATGTATTCCCATAAAACAAAAAACACCTGGGAATACCAAGGAAGTTTACAGCCTTTTTAATTGATTTTCCCAGATTGCTTATGAAGTTAGCTGTCAGTTTCGGCCTCCCTCCTGAAAAAATGCCTTAAGGCATGCATTATTCTCAAATGGGAATCACCCCAAGTGGATTACCATGTGTTGGTTTCCCCGCTTTTGAAGATTAAGCGAAATTATTTATACAAGGAAAAATATACTACTACCAATATTAACAAACAAGCCAACTGCTGTCAGGATTTTATTTTTGAATATTTAGAACTATAAAATATGATTATTAAAATAGGCTTTTCTTCCATTCTAAACATGTGGTATTTTTAATTCGAAATACACTCAGGTTTAAATATGATTAGGTTTTTTAAGGACAAAGAATTTGACCTCAATGGGGAATGAAATGACAATCGAAAAAAAAACAGCTTTTCTTGCAAACGGCAAACCTGATTGCTGGCTTTATGGTTTGGGTACTGCTTTCTTCCCTAATGCCTTTTATTAAGAAAGATATACCTCTATCACTAACCCAACAGTCTTGGGTACTGCGGTGCCAGTCGTTCTGTGCTCCTTGCTAAGAATACCTATTGGTTACTGGACAAATAAATATGGAGCAAGGGTCCTATTTCTCTGGAGTTTTGTTATTCTTCTTATTCCTATTGCTATAATTTATTTTGCCACATCCCTCTTTACACTGCTTATTGGCGAGGTTCTTTTGGGAGTAGTAGGCGGGGCTCTTTTTTCAGTAGGAGTTACCTCGCTTCCTAAATACTATCCAAAAGAAAAACAAGGATTAATTAATGGTATCTATGGCTCAGGAAATATTGGAACGGCTCTCACAGCCTTTATCGCAAATCTTTGCAGCTTCTTTTGGCTGGAGAAGGACTACAGCCATTTTCTTTGCTGGAATAGTTATTTTTATCTTTTTAACCTTCTTAATTGGTGATCGCAAAGAAAAGAGAGTAAGTGTACCATTTTATGATCAATTCATTGAAGTTAGAGATAACTGAATATTATGGTTACTTTGTTTATTTTATATTATAACCTTTGGCTCCTTTGTTGCATTTACTATTTACCTTCCTTCCTTTTTAATTAATCAATTTGATTTAAACAAAATTGATGCTGGGATTAGGACAGCGGGATTTATTGCAATTGCTACTATATTTAGGACTGTTGGTGGGTGGCTTGGTAACAAAATCAATTCATTATTCATATTAATGGCGGTTTTTGCTGGATTAACATTCTCTGGTTTCCTTTTATCCTTTACACCTTCTTTACCTATATATTCTTTTGGATGTCTCCTTGTGGCCTTTTGCGCAGGAATTGGGAACGGAGCAATTTTTAAAATAGTGCCGGTATACTTTTCGAAACAGGCAGGGTTGGTTAATGGAATAGTAAGTGCCTGCGGCGGAATAGGTTGTTTCTTCCCTCCGTTAATCCTTACTCTTTTATTTAGTTTAACAGGTCATTAAGCTATTGGGTTTATGACTTTATTGAGTTTTCCCTAGCCAGTTTAATATTGGTTTTTTGGATGTTCTATCAGGATAAGTTAAAACTAGCTGAAAAAATTATTGACCATTCATTTGAAGGAATTCTCATAACTGACTCAGAGGGAATAATCCAAAAGGTTAATTCATCTTTTTCTAGAATTACTGGTTTCTCACATGAGGATGTAATAAAAAAAACTCTAAGCGTCCTTCAATCAGGTGAACACGTTTTTATAGAAAAATGTGGGAGAATTTTCAGCAAAAACGGAATCTGGAACGGTGAAATTTGGAATAAACGCAAAAACGGGGAATCTTATAAGGAAGACTTGACCATCACCGCCATCAAAAATGAAGCAGGTGAAACACAAAATTATGTAGGTATGTTCACGGAGATTCATTCAAAGGAAGAATAGAAAAAGGCTTTCCGCTAAGCGGAAGGCCTTTTTTGTGAATAGTTTTTTAAGTTAAAACTTTCAATTACAATCTATCGTGATGCCTTGCCTCTAATAAAATTGAAGATGAAAACTACCACTGCGGCTACCAGTAGAAAATGTATTAGTCCTCCGGCAATGTGGAAAACAAGACCCAATACCCATAAAACAAGTAAAATTGCTGCTATTGTCCAAAGCATAATATTCATCCTTTCTTGTGTGTTTAGAAGTATACTACCCCTCTTTTACTTTTTAAAAACAATTATTAATTGGTTAATTTACAGCCTTCTTGTAAAAACGTTACAATTTTTTGTCTTTCTAATTGAGTTCACATTTCCTTCACAGCTTTTGTGAGGTACGTCACAATTTTTCGAAACCATTCTCATTATTATAAACAATATAAATAACCCACTAATAAAAACAAAAATGAAATACATGGAGGAGAATTACAATGGCAGGAATTACTTATTGGAATCCAGAAGATAAAAAGTTCTGGAAAGAGGAAGGAAAAAAACATGCACAAAGGAATTTATGGATTTCAGTTCCATCTCTGATGCTTGCTTTTATAGTCTGGCAGATCTGGTCTGTGGTTGCTGTTCGCTTAAATGATATTGGCTTCCATTTTACAGAAGAACAATTATTCACTCTGGCAGCTATCCCAGGTCTTGTAGGTGCAACACTACGCTTCCTATACACTTTTGCAGCAGGTTCAATTGGAGGTAAAAATTGGACTGTAATTTCAACTGGATTATTGCTGATTCCTGCAATAGGCATTGGGTTCGCAGTTCAAAATCCTGAAACACCATTTACTATTATGCTTTTACTAGCTGCGCTTTGCGGGCTTGGCGGAGGAAGCTTTTCATCTTCATCAGCTAACATCAGCTTCTTCTTCCCAAAAAAGGAAAAAGGTACTGCCCTCGGAATTAACGGTGGTTTAGGAAATATGGGTGTCTCTGTAGTTCAATTTGTTACACCATTAATTATTACATCTGGAACCTTTGCCCTAGTTGGCGGTAAACAAGTATTATCTAATGGCCAGCATGTATGGCTTCAAAATGCAGCTTTTATCTGGGTTATTCCTATTATTGTTATGACATTGCTTGCAGCTTTTAAGATGGATAATCTTCCTAATGCGAAACAGTCAGTAGCAGATCAATTTGTTATTGTAAAACGCAAGCATACTTGGATTATGACAACTCTATATGTGGCAACATTCGGTTCATTCATTGGTTATTCAGCAGCATTCCCGCTTTTATTAAAATCCCAATTCCCAGAACATCTCTCCCTTGCTTTCCTAGGTGCACTGGTTGCAGCTGCTGCAAGGCCGGTAGGAGGATGGCTGGCTGATAAAATGGGAGGAGCTAAGGTTACAGCTTATGTTCTTGTGGTTATGGCTATTGGGGCAGTTGGAGTAATTTACTTCCTGAATGGAAAACAATTTGGCGGATTTTTAGGAGCTTTCCTTCTTCTTTTCCTTGCTTCAGGAATCGGTTCTGGTTCTACATTCCAAATGATTCCAACTATCTTTATTCCTAAAGAAGCTGCTCCTGTTATCGGTTTCTCAGCAGCATTTGCAGCATACGGTTCCTTCTTTATTCCTAAGTTATTTGGCTGGTCTGTAAAGGCAACTGGTACTCCTGTAACAGCTTTTTACTTCTTCATTGCTTTCTACGTAGTCTCATTTGCTCTAAACTGGTACTTCTATCAAAGGAAAGCCACTACAGCTGTTAGTCAAATGGTAAAGCAGGCCGGTTAATCCGGTCTGTTTTTTTGTTGTTAGACGCTGTATAAACTTTTTGCTAAATACACCCGCATTCCTCGGGTGACTTTGAAGTTTCGTCATCACTTCGCTCCTGCGGGGCCACCCCTCTCGAGTCTCCGCCTTCAGCAACATTGTTAAAAATCACCACTACTTTTTAAATACGAGACTGTTGTTAAAAAGTGGCATCTTTTGTGCGAGAGTTTATTTACCTTCTTAAAAAGGTATGAAGATAGCAAATAAGGTTTATCATTTTAAGTGAAAAGCATTTTTAAATCGCTAAAGCGAAGTAGTACATTTCTTTTTCAAGGTCGGGTATTCAATTAATATATCGTGTTCGGGCATTCTTTTAATAAGTCGTGTTCGGGCAAGCGGAGTCGGGCATTTCACTAGCAAGTCGGGCATTTCACTAGCAAGTCGGGCATTCTTTAGTAAATTAGTGCATTCTTTTGATAAAATCGTGCATTTACCTTATCAATTTTGATTTGAAGCTTTATGGGGTATATTCGTCAAAAATCTTGCGTATTGCTAAATGCATAGAGTCTAATTTTATTAAAAATAGAACTTTTTTAAAAAATATATAAATTAGAAACTTATTTTAGCAAAAAATCGTTTATTTACTAGAATGTCTTTCTTGTTTATCCAAAGGGGTATACCACTCAATACTAAAAAGGTTGTCCCATAAAGGACAACCTCTAGCTCTTTTATTCTATTAATCTAGAAGAGTAACTTTTATTTGTCTTGAACCCCATTTCACCGCTTCATCTTGTGATGAAATAAAGACATCAATTTCATTACCTTTAATACCGCCGCCAGTGTCTCCTGCAACTGCATATCCATATCCTTCTACATATACCTTGGTTCCTAGAGGGATAACTGACGGATCCACAGAAATAATCTTGGCATTTGGATTTTGTTTAAGATTAATACCAGTAGCTGTCACTCCAGAGCAGCCTTCACAAGATGCAGTATAAGCTGTAGCTTTAACTGTAATAACTTTACCTTCAACTGCTTCTGTTTTGGCAGTAGAAGTTTCAGGCTGAGTTGGCGCTGGTGCTGGTGCCAGTTTTGGCGCTGGTGCTGGTGCCGGTTTTGGCGCCGGTGCTGGTGCCGGTTTTGGAGCCGGAGCTGGTGCAGCTGGTTTGACTGCTGGTACATCTGGTTTTTCAACTGGTGCCGGTTTGCTTACAGGCTGAACAGCTTTTGGCTGCTGGGCTACAGCTGGCTTTGTAACTGCAGGCTTGGAAGCAGGTGCAACAGCCGGTTTTACTGCAGGCGTACTTTGAGCTTTAGCCGTACTTTGTGCTTTTACCTGAACTGCAGGCTTGGCTTGCTGGATTGCAGCTTCTTTTACAATGTTATGACCGCTCTTAAATATTTCTAAATTTAGGCCTGGTTTAATTAAATCACCATGTAGCTGATTCCAGCCCATAAGTTCATTTAAAGTAACACCATAGTTTTTAGCAATATCCCATAAAGTATCTCCATCTTTCACCAAGTAGTTTGCTTCTGGTGAAACTGTAAGGACATCCCCCGGATGAATTAAATCAGTAGATAAGTTATTCCATTTCATTATGTGTTCTACAGACTCGTTATGTACTTTAGAAATCTTCCAGAGTGAATCGCCTTTATTTACTGTGACTTCTGCCGCCTGTACATTAGCACCTACAGTTCCTGAGAGTGCAGCGACTGCTATTAATGTTTTAAATGTTTTTTTCATTTTCTTACCTCCCATGTTCTAAGCAGCTAACATAAAATATCTTAACATGAAAAACTGAAATACAAAGAACAGGCGTGTTATAAAATGGTTACAAGAATGGCAGCTATATTACGATAACATTTCAAAATAACTGAATATTCAAACTATATTTATGGTTTTTAGGACTAACACTCCATCTCTGGAAATATTTAAAAAAGGGGTTTTTCAAATCCTTTGTTTTCAAGTTTCCAACATAAACATAGTGAAAACTTCATAAAAACGTCTAAATTCAATGCGCCTACTTCGTGAATATAATTTGTATATTTTTTATGTAAAAAAATCACAAAGTATTATTCTTTTATTTATATGTAAAATCCTGAGGAGAAAAATGATTTACTTCTTAATAATGATTCTTACACTTTTATTTGCTGAAGCGCATTAAATAGTTTACCAAAACTCCGCCTATTAATCTTCACAAGACAAGGCTTGATCAAATGATTTTTGTATTGCTAAATTCTTTATTAGTCTTTTCAACTTACCTTTTGACCAATTATCATTTTTCATAAAAAGCCGACGCCACTTGGCAGCCGACTTTTTTAGTATTTACTCATCCAATTTTCGGATCTTAACTGCACATGCTTTAAACTCTGCAGTTCCTGAAACAGGATCAAATTCATTAAGTGTTAGGACATTGGTTGGTACCTCACTCCAGTGGAAGCTCATAAACACCAATCCAGGAACCACCTGTTCCGTTATCTTTGCTTTAACTTTTACTTCTCCTCGGCGTGATTCAACCAATACTGTTTCCGCATTCTCTATTTTAAGCATTGCAGCATCCTGAGGATGAATATCAACAGTTTCCTCTGTTTGTTTAAGCTTTACACCATTAGCGTAGTATTTAGTTTGGGAATGAGTATTGTACGACTCATACCTTCTTCCAGTTGTCAGCATAAAAGGATACTCTTTATCAGGCAGTTCCAGTGGGGGAGTATAATCTACTGGTATAAATGGAGATTTAGAAGCCTCCATTCCTTCCTGATAAAACCTTTCATGCATAATCAATGTTCCAGGGTGTGATTCATCGGGACAAGGATAATGCAAACTGTACTCCTGGTCAAGCCTTGTATACGAAATTCCTCCGTACATCTCCCATGCGAGCCTGCGGATTTCATCCCAAATCTCCTCGCTGTTATGGTAGTCCAACTGATATCCCATTTTCGTAGATAGCTCGCAAAGTATCTTCCAGTCTTCTTTTGTGTTTGGATGGGGTTCTACTGCCTTCCTGACTCTCTGAATCCTTCTATCTGTATTTGTATATGTTCCGTCCACCTCTCCCCAGGAACATGCAGGGAGAACGACATCTGCCAGTTCAGCAGTTTCAGTGAGAAAAATATCCTGCACAATTAGCAAATCAAGTTTTTCGAGAAGCTTTTTTGTATGGTTCATATGAACATCAGCCATTAAGGGATTTTCTCCTATTACATACATTGCCTTTAATTCGCCTGCCTCGAGACGGTCAAAGGTTCTTGTTTGAGTATCTCCCACTTCTTTATTAATTGTAACCTTCCATTCTTTTTCATATCTTAGCCTGTTTTCTTCCTTTACAATACTCATGGCACCTGGCAGCTGATTAGGAAGGCACCCCATATCACCTGCGCCCTGTACATTGTTCTGGCCTCTTAAGGGCATTATTCCACTGCCCTTTTTTCCGATATTCCCCGTAAGTAGCGCTAAGTTACCAATATCAAACACATTATTTACACCGCAATGATGTTCGGTAATTCCAAGAGTGTAGGCAATCATCGCGCTTCCTGCGCCAGCATACTCTCTTGCAGTGTCGATAATATCTTCAGGACTTATCCCTGTAATAGCTGATGCATATTCAGGAGTATAAAGTTCAACTTTTTCTCTTAATACCTCTACATCATTAGTATATTTAAAAATGAAGTCTGGGTTATACAGTCCTTCTTTTAATATGATTCGAATCAAGGCATTTATTAAAGCAATATCTGTGCCTATATTTATTTGGAGATGTCGGTGGGCTGATTTAACCATATCAATTTTTCTCGGGTCAATAACGATCATTTTTAGGCCTGCTTTTACTGCTTTCTTTATTCGGTTAGCAATTATAGGATGGGCCTCGGTTGTATTAGAGCCAAACAATAATAATACATCTGCTTCATAAAAATCATCCAGTGTATTTGTGGGGAATCCACTGCCAAAAATAGTTGCCAGACCGGCAACGCTTGGAGCGTGTCACGTACGGTTACATCCGTCTATATTATTGCTGTCGAGGACAGTCCTCATGAATTTTTGAGTAATATAATTGGATTCATTTGTTGTTCTTGCACACGCAAACATGGAAATCGCTTTACCGCCCCACTCCGATTTAATTTTGGCTAACCCTTTAGCAATAAAATCGTAGGCTTCCTCCCATGTTACTTCTGTAAGCTGACCAGATTTCCGTAACATAGGTGACTTGAGTCTTTTTTCTGCATGAACGTACTCATAGGCAAATGCGCCCTTAACACAGGTTTGTCCTTTATTCACTGGGGCATCCTTATCACCACGGATTTTCTTAATTCTGTTGTCCTGAACTTCTGCAATTAATCCGCAGCCGGTGCCGCAGTACCCGCAAACGGTTTTAATAAATTTTGGCTCCCCCACTCGTTTCCCCTCCAATAAAAACATAAGTACTTATATAAACATATTAATTCATTCTGTTTTAATTGCCGAAAAAATATATGGCAATAAAACAACAATTAAAGCACTACCAAATTTATACCTCCTCTGATTTATAGGTAAAAAATAAATAAAAAAACGGGAGAAAGAAGTCTCCCGTTTAGTCTTGTATTATTATGCTGTTTTGGCAGGAAGGACGATATTGAATGTAGTACCTTTATTCGGTTCGCTTTCAACAAAAACCTTGCCATTATGGCCTTCAATAATTTTGAAACTGACCATTAAGCCAAGCCCATTACCATTCTTCTTAGTTGTATAGAAGGGTTCTCCAAGCTTTTTAAGCTTTTCTTCAGGAATACCAACGCCTGTATCCTGAATCGAAATCTGGACATTTTTATCATCCATAGTGGTTTTGACAACAATATCTCCACCGTTTGGCATTGCCTCTATTCCATTTTTTATAAAGTTAAGAAATACCTGTTTTAGTCTGTTCTCATCACATTCAACCTGAATAATCTCATGATTGCAGTCACTATGAAGACGTATATTTTTCTTTCTTGCTTCAAACTCAAGAAGAGAAACAACATTTTTGATAACCGGCACAATATTTTTTTCCTCAAGTTCAACGGCTTTTGGTTTGGCTAAAACCATGAAATCCTCAACAATAGTATTGACTCGTTCAATTTCATCCAGAATAATACCTAGAAACTCAAGCCGTTCAGGATCTTTTTCATCCAGCTGGAGGAATTCCGCGTATCCTTTCATAGAAGTTAAAGGATTCCTGATTTCATGGGCGACCCCGGCTGCCAGCTGCCCAACTGCTGCCAGCTTATCCTGCCGGTGCAATACCTCTTCGGTTTTCTTACGCTCTGTAATATCATTTCGAATCGCGACATACTGGTAAGGCTTGCCTTCTTCATTTAAAAAAGGAACGATAGTGGTATCAACCCAATAAAGGCTGCCATCTTTCGCTTTGTTGCGTATTTCACCTTTCCAGACCTTTCCATTCCCGATTGTTTGCCATAAATCTTTAAAAAACTCCTTCGGATGGTAGCCAGAGTTTAAAATACTATGAGTTTTTCCAATAAGTTCGTCACGGGAATATTTGGAAATCTCACAAAACTTATCATTTACACTAGTTATAATCCCTCTTGAATCTGTAAAAGCAACGATTGCAGATTCATCTAGCGCAAATTTAATATCACTAATTTCTTTTAAAGTTTCTTTTAAGTGACCCTCAGCCGTTTTTCTATCCGTTATATCTGAACGAATAGCAACATACTGATATGGCTTCCCCTTCGAGTTCATAAATGGGACAATTGTGGTGTCTACCCAGTAAAGGCTGCCGTCTTTTGCACGATTACAAATTTCACCCTTCCACACTTTTCCTTGTCCGATCGTTTTCCACAGATTTTTAAAAAACTCCTGAGGGTGAACACCTGAATTCAAAATCCGGTGATCTTCTCCAATAAGCTCATGCCGTTTATATTTTGAGATCTCACAGAACTTTTCGTTTACACTCGTAATAGTGCCTTGGGCATCTGTAATGGCTACGATTGAGGATTGGTCCAAAGCAAAGTTAATGTCTTTCACGTCTTTAATTTTTTCGAGCAATCTTTCTTCAGACTTTTTCCTATTAGTTATATCGTATCTGATGGATACATATTGGGTTGGTTTCCCCTTTTTATCCAGGAAAGGAACAATTGTAGTATCCACCCAATAGAATGAGCCGTCTTTTGCCTTATTTCGAATTTCCCCCCGCCAAATTTGACCGCTTTGGATAGTCTTCCAAAGACCAATAAAAAATTCTTTAGGATGATAGCCCGAATTCAATATTCGGTGGTTTTTACCCATTATTTCATCTTTTTCGTATTTAGAGATTTCAACAAATTTATCATTAACATAAATGATATTACCCTTAGGGTCGGTAATTCCAACAATAGCGGATTCGTCCAAAGCTAATTTAATATCCTTAAGATTTGTATCTGAGGCAGACAGACGTTTACTGATTAAGGCACTGGAACCAATCAGGCCTCCAAATATAAGGATTGAAACAAATAGGACAAGATAAATAATAAAATCTTCCCGAAGGAAATTTCCATTCGCAAAACCACTAAGATTGAAAGCCCCGGAAGAAGCTCTTTTTAAAAGAAAATGCGCTTCTACAACAGCAAGAGTCAATATGATGGAACTAATGGGTTTAAGCCAAGCCTGGCCCTCCTCAGAAAAGTTTTTTGAGTAAAAAAGGATCCATAATGAAAATAAAAAGACACCAAAAGTAAGTATTCCTGACAAGCCCAGTAAAAATGGATTGTAACTCGCTGACATCTCCATAGAATACAGACCTATCAGATGTATAGAAAACACAGCCAGCGTGAGTAAAATGGAGGCGGCTGCTAAATGAACGCGCTTAAGTTCCTTTCTCAGCAAGGTGTAAAATCCCATACCTGTAAAGGCCACACCCATAAAAATTGAAAGTATGGAAAGAGGTATATTTATTCTTGAAAACCGTCCAATATCAACGGCTAAATAACCCATAAAATTCATTACCCACATTCCAATTCCCATAGAAATCGTACCGCCAAGGAAAAGGGTCCGTTTATTACTGTTCGAAAACCTTAATAATGTAAACATATCAAGTGCTGTATATGAAGCCATAATCGTCAAGCCTATGGCGAAAACAATCAAAAAAGGATTAAAGTTGTTTATAATATCATTCATCCCCTTGCATCAACCCCTTATAAATTCGAGATTCTAATACGATTGTAATGGAAAGAAATTTTTTAGGGAAGTACCAAAACATAGGAAGGAATATTTTTTTAAGGTATTTATCGTATATATATATGAAAACTGGCGTTTATATACAAAAATAAAAAATTTTTAGAAAACAAGAAAAAAAGTCTACACTTTTTTAATTTTTTTGTTTATACTGTACTATAACAGGTTAAATAAAAATAAATTGTATTATAAAAGGAGGAGTTAAACATGTTACAAAGTCCAGTTGAATTTTTCCGCAATCTTCCAAAGAAGGTTTGTCCAGAATGTGGCCAGCATATGCAGGAACAGGCTGAATCCTATCTAATGGAATGTGACCGCTGCCTTTCCAAAAAAGAAGAATAGTTAAAATTAAAGGCGGCCAAATGGCCGCCTGTTTTCTTTTTTTTTGTTCTGATCACTTCTACTGTTTGATTACTGATTTTCGTTTTTAGACGCTCGTTTTCAAAAAGCGAACAGGAGGGCTGCTTTTCCTGCCGAACTCCTCGACTTCCGCTTCAATCAATACAGCTACACAAACCAACAATTGAAACTTTAAAACACTAGATCTCATGAAGCGCCTTTAAGATCATATTATTATTCACTCGAAGGTAATTCTTACTAATTATCATTATTTATATGAATTTTTTTCCGTTTTGCCTATAATTAGGGAGATTGGAACGGAGGGATATTTCACAAAGATGTTTTTGATTAAATGGAGCTATACAAAAAGGTATAATATTAAAGGGATTTTTGATCGATTTCCAAACTCTCCTGTTATTTTTAGGCAAATTAAGGATTATTATTTTATATACAAAATAAATTGGGATCTGGATGATCCTCCTGTTGGCAGAGAAGATTTAGAGGAAATGGAGCTTCTTCTTAATGAAGAACTGGGAACGAGCAGCTATTATTTTCAAAGGAAAAACTATATCAATAAGACAGGAGCTTCTTAATTGGACGGGCTTATTGTTTTTATTAGAAAAACTTGGCTTTCTCCAAGCCCTTACCCTACTTTTTCTTATCACGCTCAAAACGGCACATCGTGTGCCTTTCGCCTGACTAGGACATTCTGACCGTCGTGCGTTCAGAATTTATGAATAAGAGTTCTAGCTTAGCTTAAAAATAAACTCTCCGTAAAATTACGGAGAGTTTTCTTTTTAACAGTTTTAGAGACCCAACCATTCTATTGGCTTATTATTCCTATTTCAAAAGATTAAGCCAATAGGTGTATGTTCCGCTTTTTTATAAAAAGCTTTAACCTCCCAAAAGTTGTTGGAGGCAGACTTTTTATTTATTAATTGGATTCACATAACACTTTTATTAAGTTTTAGGCTTACACTTCCCTATCGCCAATTATCAAGCACTTCCTTCATTTATCTGTTTCAGAAATATCATTATACAAGCAGCAGACCTTGTTAATTCTATTTCGTCCCCAGGATTTTATCTGTTAGTTTTCCGAAATAAACAGATAAATCTTCAAAAGAGGGAAAGCCTGATATAAGAAGAGAAAATTATTCGTTCACTATGATCGGAACGACACAATGATTAGGCCTCTAAAAAAAGTTAAATTATTTACTTTACATTATTATCTTATCACTAACATTCATTTTTATAATGAGATTTGTGACAAATTTTTAAAATTATTAGTTCTGTTATACGATAATGGTTTTGATTTGAGTTTCCCCGCTTTTACTCCTTGTCGTTGCATCTATATGGAACACTGTATAATAGATCCTCTTTAGACGAAACCTTTTATAAAAGGGGTGAAAATTGTAATGACGGATAAACATAAATATTTAAGCACTGCTGTTGAAAAAGAGCAAATTACGATTGAAAACGGCGGGAACTTTCCTAATAAGAAAAGCATTCATGGCGATTCTGTAGATGAACATAAATATTTAGAAGAAGCCAACATGTATTTAGCGGGTAAAGAAATAGGCCAGCAAAATGAAAATCAATAAATACTTAGACATTCAGCTGGCCTTTTACTTCTGTATTATAACAGATTAAATTTTAGGAAGATCTCTAAATTCCATAATCGTTTCATTACCACACATCGGACAAAGCAAATCATCAGTTGCAAAATCTTTTCTCATCCAGCCTTTACAAGAATCATCGGAGCATGAATAAACTTCTGTACTTACCAAAATGTTTTCAATGGCGTCTTCTTGGTTCCTCTTTCCATAAAAAATAGAAATCGCCTCCTTTACTATTAGTATGCCCAAAGAACCATTTTCCATTTATGGATTGAATAAGTTAAGGGACTGAGCAGTTCATGATTTTTATCTTTTGTGGTGTTTTCCACTGTACAAAGTATTTTGTTCTTTACATTATCAGGAATATAAAAGTAAAAGAGGAGCTCAAAGCTCCTTTTTATCTTATTTGCAAAAACACATTATATTCTTTATTGCTCATTTTATTCTCCTACAGCAATTTTACGAATAGACATACTGCTTTTTTCTTCCTTAATAAGCCATAATGTAAGCAAAACTCCGAGAAATGCAAGTACTGCAAAAAATAGATAAACCCCAAAAATGGAATAACTGTCATAAATCAATCCGCCAACAAAGGTGCTAAACCAGTTCCCTAAACCGTTACCAATGGCAGAATAAATTGTAACTGCTGTTGCTGTAATATGTGAGGGTGTAATTTCCCGTATATATTGTAATCCTGCCGGAATAAACAAACCGAGAGAAAAACCCTGGATAACTGCTGAAGCATAAACCAATGATAAGCTAGGCTCCATAAAGTAAAATAGCCATCTAACCAGCGAGACCGTTCCTGCAATTGCAGCAATGGGTAGAAGACCAAATTTGTTAATACCTCTTCCTGCTACTCTCATAAACGGAATCTCTGACATCACCGCAATAAAGAAGGCAATTCCTATACCAGTGTATGTACCGCCCAGATCGTCTACAAACAAACCAAAGTAGGTGTTATTGGCCAAATTAGGACCAAAAATCAAAAAGGTAACAAAAAGAAAGATTACAAATTTCTTAAGTTTAAAAAGATCTTTCATTCCTGAAAAGATTTTTACGTTTTCTCCTGTATGTTCTTTTGGAAGCCTAAAAGCTAAAATAGAAGCAAGCGACAAAGAAACAAAAAATGAAAAGAAAATAACTGCGGGAGAAAATTCTGAAAGCTTCCCCATAATAAAAACGGCCAGTCCAAAACCTAATGATCCGAACAATCTGATATTCCCGTAATTATAATTTAACCTGCTTGAGAACTTTAAGGAAATACTATCAGAAACAGGTATGATGGCACTTTGAAAAATTGCTACCAGAACAGCCGTCAAAAAAAACATAGAGTAAGAACCGAAAAGGTAATAACCAAACCCACCAACTCCAGCCAAAAAGGTGGTAAATGTTAAGACTTTGGTAGGCGAATGGGTTAAATCGGAAATCATCCCCCAAAGTGGCTGAAAAAAAATCATAACAATAGGGCCAATTGAAAGAATTGTACCAATTTGATACCCATTTAATTTTTCAACTTCTGATAAATAAACGCTTAATAATGGATATAAACTGCCTACACCGAAAAAGGACAGCAAATAAAATCCCTGAAGCGAGAAGATATTTCTTCTTTCTTTTCTTTCCATTAACTAAATCTCCTTTATAAAACACACTTCCATATTTTGCTTTACTTATTGTAACATGACCACGTCATAAATGTACTTAAAATCAAAGGATTTCTAATTATCAGAAAATATCGGTGGATTTTGAAGAAAGGGCCGTAGATCCTACCGACCCTGATTTTATTCAAAATGTTCTATGACAATTCCTTCCTCATGTTTACGTGATAACAAAGAATTTTTCTTCCTGTTCTCTTTCGATTCGAAGATAATATCAAAATCATAATCTTCAGGATATAGCTCCCTGGCAGGAATATAAAGCTTCATTCTCTTTTGATTGATGCTGATTTTTTCTCCTTTAACTTGAACCACATAGTTCCCCTTCTCATCTGGCCCTTTATAGACAATTCCAAATTCATCGGTGTTGGTAAGAAGAACATTGTCACCCTGTATAAATTTTTGTAATTTCGGGGTTGCTGATTCCACTTTTTTTTCTCTTCGTTGATGTCTGTTTATGATGATTTGCTTTTCTATTTCTCTTTTTTCTACTGTATCTATTTCCTCCAAAGGGTACTCCTTGTTTTCCTTATAGGTAATCAAATGTGCTTTTTCTATTATTTTAAGATGAATCCCAAGTTTTAATGCTATGGCAAACGCTTGACTCTCGCCGCCCTTGCCTATAATAAGCTTGTATGTTGGCCGTAATGTTTCAAGGTCAAATTCCATCGAACCATTAAGAAAACCGGAATGATTATCCGCAAACTCTTTAATTTCGCTGTAATGAGTGGTAGCTAAAAGAGTTGCACCCTTATCATAAAGCTGTTCAAGAATTGCAGCAGCAAGCCCCATTCCTTCCCTTGGATCCGTCCCTGAACCTAATTCATCCAACAGGACAAGAGAATTATCATTCGTTTCCTTTAAAATTTCTATTATATTAACGATCCTTGAACTGAAGGTGCTTAAATTGTCTATAATACTCTGACCATCACCAATATCGACAAGGACCTTTTGAAATATACTTAAAGAACTGCCCTCCGCTACTGGCACATGCAACCCTGATTGGGCCATTAAGGTTAAAAGCCCAACTGTTTTAATTGAAACTGTTTTTCCACCAGTATTTGGGCCTGTAATTACTAGAGCATTTTCCTGTCTTCCAAGTTCCAGTGTAAAGGGACAAGCTTTATCTCCCAGTAATGGGTGACGAGCTTCAACAAGATGGATATAGTGAGTTTCGTTTAGGGCTACAGTTCTTCCGTTCACATGTCTGCTATGTTTTGCCTTAGCAAAAAGAACATCGTAATGAATCATCGTTTCAATTGATAACCTTAGCTGCGGTTCCTTGCTTTCCACTAGTCCTGTTAAAAAAAGAAGGATTTTATGAATCTCAGCTTCCTCTTCTGCCACCATCCATTCATGCTGTTCTTGGTAGACTGCAATTTCTTCAGGTTCAATAAAAACAGTTGACCCTGAGGCGGAAGTATCTAATACAGCCCCTTTAATTTTGTTCCTGTATTCCTTCTTCACGGGAATGACAAATCTGCCATGCCTTTGACTTACAACACTCTCTTGAAGATATAATTTGTATTTGTTGGATCGAACCATTTGCTGCATTTTTTCATTTAATCTTTCCTTTTGGATAGACAGCTGTTTTCGTATACTCAATAATTCTTTACTTGCATAATCATCCACCTGACCATTGCGAATACAGCGAATAATCTCAGCTCCAAGTTCAGGCAGTTCCTCAATTGTATTAACATAAGAAGAAATCCTTGGTCCTATGAATTCTTTATCGCTCATATACCGCCGCATCTTTCCACAGCAATCCAGAAATTCGGCGAGTTTTGTTAATTGGTCCGGACGTAAGGCCACCCCCTTGTTTAAGCTTGTCATTAACAGTTCTACACCGTCTAGGCCATGGACAGGAACACTTGCACTCTTTTTTAGAATTTCCACAGCTTCTGTGACTTCCCCAAGCATAGCTTCAATTTGTTTTAGGTTTATGGAAGGAACAAGCTCTACGATTCTTCTCCTGCCCTCCGCTGTCAAAGCGTAAGCTGACACAGTTTCCTTAACTTTTAAAAAATCAAGTACTTGAAAGGTTTGTTTATTCAATGTTGTTCCTCCTGAAAGTTTAATAAAAAAGGCCGTAATGAACAATGTCATTACGGCCTTGAAGACAGAAATACTCTTCTTCCTTTTCACATTTCCAAAATACAAAATAAAAAGCTGTATACACAGAGGTACACAGCTATACTTTGTCAATTCAGTATGCTTTTTCTATGACCATTGTTCTTAACTTCCCTTTCAACCACAGCTAAATAAACCTATGTGTTTTCCACAAAAAGGCTGTGAGAATCAAAACGGGATATCCAATTAGTGGATTAGTTAAGAACGGCACCTAACATAAAACATACTCCTTTATCAATCAATTTATTAGAATTATATAACACTTCCATTATATAGTCAATTCGACAAAATATTCCACAAAAAATCTTTTTTTCGTGAAAATTCATAAACAGGTAACAAAGATAAAACTTTCCCTTAAGCTTTTATCGTTATAATAAAGAAATCAAGGTCATCTAAGAATTTTTTAATTCAAGGAAGGACAAAAAGCTAGGATATTTTTATTATTCTCTCCGGGTATATACAAATTTATAAAATGACTTCGGAGGGTCAGGAGCTTTGTCTCTGGTGGTTTTATACTCAAATTAAGAAAGGGTATAAGCTCCTCAAATGTCCTTAATGGATATAGTTCACAATTTATCCATATCTTTTTTGCATAAAGTTCTTTATCTTATTTATGGGGGGAGAGAAAATGAAAAAAATTTATGTGATCAGCAGCTTGCTCATAATCATTGGCATTCTCGGTGGAATTTCTTTTTTCCTAATCCGTGATGCATCGGCCAGGATTCCTGATAATGCGGCTCTTACTACCCAAAACAATGAAACTTATCGTTTTGGTGATGACCATAAAAAGCTAAAGCTCGTGGAATTTATCTATACCCATTGCCCTGATATATGTCCGACTACTACACAAAAAATGCTTCTTTTACAGAGGGACTTGAAAAAAAGCGGAGCGTTTGGAAAACAAATTGAGTTTGTAACGATAACAATTGATCCATACCGGGATACCCCTAATACACTTAAAAAATATATGTCTTCCTTCGGCATAAAAAATGATAGTAACTGGAAGTTCCTAACTGGACAAAAAGAAACTATTAAAAAAGACCAAAAAAAAATCAAACAGGTAGCAAATGCTCTTCAATTTCAATACACCGATCCTGGAAATGG
This sequence comes from Neobacillus terrae, assembly GCF_011393025.1. Taxonomy (GTDB): domain Bacteria; phylum Bacillota; class Bacilli; order Bacillales; family Cytobacillaceae; genus Neobacillus_A; species Neobacillus_A terrae. Next base: position 413,740 of record NZ_JAAOEO010000001.1, on the reverse strand, counting down.
CTTTTTTGTACACAGTACTTTTACTTATCTTGTTGATGAAAACAATAAGTTTATTAAAAAATTCCCTATGGGAGAAGAATTTAACCATAAGGAAGTATTTAACTATATAAACGATCGGCTAAATTAATCAATTACCGAAAAGAAAAAAGCGGTTATCCTCGGGGATGGCCGCTTTTTTCTTTTGTACTATGTTGGATTATTTTTTAACTGCTGTAATGATAAAAGATAATTGGATTTCGGTTTAGTCAAACTGGCCTTTATTCCTGCTTTTTTTAATTTGTTTACTAGGTCGGAAATTGGTTTCTTAGCCATTCTACTCACCTTCTTTATTTGCTGGTCACAAATTCAATTTTACACTAAAAGTATGAATAAAGTGTGAAAACTTTTAAAAAAATTGGATAATTTTTCAGGCATCTTATCATTTAAAAAGTTAAATATAATACAAAATTATAGTGGTGTTATTCCCGGAAAATGTAAATTACAAACCTTGGTTTAATTAATTTTTTAATTAATAAAAAAGGAAAAGACCTTTATTTGGCCTCTCCTGCCCTTTTCTTTCCAAAATGCCCCTATTAAATATCCAAATTAATACAATTTCACACCTTCAGCTAAAAACCATTCGCTATGACCTTTTTTTAATGATATAATTTTTGAGATATTTATATATGGAGGATTTAAACATGATTACGGTAAGTAACGTAGGTTTAAGATATGGTGATAGAAAATTATTTGAAGATGTAAATATAAAGTTTAACCCTGGCAATTGCTATGGCTTGATCGGTGCAAACGGTGCCGGAAAATCAACATTTTTGAAAATTTTATCCGGGGAAATTGAACCACAATCCGGAAGTGTTTTCCTAGGCCCTAATGAAAGACTGGCTGTTTTAAAACAGAACCACTTCGAGTACGAGCAGGACGAAGTTTTAAAAGTCGTTATTATGGGACATGCCCGCCTGTTTGAGGTAATGCAGGAGAAAGATGCTATTTACATGAAGGAAGACTTTACAGATGAAGACGGCATGAAGGCTGCTGAACTTGAAGGAGAATTTGCCGACCTTAACGGCTGGGAAGCTGAATCAGAGGCTGCAATTCTGTTAAAAGGCCTCGGTATTGAAGAAGACCTTCACACAAAAAAAATGGAAGAACTAACTGGCTCAGAAAAGGTAAAAGTTCTGTTGGCCCAAGCTCTATTTGGTAAGCCTGATGTCCTTTTGCTTGACGAACCGACAAACCACCTTGATATTAAGGCGATTCAATGGCTGGAAGAATTCCTAATTAACTTTGAAAATACTGTTATAGTTGTATCCCATGACAGACATTTCTTAAATAAAGTTTGTACACATATTGCTGACCTTGACTTTGGTAAAATTCAGATTTATGTTGGAAACTATGACTTCTGGTATGAATCCAGCCAGCTGGCTCAAAGAATGGCACAGGATGCTAATAAGAAGAAAGAAGAAAAGATCAAAGAACTTCAAAGCTTTATTGCTCGATTCAGTGCAAATGCATCGAAGTCCAAACAGGCTACTTCACGGAAAAAGCTTTTGGACAAGATCTCACTTGATGATATTCGGCCATCTTCAAGACGTTATCCTTATGTAGGCTTTACGCCTGACCGTGAGATCGGAAATGATCTCTTAAGGGTTGAAGGTCTCACTAAAACAATTGATGGTGTTAAAGTTCTTGATAATATTAATTTTGTGATGAATAAGGATGACAAAATTGCTCTTGTAGGAACAAATGAGATTGCTATTACCACTCTTTTTAAAATTCTTATGGGTGAAATGGAAGCTGACAGCGGCACAGTTAAATGGGGTATCACAACAACTCAGGCATATTTTCCAAAGGACAATTCTATGTTCTTTGAAGATAGCGAATTAAATCTTGTTGACTGGCTGCGCCAATTTTCTCCTAAAGATGACAGCGAAAGCTTCCTAAGAGGCTTTCTCGGAAGAATGCTATTCTCAGGTGAGGATGTCCTTAAAAAGTCCAGTGTGCTTTCTGGTGGAGAAAAGGTACGCTGCATGCTTTCTAAAATGATGTTAAGCGGTTCTAATGTTCTTTTGCTGGATGAACCGACAAATCACCTGGACCTTGAATCAATCACTGCTCTGAACAATGGTCTAATCAACTTTAAAGGTTCATTAATATTCTCTTCGCATGACCATCAGTTTATCCAAACGATTGCGAACCGTATTTTTGAACTTACTCCAAAAGGACTTGTTGATAAGCAAATGACTTATGATGAGTACCTCGAAAATGCAGAATTGCAAAAACAAATATCGCTTATGTATCAATAATAAGAAAAGCGGAAGCGCCTGAGCTAGACAATTTAATAGGTAAAACTTTATACTTCATTACATTTAAAATTAAAAAGGTGCAAAAAGAACCTGCTTGGTCTTTTTGCACCTTTTTTTAATCTCTTTTTTGTTTTTTTCGTGAAGAAGACACACTTTTGCTTCCAGTTTCTGTTTGTGTGGTCCCTTGCCCTTCAACCTGGCTTGAGGCAAGACCAATAGTTGATGGATCCTGTTTTCTTTTGGACATGTCAGCACCTCCACTTTTAGCTTCCTGCAGATTGAATCAAGTTATGCAGAAAAGGCAAGGAATAATTGATTTCCACTTAGGCAAGCTAAGTTTAGGAGGAGGTGTTTGGAAATGGCGAAAGTAGGAGTAGAACAATCACTTACAAATGTCCAGCAGGCACTGCGAGACAAAGGATATGATGTTGTGGAGTTAAAGCAGGAATCTGATGCGCAAAATTGCGATTGCTGTGTATTGACTGGCCTTGATTCAAATGTAATGGGTATTCAGGACACTGCAATAAAAGGTTCTGTTATTGAAGCAAACGGACTATCGGCTGATGAAGTATGCCGTGAAGTTGAAAGCAGGCTTCAATAAGCATATTCATGTAAGATCCCTAAATATTTGTACCGTTCCTGCTTTCCCAACATGCAGGAACGGTAGGTCTTTTTATTCTATATTAATTGGCTGAACATATGAGGGGGGTTTTAAATAACTTACGATTAATATCCCATTCCAAAATTTAGCCTGAATCTCTTCTGGCTTTATCTCATCAGGAAGCTTGATACTCCTCTTGAATTCCCCATAAAATCGCTCAGAATATTTTTTTCTGAACTCAGAGAAAAACTGCATCGAAACTCCTTTTATTAATAACGAGTCCCCATTAAGCCCCAGCTCAATATCTTCTTTTTTAACACCTGGTATTTCAACCAATATGATAACTTCTTTATCATTTTCCAATATGTCAATAGGAGGGAAAATGTCACCTTTCTTTCCTTGGCTCATATTTTCGCCATCTGTAGGCTTTTCTCTTTTTTGTTCATCCATAAATCCTGCCATATCCTGATCAAAAATCGTTTTCCAAAAATCGTTTCCATGCATGCTTTGTGCGATATCCAGCCACTGCTTCAGCTTATCCATATCCATCCATTTCATCTCCTTCTCAGGTACCTCTGGCAAGAGAATGTTTATTGTCCTATTTGCAGTTTGCTTTTCCTCATATTTGTCCTATGCATGCATATATTTTAGAAGCAAGCAAAGGAGGAAATTACGTGCCTGCTCCAATACCGTATATTAATATAAATATCTATATGATTAAAATTAATTCCTTCGAAAATGCTTCGGCAGTTAATATCGGTCAAAATCTTCTTGCAGACTGGCATAATTCTGATAAAAAAAACCAGGGCTTTGGGCAAAACTTTGGAGATGGCAGTCAATTTTGTGCAACGAGAAGCATGGTAGATGACCGTGACCAGATTGACTCGCCATCTTCGTTTGTATCCCATCCCTATGTGGGTGAAAACGACGATTGCTGAAGACTTTTTTTCTCAGCCTGCTCCTGCAGCAGGTTTTTTTTCGTGCAGTAATCTTTGCTTTTATGAAGAAGAAGATTCCTATATAATTTTCTTATGTCTATACTACTTTGATTTTCTGGAGGATTTTATGAAAAAGCTTTGCTTTACACTGTTACTTTCGTTTTCACTCCTTATCGTTCTAAGTGCATGTGCCGCGAAGGATGTACCATCACAAAAACAAGAAGAATCTGAAATAACGATTTCTGCAGCAGCAAGCTTAAATGATGCACTTAAAGAAATAAAAACCACTTTCGAAAAGAAACACAAAAACATCCACCTGTCCATTAACCTCGGAGGTACAGGAGCCTTGCAGCAGCAAATTATTCAAGGTGCACCGGTCGATGTTTTTATTTCGGCAGCAAAAGACAAATTTGATGATTTAATACAAAAAGGGTTAATAAAAAAAGAAGACAGCAAAGATTTATTGGGGAATAAGCTTGTACTCATCACTCCTAAAAGACATTCCGCTATTCAGTCTTTCTCCGATTTATCGGACAATAGGGTTTCGAGGGTTGCAATTGGTACACCCGCAACAGTTCCAGCAGGAATGTATGCGAAGCAGGCACTGCAAAAATATCAAGTTTGGGATAAACTCACACCCAAACTTATACAGGCTAAGGATGTCAGGCAGGTACTTACATATGTAGAAACGGGAAGTGTTGATGCCGGTATCGTATATCTTACAGACGCAAAAGTCTCCAATAAGGTGAAGATTGTTGAGACAGCTTCCGAAGATATGCACGATCCTATTATATATCCAGCAGGTATAATAAAAGAAACAAAACACCATAAAGAAGCAGCTATCTTTTTGAAATACTTAAAAAGTACTTCAGCAAAAAAGACATTTGAAAAATATGGATTTATAGTATTGGATTGATGAGTATGTTTAATAGTGATTTTTGGTTTCCCTTAAAATTATCTGTTCAAGTTTCTTTAATATCTGCGTTTTTTGTATTCCTTTTTGGAATTATAATAGCGAAACTTATGTCTGGTCCGAACTTCAAGGGAAAAACTTTATTGGAAACTGCCTTTCTACTTCCTATTGTCCTTCCACCAACAGTAATAGGTTTCTTATTAATAGTTCTCTTAGGTCCACATAGCCCTGCTGGGGCACTGGCGGAAAGGATAATTCAGCATTCCATAATGTTTACAGCTTGGGCTGCAGTGCTTGCTTCCTCTGTTGTGGCCTTCCCTCTAATGTATCAGACTGCTAAAAACGGGTTTCAATCTGTAGAAAAAGAAATAGAAGAAGCAGCGAGAGTCGACGGAGCAGGAGAACTGCTGACCTTTCTTTATGTATCTCTGCCTTTATCCTATAAAGCTATAATCAGCGGTACGATTCTTAGTTTTGCCCGAGCTCTTGGCGAATTTGGAGCCACCTTTATGTTTGCGGGTAATATCCCTGGGAAAACCCAAACAGCTTCTACAGCTATTTATATTGCAATGGATTCGGGAGATATGAAAACAGCATGGACTTATGTGATATGTATGATTGCTATTTCTTCCATCATGCTATTTACCACTAATCTGGTTAAAAAATAAAGGTTATTTAGAACTCATCGGAGTTTATTTTGCATCTTTGTTTTTTGAGGCGGAAGGCGGAAGGCGGGAGACTCCTCGAAAATCCTCAATTATGCTTTAGCATAATTTTGTTAGATGTATATTCAAGAAAGTTTTCCTTATGCTGCTGCATTTCCTTTGTGAGATGTAAATTCAGGAATGATGCTTGTGCAGTCGTATTTTCTTTGTGCGTTCAGTTACTTCTGATGGCAAGTTCAATAGAGTTGCGAGAAAACGGGTTCATGCGAAACCACCAGGCGTGCAGCTTCAAGTAAAAGTCTTCAGAAAGCGAGCGAAAACCATCTGGCAAGTATAATTATAAACCATGAATAGATCATAAATAGAGGGTATTCCAAACTTACAGTTTGAAATACCCTCTTTCTTATCTGCTTAGCTTCTGATTAATTTTCTCTTTAAAAACATGAATAGAAAAATAGCAAGAACAGGAATGATTCCATAAAACAAATTCAAGTGCATATTTTCTGTATATTCTTCCTTGTGTTTCTCATTTGGGATCTTTTTTTCGGTCAGCTTGATTTGCTGTAGTATATCCCCATTCTTATTTTCTACGTTAAGCATACTGCTTTTTTTATCTACTTTTTCTACCTGATCATTCAAAGGTTTAGTAACCATTGTCTCTTGGGAAACAAGGTAGAGATTTTTTCCACTTTTAAACGTTTTGTCCTTTGGCAGAGTCTCATGGCCGAAGGAAGAAAATCCATAATTAAATAATTTTACGGTGTCCTTATAAATATCTTTCTTATGATCGGCCTTAAGGGCAACGACGACTAGCTTTAATTTTCCATTATCAGCAGAAGTAGCCAGTGTCTGTTTTGACTCATCGATAAATCCTGTTTTTCCGCCAGTGACATACTGAAAAGGAACCTCACCATTTAACATGCGATGTTTAGAAACTAAAGTCGTTTTCCAAGATTGTCCGACCCAATTTAACTCTTTTAATCCAAAGACTTCTGAAAAGACGGGATTTTGCAGAGCATACTTTGTAATCAGTGCCAAGTCCATAGCAGTTGTATAGTGATTTTCATTGAAAAGACCATTCGGGGTCACAAAATGGGTGTGCTGCACCCCAATATTTGTTCTTAGATACTCGTTTAGCTCTGTTTCAAACTGCTCAACTGTACCTCCAAGATGTTCCGCAATCGCAACTGCCGCGTCGTTTCCTGAATTAATAAGCATTCCCTGAATGAGTTTTTTTAATTGGACCTTTTCTCCAACGTTTAAATAAACCCGCGTCCCCTCTGTTGTGGCAGCATTCCTGCTTACGGTGACGATATCATTGAGATTACCTTTTTCAATAGCATAAATAGCCGTTGCTATTTTTGTTAAACTAGCAGGATATAATGCTTCATCCGGATTTTTGCTATATAGAACAGCTCCTGTTTCTGTATCTATCATTACAGCTGCTTCACTTTTTATATTTATTTTTTTATCCTGGCGGGCAAACGCACCTGTCTGAGTTGAGAAAAACATTATAAATGCCATTAGGCACGCAACAAATTTCGTCAATTTTTAACACCTATCTTCCACTTTAGTCCTATTAATTTTAACAGATTCGACAAACTAATAAACCATTTTCTTTAATGTTTAATCTATGTAAGAAAACAGTAATAATCCATTCTTATAGAAGATTTTAAATCCAAATATGATTAATTGTCCTGCATGACCCCAATGAAGGATAGCTATCTTATACACTTCAATAGAGCCAACTAAATATAAAAATGCACACATCATTATATATAGATGACGTGTGCATTACTTTGAAAATATTTTTATATTGTGTTTTAGACTTTATTGTTTAACCCTCTTTTTTGAAATCAAAAGGGTGATTTGTGCCATTGTAAATGGCAGGGATGACTTCTTTCGATATGCCAGATACTTAGGTTCCCATATGTCAGTAAATTTTTGTTTAAACATCCTTAAGCCCTGAAATTGATATATAAAATGACCATGTAAAAAGATCTGTGCAGCCACCCTTTCACTTAAAAAAGAAAATCTTGAAAGACCTACGTTTGCTAATGGCGCCATTCCCATATTAAACCTTTTGTAACCTTTTTGATTAGCCCATTCGAATAGAGAAATAAAAAGATAATCCATTATTTCAGTGGGTGCATCAGGACTAAAACGGATTAAATCTACCGAGATGGTTTGGCGGTCATCATATATAGGCATGATACTGGCAAAGCACAAAATTTTCTTATCTGGGTCCTCGACAATCGCTAATTCAGCTTTATTCAGATAAACTTCATCAAAGAACCCCAGAGAAAAGCCCTTTTCCTTCCTTTCCTGCAGCCATTCATTAGAGATATCTCTTAATGACTTAAACAGTTCGTCCGAAAAAGGCGGTTCGGCAAGCCTAAATCGGTAATTGTCATGCTCGAATTGATTTTGAATGTTTCGTAACGATTTCATCCTATTTCCCTTAAGATTAAATTCATCCAATTCCACAAATGCTTCTTCTCCGAGCTTAAAAAAGTCATAACCATTGCCATGTAAAAATGGCAGCAGGTCATTACTCACCTGATAAAACACCAATGAATAGCCATGAAGGTCCGATATTTCCTGAAATTCTTCTATAGCCTCAACCATATCATTTTTTTCTCCAACAGGGTCCCCGAGGATAATAAGCTTATCTGCATATTGTGCATAAGAAAACATAACATTTCTTTTACTGTTCCAAAATACATATTTATCATGTAAGAATATAAGATGGGATAGAACTTTCCCTTTATATTTCTTCAGATGAGCCAGTATTTCCTTTTCCTGACCTGCAGTTTTCTCCATTTCCCAATCTTTCGGTTTACTTATCAAATAGCCAAACATCAGGACTAAAAATGCAATTGTGAGTCCGAGGAGTGCACTGTTAAATAAATCATAATAATTAGTTATAAAATAGGGCCTTAATTTTGGAGGAATATTAAACTTCGCAGTTGGAAGATTGAGATATCCTATAATCAAATACATTGAAGTAATAATAACAATCAAAGTCAGATCAAATATCGTCTTCCCCCAGGTCATCACGTAGCTTTCCCTATAAAATTTATTTCGTGACATTCTTAAAAGTAAAGCCACCACAAGTAAAAAAGCAGCCTCTTCATAATCTATTCCCTTAAAAATTGAAAACAGAGCTGCAAACGATAACGCAATCATCGTTAGCTGGTAGGCCCTTTTTACACTATATTCAATTCCGCGTGACAGCCCAAGCAGTAAAAATCCCGCTGCTACCGATAGGCGATGAGATAAGTCCACAATGGGAAAGGCCAAAAACTCCTGAATGACTTTTAAACGTGAGACCACCCCAGGAACAGATGCAGATAACAACATAATCAATCCCGATATAAAAACAAGAGCTGTTAATACTGTATGGCTTGCATTTTGAATAATCGCATTGGGAAGGTTATTCCAGGATTGATTCCATCTTTCCCAATATTCCTTAATAAATAAGATGACACTTATCAAAAAAGGAAGAACATAATAGCCCATCCGGTAAAATAATAGTAAAACCAAAACCTTTTCATCTGGGATATTTAAATCGTGCATTCCCCAAATAAATATCAAATCAAATGAACCAAGACCACCAGGAATCATACTGATGATTCCTGCACAGGAAGCTACAATAAAAACAGGCAGAAGCCCTGTAAAGCCAATGGAAATCCCCAATATACCGCATAAAATCCAAATAGCAAGAAAAACAGCCGCCCATTCAAGCAATGAAACAAGAGTAAGTTTTACTCCTGTATCAAGAGATATGAGGATCTTATCGTCTTTTTTATGCTTAACTACATGAATTACAGCAAAAACAGGCAAATAGAGCCCTACACCTAAAACGGCAAAATAAAGCCATTTTGTATCCAAAAATAGGGGGAAATCACGAAAGCCCAAAACTATAAACCATGAGATAAGAGATATTCCAGTCAAATAAAAGAGGGAGACAGAAGCTATCCCTCCCAATAATCTCCTTTTATCCTGTTCAAGTTTATTGTAAAAATAGGTTCGAAGCATCGCACCAATTATCCCGCCAAATCCAATTAAATTTGAAAAAGAATTGGCGATAAACGACTGTTCAAACAGTTTTCGCGAAGGAACTTTTAAATCTAATATCTTTACAAGTATAAAATCATAAAAAAACATTGGAGTAACCGCTAACAATGTGACTGCAAAAATCAGGACCACTTTACCAATATGAAGCTGGTTAACTTCATTTTTAAGCAAATGAACATTAATATTTCCAGCAAATTTATTTAGTTCATATACCGCCAAAATCAACAAGAGGAGTGGAAAAATGAATTTAGCAGCTGTAAAAACTTTTTCTTTTCTAATTGCACTCATGCTGATTCTCCCTTTTTTCCTCTGATTCCTGTATTTACTATAATCTTTTCTGGACAAAAAACAAAGAAAATTATTCGAAGATCCCTTATTCACCGTTCTGTTCATCATTTCTTTTTAAGCCTTTGTACTGTTACCTTTTCTTCCCCTTAGTTCCCCTCGACCATCATATAAATGATGAAAAGCATATAGAAACTTGGTCCTTCCATACATTTACGGGTCATTTTACAAGTTAGTCCAAAAAATCAGACAAGTTTTCACCTTATACCCGTATATATAGTACTAGGACTAGTATGAGGGGGTTGTATTATGAATTTCTTTGTAATAAAGAAACAAACAGTTTTACTGCTTTTCCTTATCTTTATAACTGCTGTTTCCTTTTCGGTATGGTACATGCTAAAGGCAGCGGATACCGTTGTTTTTAACCAGGAGAATTCAAACATCCGTGAAATCCATTTGGTTACTGGAGAATATAAAACCAAATTAAGCACCGGAAAAGAAATTGAAGCTTATAGATGGGATCCTGGTACAATTTCTATTGAAAAGAATGAAAAAGTAAGACTTGTTATTTATGGAGTCAATGGAGAAAGTCATCCTTTTCATATTGAAGGAACCAGTATAAAAGGAACCATAAAAAAAGGACAAGAAACTGTTATCCCTCTTACATTAAAAAAAGAAGGAACTTACCGCCTTATATGCCATGCACATCCAGATAAAGACCATAATGGTCCTATGATTGCCTATATTGTAGTAGATTAAAACAACAGGTACACCACCTGTTTTTTTTTATTCCACCTCTTATCTCCCTTCTTACTCGGCCCCTTTACAAATTTCCTGTTGCGATTTCTAAAAAGTGGTGTTTTTTGAGTTTCTACTATATTCATATTTATATCCTTGATTTTATCTTATATAACAGATTTTTATAATTACATATTTTTTATAGTACAGTTTAATCCATAAGTCCCTTTATACAAAAAAAAAACTTTCTCCTTTACAGTTATCAGCCCCTAAAAACCTAGATTTCACAATATCTTAACAATTACCCCCTAATTCACGTGACTTTTATCACTTTTTAACTGTGATACTCAAGGTAAGATAATAATGTTAAAGCTGTTATATAGTTTTAAAAATAAACTAGAGGTGAATCACCATGGAACAATGGAGAGGTTTTGCAAAAGGCACATGGACAAGAGAGGTTAATGTCCGCGACTTTATTTTGAATAATTATACTCCTTATGAAGGAGATGACTCTTTTTTACAAGGAGCTACAGAAGCAACAAATAAGCTTTGGGAACAGGTAATGGATCTTACCGTGAAGGAACGTGAAAACGGCGGAGTATTAGATATGGATACTGAGACAGTATCTACCATCACTTCTCACGGACCTGGATATTTAAATGAAGAACTTGAGAAAGTAGTAGGTGTACAAACTGATAAGCCCTTTAACCGTTCCATGCAGCCATTTGGCGGTATACGTATGGCGAAAGCCGCTTGTGAAGCATATGGATATACTTTAAATCCAGAAGTAGAAAAAACGTTTTCTGAATTTAGAAAAACTCACAATCAAGGGGTTTTTGATGCTTATACCGATGAAATGATGCTGGCCCGTAAAGCTGCTATTATTACTGGCCTTCCTGATGCATACGGCCGGGGACGTATTATTGGAGACTACAGACGTGTTGCTCTTTACGGCGTTAACTTCCTTATGCAGGAAAAACAAAAAGACTTAAAAAACACAAGCAGTGTTATGACAGAAGAAAATATGCGCCTGCGTGAAGAAATTGCCGAACAAATCAGAGCGCTCAAGGAATTAAAAGAATTAGCTAAGAGCTATGGCTTTGACATCTCAGAACCAGCAAAAAATACTCAGGAAGCATTCCAGTGGCTTTATTTCGGATATCTTGCTGCCATTAAAGAACAAAACGGTGCAGCAATGAGTCTTGGACGTGTCTCTACTTTTCTTGATATTTATATTGAGAGGGACTTAATGGAAGGCACTTTAACAGAGGAAGAAGTACAGGAAATAGTTGACCACTTTATTATGAAGCTTCGCCTTGTTAAATTTGCTCGGACCCCTGATTATAACGAATTATTCAGCGGAGACCCTACCTGGGTGACAGAATCTATAGGCGGTATGGCAATGGACGGTCGCTCCCTGGTAACGAAGAACTCTTTCCGTTTCCTTCATTCACTGGATAATCTGGGTCCTGCACCTGAGCCAAACCTAACAGTTTTATGGTCATCTCAGCTCCCAGAAAACTTTAAAAAATACTGTGCAAAGATGTCTATTAAAACAAGTTCAATCCAATATGAAAATGATGACATCATGAAGCCTGAATACGGAGATGACTATGGAATTGCCTGCTGTGTTTCAGCAATGGAAATCGGCAAGCAGATGCAGTTCTTTGGTGCCCGTGCAAACCTGGCAAAAGCCCTCCTTTATTCCATTAATGGCGGTATAGATGAAAAACTTAAAATACAGGTTGGCCCATCATATCAGCCTATTACCTCTGAAGTACTAGATTATGAGGAGGTAATGCAAAAGTTTGATAATATGATGGATTGGCTTGCAGGACTTTATATTAATACATTAAATATCATTCACTATATGCATGATAAGTACAGCTACGAAAGAATTGAAATGGCGCTGCATGATTCCAAGATCCTTCGTACAATGGCAACAGGAATTGCCGGACTTAGCGTAGTTGCAGACTCACTAAGTGCAATTAAGTATGGCCAGGTTAAAGTAATCCGCGACGAGAATGGAATCGCTGTTGACTTTGAAGCTTCAGGAGATTTCCCTAAATACGGAAATAATGATGACCGTGTGGATAGCATTGCAGTTGATATTGTCGAACGCTTTATGAAGAAGCTGCGCAAGCATCATACTTACCGGGATTCTCTGCACACTATGTCCATTCTCACAATTACTTCCAACGTAGTTTATGGGAAGAAAACAGGCAATACTCCGGATGGACGTCGCGCAGGTGAGCCTTTCGCGCCAGGAGCAAACCCTATGCATGGAAGGGATACTAAAGGTACTCTAGCTTCTCTTTCTTCCGTAGCAAAGCTTCCTTACACTTATGCAATGGATGGCATTTCAAATACTTTCTCCATTGTGCCGAAAGCGCTGGGCAAAGAAGAAGAAAACCAAATCCGCAATCTTGTTTCCATTCTTGACGGCTATGCCATTACGGCAGGACACCATCTAAATGTTAACGTATTTAACAGAGAGACTTTGCTGGATGCAATGGAGCATCCTGAATTATACCCTCAATTAACAATCAGGGTTTCAGGTTATGCGGTTAACTTTATTAAACTGACTAAAGAACAACAGCTTGATGTTATTAACCGAACCTTCCATGAATCTATGTAACTGAAAATTAACCTGAGGCTAAAGGCCTCCGGTGTACTACCGAAAGGGGAAAATCATCATGAACGGAAATATTCACTCTATTGAAACTTTGGGCACAGTAGACGGGCCAGGTATACGTTATGTAGTATTTACACAGGGCTGCCTTCTTAGATGCCAATTTTGCCATAATGCCGATACATGGGAAATTGGAAGCGGCAAACCGATGGCTGTTTCCGAAGTCATGAATGATTTAACTTCCTATCTCCCTTTCATTAAGGCATCAGGCGGGGGGATTACTGTGAGCGGCGGTGAACCATTACTTCAGATCCCCTTCCTGCTGGAACTTTTTAAGGCTTGCAAAAGTAAAGGAATTCATACAACCATTGACTCTTCTGGAGGATGCTTTTCAAGCTCTACCCATTTTCTTGAGGGCCTCGAGGAATTGCTTCAGTACACCGATTTAATTTTACTTGATTTAAAGCATATTAATCGGAAAAAACATATTAAACTAACCGGGATGGCCAACGACCACATTTTAGATTTTGCCAAATTCCTATCAAGTCATAAGGTTCCTGTGTGGATACGTCATGTGCTTGTACCTTCCGTTACAGATGATCCCACCGATCTAAAGGAACTCGGCGAGTTTATCGGCTCCTTAGAAAATGTTCAAAAAATAGAGATTCTCCCTTACCATAAGCTCGGAGTTTATAAATGGGAAGCTCTTGGCCATGAATATCCATTAAAGGATATTGAACCCCCTTCTGAAGAAAAAGTACAATATGCTTTAGAGATGTTAACTAAACATTGGAGAAAACCTGTTTAAAAGAAAAATGCCTTTTTTGGCATTTTTCTTTTTTAGCTTATCAGAATTTATTCATAAATTGTAAACGCACGACGGACAGGAAGTCCTAGTCAGGCGAAAGGCACAGGATGTGCCGTTTTGAGCGTGATAAGTAAAACTAGGGCATCCGTAAAAGGAGCTTGGCGAATGCCAAATTTTTCTAATGTTCGAATTTACTTTATAATTAGATTAGAGGTGAATTACGATGGAAGCTTCTTTTAAAAAATCTAAGTTTTTACTTTTCATTTTAATCTCTATCCTTATTTTTATTTCTAATTTTGCATTATATAGACTTTCATATGTACAGCCATTACCAGAACATATTGTTATAGGTACCCTGATTGACCTATTTATCATGATTCCCCTTTCTGCTTGTTTCATTTTCTATCTGAACCGTTTTTCAATACAGAAAATAGGTTTATTAATCCTTCTTTCATATGGAGCAGCTTATTTTATTATCCCGAAGGACCTTTTAAAAAACGATCCTTTTGTTCCTTTTTTTCTTGGTATATGCGAAGGAGTATTTTTTTTAATTGAACTTTATACTTTTATATGCTTAGCTAAAACACTCCCTCCCCTCATAAAGAATTTTAAAAGAATTAATAGAGGAAATTCATATTTTCTCTTAAACATAAGAAAAGTTACGAATAATGATTATTCGAATAATCGTCTGAAAGGCATTTTATCCACTGATATTTCTTTATTTTATTACGCCCTTTTTTCTTGGAGAACAAAAACCTCTCATAGTAAAGGCAGACTTTTTACCTATCATAAAAAAACCAGTTCATTGGTGATGAGGGTTATGCTGATTCATGCTATGGCTATTGAAACAATAGGGCTTCATTATTTCCTTCATCAATGGAATCCGATAGCTTCCTCTATATTATTGATTTTTAATATTTATGGTATCTTGTTTTTTCTTGCTGAAATTCAGGCAATCAGACTTTCTCCATTTCTTGTCACTGAGGATGAACTTATCCTTCAAGCAGGACTATCAAAAGGAATGCAAATCCCCCTTAGAGAAATAGAAGAATTCAAGACATATTCCGGACCAGATATAATTCCAGGCAAGAAAAAAAACAATATTTTTGATGCCCGTCCATCTGATTTCATTATGGAAAAACCACAGTTTCAAATTAAGCTTAAAAACAAGTTACGCATTTTTTATATGTATGGTTTACGGGGCAGCGTTAACCAAATTATCCTGTCAGTAGATAACCCAGGGGAGTTTTCCTCTTATTTGAAAGATAAACTAAACCGTTTAACCGATTCGAAATAAAATCCGACTTTACTTTTGTATAGTGAATAAATTATTATTGTGCCGTCTTTTAGCTTTGGTTATATATAATATTAAATTGATTCTTGTCCCTTTCTCCTTTATACTCATATCATGGCTACAAAACGAGGTGAATGATTTTGATCCAGATCCTGATTGACTTAACAGACTTTAATACACTTACAGCACTTTATATAAGTATATATATTGGAATGACTATTAAACTTCTCTGGGCATGGAGTGCCGAGAGTTCTTTTCTTGGCTCAATTACTGATACTGCAAACACAAAAATCGTTCAGCCATTCTTTTATAATAGCGAAAAAAGCAATAATCACAGCAATCATATTTTAATGTGGATTATAAAATATATCCGCAGAAAAAAAAGCTCGCAGGATGGCCGTGAAGAACACTCTTCCTTTTTGCTTTATACATTATAATTTTTTAAACTTCAGGAGGAAATATGAAAATTAAACGTTCTTCATTTACAATAATAGGATTATTAACACTAACTACTTTATTACTCTCAGCATGTTCAGCTCAAAATGGTAAAGGCGGCAGCGGATTCTTCCACACTTATCTTGTTGAACCTTTTATCAAGAGTATTCATGGACTTGCTGGTATCTTTGGCGGTAATTACGGCTTATCTATCATTGTTATTACACTTCTAATCCGTCTTGCATTAATGCCTCTTATGCTGAGACAATATAAAAATCAGATGGGCATGAAAGAAAAGATGGATAGCTTGAAGCCTGAAATGGAAGCTATCCAGAAAAAGATGAAAACTGAAAAGGATCCAAAGAAAAAGCAGGAGCTTCAGCAGGAAATGATGGGCCTTTACCAAAAGCACGGAGTTAACCCTTTAAATATGGGCTGCCTCCCAATTCTCATCCAGATGCCGATCCTGACAGGTTTCTATTACGCAATTAGAGGAAATGCAGAAATTGCTTCCCACAACTTTCTTTGGTTCAGTTTAGGAAAACCTGATATTGCCATTACCCTTATAGCTGGTGTAATTTATTACTTACAATTTAAAGTTTCACAATCAAGCATGCCTCAACAGCAGCAGGAACAAATGAAATACATGGGGCTTCTTTCCCCAATTATGATTGTTATGTTTTCGCTTAAAGCACCAGCTGCACTTCCCTTATATTGGGCAGTCGGTGGTACCTTTTTAACACTCCAAACTTTGATCAGCAAAAGGCTTTACCAGACTAAAAAAACGCCAGAGGTTCAAGCTAGTACTGGTAAAAAATAAAAAAACAAAGAAAAAGCGTCCAATGGATGCTTTTTCTTTGTTTTTTACGCATTTAATTAAACAATATATCCTTCTTTTCTTTCCTGAATAGTTTTCAAGAAATTAGGAATGCTATCGGTGATTAGTGAAAATAAGGAGTGAAAAATAATGAAAGCAAAATGGATTTTTCCTTCGGTCCTTTTATTTGGACTGTTAATCGGAGGATGTGCGAGAAATAATGCTAATGAAAATGCTGGCAACAATAATGGAACACAGCCAACAAAAGTTAATTACAACACAAGGGATGCTGTTCCACGTGTTAGAAATGTCGGAGATAATAATGATGTTAGAAATCTCAATCAGGATAACAAAGCAAAAGTAGCTGACAGAGCAGCAGAGAAAATAACAGGAATGAAAGAGGTAGACCGGGCTGTTGTGATTGTTACGAATAACAATGCTTTTACAGCTGTACAATTAGCTGATAACAAGCACCTATCTAACAGTCTGGAAGAAAGAATTTCTAAAAAGATTAAATCCACTGACAAGGATATTGGTCGGGTGTATGTGTCAGCAAATCCAGATTTCTACGAACATATGACTGATTACGGAGACGACTTGCGAAATGGCCGTCCAGTAAAAGGATTTTACGATGAATTTTCACAAATGGTTAGAAGAATTTTTCCGGATTTACAATAAAAGTTAACAGTGGCCTGCGGCTAAAACGAGGGCACTTAAAAAGGCTCCTTAAATGTAAGGCTCTGTTAAATTTGCCTGTTGATTTCCGCTTCAGGTGCTCGCTTTCCGCGGGCGGTTCGGGAGCCTCCTCGGCTGAGCGCCATCTTCGCTCCAAACAACTTAGTTGAAAAATCAACAATCTGCTTTACCATCCGGGTTAAAGCACAGGCACGAACTACAATGAATCCTTGAACCTTGTTGGCATGGAGTTCAAGTATCCATGGTCATATTCACCGTCAATATAAAAAAGATATTAAAAATAATGGATGAAAAAACAAGATACTCAGAGGGAAAAAAGAAAAAAGACGACCTAATTCATTCAAAAAAATGAATAAAAGATCGTCTTTTTTAATTTTTAAAATTTTAATGATATGAAAAATATAAGTTTTTCAGCAGCCTCGGAGAAACCACAGGCTCATTTTGTTATTATTTATCAGTGTTCATTTTGGACTGTAGTTTTTCTTTTGCTGTGGGCCATTCTTCTTTTAACATGCTGTAAACAACGGTATCTCGGACATATCCATCCTTTAAAATACGATCCTTCCTGAGTACGCCTTCTTTTATTGCACCCAAACGGGAAATAGCATTTTGAGAACGGATATTACGTAGGTCTGTTTTCCATTGAACACGGTTTATATTGAGTATTTCGAAAGCATGTTCAAGCAGCAATAACTTACATTCAGTATTTACCTGTGTACGCCATACATCAGGATGATACCAGGTCCACCCAATTTCAAGGCTTTTATTGTCCTCAGAGATATCTAGGTACCGAGTACTTCCTATTATCTGACAGCGTTCTTTATCAAAAATGGTAAAAGGATACTGTGTACCTTTATCTCTTTCAGAAATGGCAGCATTTATGGCTCCCTCTATTTCCTCTTTGGATCTAATCTTTGTTGCCATGTAGGACCAAATAATATCCGGCAGTGCTGCCTGCCATAAGCCATCTGCGTGTTCCATATCCATGGGGGTCAGCTTTACTTTTTCCCCTTCAAGAATAATATTTTCCTTTGAAATAACCAATTCATTCTCCCCCTGTCCAGTATATTATTTATGCAAAAAGACTGCCCGATAATCAAGGCAGCCTTTCTTTTATGCATCAGCGAAGTAATCTTTATAAAAACCGCCGACTTTTCCAGTATTATCAACAATAAAATAAAACTCTTCGGTTTCATTTTTTACATCGTAAACGTTTCCTGGAGTTAATGCATTATTTACAATATACTTTTCAGCGTTTGTATGAATACATTTTACTTTTTTAATGGTTTCACGTTCATGCCAATTTAAGTGAATCATTTTCTGCCACCCTTCAAACAGTGATTATCACTAGTATAAAGAATGAAGCTGCCGTTCTGCAACTAAATTAAAAGAAGATTTTTTTAAAAATGGCAGACGGGTTTTCTTTTTAATCCAATTTATTTTAGCTTCTTCAAAGGTTATTATTTCTCCAGTAAGTACATTTTTAAGGGTGACATACTTAACATTACAGATTTTATCCAATCGTAAAAATTGAAGATTTTCATATCGATTCTGATCATAGGCAAGTTCGTAAAAGCCATTATCCATGGATGTTTTCATTATACATACCCTCTTTCTAAGATCATGGCTTTATCTATTTACCACCTCAACGGCTTGTTTCAAACATTATATATAAACAGAAAGTTCAGTTATTACTTTTACAATTGATTAAAAGAAGTGTAAGTGCCTGTTAATGGGTTGAGAGGATAAAGTCAGAGATTCCTATACAATCAACAACATTTTTTAACCGACACCCATGCAAAAATATTGGCTCACAAAAGAATGAAATAAGGGTTATCCACGCTTATATCTGGGTTGAGACAAAATAAAAAAAGTCAGGTTTCTGTCTCAACCTTTCTCACATCGGAATTTAGGCAGATGCATTTGAAGCCTGCATATGGCTGGCTTTCTAATAATTGGCTCTTCTAAATAAAAATTCACATTATTTTTCATCTCAATTTCTCTCTGCTTTTGAAGCATTTCAGCGATATACATTTGTTCAAACAATTAAATCCTCTCCTTTTTAATATTTCTTTTTCTCTTTATTTTAAGAAAGAATGAAAATAGAAACATTGTAGGAAAGGTTGAATTTAATCAGTCTTTAGACTGAAATTTAATTCGCTCAAAGGTTCAGTAACAATTATCCTCTCTTAGAATGATAAGGACTTCCCCGGAAAAGCTGGTGCTTTTCCTTCGTGCGATGTTATCGCTGACGAAGCCTTCCTTATCCTGTCCGTATTGCTTTCAAAATTTTGTATATTAATTCAGATTAGCAAAAAAAAAGGAACAGCAGCAGCTGGCCCTTTTAAGTAACACACCTGTATTAGTTTAGGAAGAAGAAATATTATGCCTTGTGTAATAATTGCCATAGCGGTACAGTATATCTAAAATTAAGGTCTGATTTTCAAAAATAAATTGAAAACTAGTATTTGTTGAATGACATTTCTTATTGAAACCTATTGCTAATTCCCTGGCAGTCCATTCAATAAAGTCCTCTATCTCACTTTTTTTAATAATACCGGGTTTTGACATGCTTGCATCTTTCGAACGTTTTTGGCTAATATAATTGTCAATCCTTGATAGTATTAGAGTTTCTTTGTTTGAATCTTTTCCAATAGTCATAAGCTGCACTTATCATTCCTTTTATAGATCCTTATTTTTGGACAATAAAAAAGTCAGAAAAGACTATAAATAGTCCTTTCTGACGTATGCCTGGTTTTATACCCGTTCATCGTATCAGAATTTATTGTCAACTTTTCAAGTGAAAAATCTTAAAATTAATTAATCTGCTTCATGATTGGTTCTTTGCCCAATTCATTTTCCAACAGATTCCCACATCTACTAAGATATTCTAACACCTATTGAGAACCTTATCAATACCTTTTCAAATAATCGTTTTCCCTAAGAAATTATTATGGTTTCAGCATAAAAATAGTATAGCTTTTATCCTCTTCAAATTTCCAATCAACAAAATAATCTGTTATCCGAACATTTAAATATTCTTCAAAGTTATTAACGTGCAAATATAACACTCTCTTCTCAAGATTCCTTTTAACTATCTTTAAGGTTTCCTCACAGCCAAAATGAATTAATTCCTTTTCAATTGGAACAAGAATCTTTTCTCTGATAAAAATTAACGTCCGTGGATTAAGCATTAAAGATGTAATCTCTCCAGGAGGTTTTTCTACCTCTTTGCTGACTTGGATCATTTCCTGATTAACTTTTTCCTCGTTTGTGTAACTATTAGTTTGCCCTTCGCTTGCCAGCTCAATATCCTGTGTAACCGCCAAAAACATACCTGTTTTTGCTTCTAAATTCCAATCATAATAGAATTCTATAACTTTTTTTTCAGTTATCAGTTCAATTTGTGACTTAATTTCCAATAAAAGAGTTTCCATCATTAAATCTCTTGTTTTGTGAACAAAAAATGCTTTATCATTCATCATTAGAGACTTTTCCATTGGTGATAAAAAATTGGAAATGTGAAAAACAATAAAAGGGGTTGAAAATGTACAAAAAACATTTCCTGGCCCTCTCCCAAAGTTATCTCTTAACACACGTCCAACAAAACTGCTCATTTCAGTTTCCTTCTTCTTAATTTCCATAAGATCCCCCACCACATAAGATAAGTTAGCTATTCCCTATATTGCACAAAAATAAAACACAATGTTAAGGCCTTCCGTGGTAAAAAAATGAAAGCTGCCAAAAAGGCAGCTTTTATAAATATTTCGCTTCAATTCCTTGAGCAAGCACTTTCGCTTGTTCCCTCAGCCGGAACTTTTGTATTTTACCTGAAGCTGTCATAGGGTATGAGCTAATAAATTCTATATACTTTGGTATTTTATGTTTTGATATTTTTCCTGCGCAATAATCTCTAATCTCTTTGGCATTTAAATTTGCTCCCTCTTTCGGGATGATCCATGCCATTACTTCTTCACCATATACCGCATCCGGGACACCAACAATCTGGACATCCACTATTTGAGGATGTGTATAGAGGAATTCTTCAATTTCCCTAGGATAAATATTTTCTCCGCCTCTTATAATCATGTCCTTTAAACGGCCTGTAATTTTACAGTACCCATTTTTATCCATGACTGCTAGATCACCAGTATGAAGCCAGCCCTCTCCATCAATAGTCTCTCTTGTTGCGGCTTCATTTTTATAATATCCTTTCATAACATGGTAGCCTCGTGTACAGAGTTCGCCTTGAACTCCTCGGGGAACCTCAATATTTGTTCCTGGTTCAACAATTTTCACCTCTACATTAGGAAGAGCCTTACCAACCGATTCCACCCTAACTTCAATTGGATCGTCCGTTCTTGTTTGGGTAATTACTGGGGATGATTCCGTTTGTCCGTATGCAATAGTAATTTCAGCTGCTCCCATCTTTTCTATAACTGCCTTCATAACTTCTATTGGACAGTTGGAACCTGCCATAATCCCTGTTCTAAGAGTAGATAAATTATATTGTTCAAAATCAGGTTCATTGAGCTCTGCGATGAACATGGTAGGAACACCATGAAGGCCGGTACATTTTTCATCCTGGACAGTTTGAAGAACTTTTTTAGGGCTGAATTCCTGAACAGGCACCATTGTTGCCCCAACTGACACACAGGCCATCGTACCGAGAACACACCCAAAACAATGGAAAAAAGGAACAGGAATGCAAAGCTTGTCATTTCTGGTTAGCTTCATACAATTAGCGATATTAAATCCATTATTAACAATATTTAAATGTGTTAACATTACACCTTTTGGAAAACCAGTCGTTCCGGAGGTGTATTGCATATTAATGACATCAGCAGGATCAAGAGAATCAATTCTCTCATCCAACTCTATTTCTGAAACAGATTCACCAAGCTTTAGTAAATCTCCCCAGGAAAATGTGCCTGGATATTTCTTTTCTCCCATTACAATAACATTTTTTAAATATGGAAGACGGCTGCTTTTTAGTTTACCCGGTTCAGATGTCCCTAGCTCCGGTACAATCTCATATAGCATATCAATGTAGGAAGATTCTTTATAGGTATCCATTAAGATAATGGTAGTAGAGTCAGATTGTCTTAGGAGATATTCCAATTCAGCAGTTTGGTAGTTTGTATTCACTGTGACTAGTACTGCTCCCATTTTCCCTGTACCAAATTGAGTGATTAGCCATTCTGGGGTGTTTGAAGACCAAACAGCCATATTTTCTCCCTTTTTAATCCCGGCCTTGATAAATCCTTTTGCTGCTTTCCTGCATTCGTTATTAAATTGACTGTAGGTCCATCTTAAATTTCTGTCAGCATAAACAACTGCTTCATGGTCTGGATGCGATTTCGCCTTTTCTTCTAATAATTTGCCGATAGTTATATCTAATATAGCAGACATTCTTGACCCTCCCTATATATAAAAGTATTCACATAAATGTTATCATATTTATATGAATATTCAATTAATTTAGTATCATTACTTTCAAAAGAGTATTCTGCATAGCCTGCAAAATGCTTCTGATATTATTTATAGACATCTTCGAAATAATGAATAGAATGCGGCAAAGCGGGCTTAAGCTGGACAAGAAAAGGTCTCTCTCCTTTTCGTTTGAGAATACTGTCTAACTTTTTATCTCTATCTGTCTCGAAGAAAATTAATTTTATGTTCCCTGCCCGAATAGTACATTTATTAATACCGTTTTCTTCCTCTTCCTTCACATGTGATTCAAACAGCCTGCCCCAATCCTTAGCAGCACCTTTACTGTTATTTACGACGTAGTGGATTTCTTCAACAGAAGCTCTTTCCTGCCAATTATTCCATACCCCCATCTTTTTAAAATCCAGCCATCTTTCATCATTATTTTTTTCCCATTCTATAAAAAAAGGATAAGGGAGTCTGCTCTCGGTTTGAATAAAAAGCATTTTCCAACGGATGACCATCCCATCATTTCTATTACGCTCTCCTTTATAAATAGGGGAAACAGAATATCCCTTTTTTTCTAATTCGGTTTTTACGGAATTTATATTTGTTGTTCGAAAACAAATTTGCCCCAGCCCCTCATAAGCAGCTATGTCCTTTGTCAGTTGCATAATTAGGGGATTATCACTTTTTGCTGCCGTTACTTCAGAATTAATTGAAAGAAATTCTATATAGGAGAGCCCCAAATACATAAGAGAATTACAGGTGCCCCAGTCCTGATGATTCCCCCCAGGAATAGCTTTTAATCCGAAGGCCTCCCAATCAGACACTGCCTGTTCTGGGTCTTTTTTTAAAAAGTTAACTAAATGATCGAGTTCTATATCCATTATTCTATCTCCTCTTTTCTTGTTTTTTTTGACTATTTTACCATTTCTAGAAAAACCAGAGGATTTTTTAACTCAGCCAAAAGTACCTTTTATAATTTTTTTTAAAAAAGGGGTTTTCAAAAGGCGTAAAAACTATTACAATATTTAAAACTGAATATTCAATCCACTTTTCAGAGGAGGAATGCAAAGTTGAGAATTATGAGTAACGAGCAGTTAGTCGTATCGTATCGGGATGCATTGAAAACCGGAAATGAAAAGGAATGGATTAAATTTTTAAAAGATGAAATTCAACGCCGTGGATTAAGGCCATTTAAAAAACGTTAATACCGAATGGGGAAAGCCGCCGAATAATCGGCGGTTTTTAATTTTTTATCCATGCTATTATTTACAATGATTCTAATTTTAAAAAAGAGGGCTAGTTCTATGGCAATTGTTATTATTACAGCAGGAATTATTTTGGGCTTATTAGCAGGAAAAGCTCTTAAGTATTTTAGCTTTTGCTAATGATATTGAAAACAAGCCCATGATGCTAAAATCCTATTTGTATTGTAATACAAAGGTTCCAAAAAACTACCATAAAAATCTCTGTCCAAGCTGTTCTAAACCGCTGGAATAATATTTGCACTTATGCAAAAAGGCTGCCCTAACAGGACAGCCTTTTTCTAATATCAGCCCAATAGAAGAAAATCTGGATCTTCTAATAGCTCCTTCACTTTTGCAAGGAAACTAACTGCTTCCTTACCGTCTACAATTCTATGATCGTACGAAAGGGCGATATACATCATTGGTCTATTTTCCATTCTTTCTGCATCAATGGCAACTGGACGAACCTGAATTTTATGCATACCCAAAATCCCTACCTGTGGTGCATTGAGGATTGGAGTTGAAAGCAGTGAGCCAAACACCCCTCCATTTGTGATTGTAAAGGTACCACCCTGCAAATCCTTAAGGGATAATTTATTGGCACGGGCCTTTAATGCAAGGTCCGAAATATCCTTTTCAATTTCCGCAAATGATTTTCGGTCAGCATCACGTACAACAGGAACTACAAGTCCTTCTTCAGCAGCTACAGCAATTCCAATATCATAAAACTTTTTAACGAGGAACTCGTCACCGCTAATCTCTGCATTCAAATAAGGGAACTTCTTGAGCGCAGCTACTACAGCTTTTGTAAAGAAAGACATGAATCCAAGACGGACGTCGTTTTCTTCAAAGAATTTATCCTTTCTGCGCTTGCGCAGTGCCATTACAGCTGTCATATCAACTTCATTGAAGGTTGTAAGCATAGCAGCTGTCTGCTGTACTTCTACAAGCCGCTTAGCAATTGTCTGTCGTCTTCTGGACATTTTTTCGCGGATAACTGGCTTTGAATCATTCTCTGCACTTTCGAAAAATGGCTTAGCCGCCGGAGTTGGCTTTGGTTCTGCATTTGGTGTTTTCTGCTGGTTATTCTGCTGAGGCTGGAATGCTTCTACATCTTGACGGCGAACCCTGCCAAGCGGATCAACTGCAGGAACATTCTCAAGGTCAATACCTTTTTCTCTTGCAAGCTTCCTTGCTGCAGGAGAAGCAATTACCTTTTGTTTTCCAGCATCATTATTTGTTTCCTCCTGTGAATTAGCTGCTGCATTTGATTGCTGAGCGCTTTCTTTAGAAGTAACTTTATCGTCAGATGATACTCCCGGCTCTGCATTGGCTGGCATTGGTTCCTGTACGGAAGCCTGATCCCCTGATTCATTAATAACAGCAATGGTATCCCCAACCTGAACTGTATCACCTTCATTAGCGTTCAATTCGGTAAGAGTTCCTGAAAAATCTGAAATGATTTCAATATTAACTTTATCTGTCTCAAGTTCTACAAGGTATTCACCTTTTTCAACATATTCCCCTTTTTTCTTTAGCCACTGAGCAATTGTTCCTTCTGTAATAGATTCTGCGAGTTCAGGAACTTTAATTTCTGCCATTTGATTCTCCCCCTTGTTCACTTCTAGTCAGGCTTTTTTGTAAAATTAAGTTCTGTTCTAGTTTATGGACAGTTGGATCGCCGCCCGCGGGGCTTGACCGCCTTCTGCGTCCAACATATTCAACCTTTATACCATTTGGAGCAGTTTCTTGGATACGAGGTTCAACAAAATTCCATGCACCCATATTTTTAGGCTCTTCCTGAACCCAGTAAATTTCTTTTAAATTAGGATATCGTTTCAAAGCTTCTCTTACCTTTTCCAAAGGAAATGGATAAATCTGCTCCACTCTTAATATATGAAGCCAATCAGTCTGTCCCGCTTCCTTAACTCTCTCCGATAAATCGATGGCAATTTTTCCAGAACAGAGGATAACACGTTCCACATTTTGAAAGTTAGTTCCTAAGCCAGGTTCCTCTATTACAGTGGAAAATTTACCTTCACTTAGTTCCTTTGCAGTAGACATAACCATTGGGTTCCTTAAAAGGCTCTTTGGTGTCATAATAATCAGCGGCCTAACTTCTTCTTGTTTTAAGATGGCTGCCTGCCGCCTTAAAATATGAAAATACTGTGCTGCACTCGTTAAATTTGCGACTGTCCAGTTGTTTTCTGCTGCCAGCTGGAGATAACGCTCAAGGCGTCCGCTGGAATGCTCCGGTCCCTGACCTTCGTAACTATGAGGCAGCAGCATTACAAGACCAGATTTCTGACCCCATTTAGCCCGTCCGGCTGCAATAAACTGGTCGAAAATCACCTGTGCCACATTGGCAAAATCACCATATTGAGCTTCCCAGATAACCAGAGTTTCAGGAGCAAAAACATTATAGCCGTATTCAAAGCCCAGTACTGCTGTTTCTGTTAAAGGGCTATTAAAGAGAGCAAAGGAAGCCTTCGCTTCAGGATATTGCTGAAGTGCGGAAAAACGTTTACCTGTATTATGATCATGAAGCACTAGGTTACGCTGAGCGAATGTCCCTCTTTCTGAATCCTGACCTGTAAGGCGGATTGGAGTCCCGTCAGCGAGAATGGATGCAAATGCAAATGACTCCGCTAATCCCCATTCAGCAAGGCTCTTTTCCTTAAAGGTTTCGGAACGTCTTTTCAGGATTTTCTCTAATTTAGGAAATACACTAAATTCATTAGGCCAATGAAGCAAATGTTCGTTGATTGAATTTAACTTTTCCGCTGGTACACTAGTATCTACTTTCGGCAGACCATGTTCTACTGTTTCCGGCGGTACTGGTACAGAAACTTGATGATCATCCTTTGGAGGTACTTTTTCATATGCAGCTTTCAGGCGTGATTCCACCTCGTTTTGCAGGTTCTTAAAGTCACTCTCGGAAATTCCACCCTTTTCGATTAAGGTTTTAGCGTAAAGCTCCTTAATTGTCAAATGCTCATGAATCTTTGTATACATTAAGGGGCTAGTTGTCATCGGTTCATCCATTTCGTTATGACCATATCTTCGATAGCCGACAAGGTCTATCAAAAAGTCTTTTTGAAATGCTATTCGATATTCAACAGCCAGAATAGAAGCAGCAATACATGCTTCAGGATCATCTGCATTTACGTGTATTATTGGAATTTCAAATCCTTTTGCCAGGTCGCTTGCATATAAAGTGGATCGGGAATCAGAGGATTCCGTCGTAAACCCAATCGTATTATTGCTGATAATATGAATAGTTCCGCCTGTTCTATATCCATTTAGTCTGCTTAAATTTAATGTTTCAGCAACAATGCCTTCACCAGGAAAAGCTGCATCACCATGAATTAATAATGCAAGTGATGATTTAAAATCTCCTCGAGGCTCACCTGAGACCGTCCTGTCCTCCTGGGCAGCCCTTGTAAACCCTTCCACGACAGCTCCGACAAATTCCAAGTGACTTGGGTTATTAGCGAGTGTTACTTTTGCTGTTGCAAGATTTTCCTCTTTTATTTGGCGATTGAGGCCAAGGTGATATTTTACATCCCCAGTCCAGCCATAGTTAATTCCGCTGGAACCTTCAGAAGGAACAAGATCCTTATTAGGAGCATGCTGAAACTCGGAAAAGATTTTTTCATATGGTTTATTTAACACATGTGCGAGAACATTCAAACGGCCCCTATGTGCCATTCCGATATTAACTGTTTCCGCTCCTTCACGAACGGCTTCATAAATCATTTCATCAAGCATCGGAACCATAACGTCCAGGCCTTCTATTGAAAAGCGTTTTTGACCTGCGAAGGTACGATGGAGAAATTTTTCAAAGTCCTCTACTTCGGTTAACCTCTTTAATAACCGAAGTTGCTTATCCTTGGAAAGACCTCTAAATAGATTTCCGCTTTCTGCCTTTTGCTGCAGCCATTTTTTTTCATCTGCACTGTGGACATGATGAAATTCGAACGCAATCGATTTTGTATAGACTTGTTTTAAATGTTTGTAGGCTTCCAAGGCATTTGAAAAAGATAAATTTTGATCTTTTAAGAAAATACTTGGAGGCATGATTTTAAGATCTTCCTCACTAAGGCCGTAATGTTCGAGTGTAAGGTTTTCCTGCTTAGGCCTTTCATTTCCCAATGGATATATTTTCGCTTCTAGGTGACCATATGAGCGAATATTTTCTGCAAGGCGTGCCGCCGCAACGATCTTCTCGAAAGAAATATTATCGGCTTGATAATTTGCTTCACGCAAAGGTACTTCCTCAGCCTTTACAGTTTCAATAGGAAGCTGGTCAAAAATCATTCTCATTTCGGGATCTACTGATTCTGGATTTTCTAAGTATTGTTCATAGATTCCCATAACATAGCCAAGATTTGGCCCATAAAAACTTTCTAGAAACTTTTTACTTTCTTCCCCAGGCCGTTTCAAAACTACCACCCCATTATCTATGTATTTGTAAACTGGCCCTGCCAATTTTTACCCATAGTTTCAATAAACAAAAAAGGCCTGTATACTAATACCCTTTATCTATTAAAACTAACTGGTTATTTTAAAAATATAAAATATTTTTATTCTACAATAAAAAATTATATTACTTTCTCGTGATAGATTCCACTGAAACACATATATTTTTTTCTTGAAAACCTTACCAAGTTCGGTAAATATAAAAAAACCGGAAAAAATCCGGCTTTTTTTGGAATATAATATTAAAATTGTATTGTTTATCTTTTGTTCAACTTGATTCGATTTATAGATTCTCTATTTTAGTTTTTAATGCTAGGAAATAATATTTCAACGATAGTTCCTTTTCCTTCTTCACTATCAATTGAAATAGTACCGTTATATTTCTCGACCAGCCTTTTCGCAATGGAAAGCCCAAGACCAGTACCACCTTTTTCTCTGCTTCTCGCTTTATCAATTCGATAAAATCTATTAAATACCTTGGACACTTCATCAGGTGGAATCCCTATTCCATTATCTATAACTTCTATACAAATTAAATCTCCCTTTTGCTTGGCAGAAACCACTATTGTTTTCACCCTCTGGGAGTATTTGACCGAATTATCCATAAGTATAATGAGTATTTGCTGCAAATGTTCACTGAAAATGGAAATATAATCAAGTGGTTGTTTAATCTCTGCCACTAATTCAAAATCAGGATGTAGCACCTCAAAGTTTTTAACCACCTGGTGAATAATTAACTCCGGATCTGTTTTCTCGTTGGGCTGCATAATTCTGGAATTCTCCGCCCTAGTTAAGTCAAGTAAATTAAATACTAATTTTTTCAGACGAGAGAGCTCTTGCATTGATGCAGACAGTGACTCATCTAAAATTGCCTCATCCTTTTTGCCCCAGCGATTCAATAAGGCTACATGGCCTTCCAAAATGGATATAGGAGTCCTTAATTCATGAGAGGCATCTTCTACAAATTGTTTTTGCTGCAGGAAGGAGCTTTCAATTTCATCCATCATATCATTAAAAATATTTGACAGGTCTGCAAGTTCATCATTTCCTTCAGGAACAACCATTCTCTCCTGGAACCTATTTTCTTTGATTCTTTTCATTGTTAAAGTAAGCTCGCGAACAGGTGTTAAAAATTGCTTTGCCAATATAAAACCAGTCAATGCACTAAATAAAATAGCAGCAATCCCAAAGGTTGTCATAATGATAAATAGTTCATCCATCATTCTTCCATACGATGTAAGTTCTCTAACAATTTCAATTGTACCATGAAAATTTCTTGTATTAATTGGGGTTCGTACAACAATGGTTTCATTTTCTTCAGAAGTTATATGATCCAATGTTTTTTCAGATGCAGGTAAGGGCTCAAGAGTGGGGAAATTTCCATTTTTATCAGAAATAATTACTTTTCCCTTGTTATCATAAACCCTTATCAGCTGGTTTTTGTCATTCAACCGATTTAACAGACTGCTGTTCTTTTGTATATAAGCAACATCCAGACGATTTTCTTTTTCTTTATAATAAGATGTAATCTCCGACAATGTTTTATGGACAGACGCTTCTTCGCGTTTAAGCATCCACTTGGAAACCATATGGAATTGAAGGAAATTAACGATAAAGAATGTGAAAAATATCGCAGTTGAACTGCTTAAGATTAACTTCGAGCGCCATGGCATTTTTTTAAAAAAGAAAAAAGGCTTTTTCATTATCTCATCACATATCCTGTGCCACGCACCGTTTGAATATAACTCTGCTCACTATCATCGTCGATTTTATTCCTTAAATAACGGACGTAAACATCCACGACATTTGTCTCAACACCTGTATTATAGCCCCAAACTTTATCTAGCAAGACTTCCCTCGTTAACACAATATTAATATTGCTGATGAAAACCACTAATAAATCGTACTCTCTCTTTGTCAGATTTAATACGCGGTCTCCCTTTTTTACTATGCATGATTCCAATTCCACGGAAAGGTCTTTAAAGGTTAGAACTGTCAGTTCAGAATGTGAAAGCTGATCCATTCTTCTAAACAATGACCTTAGCCTCGCAAGCAGCTCCTCGATAGCAAAGGGTTTCACAATATAATCGTCTGCTCCGCTATCAAGGCCGGAGACACGGTCAAGAACGTCATCTCTTGCCGTTACCATAACTACTGGAAGCAATGGTTTGGTTTGGCGGATTCTTCTGCAAACCTCAATCCCGCTTAATTCCGGAAGCATGAGATCGAGCAGAACAGCATCCCATTCCTCAGTAACCGCTGTATTCAATCCTGTTCTGCCGTCTGAGCAGACCTTTGTTTCATAGCCTTCATACTTTAATTCCAGTTCAATAAATCTTGCCAGGTTTTTTTCGTCCTCTATTATTAAAATCCTTGCCAAGGCATTTCACTTCCAATTTATAAATAGTAACTCCTGTGCTTATTTTATCCTATGTTTATCCTGAATAAAATCAAAGAAGGCATGCGCGATCTCAATTGATTGAAAAGATATCAATGAAAAAGCCGTTATAGCAAAGAAGACTACCGGCACTAAACGTATCCACCACATTTTCTCTCCTCCTTATGATACTCTGATCAAATAAATTGGCAGAAAAAATTGATGGAATTGTTATTATCATTAGAGTAATAATGATTTCATCATATACCTGTTAATTTAGATGTTGATGAGAAAATTATGAGAATTCCCTGTGAACACGAAAAGAGGACACCTACATGGTAAACATCTATAATTTCCTAAACAGCGAGAAAATACAATGAATTGGCGATTGATACTATCGACAACATTTGTATAAGTGAGCCTAAAAAAGAAAAAACACATGCCGGGGGGACATGTGATAATTAGAGAGAACCATCATTATTGGTTAGACCGATTTCTAGCAGCAAAACAAATCTGATCTAAGCAACAATGAATTTAATATCAGCTGTTCTGAAATAAAGTTCTCAAATAATTTATTTATACTCGTTCATCTTAGCTTTCCAATACGAAAAGGGAATGAGAGAAACATTAGAATTTAATTAGAAAGCTCTCTACTAATACCTGATGGGTCTGGAAGCAAAGAAAATTTCTCTTCCAAAATCTCAGCGATTCTTTCCGCTGCTTCCTCATGGCTTAGGGAATAAATATCATAAAAATCCCCCTCATATTCCTGAAGCTTGTGATCATATTTTGGATCATAATAATCTCTTAATAATACCTCAATCATATCCTCATATTTTCGTTCTTCCAGGGCGTTAGTCAAAGCACTTCTAGCCTCTTCATTCTTTAATCTTCTAAAAACCTTTTCAAGGGCTTCCTCTATTTGTTCATGATATCCTATTTCACTTTTGAATGGCTCAATATATTCCTCGGTAATATGTTTGATCCTTTGTTCCATAGTTGTTGAAAGGTAGATATGCACGCCTGTCCGTTTCTTCTCCATTAGCTCATCTGGCTGTACGCATTTTCCAACTCTCTTGCTTTCTGCCTCCATAATAAAATATGGGGAACCCTGAAGTTCTGTAAGACGCTGGAATAAAAGAGCATCAAATGTTTTTTGATTATTCCCCTGACCCAGACCAACGGTGCCAAAGATAGAGCCCCGATGGGCCGCCATTCCTTCCAAATCCATAATTGGATAACCTTTTTTAGCAAGGATTTTTAAAATTTCCGTTTTACCCACTCCTGTTAATCCGTGCAAAACAACTGCTTTTTCTGGCAGAAGAGTAGGGATTAATTTTAAAATGGCCTGACGGAAGGCCCGATAGCCACCTGACAGTCTTCGAGCATGAAGACCAGAAAAGTCAAGGAAGGAGGTAACAGCTTTACTCCTGTTTCCACCTCGCCAGCATTGAATAACAGGTGTCTTTCCCTCCGATACTTCTTTAATTTCCTTAAGCAATTCAGGTAATTTTGGTGAGACAAGTTCCATTGCGCGCCATTTAGCAGCAGCCTGGCCTTCATTTTTATATATAACTCCTATTTCATGTCTCTCTTCGTCAGTGAACAATGGGACATTAATAGAACCTGGGATAAATCCATCTTTATATTCAATAGGTGCTCGTACATCTATAACTACAGGATCTTTTAAATCTAAAAGTTCCTCAATAGTAATTTCTCTCATTTTAAACAAACTCCTTAAAACTGTATTTACATTACTATTCTAAAGGAAAAATAACGTCTTGGAAACTTCCATAACCTATCATACCTTATTTAGGAGTTTTGACAGAAACTATAATAGATAACCCCAAATAAAAAAGCTGCTCTTTTTGGCAGCATTTCTACAAGTATGTGAAAGAAACCTTTTTCTTATTTACATCCACTTTTTTAATAAAAAGGCACTGTTATACTTTACTGTTGATTTTCAGCTCCACAAAGGAATGCTTCTAAGCAGAATCATCGCAGGGACAGGCACCCTTTTGCCTGTCACGAAGCCACTCGCTTTTCCCGAAGGAGTCCCGCGACTTTCCACTACAACCAACATAGGTAAAATCAGCATTAATTGTTAACGTAGCCTATTGAAAAGAAGATGCTGTAAGCTTTTCAATAGCCCTGCAAAATTTCTTCCATTGTGGAGGGAACGCTTGCATTCCCTCGCTTTTATATACTGTTTTTTTTGTCTTCAATTCCACGAACCAGTTTGTACCATCCAGAATAATTCCTTCGTTTGTTGGATAAGAAGGTTCCCAATCCCATAGCTTCATTGAAAGTATATCCCTTTTAAATTCTTCGAAGTCACCTGGCAATTTTGATTGATATAAATCTCCCGTCTTTATTTCTCCATCTCTATTTCGAGTCCAGACAAGATAGGTAAATCTCTTTTGGAGAAAATTAACTCTTACTTGATAACAAGGACCACTAAAACCGCCTACGTATGCTTTTAAAAATTCAGGGTATTTTTCAGGAAGTATAGAGATTTGTTCATTTTGATTATAAAATAAATCTTTTTTTCGAGTGATTACAGACTGAATCTGTGAGGGTAAAAATGGCCTAGCCATTTCAAGGTCCTGTACATGATTTAATTCCCTGCATATATCAGTAACGGGCATAGGTCCTTTTTCCTCTAAAATAGATATAATTATTTCATACACTTTCATTTTTCATCCCCCTGCAGGTTAAACCTTGTTAAAAGTTTATCATGAAATGAAGGTATCTGGTATCTCCTTTGAGTATATGGTATACATCCACATTCTGCTATAACAAAAAGCTCGATAATATAGGGAATATTTGATTAACTTCACTGACAGTTAGTTTTCATAAAAAAGGGTATAAGAGAGTAAAAGAGGTGTTTACCCTGATAAACGAAATGGCAAAGAATTTTGAGAAGCCACGGGGCTTTCTTGGTAAAATTACAGGATTGATTATGTATTTCGAAAACAGAAAGATCAATAAATGGACTATCGACCAACTCAAAATCCAAAAAAACGATCGTATCCTAGAAATTGGATACGGACCAGGATATGCAGTTCAATTCATTTTGGATCATTATAAGCCTTTAAGGGTAGACGGAATTGATGTATCAGAAAAGATGAAGGACACAGCATCGAAACGAAATAAAAATTGGCTGGATTCCGGAACGCTTCGATTATTCAGTGGGGATGTTTCCCAATTTGAAACCTTAAGCAACACCTATGATAAAATCTTCTCTGTGAATAACTATCCGCTCTGGGAGGAACAAATGAAATCACTCAAGCAGCTTTTCCATTTTCTTAAACCAGGGGGCAAAATCATTTTAACCGTACAGCCCCGGGAAGAAGATGCTACTGACAAAACCGCACGCCTTTTAGGAGAAAGCATGAAACAGGATCTTCAAAATGCGGGGTTTTCCAAAATTAACATTTCATTTAAGAAGGTAAGACCGATTTTAACCGTTTGTGTGAGCGGTGAAAAATAATAATAACATGCTGATGTACTAGGAATTATTGATAGGCATGATGCGACATGACGTCTCAAACAAAAAAGTCCACTCAGATGAGTGGATTTTTTTAAAAGTCATTCTGTTAAATCATAGTTTCTTTATGAAGGGAGGATACTAACTTTTCAATACCCTGCAAATCGTTTTTAATAAAAAGCTCAACAATTCTGCTTCCTACTACAACTCCATCACAAAAGGATGCTAATTCGCGAGCCTGTTCTTCGTTAGATACTCCGAAACCGGCAAGAACAGGAATGGCAGAAAGCCTTTTAACCTCCTCCAAGAACTCTCCAATTCCTGACTGGTATTCCTTCCTTGTTCCTGTTATCCCTTTAACGGTAACTGTATAAAGGAAGCCGTTTCCCTTTTGAGAAATCATTTCTATTCTTTCTGGGGGAGTAGCCAGGGTAACAAGTCTGATCAGTTCAACATTCGCTTTTTCCAGAAGAGGGGCAATGATATCCTCCTCCTCAACCGGAAGGTCCGGAATAATACAGCCATCTATTCCGGCTTCTCTTATGTCCTCTGCAAATCGCTCCACTCCATAGGAAAGGATTGGATTCAGATAGGTCATAAATAAAATGGGTACGGAAATGTTTCCCTTTGTTCTTTTTAGCTCAACTATTACATCCCGTAAACTGACTGAGTTGGCAAGCGCCCTTATTCCAGCCTGCTGAATGACAGGTCCATCAGCAACTGGATCCGAAAAAGGAATTCCAACCTCTATTAAAGAAGCTCCGAATTTTTCAAGTGTTAATAGCCGATCTGCCAAACAGCCGAGTCCGCCATCCCCCGCCATGATATACGGTACAAAAGCCTTTTGCCCGTTTTCTTTTAGTTGTTTGAAGGTTTCCTGAATTCGATTCATTGTGATTCCCCCCTTTTTATAATGCTCCTTACTGTATCAACGTCTTTATCTCCACGGCCAGAAAGACAAATAATTAAAGTTTCTGTTTCTTTCATTTTTGCTGCCTGCTCGAGAGCAAAAGCGACAGCATGGGCGCTCTCAAGAGCTGGTATAATTCCTTCAAGCTGGGCTAGCAGCTGAAATGCGGATAATGCTTGTTCATCTGTAATAGAATCATATATTACACGTCCTGCATCCTTAAGATAGCTATGTTCTGGACCTACTCCAGGATAATCGAGACCCGCCGAAACTGAATGGGCCTCCTGAATTTGTCCATCTTCATTTTGCAAGAGGTACATCAAAGAACCATGGACAACTCCGGGCCTTCCTTTTGTAAGTGACGCAGCATGATATGGGGTATCTATACCTCGGCCTGCCGCTTCGACACCATATAACTTTACGTCCGTATCTCCGATAAAAGGATAGAACATCCCCATTGAATTACTTCCTCCACCAATACAGGCAACGACAGCTTCAGGAAGCTTTCCCTCTCTTTCAAGGATTTGTTCACGTGTCTCATTGCCTATTACACTCTGAAAATCTCTTACCATCATTGGGAACGGATGCGGTCCCATGACTGAGCCTAACAGATAATGGGTATCGTCAGCATTGGCAACCCAGTAACGAAGTGCTTCATTTACAGCATCCTTTAAGGTTGCACTGCCTGATTTCACACTAACTACCTTTGCTCCCAGGAGTTCCATTCGGAACACATTCAGGGCCTGTCTCTTAACATCCTCTTCACCCATAAAAACAATACAGTCAAGCTTTAATAGTGCACATACTGTTGCTGTAGCCACTCCGTGCTGCCCTGCCCCAGTTTCAGCAACAATTTTCCTTTTTCCCATCCTCACAGCCAGGAGAGCCTGACCTATAGCATTGTTAATTTTATGGGCTCCTGTATGGTTAAGATCCTCACGCTTTAGATAAATCTTTGCTCCCCCAGAATGCTTTGTTAGGTTTTCAGCAAAGAACAGCGGTGTGTCACGCCCTACATATTCTTCAAGAAGCCTTTTCACTTCTGCCTGAAACTCCGGGTCCTTTTTTGCCTTTTCGTATTCTATTTCTAGTTCAAGTACCGGCTGCATAAGAGTCTCTGGTACATATCTTCCTCCGAACATTCCAAAATGGCCTCTTTCATTTGGCAGTGCGTAATCTATCATTGTGTAATCCTCCCTTTGTTTTTTTTAGCTTGCTCTATAAATTTCCTGATTTTTTTTATATCCTTTATTCCGTTTGTCTCTACTCCACTGCTTACATCAACCATTACTGGATTTATTGTTTGGATTGCCTCCTGAACATTTTCAGGATTTAGCCCACCTGCCAGAATAATAGATTTCCCGTTTAATGTTTTTGAATCTATTTCATTCCAATTAAAAGAAATGCCATTTCCGCCAATATACTTACCTTTAGGGCCATCCAGCAGAAGGAAGTCAGCCGGATAGTCAGTTATATAAGATAAATCCATTCCTTCCTCGATACTTACAGCTTTAATAACCGAAAAAGGAAGGCTTTGGGATAATTCATGGCTTTCATTGCCATGAAGCTGTATGTGAGTTAATCCAACATAATCTGCAATCAGTTCCATGTTTTCTTTACTCTCGTTAACGAATACTCCAACTTTCATTATATTGGATGGCAAAATCTCAGCAATTTCCCTTGCTGTTTCCTCATCTATTTTGCGTTTGCTCTCAGCAAAGACGAAACCAATGGCATCAGCACCAAGATCCGCAGCTGCCAAGGCTGTTTCTTTATCTGTAATCCCACAGATTTTCACCTTCATTTTGCTGCTCCCTTCAATAACGGGACCCTCAATTCAGTTAAATTCTTTTGAATATCTCCGCTTCTCATGAGGGCTTCCCCTACAAGAATTCCATTCGCGCCCGCATTTCGAACTTTTTCTGCATCTTCTTTAGTGAAAATACCGCTCTCACTGATTAAAAAACAGCCTGAAGATTTTACTCTCCCAGCCAATTGCTGGGTGGTCTCTAAAGATACATTGAAATCTCTAAGGTCGCGATTGTTAATACCTATTAGCTGAGCCTTTATCCGTAAGGCCTTATCCAGTTCTTCAGCATTATGAACCTCTACAAGCGGCTCAAGGCCCTTACTTTTAGCGTAGTTATACAGCTCAAACAGCTGATCTTCATCCAAAGCAGCAGCAATTAATAATATTAAATCTGCTCCGCTTGCATTGGCAAAATCGATTTGAATTCTGCTTATGATAAAATCCTTGCAAAGAAGCGGAATCCCTACCGCTTCCCTAATTACTTTTAAATCTTCAAAAGAACCCTTGAAAAATGTTTGGTCTGTTAAAACGGATATGGCTGAAGCTCCGCTCTCTTCGTATTGCTTTGCCTGCTGTACCGGGTCTGCGGCTCCATTGATTATCCCTTTTGATGGCGAAGCTCTTTTAAATTCGGCTATAACAGCAAGATCCTCCGCTTTTCCCAGCTTCTCTATTAATGACCTTTTTGGTAAAACCTCGTCTAATTGTGTTGTTTTATTTTCTTTTAATTTTCTTATTTCCTTTTCTTTTTCCTTTAAGATTTTATCTAAAATGGTTCCCATTCAGATTGCCTCCTGCCTTACCTTTTTTGACTTATCAACTAACTTCATGAGTTTTTCCTTTGCTGCTCCGGAGTCTATACTTTCTTTAGCAATCTCAATACCTTCTTTAATGGATTGGGCCTTTTCAGCTGCATAGATTCCCAGCCCGGCATTCAATAAAACGGTTTCCCTGTAAGCTCCCTTTTCACCTTTAAGAACTCTTAGAAGGATATCAGCATTCTCCCTGGCTTCCCCTCCAATGATGGCACTGTTGTCAAAACGAGAAAGACCCACTTCCTCCGGATAAAAGGAGGACGATGAAATTTGCCCATTTTCCAAAACACATAAATGGTTCTCTCCTTGTAAGGATGCCTCATCCATGGAACCTGCCCCATTGAGGACAACTGCTTTCTTTCTGCCTAAAGTTTTAAGCACCTCACCAAATAGCGGGAGTAGATCTTTCCTATAAACACCCAGTAATTGATAATCTAAATCTACTGGATTCGTAAGCGGCCCGATAAAGTTAAAGATGGTTGGAATTCTTAACTGCTTTCTAACCATCATAATTTTTTTCAACTTTGGGTGGACATATGGGGCGAACAAAAAGGAAATGCCGATTTCCTTTAAATTTTCTTCCGTCTGTTCTGGAGTAAAATCAAGCCTTACTCCCAGATGTTCTAGAACATCGGCGCTCCCGGTCCTGCTTGAAATGCTCCGGTTTCCATGTTTGGCTACAGTGATTCCTGCACCGGCCAATACAAAAGCAGATGTAGTGCTGACATTGAAGCTTGAAGATCCATCCCCGCCTGTTCCGCAATTATCTAAAACATTCCTTAATCCTTGTGTAACTGGAAGAGATTGTTCCTTCAAAGCCCGAACTATCCCAGCAATTTCTTCAACTGTTTCACCCTTTGCCTTCAATCCCATTAGGAATGCAGCTATTTCGCTTTCCGATACGTCTTCATATAAAACACTGCGAAATGCTTCTAGCATCTGCTCTTCTGAAAATGATTTTTTTTCAGCCAATTGGAGCAAATAGTTTTTCATTTTCACTCTTCCTTTCTATTTCAGCTATAAAATTTTCAATTATTTTTTTCCCAGTAGGTGTTCCGATGGACTCAGGGTGAAACTGCAAACCATAAACCGGATATTCCTTATGCTTTACAGCCATAATTTCCTTATCATCCAAAGAAACGGCCGTACATTCCAGTTCTGCTGGCAGGCTGTCTTTAGTAAGCAAAAGCGAATGGTACCTCATTACTTCTAAAGGGGTTGGCGTTGCGGCAAAAAGATGGCTGCCGCTATGTTCGATTAAAGAGGTTTTTCCGTGTTTGATTGTATTTGCTCTACCTATTGTTCCACCGAAAGCAAGCCCGATCGCCTGATGTCCCAGGCAAACTCCCAGAATGGGAAGTTTTTGATAAAAAGCCTTGATTACGTCTATACAAATACCAGCATCCTCGGGTCTTCCGGGCCCAGGTGAAAGGATAATAGCCTTTGGCCTCATTTCCTCTATTTGCTGGATGTCTAAACTGTCATTCCTGACAACTTTCACTGTTTCTCCAAGTTCACCAAGATATTGATAAAGGTTATAGGTAAAGGAATCAAAATTATCAATAAGTAAAATCATCATTTTCCTCCTAAAAAGGATTTCAGTTTATTGATTGTCTCTTCATATTCGCTAACAGGCTGTGAGTCAAGGACGATGCCTGCTCCTGCCTGAATATAGGCAGCTCCATCTTTTAGAATGGCTGTTCGGATCGCTAACGCAAAATCCATATCTCCTCCGGCCGACAAATAGCCAACTGCTCCGGAATAAAGCCCTCTCCTGCTGTTTTCCAAGTTATTTATTATCTCCATGGCTCTTACTTTGGGAGCTCCTGAAACGGTCCCTGCTGGAAGGCAGGCTGCCAGTGCATCTATTGCTGTTTCGCCTTCTTTCAATTCACCCGTTACTTCTGAAACAAGGTGCATGACATGCGTGAATTTCTCCACTTCCATATACCGCTGCACAGAAACTGTGCCGAATTCACATACCCTGCCTAAATCATTTCTTCCAAGATCCACCAGCATTCTGTGTTCCGCGAGTTCTTTTTCATCCGTTGCCAGTTCCCTTGCAATTTCCACATCTTCATCAGTACTGTTTCCCCGTTTTTTTGTCCCGGCAATGGGATTAACCGTTACTTTCTTTCCCCGGGTCTTTACGAGGCTCTCCGGAGATGAACCAATTACGGTGTACTCCTCAAAATCGATATAAAACATATACGGTGTTGGATTGGCTGCCCGGTGCTTCCTGTAAAGAGAAAGCGGAGAACCTTTAAACTCCGATTTCATTCTTTGTGATAAAACCACCTGGAATATATCACCATTTATGATATGTTCTTTTGCTGTTTCAACTTTTTTAATAAATTCATTTCGTTCTAGCAGAGGTTCAAACCCTGACAGGCTCGCCTCCTCCATCTCCTGGTAAGGAACAGCCGCTTTAAGTTCTTCCTGTCTTTTTTCTATTCTTTTTCTAATGCTTTCCTCGGTGCTTTCTTCAAGTAAGGGCATTCCAGCAATGTAGACCTTTTTTTCAAGATGGTCGAAAATAACCATTTCTTCATAAAACATTAGGTGTACATCCGGCATTTGAAGCTCATTTTTCAATTCCCCGCCAATGTTTTCAAACTGGCGAACGATATCATAACCTATATATCCTACTCCGCCTGCAAATAATGGAAGTGAAGAATGAAATCCTTCGATTGCAGGCAGTAAATTTTTTATTATTGAAATGGGATTTCCTTTTAATATCCTTTTCTCACCATTAGGCTGAATAATTTGATTTGTCTCTCCGTAGCTGACAAGTTCGAAAGCCGGGCTGCAGCCTATAAAGGAATATCTTCCTTCCTCCTTGTGTTTAAGCGAACTTTCCAGCAAAAACTTTTTATTTCCGCTTAATTTTTGAAGTATCCCAATGGGTGTAAATGTGTCCCCCTCGAGTTCAACGCAACAGAAATTTTCTTGTGATGTTTTTGGTGTATTCATTTTCGCTTTCCTTTCCTGAAAAATAAAAAAGTCCCCTATACACATAATGGTTTGTGTATAGAGGACGATTAACTAACCGCGGTGCCACCTCAGTTGAAACAGGAGGATTCCTGTTCCCTCTTTCGGATACAAGGACTAAATGTCCGATACCCTATCCTTTTAACGGTGGAATTCCGTGCTGCCCTACTATGGTTCAAGCAGCCTCTCGCAAGCCCATTCGACAAATGGTTTCATGCCGGCTTCCACCTGCCCCGGCTCTCTGGAAAGAAACATAAATGTCTACTCTTCTTGCTCAACAATTTTCATATTTAAATACAAAAAGGCCCCCATCCAAAAAGGACGGGAGACCCGTGGTGCCACCTTCATGAGCTATTAAAAACAGCCCGCTCTACCGATATCAAAGCTTATTAGCTTGAATACCTGTCTCTTGTAACGATGAGATCTTCGCCAGAGCCTACACCATTTTTCAGGTTCGGTCCGGAAGCTCGGAAGTCCATTCACTAATACGTCTGCACTGATTTTCACCAGCCATCAGCTCTCTAAAGCATCCGTAAAAGCTACTACTCTTCGTCTTAGCTATTTCGTATTCCTTATATTGTTTTCTATATTAAGCTAAAGGGTTTAAGGTGTCAAGAATTTTTATAAAATTTGTTTAATGTTCTTTTATTGATTATGTTTCTACCCTCATGTAGTCTTAACCAATTCCTTTTAAAAGGCTTATAAAGACAAACTTTTCCTTTTCTTAAAGGGAACGTTCTTTATAAGCCTAATTGAGGACTAACTCTAGGTTATCAAATAGTCTAAATAATCTTTCTTTTTAACTCTATTCGTAAACTTTGTTGTTTAAAACATCAAAAATAGACTCGCTTTCCGCGGGCAATCCGCGAGCCTCCTCGGTCGCAAACGACCTGCGGGGTCTCGCCTGGCTTGCTTTTCCCGCAGGAGTCTCGCCTATTTTTGCTCACTGTCTTTTCAAATGCAAAAATCTCCTAGAAAAGAGCCTTCTTTTTTCAAAACATTGACTCAATCTATTTAACCCTTATTTGTTAAAATTTAAACTTAGAGTAGTCTTTTACCTCCCCTACAATTCAATACCTTTTTTCTTCATTTCAATAACTGTAAGGACAAACATAGCATGAGACCAGGTAAGTGGTAATACCCAAGCTGGCTTTCCTGTTACTTTGTTTATCTGTTCCGGAAGAAGGTCCAGTTCTGTAGAATATTTCACACACCAGTCCAGCAGCTCTTTCGCCTTTTCAAGCCTATCTATGTGTGTATAATATAAAGCCAGCCAAAGTGTGGCTAAAATCCATGGGTTTCCTCCAATGTAAATATCTCCCGGATAGCGTTCGATGCCGCCAATCAACTGAGAGGTGCACAATGCCTCGATGGTTTCAGCAGTTCGAATCATACGCGGCTCATTGGCATCTATCATTCCAAATGGTACGTTAAGACCTAACAAACTAATATCAACCATATCGTCTTTTTCGAGCTGATAAACGGGGTAGCCTTTACTATCCTCAGATGCCCGAACCTCTTTGCCGGCTGCCTGATGACGGGCAAATTCCGCATGATCAATGGTTAGAAAAAACGCTCTATAGAAGGACCCTATATCTTCGTTATAGCCCTTTTCCAGGATGGTTTTCTTCATTTCTTCAGCTGCTGACTTGTAGCGTTCAGCGAGCTCTTCCTCGCCATTCTTAATGGCAAATTCTGCTGCTCCCATCAGTCCTCCATAAACAGCTGAGGCAGAGTAAAAATGCTCACCGTCCCGCTTTTCCCATAAATCCTTACTTGGCAGCGGCAGCTTTGTGTCCGGATCAATAAAGCTTACAAGAAAATCTGCACCCTTCCTTACGGTCGGCCACATATCCATCAGAAACTGATAATCCTGTGTAATTTCATAATGCTGATGTATACCCCAAAGAATTGAGCCCGTTTCGTCAATCTGCAGCCCCCATGTTGGTGCCAGGATAATATCAAGATAATAACGCTGCTCCCAGGCACCCGACTGGGATTGAATACTTTTTAGCCAGTAAAAAAACTTTCGAGCCCGATCATGATAGCCCGCCTGATCCACTGCTGATGAGATAAATGCAGCATCTCTACCCCAACAATAGGCGTAGCCCCCGGAGAAATCATAGTCTTCATCCACCTCTGGACCTGCAATAAAACCGCCATCCCGGTTGTGCATCAGGTGAAATACAAGCAGTGATCGTTCATAGATATTATTAATACCGGGATCTTTTATCTCGAGGGGATCAGCCTCATTTAGATAATGCTTCCAGTAATTATCAGTCTTTATAAAATGCGATTCATAAGAGTCTCTTTTTGCCT
The DNA here is from genome assembly GCF_011393025.1 of Neobacillus terrae. GTDB lineage: Bacteria > Bacillota > Bacilli > Bacillales > Cytobacillaceae > Neobacillus_A > Neobacillus_A terrae. The sequence goes on along the minus strand of NZ_JAAOEO010000001.1, from coordinate 370,661 downwards.
CGGTCAGCAAAGCAATAGCATTCTCGTGGCCATGAGCTGCTGTAATAAATATGGAAAGGCATTTTTCATCGCCCGGTTCTAAATCCATTTGTTCATATTCGATACCGCTCGATGAACGATTAATAATTCGTGAACCGTTCAGTTTTCCGTATACAACGTCATCCACCGATGCGCCACATTGTAGTTTTTTTACCTCCTGGTCAGAACCTACGGCGAAAGCGTACTCTCTATGATAGTGAACCATGCAGTCTGATGATTCATCAAAAAATACGGTCTGATACCGTTTCTTTTCGTCGATCATAAAATCGCTATATACCGTAACTGCCAGTGACAGCGATTTAGAAGATTCATTTTTTATAGAAATGTGCCGGACCAAAATATTTTTATCAGGCAAAACAAAATCTGTTTGACTCACACGCAGGTCAAGGCTGTCCATAAATGCCTCGGTCTCAAGAATATTTGTTTTCGGTAAATATCTCTGCTTGTGGGTCCACATATCATCATGAAAAAAATAGGTGCGATCGGAGCCGGGAAGACCTCTAATCCCGACATAGAACCGGTTTAAATGTTGTGGAAAATCGATGTTCGGCCAAACAATCCTTTGTGCCTGGCCATCTTTTGTCAAAGATACAAGCATACTTGAATTTCCGAGTATGGCATCTGTTAAGTAAGGTTTTTTTTGCAAAGCTGTCTCCCCCTTTATATATTTAATTCCCGAGCCAGCTTCCCGGAAAACCCCATATTTTTTTGTTTCGTACTATCAGCCTTTTACAGAGCCAGATGTGAGACCTGAAATAATTTTCCGCTGGAAAAGCAATACGATAATAACAATTGGAATTGTAACGATGACGGTAGCTGCCGTAATGTCGCCCCAGGGAATCGTATATTCACTTTGGTATAGAGAGATTCCGACCGGTACCGTACGTGCCGTTTCTTTTGAATTTATAGTTAAAGCAAATAAATATTCGTTCCATGCCGCTATAAAGACTAAAATGGCGGTCGTAAAAACACCCGGTGCTGCCAGCGGAAAAATAATTTTGCGGAATGTTAAAAAAGGTGAAGCGCCATCCATCTTTGCTGATTCCTCCAGGTCCCGGGGGATTTGCTGAAAAAAGGTGGATAAAAGCCATATTGCCAGCGGTAGGCTGAACGTGATATATGGGATAATCAAGCCTGTATACGAGTTACGAAGGTTAAATTCCGTTACAAAATTATATATAGGCGATATTATTGCAATGTGAGGGAACATAGATGATGCAAGTATAATCCCCAAAATAATCCCCTTTCCCCTAATGGGAAGCCGCGTCAGTGAATAAGCACTAAACGACGCAAACACAACAGATATTAAGGTTGTAAAAGCAGCAATGACAAAGCTGTTTGTCATGTACTTAACAAGCGGCCTGGTAGTTAGTGCCGACCGATATGATTCAAAGGTTGGATGGCTTGAAAACCATCTAAAAGAGCTGAAAATATCCCCCTGCTGTTTAATAGAGGTTAGGAACACCCAGAGAAATGGAAACATAACGATAAAAATAAACAAAGCAAGTAAAAGGTAAAAAACAGTTTTGTTTTTTGACTCCATTTTGTCATCCCCTATATTTTCACTTTTCCTTCAAACAAATCGGATCCGATAAACTTGACATATATAAGGCTGATCAAGGCAACCGAAACAAACACAATAATCGACAGTACGGACCCTTCCCCGAAATTTTGCTGGGCAAAAAGTGTTTTATAGGCATAGATGGATATAACTTCGGTTGAATTGGCCGGTCCACCGCCTGTTAATACGTAAATTAAATCGAATACTCTAAACGCATCAAGCGTTCGGAAGAGCAATGCAACAAGAATACTCGATTTTAAAAGAGGAAGGGTTATCCTGCGAAATTGCTCCCATTTGGTTGCACCATCCACAGAAGCAGCCTCGTACAGGTCCTTTGGTATTGTTTGCAATCCTGCCAGAAGCAAAAGTGCAATATAAGGCATCGTTTTCCAAATATCAGCTAAGATTACAGCAGACATTGCTCCCGAACCAGTGGTAAGCAAATTCCCCGCATTTGGTACCAAATGGATTTTTTCAAAGAAGTGGGCAATGATTCCCGACTGCCCATCATATAAAAATTTCCACATCATAGCTGATACTGCTGTTGGAATTGCCCAAGGAATAAGCACAGCAGCCCGAACGATACTTCTTCCAAAGAAGGCACGGTTAATGAGAAGGGCAACCAATAATCCAAGCACAAGCTCGAATAAAACAGAAAAGAAGGTGAAAACGAATGTATTTAGCAAGGACTTCCACATGCGTCCATCTTTAAGATAAACGCCATAATTGGATAGTCCTACAAAATTTTCTGCAAGCATTTCTTTTGAAACAGATTTAGCTAGATCCGCTGAATCATCCCCTAACTTTTTTATTTCCTTTGACCCTTCCACTTTATTAAGTTCTTTAGACATAGCCAGCATGTCGGAACGATACCCTTTAATAACAGAGTCATCGGCCTGTGCATATTTTAAATTCTCATCCTTTACTGGCTTAAAGTTCTGTACCATTTCATCGACTTTATTAAATTGGTCCTTAAAACCTGGCTGCTTCATTAATTTTTCATGGTCTTTCTTCAGTGTATTTATCCAGTTTGCAGATGACTTTCCGGGTGATTTAGACTGTAACTCCTCCAGAGACTTCCTCAAATAATAATAGTCGTTGGCATACCGTTCCACATCAACATTGGACTTTAGCATTCGTATCGATTTAGCTGGATCATTAAGCTTATAGTCAAAAAGGCTGTTCCAAAAAGACATCGTAATAGGCCAGATAACAATTACCAGAATGAGGAGCAGGGATGGTAAAACGAAGACATACCCAAGCTGTTTTTCACTAAGCGAAAAATTTCTCTTCAATGGAATCACCTTTTTCTTAAAAGTCCGTTTAAAAGTTAATGACTCTTACAAATGCGAAAGAATGGGAGACGGCTGTATGCCTATCTCCCCTTTAAATCGGCAAAGGCTTTTTACTTAATAGCAGCCTTTATTTTCGTTTCCATATTCTGTACGGCCTGTTCAACACTTTCACTATTCGATAGAGCCTTTGAGACTTCAATTTGAATGATATCGGAGATTTTTTGGTAATTAGGTGTTACAGGTCTTGGAATTGTACTGCTGAGTGTTTTTATAAAGAAAGGCTCCTTAAACAGCGGCCTGGCCTTTTGGACTTCTGGTTTATCATATAGCGCCTTAATAGTAGGTGCACGGCCGCCTTCCACTGCTGAAATGGTCTGGCCATCAGGGCCCGTCATGAATTTAACAAATTCCCACGCCTCTTTTGGATGATCTGTATAACGGTTAATCATTGCCATATAGCCGCCAAGTGTAGAAGCTGAACCTTTATCTCCCTTTGGAAGGGTGGTATAACCGAATTTTCCTTTTACCTTAGAATCTGACGCATCATCAGCTGTTTTAGCCATATATGGCCAGTTTCTTGCAAGGGCAGTTTGTCCCTGATTAAATGCTCTTTCTGTTTCTGTTTCCTGATACGTTAGCAGGTTATTAGGTGTTATACCGGAGTTAGCTACTTCTACCATCTTTTTTAGTCCTTTAATTGTCTCAGGGCTATTTACAACTACCTTATTATTTTCATCAATAATTTTTCCTCCGTAAGAACCAATGAACTCCATTGCGTTTACCACGAGCCCTTCATATTGGTTGGCCTGCATCACATAGCCAGCAGTAGTGCCACCTTTGCCTTTTGCCTGTTTAGCCTGAGCAATAAGCTCGTCCCAGGTTTGCGGGGGATTTGGTATTAAATCCTTCCGATAGAAGAGAATCCCTGCATCCATGTATTTCGGCATCGCCCACTGCTTGCCGTCAAACTTAGCAGCCTCCACAGTACCAGGGAAGTAATTGTCCATTTTGATATGGTCTTTGTCAATAAAGCGGTCCAATTCCATTGCATAATTGGCCTGAGCAAATTCTGCCGGCCAAACCACATCCGCATCAAACACGTCAATCTCCGAGCTTTTACTGCTAAAGGCAGTAACGTATTGATCATGCTGCTGACCACTGCTGTTAGGCATTTCAAGATAGTGGATTTTAATATTGGGATGAGATTTTTCAAAAGCATCAATTAATTTTTTTGTACTCCCAGTTGTATCAGCACCTCGAGCATATGTAATTTCGACGGTTTTTCCCTTACTGTCACCTTTACTGCTTTTTTCTGACGTGTTGCCCGTAGTCTTAGAACTACTATCTGAACAAGCCGTAAGAGAAAAAGCAAGAAGTGAAGCAGTTGAAAGGGTAATAATTTTTTTCAATCTCATCGTATTCCTCCTTAAAAATTGTATGTTAAAAAAGCGATTACATATTTCTTTTTCCTTTCTCAAAAGATATAAACCTGAATATTCCGATTTTTATGCTTAGAAAAGAAAAGTATTTCTTTAGCCCCCCTTCCATAAAAAGGCTTTTTAATTTTTGAAAATGAAGCAAATATTAATGTTAGAAATAAAAAAAAGGCGGGATTTGTCCACATGGAGAATGTTGAAAGTATATACGGGGCATCTAAGGCAGTAAGGAACTCCCACTCAAAAGCCAAGAAAAAGGGAAAGAAGAAGGGTTCTGTTATTGCTATATCTTCTATTCCACTTGTAATGACATTGGGAAATTCAATGTTAATACCGGTTCTGCCTGCGATGGAAAAAAGTTTATCCATAACCGCTTTTCAAACTAGCATGATTATAACAGTTTATTCTATTGTGGCTATTATCCTTATTCCCATAGCAGGATATATTTCCGACCATATTGGCAGGAAAAAGGTTATCATTCCAAGCTTAATTATTGCAGCAATCGGCGGAGTGATTTCTGCATGGGCTGCATGGAAAATGGACAATTCATATTGGGTAATCCTTATCGGACGTTCATTGCAGGGTGTGGGTGCTGCTGGTGCATTTCCAATTGTCCTTCCTCTCGTTGCGGACATGTTTAAAAGCGAAGATGAAGTTAGCAGTACACTGGGTATTATTGAAACCGCCAACACATTTGGTAAAGTAATCAGTCCTGTCTTGGGAGCTTTTTTAGCAGGTTTTATATGGTATATACCATTTTTTTCAATACCAATCCTTTGTGCCATTTCAATTCTAATGATGCTGTTTATGGTCAAAAGTCCTAAGACTGATCAAAAACCGCTCCCGTTTAAAGAATTTCTCACCAATCTTAAAAAAATCCTTGGCGAAAAAGGACGCTGGCTATATGCAATCTTTTTCATTGGGGGCATACTTATGTTTGTCCTTTTCGGCATCCTGTTTTATTTATCCGATAAATTTGAAAAAGAATATGGAATTAAAGACATTAAAAAGGGACTATTTTTAGCTATTCCTCTCGGAGCTCTATGCCTATCTTCATTTTTGACGGGTAAATTTATAAAGAAAAACAAGGTCATGATGAAATGGATTAATCTAGGAGGAACTGTTCTTGCAGCAGCGGCCATAGGAGCACTTTATTTCTCAGATAATCTTTGGTTCATGATTATGATGTTTTTACTTGCCGGAATTGGTATTGGCGTTGGACTGCCATGCCTGGACGCCTTAATTACAGAAGGAATAGAGAAAGAGGAAAGGGGAACAATCAGTTCCATTTATAGTTCCATGCGATTTATAGGGGTTGCAGCAGGTCCTCCTGTAGTCGCCCTTCTAATGAAAAAATCCGATAACTGGATTTTTATCGTACTTGGCGGAGTGTGTATACTTGCTGCCATTGTAGCCTTAATGGCTATTCGTCCGGGTGCTAAGAAAACAAGCAAAGCATAAAAACGCCGGGGGAAATCCCGGCGTGATTTATTTAGCTTAGTAAATTTTGAACGCCAGATGGAGAAAATGTTTCTAGTCAGGCGGAAAGTACAGAGACAAGGCAAAGCTTTATCAGCTTTGCCCCGCACAAAAAAATCATTGTTTTTTTGCCGTAGTCGTGCATTCTTTTAACAAAGTTCACATTTCCCTGAAGGTGCCATATAATCCAACTACGCCTCTTCTCTCACCAATGGCCTAGTTTTTTTATATTTTATTTTTGACAGGTTTCTTTAAAATTCCAAGCAGAACCGCAGTTACTACTGCACCAGCAAGGATAGCTAATGCATACTGTAGTACACCATGTTCAACTAACGGTACTACGAAAATTCCTCCGTGCGGTGCTCTTAAGCCAATTCCAAAAGCCATTGATAGAGCTCCTGCTACGGCAGAACCTGCCATAGCCGCAGGAATTACACGTAAGGGATCAGAAGCTGCAAACGGGATGGCTCCCTCAGTTATAAAGGATAGCCCCATGATATAGCATGCCTTTCCTGCATCTCTTTCCTGTGTTGTAAATTTGTTTTTAAATAAAGTTGTAGCAATCGCAATTCCCAGCGGCGGAATCATACCAGCTGCCATAATAGCGGCCATTGGCTGGTAAACTCCGCTTGCAAGTAAACCTGTACCAAAAACATATGCTGCTTTATTAACAGGGCCACCCATATCAAAGGACATCATTAAACCAAGAACAATACCAAGCAATACAGCGTTACCGGTTCCAAGGTCAGTCAGCCAGTGTGCAATTGCTTTATTCAGTATTCCAACCGGCTTATTCACTACAAAAAGCATGATAAATCCTGTAATGGCTATGCCAAATAACGGATATAAAAGAATACTTTTAATTCCTTCCAATGATTGTGGAAGTTTGGAGAACAATTTCTTTAATAGAACAATAACATAACCAGCTAGGAAACCAGCAATCATACCACCAAGGAAGCCTGCACCGCCGCTTGAAGCAAGCATACCACCAACCATACCTGGTGCAAATGCAGGACGGTCTGCAATACTCAAAGCGATAAATCCTGCAAGAACGGGAACGATTAATCCAAATGCATTTCCTCCGCCAATGGTCATTAATGCTTCTGCAAATTTATTATAAGTTGGATCACCAGGCTTAAAGGAGTTATATCCGAACATGAAACAAATGGCAATTAATATACCTCCGCCAACTACAAATGGAAGCATGTTTGAAACGCCATTCATTAAGTGTTTGTAAAAACCAGTACGGGTTTCTTTTTTATCAGAAGATGCCTCTTCCTTTCCTGAAACTCCTTTGTATACAGGTGCATCCTGTTTTAGTGCTCTTTCAATTAATTGCTGAGGCTTTCTGATACCATCCGCTACAGGTACCTGAATAACATGTTTGCCTTTAAATCTTTCCATTTTAACATTAATATCAGCAGCGATGATAACTGCAGCTGCATTCTCTATCTCTTCATCTGTGAGAACGTTTTTTGCTCCTCCAGAGCCATTTGTTTCAACCTTAATATCAACACCCATTTCAGCTGCTTTTGCTTTTAACGAGTCTGCAGCCATATAGGTATGTGCAATACCTGTCGGACAGCCTGTTACAGCCACCACGGTGTTTTTCTTACCTGAAAGATCCTGTTCCTCCTCCTCTTCATGGTCATAACTATTAATTATGTCTAGTACTGTTTCAGGAGAATCAGCATTTAAAAGTTTCTCACGTGCTTCCTGGTTCATCAAAATGGATGACAACCGGGCTAAAGCTTCCAAATGAGTATTATTTGCACCTTCTGGCGCTGCAATCATGAAAAACAAATGTGCAGGCTGTCCATCTAGAGATTGATAATCCACCCCTGCTTTAGACTTTCCAAAAACAATAGCCGCGTCTTTAACAGCCTTCACTTTAGCATGCGGAATGGCAATTCCATCACCAATTCCTGTTGTACTTTGTTCTTCCCGATTAACAATGGCAGCTTTAAATTCATTTTTGTCTGTGATTTTCCCTGCCTTATAAAGTACTTCTGTGAGCTCATCTATAGCTTGTTCTTTTTGTGCAGATGTCATAGTTAGAAGAATAGTCGGTTTAGTTAGCAGTTCAGTAATTTTCATTAACTCTCCCCCTCTTGAAAATCAGTTATTTTTACCTGCGGAAGTAATTCATCGATTTGTTCTTTTGTACATAAACCGATTGAAAAAGCAGTTGCACTTCCAGAAGCTACCCCATATTTAAAAGCCTCTGCAAAGTTTCTTGTTTCCTGATATTTTGCAAGAAAGCCTGCAACAGTTGAATCCCCAGCACCTACTGAGCTTTTTACTTCTCCTGCTGGAACCTCAGCTGAATAGGTGATTTCATTATTTAAAAAAACAGCGCCCTTCTCAGCAAGCGACACAATAACGTTTTGAGCTCCTTTTTTCAGCAGCTCCCTGCCGAAATAAATGGCTTCTTCCTTAGTACTTATGGTTGTTTCAAATAGTTCTCCAAGTTCGTGATGGTTTGGTTTAATGAGTAAAGGCTTATATGGCAGAACTTTTATTAGTAAATCTCCTTCAGCATCAACGATAAATCCAGTGCCATTTTCCGTGCATATCTTTACTAAATCTTCATACGTGGTTTTCGGCATACTGGAAGGAATGCTCCCGGCAAGAACTAGAATATCTTCATTGGACAATTGAGCAGCCTTGTTTTTAAGTGCTTCTAAGTCCTCGCTGCTGATTTTTGGCCCACGTGCATTTATCTCAGTTTCTTTTTTAGATTTCACTTTCACATTTATTCGAGTATCTTCCTCCACCCAGACAAAATCTGTTTCAATATTCTCGCGGGAGAGGTATTCATCGATGTACCGGCCTGTAAATCCTCCTGCAAAACCGAGCGTTATGCTTCCAACACCCAATCTATTCAAAACCCGGGAGACGTTAATGCCTTTACCTCCTGGGAATTTCGTTTCCTTAGAAGTTCTATTCAAACCGCCTAATTCTACTTGTTCCAATTCAACAACGTAATCAACTGATGGATTTAAAGTTACTGTGTAAATCATGATGTCACTACCTTTATTGTTGTTTTGCTTTTATAATGTTTGCTTATATCTTCTTCCAGCTTATTTGTAATAATAACTGCCTGGTTAAGATCAGCGATTTTCCCAAAAGAAATTTCTCCAAATTTCGAATCGTCAGCAAGAATGAACACATCTCTTGAAAGGTTTATAGCCTTTTGCTTAACCATAGCCTCCTCCTGATCAGGAGTTGTGTATCCAGATTGAGGATGGATGCCGTTGACCCCAATAAAGGCCTTGTCAAATCGGTACATCTCAAGGCCTTCCAGTGCCCCCCGGCCAATAAGAGCATTTGTCGAAGGTTTAGCATAGCCGCCTAAAAGATATGTTTTGATTCCTTTGTTCAATAAGTCACTCAAATGCATAAAACCATTTGTAACAACAGCCAAGTCTTTAACATCAAGAAAATCAATCATCTCTTTTGTAGTTGACCCGGCATCAAGATAGATACTGTCACCCTCTTCAATTAAGCTGGCTGCATATTGTCCAATTAATCGTTTTTCCTGAAGGTTTATGGATGCTTTTTCAATCATGCTTGGTTCCTGAAGCTTCCCCTGAAGCCTCGCTGCCCCGCCATGAATTCTTTTTAAAAACCTTGATTCCTCAAGCTGGGAAAGATCACGTCTTATGGTTGATTCAGAGGTATTAGTTAAATCAATAATTTCCTGGATTTTTATAACACTCTTTTCTTTTAGCAAATCCAGTATGATTCTATGACGCTGTTGCGTTAACACTTTTAGCACCTCTTTTCATCTTTCTCTGCCTTCATTATACTGTAAGCGATATCATGATTCAATCATTTTCTATCAAAATCATCTAAAAACAGTCATATGTGTGAACGTTTTTGAATGTATACTGAATATTTTATTTATCAGCAATTCTTTTATTATTTATTAAGCGAAAATTTCCTAATGAAATTTCTAACTAACTATGTTATATTATTAAAGCAGACATTTAACACGCGGGTGTGGCGGAATCGGCAGACGCGCTAGATTCAGGTTCTAGTGGGGGCAACCCCGTGGAGGTTCAAGTCCTCTCATCCGCATATAAAAACCCAACCAATTCTGGTTGGGTTTCTGACTTTCTTTATCTTTATTATGGAGGAGTACCCAAGTGGTTATAAGGGGGCGCACTCGAAATGCGTTAGGGCGGGCAACCGTCGCGTGAGTTCGAATCTCACCTTCTCCGTCAAAAAAGCTTGCTCAAAATTATTAGAGCAAGCTTTTTCTTTTTCCCATCTATTCATTCATCTGCGATATCCTGCCTATTCCAATCTTTTTACAAAGTCATGAATAAATAAGCCCAAGCTCCTCGCTCAATCTTAAAACTGAAGTTAATGATTATTTTTGTGAAAATAATTAACATTTAATTATTTGCCTTTTTTCCGCGTCTTTACAAGATTTTATTAAAAGAGTGTATAATAGTGGAAGAGAATATAGAAAAAGGATGATTTGATGAATATAACAGGCCATACTATTGAAAAACTTGAAGATCCATTTGGACTTTTATCAGGCGACCGCTACGAGTTCTTTTTGGATATTGATGTAGATGAAGATGACGAGCTTTACTCCGAAAATGGAATAGGTTTAAAAGTAATCTATGGTGTTGACGGAGATAACTTTAAAATTCTGCAGTATCACTTTTATGAAAAAGGTCCAGAGAAAGTTCTCGACTTTGAACTTGAAGAGGACGAAGAGGCAGATGTTAATCTTTACTGCAAACAAGCAATAACAGATTTCGTTTGAATTCTTGAACTAAAACGTTAGAAAAGCAGGGATTTTCCTGCTTTTCTTTTCATTTATTGACTCTTTTGTAAAGAAAGGCACAAGCGCCCTGTTCAGATGATGAAAGGCTAAAAACGCCACGTCCTCGAAAAGCTGCGCTTTTCTTCGTGCGATGTATAAGCTGCCGGAGCGTTCCTTGTCCTGATTTCTGAAGTGATTTGGCTTATGGAACCCCGTGCTGTTCGAATCATCACCTCTCGATCATGATCCTCACAAGATATTCAAAGAAGTATATTCTCGCGGAAAGCTGGCTGGGCGCTCCTCGAAAAGCTGCGCTTTTCTTCGTGCGATGTATTGCTGACGAAGCGTTCCTTGTGGAGCTGGATTATAATAACCTAGTTCGGATTTATCCACAAGGTGAAAATCTATAATTTTCTAATCGACGATAAAAGTTTCTGCCTACTCCTTTGAATCGTAAAAAACATGTTCGACATGCAAAGTTTCCCCTACTGTTATTACCCCATAGGAATACTGTTCTTGTCTCCGTTTGTCTGTTGCAGATCCTGGATTAAATAAAAGAATTTCCCCGGCCCTTTTCTTCAGGGGAATATGTGAATGTCCGAAAATGATCAAATCCACATGATCATCTTTAAATGCACGGAGGGCACGCTTTTCAGTTGTCTGTCCTTTCCCATGCCCATGAATAATCCCGATGTGAAATTTACCAGCTTCGATAATTTTCTTTTCAGAGAAAATTCCTTTTATATCTACTCCGTCGACATTCCCATAGACTCCCTCGACTTTACCGTATTTGGAAAGCTCCTCATAAACCTCCACTGTTTGCCAATCACCCGCATGCAACATAAGGTCTGCAACGACAAGGTCCTTTAATAAAGCAGTGGGTAGTTTTTTTGCTCTTCTCGGTATATGAGTATCTGAAACAACAACTATTTTCATAAGGTTCCTTTATTAATACAAAGATATTGTTTTTTTATTTTTATATTCCCGAACCACCTCTTCTTAATCTGAACAAAAAAAACAGGAAGAAATTTATCTCCGCTGTTCTCTCAAGAGGTTTCCTCAGGATAATGAAAAGCATATAAACAACTTATAAAGTCTTCGAATGGAAGTGAGGCCTCTCCCTCTAATTCTCCATTTCCTTTAACGCTAGTAACAATCGATCCTGCCCAGGTTTGCCTGCTGTCATTGTTAGGATTGTAAAAATAAACACGGGAAATTTGATCCTGGTCAATCCCTACTCGCTGGATTAATATCGCATGCGCCCCCATGTTATTCCCTTTATCATCTAAAATGAAAATGCCTGCAGGCTGAGGTAAAGAATCATGGATAGCAAAATGACTTGCAGGATGATAATACTTTCTAAAATGGCTGTAAAAGTTCAGGTCATTATAAATACTCGAAAAACCAGAAAGAACATGAGGGCCGTAAAAAGCTGGGTTGACCCATTTATGCGGATCATCTTTCCTTCCGCCTGCCATTTTCAGCATTTCATTATAAACACAATGGAGATGCGGAAGAAGGATTACAGAAACAGGGTCCATCGGAATAGATAAATTTAAAGAATACTTCTCTAGAAGGGAGGAAGATAACCTTATTCCCTCAAATTCCATTTCAATATGATCCAGAGCAACAGCCTTGCTTAAAAGCTCCAACAAATATAATGGATGTGTTTGAGCCCAGTAACTAAGGGCCCTGGTTGACTGGCAGGTTGGATTATGGCCCTGAGCAATGCCGAGCGGGGATCCAAGCAGACATATAGCACCTGCAATTATCACTGCTCTTACCTCGGACGGTGAAATTTCAAATGATTTCTCAATCCTTCCCTGTACTGTAATACTAATAGGTACTGATGCAAGAGAACGCAGACTATAAAGTATATCCTCTGACATGATGTTTTCTTCTATTAATTTTGAAAGTCCGTAAACACTTTGATGTGTTGTAAAAATGAGTGATTTATCTATTAAAAACCGAATTTCTTCGAGGCAGCCCAGTAACTGATTTCTGCCATTTTGTCCTAAACCTAGTACATCTCCCAGCAAATGAGGGTAATTCTCTGATAAAAATTTAGTTATAGAAACATGATGATTTGATACAATCCCTGTAAGGAACATGGATTCCGCAAACTGTCCTGCTTCAGCCTTCAGCTCATTCTCATTGCATCCAGAAAGACAAGCCATATAATGATCCTCATGCAATTGACTTAATTTTGTTGGAGTATGGAGGGCATTTTTAAAAAGAAGATATTTATGCGGGATTCGATTAGTCTGTTTTGACAGCGTCTCTCCAGCCTCAATCATGGTTACTATTTTATTGTTTACAATTGGTCTCTGTGCAGACAATTCTTCAATTTCTATTATGAATTTATCAAAAATCTCCGGGCTTGCATGGTATTTTGCTATAAAAGTAAAAAAGCGGTTCAGTGTTTCAATATCTCTGTTCTGTAGCCTTGTTAATTCATTTATCTTTGGAAATACCAAGTCTAAATTCAAGACTAGAACCTTATCAATAAATCGGGATGCTGCTTCCCTGCTAAAGCCAGTTTTATCAAAAATTCCAATTGAAATAGCCAGCACCCGAATATCACTTAGCATTTCACATACCGCTGTTAGTCCCCCGGCCAGGAGAGTTCCTCTTACAAGTCCAGGCTTAAGAAGAACTGGATCCCCCCAGGGCGTGGACGAAAACAAGCCCGCTTGCTCAAATAATGGTGCATAGTAAAGAGCCGTCTCAAACCCTGTTTCTGTATTTAGCAAATCTCTGGCATAGCTTATACATTGCTTTCGAAGATTTATGTCACCCTGAGCCCCCTTCGATGCTAATGCATTTAGAGTGCCAAGAAAAAGTCCATCTAAAGATTGCTGTTTTAAGCCCAATTGACACCCCTCTTTTTCGAAAGTTTTGGTCCTTTTCAGCTTCGCCAAGCAAGGGATTTTTAAATCACAAGGCTGTTTTATATTTTAAGTGTTCCAGGAGTTTTCTCTCCTGGCTAAAGCTTCCGCCTTCCGAAACAAAATCCCGATTTACACCTTGTATATATAGGATAGTATTGTTATGTATGAAATGTGCCCGATATTTCTAATGAGCCCCATTTTCTTTTAAGAATAGGCTTTGTTATACTTGCCTGTAGATTTCCGCTCTCGACATTCGTTTTCTGCTCCCATCAACTTTGTACAAAATTATTAATAGCTTTAACACAAAGTAAATGTAAAAAACTGCGCTCCTTTTTAGGGACGCAGCTTTTTGATAATTGTTATGAAAGCCAAGTATAATCCTGTCCCCAGCTTTCCTGGGCCATCTTCCGAACTTCCTCAACTATGCTGTCTTCAACCATATAGGTATCTCCCTGTTCATAAGGATTATAATGGAAAGCATACATACGGGATACAAATTCAGCGAAAGGCAGCGATGACTCGCCTTCGAGCTCCCCATTGCCACGAACGCTCGGTTCAACGCCTTTGCCCCAGTTCTGGCCGCTGTCATTATTCGGATTGTAAAAATAAATCCGATATTCTCCTTCAGGATCCTTGTCAATCCGTTGGATGGAAACAGCATGAAGTCCTAGCAATTTCCCATGAACGTTTGTGATATAAATTCCTACCGGGTTCGGATAAATTAGCTCATAACCCTCATTGTAGTCAGGATGATGTGTTGCATAAAACAATCTTACAAACGCTTCATAATTTACAACGGCTCCGGTTAATGGATCAATAAGATTTTTGAAGCCCCTTGGAATCCATTCTCCGTAAAACTCAGGGTTAACCCATTTATGGCCATCTTCTCCACGCAGAAACGTCCGTTTCATCATCTCATTATAGACTTTATCCAAATGAGGTACTAAAACCACTGAAACAGAATCCAGTTCATAATGGATTTCATCCGCAACTCCACCTTCAATTTGGCTGGAATGAATCACTTCTCCTTCAAAAGTTATGTCAATATCATTATCCCTGGCAGCACGGGCGAGTAAATCTAATAATTGGCCGATACCATGCTGTGCCCATAGGCTGATTGCCCTCGCTGACTGGCAGGTCGGATTTAAACCCTGACCTACACCCAGTGGCTGACCAAGAACACTAGCTATCCCTGCAAGAAGTACTCCATTTGCAGTAATACCGCCTTGCTCATACTCTGGCTTAAGCAAAGCTTTTTTCACCTTTGGATGAATATCCAGTTCAAATAACCTTCTAATACCCGGAATAATTGGATCCTGAGTAAGAACACCCCTATTCAGCATGCGCGAAAGTCCATAAATAGACTGACGTGTTTCAGGATGAATACCTAGCTGAATGAAATCATGAATAAAGGAAGTATTAGCATTGAAACTTGCCGTTCCCGTTTCAGATAATTCTAATGCAGCTGGAATAAGATCTGGGTTTGCGCGATTTAAGAACCTGATAAATATTGCGTGATAAGGTGACACAAGCCCAGTTTCGTTCATTGAGGAAGCAAATGCCTCTGCTTCCTTCGCCCATTCACTCTCGCTTGCTTCTTTTAATGCTAAACGGTACTCGCGCAGACTGTTGTATTTTTCGCTTAAGGGAGAAACAGCGGCCAATGCTTTAGCATATTTGAGCAAGGCCTGTTTTGATTCCTCTTCAATATTGGATTGGGTCATATGATTGGCCATATTTATCATTTTTTCAATTCTGCTTGTCATTATTGGCCGTTGAACAGTCAGCCGGTCAATCTCGCTAACAATTTTTGCAGCAATTGCATTAAAGGAAAGTTCTTCACCAAGAAACTGAAAAAGTCTTTCCGCTCGTTCAATATGTTCACCAGTATTAATACGGGATGCTTCTGTTTCTGGAGGAAACAGAAGGTCCAGATTCAGGGCTAGAACCTCATTTAAAAAGTCCTTTGCTTCGGAGGCACTAACCTTTTCGTGTTCATAATCTCCTTTAGCAATGGAGAGCATTCTCATTTCACTCAGCAGTTCAATGATCGAATTAACCCCCTTTACCTGAAAGGAACCTCCGACAAATGGAGCCTGCAGCTTGGAAGCATCTTCCCAGGGCCCGCCATTAA
This sequence comes from Neobacillus terrae, assembly GCF_011393025.1. GTDB lineage: Bacteria > Bacillota > Bacilli > Bacillales > Cytobacillaceae > Neobacillus_A > Neobacillus_A terrae. Next base: position 355,043 of record NZ_JAAOEO010000001.1, on the reverse strand, counting down.
ATACTCCTGCTTTATCGAATAACGGCGCTTTTTCATAGATTGCTTGGAGGCCTTCCTTACTCCCGGCAAGCTCGATTGAAGTCTGGAAAACGTCCGTTTGATACATGCTTTTAGCAAATGGTTTAGCGCTTTCAAGCCTTTCGAGGGCTTGTGTAAATTTATCTGTTAATGCTGTGATTTGTGCTGCCATTTAGTACTTCCCCCTAAAATGATTAAAGATAGAAATCGTAATCCTCATATTCTTTTAAAAGCTCTCTCATCCGGCCGCTGTCATCTCCAAAGAAAAAAATGGTTCCATAGTGATTTCCGAATCCAACACGTTCTGCAACCTTGGAGGTAACGGGAATAAACATGTCATGGCGCTCAAAATAAGGATCTTCTTTAAGTTCTTCAGGAACATTCAATCTATCAATAATGTGGACCCTTGGGTAGACCATCAAGCTTCCCGCATAACCTTTTGCAGATGTAACTTCCTCAGGGAAAAAGTCCTCAAGCACATCTTCCGGGGTATCTGGGTCACTGCAGAGAATTTGAGCCTGAAATGCGCTAAAGCCATAGGCGCGCTCAATCAGTTCGAAAATATGGCCGCCCGGAACCCTTGCAGCCACCTCACCAAAGTTAATCGAACCGTCCGGTGAAATAAAATATTCAGGATGGATTACACCATATTTAATTTCAAAAGAATCAACCAGCTTTTCAATTTGTTCACGAATTTTCGGTCTCCATTCTTCGAGTGAAGGGGAAGCAGGGATGAAATTCGAATGTCCGAGCTGAACATACTCCGTTATATTTAAAAAACGAACTTTTCCATTGTGGATAAACGCTTCACAGGAAAACTCCTGTCCGTCCAAGTGGCTTTCCATCAAACAAGGAAATTCATCAGCAGACATTAATTCAATGTCCTTCGGATCCTGAATCATTCTGTGCCCAACTGTGCCTGCTTTATTCAGCGGCTTAACATGAATAGGATCATTCACATCTCCATCAAGCTTAATAAGGGCTTCATTAACTCTTTTCAAAAAGCGATAAACGTCTTCCTTGTCATATGCTTCTTCAAAAACACCAACTTTGATTCCAGCCATTTGGGCCTTTCTTTTCATTAGACCTTTATCCCTTAAAAGTAAAGAACGATTGAAAATGCGGGGGTCGTTTTGAAAACGGGCATTAAGTACCCCTGCCCATTCTACTGTTTCTTCGTATATTGGAACGGCAAGCTTAGTATTTAAATCTGCCAACTTTTGATAAAGCTCATCTGATTTTTCGTTTAGGCGTTCAAACTGCCAGGCAACAAAGTTAATATCATTGCTATCAGCAAAGGCCTGAAATTCAGGCGGCCCGACTACTACAAAAGGGCGATTTAGTTTATCAATAGCTTCAATTGCCTGAAGACTCCATCCTAATAATGCAGTTAATTTCTCATTTAAACTCTCATTAATTCCCATTTTTTTCCCTGCCCTGTCTTTAAAATAATAGCTTTTAACCACTTCTATATTTCCAATTTAAAAGACTATTAAACTTAATTTTTCAAATATTGGTTTAATCTCTCATTTTTACAGGTATCTAGTATATTGGAAAACTTTCCAAAGGAGCGAGATTATGGCCGACTGGTATGAAAAACTAACATTCTACTTCCCTGAAATAGAAATGAAAATAAAAGGGCAAATGGAGCAGTTATTTTTGGATAAAGACGGGATATACAAAAGAGATGAAGGAATTGATTATGTATTAATTTACCTTGAAAAAGAGGATTTTATTTTTATAGATTATATTCTGATAACTGGATCAAACAGAGGGAAAGGCGCTGGAAGCAGGCTGATTGATAGGCTAAAAAGAAAAGGTAAACCGATTATTCTTGAAGTAGAGCCTATTAATTCTCAAGATCCCGATTCGAAAAAACGAGTACGATTTTATGAAAAAAATGGCTTTAAAATGGCACGTTCTATTACTTACCAGCGCATGCATATTGTGACAAATGAACTTAATGAGATGGATATATACTATTGGTCTCCTGAAAAAATTTCAGAAAACTGGATTTTTGCTAAAATGAAAGAAACCTATATTCAGGTCCATACTTATAAAGCTAAGGATATTTACGGTAAAGAAATGCAGCATGTTTCTGAAGTCCTTTATCTCAACAAAAATATCTTAAGACGGGCAGAATAGTCTGTTCATGAATCTAAAAACAAGGCTCTTTTCTAAGAGATTGTTTAAATTTAAAGAAACTGTGAACAAAAATAAAAGAGACTCCTGCGGGAAAAGCAAGCTAGGCGAGACCCCGCAGGTCGTTAGAGACCGAGGAGGCTCGCGGATTGCCCACGGAAAGCGAGTCTATTTTTGCGTTTATAAACCACAAAGGTTACAACAAGAGCTAAAAACAAACACGCCTGGAATAATATCCCGGCGTGTTTTAGCGTTGATTTTGTGTCTTTTTTAAGAATACGTCCATAAAGTTTTGAAGAAGCTTTGGAATGTCTGCTTCCATCCCTATAAAATCGAGAGTCTCTTTTGGTTCCTCATCTGGTTTAGGGCGAAAATCAGCTATGCTTTTTCCACGGGCATTTCCAAATTGCTCGACCCTTACTCTTCTTGGCAGGTATCTTACCAGGTCCGGATTGGTCAAAGCGATCAAGGGAACTACATCATGAATAGGCGCACCCTTAATTCCGGGAACAAGCTTTTGATAAGCTGAATAATAGTAATCATATGCTGGTTTCAACAATGGCTTAAAAGGACTGGGGCTATTTATAGACAAAAATTCAATCATTTCAGGGGTAACAATCGCCCGGTTTGTTATATTCAAAGGGTGAAGGAAAATATTCCTGCCTTTTTCCATAACCGTGTAAGCTGCGATTGGATCAGCATAAAAATTTGCTTCTGCTTCAGATGTCACATTCCCTGGTACAAGGAAAGCTCCACCCATAATATAAAAGGCAGATACATCTTTCAATGCGTCAATTCCATATAAAATAAAGGGCAATGCAAGTTCTGTAAGCCTCCCAACCCCAACGATATAAAGGTTGTTTTTGTATAGGTTTACAAGCTCAATAATTTTATTGATATCATATAAATTCAGATTTGTAAGGTTTGCTGGCGGCCTAATCGGACCAAGTCCCTCTTTTCCATGTATTTCAGGATAATAGGAGGTTTGCTCACCTGATAACGGTCCAGCTGCTCCGGCGATAATAGGGATATCCTCCCTGCCAGCAAGCTTTAGTAAATAAGCGGTGTTCCTAACGGACTGTTCCTTCGTTATATTTCCATAGCCACTTACCACACCAACAACTTTAATCTCAGGGTTCATTAATGCATACATTAAAGCAAAAGAATCATCCACACCGGAATCAACAAACATGAGGACATTAAACATAGCAATACCTCCCCAGCCTACTTTTACAGTTTATGCAGTTAGGGGTTTTAAAAAAAATTAATTTATTATCATTACAGAAGCTCTTGCGAATTTGCAGGAATTACAGCATCCATTATTGCCTTTTCCACGTCTTGTTTATATTCTTCCATTTGTGCTTCTGTCCAGAACAGCCGGTGTCCCATATACTTGATTACAGATTCCATATATTCTTTAACTCTGTTTATATTAAATAATAGATCTCCTGTCCTTCTAAGGATAAAGTCAAGCGGATGGACAATCATCTCATATTCCAGCGCATACTCTAATTTGGCAAATAAATATTTAGGAAGCCCGTACATATTTGAAACTTCCGCTTTATTTTTAATAATATCAAATAAAATCGGCGAATTGGTGCCATAAATTGTTGCGAGTTCCCTAGCTTCGGTTTCCGATAATCCTTCGTTTATTCCTTCTTTAACTCTTTCCTTCACAAACTCAGGAAATTGTTTCGAACCCCCAAAGTCACCGCCAGAAATAGGAAGATTCTTTGTGCTGCACTCAGAAAATGGCCCTTCTTTTTCAAAGATTAGCTGATTTGCCAGCAGATCAACAACCGTTTCTGCCATTTTTCTGTATCCAGTTAGTTTTCCGCCGGCAATTGTAATTAGGCCAGAATCAGAAGTCCATATTTCATCCTTCCTTGATATTTCTGAAGGGTCCTTCCCTTCTTCATAGATAAGCGGTCTGACCCCTGCCCAGCTTGATTCTAAATCCCCTTCAGAAGCCTTAACCTCCGGGAACATAAAATTGATAGCTTTTATAAGATAGGTCCGGTCACTTTCGGTTATTTTAGGATTTAATGGGTCACCATCGTAAAAAGTATCGGTTGTTCCAATATAGGTTTTCCCAGCCCGGGGAATGGCAAATACCATTCTTCCGTCTGGTGTATCAAAATACACAGCCTGGTTTAGAGGAAAGCGGGAATGATCGATGACAAGATGTACCCCTTTTGACAGCTTTAACTGTTTTCCTTTTTTTGAGCTGTCCATTTCCCTGATAAAATCAACCCACGGGCCTGTTGCATTTACTACTTTTTTCGCTTTAATTGTATAAGCAGTTTCATCGAACATATCTTTTATTACAGCCCCACTGGCTTTTCCATCCTCGTATTGCAAAGCCTCAGCTTTAACATAATTCAATACATCCGCACCCTGTTCAGCTGCTTTTTTTATCACTTCTATTGTAAGCCTCGCGTCATCCGTTCTATATTCAACATAATACCCTCCACCTTTAAGTCCTGCTCTTTTTATTAAGGGCTCAAGTTCTAATGTTTCTTTTCTGCTAAGTATTTTTCTGCGCTCATTTTTTCTGACGCCTGCAAGGAAATCATAGATTCGAAGACCAATTGATGTACTAAATTTGCCAAAGGTTCCTCTCTGGTGGATAGGCAGAAGCATTTTCTCCGGCACAGTAACATGAGGGCCGTTCTCGTACACGATTTCCCTCTCTTTCCCTACTTCGGAAACCATTTTCACTTCAAACTGTTTTAAATATCTTAAACCCCCGTGAACAAGCTTTGTAGACCGGCTTGAGGTGCCTGCGGCAAAATCCTGCATTTCGATCAAAGCTGTTTTCATCCCCCTGGTAACTGCATCAAGAGCAATTCCTGCTCCTGTTATCCCACCACCAATAATTAAAACATCATAATTCTCGAGGGACAGTTTTTCAAGTATCGCTTTTCTATTAAAATTTGTGAGGGCAATCATAAGGCTTTTCCTCCTTAAAAAAAGAAAGAGACTACAAACAGCACGATCGTCTGCTGCGATTATGCGCCTGCGTCCCTCCTCCTCCGGAAAATATTAACTTTTTATTTTATTACCCAATTAAGGGTTTCATACACATTTACTTATTTAAAGGCCATCGCAGCCTTAACTGCTTTTTTCCATCCAGTATATAAGGTATCCCTTTTTTCATCAGCCATTGTGGGTGTAAAGGACCGATCAATTGCCCACTGTGAAGCTATTTCCAACTGGCTTTCCCAGAAGCCCACTGCAAGGCCAGCCAAATACGCTGCACCTAAGGCAGTCGTTTCATTGATTGTTGGCCTCTCAACAGGTACATTAAGAATCCCACTTTGGAATTCCATTAGAAGGTTATTATTAACAGCCCCTCCATCAACACGGAGTGTCTTTAATTTTATTCCGGAATCTGCTTCCATTGCAGAAAGGACATCTTTTGTCTGGAAAGCAAGAGATTCCAATACTGCCCGAATAAAATGCTCTTTAGAGGTTCCTCGTGTCAGCCCAAAAACAGCCCCACGTACTTCACTGTCCCAATATGGTGTTCCAAGGCCAACAAAGGCAGGAACAACATAAACTCCGTCTGCCGTATCCACTTTCTTTGCATAATCCTCACTGTCAGAAGCACTTTTCAGCATCCTTAATCCGTCCCGGAGCCATTGTATAGCGGAACCCGCAACGAATATGCTTCCTTCAAGGGCATACTCAACCTTTCCATTCAGCCCCCATGCAATGGTTGTTAAAAGGCCATTTTCTGAATGGACTGCCTTTTCACCTGTGTTCATTAGCATAAAACAGCCGGTTCCATATGTATTCTTTGCCATGCCTTTCTCAAAGCACGCCTGGCCAAATAAAGCAGCCTGCTGATCTCCCGCTGCTCCGGCAATCGGAATCTCCTGGCCAAAAAAGTGAGCAGGCACTGTCTTAGCATATTGTTCTGATGAAGGGCGAACCTCTGGAAGCATGGATTTAGGAACAGTGAGTATTTCAAGCAATTCTTCATCCCATTTGAGATCATAAATATTGAACATTAATGTCCGCGAAGCATTTGAGTAATCTGTTACATGCGCCATCCCTCCGGAAAGCTTCCAAATAAGCCATGTATCTATCGTCCCAAACAAAAGCTTACCCTGGTTTGCTTTTTCCCTTGCTCCATCCACATTATCAAGAATCCATTTTACCTTTGTTCCAGAAAAATAAGCGTCAACTAACAAACCGGTTTTTTCCCTAAATAAACTTTCATATCCAGCTGACTTTAATTCTTCACATATGCCGCTTGTTTGGCGGGATTGCCAAACAATAGCATTATATATTGGCCTGCCTGTTTCTTTTTCCCAGACAACGGCAGTTTCCCGCTGATTTGTAATACCAATCCCAGCGATTTCATCTGAACTAATTCCAGATTCTGAAAGACAGGAAGCGATCACAGATAATATAGAACCCCAAATTTCATTTGCATTATGCTCTACCCAGCCAGGCTTAGGAAATATTTGAGTAAATTCTTTTTGTGCTGTATGTACAATCTCCCCAGCCTGATTAAATAAAATCGCCCTTGAGCTAGTAGTTCCCTGGTCAAGGGATAAAATATATTTACCCACCGCTGTCCCTCCCATTTCTTTTTCCTTAATTAAAACTATAACAGATGGAGAGTTAGAGCCGGAAGCTATAAACCTTTTTTATACTCATAGTACCGAAACATAATAATACAGCAGACCAGCCATGTGCCTCCTGCCGTAAAACCTCCAATAATATCACTCGGAAAATGAACCCCCAGGTAAATCCGGCTAAGTCCGATCAGGAATATCAAGACAAACATAAGAGTGGCGCCCGTTATTTTTCTCCATTTTTTATGGTAATAATGAATTAAAATATAGGCAATTGCTCCATAAAAAATAAATGATCCCATGGAGTGCCCGCTAGGGAAACTAAAACCCATTTCTTTAATTAAAGGTTTAATATCCGGCCGTGTTCTTTTAAAAATATGTTTAAGCAAAGAATTAAATAACGAACCAATGCCAGAGGATAATAAAATAAAAATTCCCAAAGCCCTTTTCTTAAGGAGAAAAAGAATTAAAGTGGCAAGGATAACCGCGATAATTAACCATTTTACTGATCCCAGAAAGGTAAAAAAAAGCATAATTTCGGTCAATTTGGGTGAGATAAACCCCTGTACATAATGGATGATTGTTTGATCAAATTTAACTAATTTATTCTCTCTCATTTCATTTGCTACTAGGATAAATACACCTAAAAAGGTTCCCAGAATAACCAATATAACGCTCAAATAGATTGCACTTATTTTTTTCTCTTTCTCTTCCATCGTTCTGACCGCCTTTTCCTGTTTTCAACATTATTACATTTTAAAAATTACCTTTGCAAAAATATTGAACCGGTTTCCTGAGGGAAACCGGTTTGTTTTTTATGCCCGCTTTTTTGTTTTAACTGCTGCCCTTTTCTTTGGAGCATGTGCTTTTTCCGCTTTTTCAGGTTTTGTCCTGTCAATTGACGCCTGTAATGCGGCCATCAAATCGGTAACATTTGAAGCTGCTTCTTTAGGCGCTGCAGGAGTAACAACTTCCTGACCTGTTCGTTTCGCTTCAATAAGCTCAAGTAATGCATTTCTGTATTCATCTATATATTTTCCTGGTTCAAATTCTGTTGTCAGCTGGTCAATCAATAAAATGGCGGTATCCAATTCCCTATCTGTGACTTTATCCTCTGCTGGTACATTTGGTACATCAGCCGCTTTTCTGACCTCATCTGGATAATGGATTGTTTCCATAACAAGGGTATTTTCGTAAACCCTGATTACCCCCAGCTGTTCCTTTGAACGAATAATCATTCTTGCAATTCCAACCTTTTGTGAGTCCTGCAGGGCTTTTCTTAAAAGTGAATATGCTTTTGAACCCCCCTCATGGGGAGACATAAAATAAGTTTTATCAAAATAAATGGGATCGATTTGTTCCATTTTCACAAAATCAATAATCTCTACTGCCCGGTCTTCATTTTCCTTTTTTAGTTTATCTAGGTCGTCATTCTCCAAAACCACATATTTTCCTTTTGTATACTCATAAGCCTTAACGATATCTTCAGGCTTTACTTCCACTTCGCAAACTGGGCATACTTTTTCATATTTAATTGGTGAATGGCATTCCTTATGCAGAGTACGCAGTTTAATATCCTTATCCTCTGTTGCCGCATGAAGCTTTATCGGAATGTTTACAAGTCCAAAGCTAATACTGCCTTTCCATATTGTGTGCATATATATCTCCATCCTTTTTTTATTATTTTTCTCAAATGCAAATTCCTCATTCTTATCAACTTATGGAAGGATGAAATCCCACTAACTTACTAAAAATAATAGGACAGAATATTTTCTAAAGGAGCATCTGCGAATGAAACCAATGCTGCCTACACTTACCTTTGATACACCTTCAAAGCCTGATTGGTTTTATGAAGTAAAATACGATGGTTTTCGTGCCTTTTTGGAATGGGATAGCAGCGGAATTAAGCTAATTAGCAGAAACGGTAAAGACCTTCTTCCGCAATTTCCTGAAATAGAGAACTTTCTTCTTCAGTATGAAAAGTTATTTAGTCCATCTTTGCCGTTAATCCTTGATGGTGAGTTAGTGCTTCTTGAAAATATTTACAAAGCGGATTTTTCGGGAATTCAAAAAAGAGGAAGAATGAAATCAATTAAAAATATTGAGGAACAAGCAAAAAAAAGCCCTTGCCGGCTGCTCGCGTTTGATGTCTTGCTCCTTAGCGGAAAACAGCTTTTTTCTGCGGGGTACCTTGAACGGAAAAAAGAACTGGCAACCCTGTTTGATTCTCTTCATTTTGATAAAAAACCGAATCCCGATTCAGAACAGCTGCTTCAATTCGTTGAGCCTTTTAAGGATTTTAAAGAATTGTGGGAAAAAGTTGTTTTATATGACGGAGAAGGAATTGTTGCTAAGCAAAAGGGCAGTACCTGGGAAGAAGGAAAAAGAACAACATCGTGGCTAAAATATAAAAATTTCAAACACTTTAATTGTTTTATTACAGATCTCGATAAGACCAATCAGTATATTGGTGTAGGAGTCTATAAGGGAACTGAAGTAGTTAGGATTGGACATATTTTGTTTGGCCTTAAACCAGATGAAAAACAAGCTCTATTTGCAACACTCAAGCAAAATAGCCGGCATGAGGATAGCAAATATATTTATGTTGACCCGGCAATCTGCCTGGAAGTGAAGTATTTAGAGCTTTACGAAAACCAATTGAGAGAACCTCATTTTGAAAGGTTCCGTTTTGATCTAACTCCCGCTGAATGTACTTATGATAAGTTTGTATTGCAGAAAAAAAACCTGCCAAAGGAATTTGAAATCACACATCCAGAAAAACCTTTATGGCAGGATAAAGACATAAGCAAAATGGATTATATTAATTATTTGCTTGAGATTTCACCTTATATGCTGCCTTTTTTAAAGGACAGGCTGCTTACCGTAATAAGATTTCCACACGGGATGTTTGGCGAACCTTTTTATCAAAAAAATTGTCCTGATTATGCCCCTGATTTTGTAAAAACAGTCCAGGCAGATGATATTGAATATATCCTGTGCAACAATCTTGAAACACTTTTATGGCTGGGTAATCAGCTCGCGATTGAATTTCATATTCCATTTCAAACCATAAAAAGCAGCGGGCCGAGCGAAATAGTGTTTGATCTCGATCCTCCATCAAAGGAAGCTTTTCAGCTTGCCGTCCATGCTGCAATCCTAATTAAGGAAGTGCTGGATGAATTAAACTTAACCGGCTTTATTAAAACTTCCGGGAACAAAGGTCTCCAGGTATATATCCCTCTTCCGGAAAACACCTTTTCTTACGATGACACCAGGCTTTTCACCAGTTTTATTGCAGAGTACCTTATTTCAAAAAAACCGGACTCCTTTACTGTCGAAAGACTAAAAAAGAACAGGCAAGGCCGGCTTTACGTCGACTATGTTCAGCATTCTGAGGGAAAAACAATTGTTGCTCCCTTCTCTCTCAGAGGCAATGAACGGGCTGGCATCGCAACCCCTTTATTTTGGGATGAAGTTAACTTAAGAATGGATCCTAAAGATTACACCTTTATCACAATAAAAAAACGAATGGATTCTCTGGGCAACCCGTTTAAGGATTATTTCATTGCAAAAGCCAACCAGCCTTTTGCTCCGATATTGGAATTTTTAAAGCAAAGTAAAGGAAGCAAGACCCGGATTTAATTTAAAAAAGGGATAAGGCTGGACCTTATCCCTTCATATTTGTATCTAAAAACTGCTTTACTTCACTTTGAAGTTTTCCGTATGATACCTGTTCACCAAAATCTGCTTTTGGTCCTGTTGTAAATGAGTAGTCATCCATATCAATGGTTACTCCAGCTCTATACATAAAGGTGGCATTTCCAATAAGGTCTATTTTATAGCCATCCTCGTATTTATGGGCAATACATTGAACCATCCCCCCATTATTATAAACATTGACCTTTTCCTCTAAATTGTTTAACCCTAAAAGGCAGGTAACAAGGGTGGAAGCTGACATGGCTGTTCCGCAGGCATTTGTAAAGCCAACACCTCTTTCAAAGGTACGTACATATATGTTTCCTTTAGAAATAGATTTTACAAAGCTGACATTTACTCCGTCAGGGAACCATTTATTTGGACCATTCAGTTTACTGCTTAGTTCTCCTTGAAAGTCGCCTTGAAGGTGTTTTTCCTCTACCATTGCAATTAAATGCGGATTAGGAACGGCAACTGCTGTAAATTTAAGTTCTTCCGATAACTCGGAAACTTTTTCGTTTAGAAGTGTTTCTTGATCCAGGATTAAAGGCAGATCTTTTAACGAGAAAGAAACTGGAGAAATTTCCACCTGAAAGGTTGTTACGTCCGGAAAAATATTCTCCTGCTCACTAACATGGAGATCCGCTTTCATTGTTTCAATAATGGCTTCCTTCTTACCAAGAAGACCACAAATATATCGGGCTGCACAGCGAAGACCATTTCCGCACATGGAGGCTTCTGAGCCATCTGTGTTAAATACCCTCATTACACCATCAGCATGGTCGCTTTTTTGCAGGTATAAGATACCGTCTGCTCCTAGTTCTGTTTCTCTGCTGCACAACGCTTTTGCTATTTCTGCCCTTTGAATCTCTGAAAAAGTATAATTATTTGTTATTTCATCTATTATCAAAAAATCATTTCCGGAACCATGGCATTTAATGATCTCTAATTCCACTTTCACAACCCCCGAACTCATGTTTTATTAAGAATAACATAAGAATGACACAATTTATTTTATTAATCAATTTAAAAATAAGGCTATAGTAAACTTACCTTTTGATTTCATTCACCGCAAGCGCTTTCCTCGGGCGGCCAAGCTGCTGTCTCTAAATAACTTCGTGAACAGCTTTTTGGAACAGCCACCAGCGGCTTTGTGAAGAACTGAAGGGTGGCTTCTTCGAAGACTCTCTATGGCGCTGGATACGCGAAGAGCCTCAGTACAGGGATGCTTTCCCTGTACTAACGCATTTCCCCACCAAAAAACAGCCGGTTTAAACCGGCTGTTACATGAGTGAAGTTTCAAATTCAATTAATTGTTTTGACCAGGTCATTGCCTGCTGATAAAAACGGAACGCTATGTCCTCGGGCATATTTAGCTGAGTACATAAAAGTGATGCTGCTTCCCAGTCCCCTTTTTCAATTGCCAGTGATAGATCAAGTACAAGCTTCAATTCATTATTTTTGCCTTTTAAGGCTTCACAAATATCCTCCTGAAGAGGAAGGTCCACCAGTACATCGTTCATTGGCATGTTTAGCAATGAGTCCATCATTGAAAACATTCCTGTCATAAAAAACGATGGAGCTCCTGCCACGTTATGTAAATATACAGCAATTAATTCACCCATTTTTGCTCTGGTTAGACTCATGGCAACCATCTCTTTGGAAGGCTCCTGGTTTGCTCCGGGTGTCTCTCTGACAGCCAGTACATAAATCCATTTTTGGATTTCGATTAATCCTAAAAGCACAATAGCCTGACGTATTGAATTAATTTTTTGCTTTGGCCTGTAAGCCGGAGAATTGATAAGTTTAAGAAGCTTATAAGAAAGCGAAATATCCTTTTCAATTAGCTTTGTAATCGTATCTATTCGGGGCTCAGGTGATGATAAATGGTTAATAATTTCATAGTATGAATGAAAATAGGACGGGATATCTTTTGTTGTTAAAATAACAGGCTTGGAAAAAAAGTACCCCTGAAAATAGTGATAACCGGAGTGGACTGCTGACGTAAACTCTTCCCGGGTTTCTATTTTTTCAGCTAAAAGCTGTATCTGTTTTCGCCAAGCAAGAGCTTCAATTTTCTTTCTCATTGCAGGAGTAGAATTTTGAAAATCTACTTTTATAATATCTATGTACTTTAACAGTTCTTCTAGATATGGGTTTTGTTCATTTAAAATAAAATCGTCCAGAGCGATCTGATATTCCATATCCTTTAATTCACGGCAGATGGCTATAAGATCAGGACCAAGAACAACCGTTTCAAGAATCTCAACGACTATTTCTCGAGGCCGGAAAAAAGTTGGAAGCTTAAGTTTAAGTAATTTTTCCGTAAAATTAATAAAACAAGGTTTTCCATTTGAGAGCTGGTCAATTCCTATATTTAAAAAGCTATTAATAATAACATCGGCGGTAGCTTTATCACCATCCACCTGTGGAAAGTAATTTAGCTCGTTATTTCGGTAAAGCAACTCGTAAGCATAGATTTCTTCCTTTTTTGTAAAAATTGGCTGCCTTGCAACAAAGACTTCCATTCCTAAATCCCCACCCGAAAAGGTTTATATTTTATCTCCCTCTATTATGATAAATTTATCAAAAAATGTAAATACACAGTACAAAAGTCTTACCAATTTACCTTTCAATAAAGAACTCGTTAATTAAAACCGATATGGCAAGAAGATTAATATTTGAGTTTTTATTGGGGTTAAGTGTAAGGACGGGAGTGTTGGAATCTGGAAAGATACTGCTCCATTCCACTGGCATCCAGCCTCTTCTCAACCGCCCTATACTTTCATTATCGGGCATTATAATTTGCTCATCCATAAAAAATGCAGCTCCCTTAATCTCCGCTAAAAAGCAGCCATTGCCCTCAAAAAGCTCCTTTTTCACTTTTTTAAAGCCAGGCCTCTTCCTCTTCTGGTACTTACCCGCATATTCTCCCATCTCATTCCAAACTTCAATTACCAGTGAATTATTATTTTTTACCCGATAAGATCCCCTTACACTACTATTTTGATCAGTAAGGATGTATCTCCTAGTGGAATTCATAAAATCAGATAGTTTACGAGAAATAGGGGATATTTCCCCTGCCAGATTTCCATCAGGATAAAAGAGCTTGACGCTGGGCGTTATGGCCGGCAGAAAAAGTACAAGTAAATGCTGGGAACAAAATAAATGAGGATAGCTCGTCCCTTTTGAAAGCATATTCTTTTTTATTGATTTTCCATCCCTTGTTTTATTTCGATAGAGTTGGTAGCTTAAGACACTGTAGACAATAAAAGGTATACATAGCAGCATTAATATCTTTTGATGTAAAATCAAGATATTTCCCAATACAATGAACATTGCAGGAAAAAGCGCTAAAAGGCCGCCATTAAGTGTTAAATTAGCTGAATCCCGATAATATTCATAGATTTTCATAATTGTAATGGCTCCTTATCTATCCTCTTATTCAATTCTATTTACCAGAATTAAAAAAAATGATAGAAATAAGCAAAAAGAAAAGGGAAAAGCCAGCTTCGCTTTCCCCTTTTCTTAACTTACATACTATGATTATTTATCCATTTAAGCATTTTTTCTGCAGATTTTTCCGCATCCACGTACCCCTGATAATATAGCTCTTCCAGCTTTTTTGGATCCCTTTCCATTCTTCCTACTTTCAATGGGAGAGAGGGACGAATAAGGAAGACACTGCCCTTCTTGTTTCCTTCCTCGAGAAAAGCCATTGTTTCATTATAAATACTGTAACGCTGTCTTAAAGACTTTTGTAATCCTGTATATAAAGGATATTTTCTGTTAACGAGGAAATGAAACCGTGAGGGCTTTTTCAGATATCCCTCATTCCGGGTCAATATGACAACATTTTTCTTAAACCCATCCTCTATCGCTTTCTTCACAGGGATGGGATCGCTAATTCCGCCGTCAAGCAGCATTCTGTTCTGATAAGGTATTTCCGGTGCTAGAAACGGCAAGGAACTGGAAGCCCTTAAAACGGTTAGAAGATCGTTTTTGTAATCCTTTTTTCCAAAATAAACAGGTTCTCCTGTATGGCAATCGGTTGTCCCTACTACAAATTCGGATGGCCTTTCGTAAAAAGCATTATAATTATAAGGAACATGTTTGCTTGGAATTTCATCAAAAATAAAATCCATACCAAAAAATTGGCGGTTACGAAAGTAATTTCTCCAGGAAATATAGCGGGGATCGCCAGCATATTCAACAGTTACTGTTTTATTTCTTCCCCTTTGGCCTGACAGATAGGATGCGGCATTACAAGCACCCGCGGAAACCCCAATTACATACGGAAAAAATATTTCATTTTCTAAAAAGAACTCAAGGACGCCTGCCGTATAAACGCCGCGCATGCCCCCTCCTTCTAAAACAAGGCCTGTTTCGTCTAACATTTTACTCTTCCTTTCAATGGTACATCAATCGGATAAAGACTATTATAGTCCACTTAAGCCTTCAATTAAAATTAAACGCATTCTCAGGCGGCGAGCTCTTTTTTCCGAAAAACAACTACACTTAATGTCAATAATATAATGGTTGCAGTGACTGTAATGGCTGCGGCAGGGTTTGCTGCAGTGGGCAATGATTGACCTGCTAGAAGCTGGTTAGCATAATCCGTAAGCATGGAGGGACTCCATTTCATCCACTTAGTCAACGTCCCGCTAATCAGTGTATAGATCAAAACTGTGGCAATTGAAATGAAGCCTGCAGTCCCAGGAACCAAAAACAGAGAGCTGCAAAAGACAGTAAAAGTTAAAATAAGGCCAAGCCAAAGGGAATACAATAAAAACGAATGGAGAAAGTCCCCAAATGAAATCCATTCAAAAAGAATTCCGGTGTAATACCACGTTGCCAGGTATCCAATAAAAAAGGAGAAAACCAATAAAATAAGTCCTCCCATCCACTTTGCTGTCACATAGGAGATAAAGGAAACAGGCTTTACAAGGATCATTGCGGCAACCCCGCTCTTTCGCTCGCCAGCAATAATCCCCATGGTGGTTAATACAATTATTAAAACTCCTATTGAAGTATAGGAGCTGAGCCCTTCAACAAGAACTTCGGCCGCCGATGGCTCAGGGAGTTTAATAACAGCCCCTTTAGGCAGCCCTCCCAAAGCATCCAGAATCGGCTGCATATAATAGCTTGTTAGAGGCTCTTTTACTCCTAATAATATAAAAGTAATAGGAACCCAAAGCCATTTAAAGTTTCTCCACATTTCAACCAATTCTTTTTGTAATAGTGTTATCCACTGGCTCATCATTTCCCACCACCTTCATAAAGATATCCTCAAGTGTCATAGAACTGATTTCGAATTTGGATAAAGACCAATTTTCCTCTGCTATCCGGTTAAGAAAATACGACCTTGCTTTTTCCAAATTAGTCACTTCGACCGTTACCGTATCACCTTGAATTTTAAAAGAATTTACCAGGGGAGAAGCTGCAAATAATGTCTCATACTTATCGGCTTTTTGATTAAAGGAAAAGTCAATTTTCGCTTCCGTATACCGGTACATTAATTCCTCCATTGTCCCTGATTCCACTATGCGGCCCTTGTGGAGAAAAAGGATTTTATCACATACCTCTTCAGCATCGTTTAAGATATGGGTGGAGAAAAGGATGGTTGTTTCTTTTTTCAATTCCTCTAACAGTTCAAGCACTTCTCTTCTGCCAAAAGGATCCAGCGCGGATACCGGTTCATCCAGCATTAGGAGAAGCGGCCTGTGAATTAGTGCCTGGGCAATTCCGAGTCTTTGCTTCATTCCACCAGAAAATTTTGCAATCCTTCTATTTGTTGCTTCTTCAATACCTACTCTTTTCAGCAATTCCATTGTTCTTCCCTTTGCTTCCCTGCTGCTTAGTCCTGCAAGCCTTCCAACATACTGAAGAAATTCTTTTGCAGTCATCCAGTCAAAATAGACAGGAAACTGCGGAAGATAGCCAATCAAGTGACGAATATCCTCCCCTTTTCCATAATTAGAAAAAGAAATAGAACCGGATGTTGGTTTCATTAAACCTGAAAGCATTCTTAAGGTGGTTGTTTTCCCGGCGCCATTTGGCCCTAAAAGAGCGATACACTTTCCCCTCTCAAGCGAAAAATCAAGCCCTTTGATAACCTCTGTTCCATGAAAGCTTTTTTTCAGCCCGCTTACCTCAACAAGGGTCATTAATTGTTTCTCCTTCCTACAATAAAATAGAGAATTGGGCCAATTAAATTAACAAAGAGAATGATAAGTGCCCAAAGCCATTTTGGTCCTCTTGTGTTTTCAACTCGAACTAAATCAATAACAGCCACAATTATTAAAATGAGATTAATAATTAAAACCGGAGCTAATACTGCAATGTTTATTCCTTCTATTTGATTCATCATTTTTCCCCCTAGTATTCATTTCATCTCATCTGACGGATAACTGGATTATTCGTTCAGTAATCTGGAAAAATTTTTTTAAAGTTTGATTTGACGAAAATTCTAAAAACTTCCTTTGAGTAATTTGTTCCCAACTAAACAGTTAATTGATAAAATATTTAAAACTGTTTCTAGTCAGGGGAAAGAAATTAAAATGACAAAGATATTATTAAAAAATGCAAATGTTTATCCTATAACATCAGAGCTGATTTTGAACGGCGATGTATTAATTGAAAATGGAAAAATAATAAAGGTCGGAAAAAATCTGGTCAGCTCCACTGATGTTAAGATTATAGACTGCAGTAACCATTGCTTATTTCCTGGATTTATTGATGTTCATACTCATCTGGGGCTTTATGATGAGGGAACGGGCTGGGCTGGGAATGATGCAAATGAGACGGCAGAGCCTTTAACACCACATATTAGAGCTATAGATGGTGCATATCCTTTAGATACAGGATTTTTAGATGCGATTAAAAGCGGAATCACAACGGTTCATATTATGCCGGGAAGCGCCAATGTAATTGGAGGGACAACATCTGTCATTAAAACACACGGGAAAAACATAAAAAAAATGATTGTTAAAGAAACGGCGGGCTTAAAGATTGCCCTCGGAGAAAATCCAAAAAGGATTCACAGTAATGGGAACAATGCTTCTATTACCCGAATGGGAATTATGGGGATGCTGAGGGAAGCTTTTTATCATGCTTTGAATGCAGATAATCCTGATGATTTAAGAGTTTCGCCTCTTATAAAAGCATTAAAGAGAGAAATACCTGTAAGGATCCATGCGCATAGAGCCGATGATATTATAACAGCTATACGGCTTGCAGAAGAATTTAATCTGGACTTAAGGATTGAACACTGCACGGAAGGGCATTTAATAGCAAATGAGTTATCAGGATTCAATTTAAAGGTATCTGTTGGGCCAACTTTAACAAGACGATCAAAGGTGGAGCTTAAAAACAAGACATGGAAAACCTATCAGGAACTGTCTGAAAATGGAGTCGAGGTTTCCATTACCACTGATCATCCTTACACTCCTATTCAGTATTTAAATATCTGTGCAGCAATAGCTGTTCGCGAAGGACTTCCTGAGCAAAAAGCCTTAGAAGGCATAACTATTAATCCTGCCAGAAATTTACGTGTTGATGACAGACTGGGAAGTATTGAAGAAGGAAAGGAAGCGGATCTGGTCCTTTGGAGCCATCATCCTTTCCATTATTTAGCTCAGCCGAGATGGACTATGATCGGAGGTAAAATTGTTTATCAGCAGGTGTAGTAAATTGTTGAAAATTGGCATAAAATTTCACAAAAAATAAGAAAAAAAACTATTTATTTTTCGCGTTTTTTTTTGTATGATACTTGAAGTGACCTCTTATTAAAAGGTGCCAAATTTCTTTTGGCTGCCAATTCAAACTAGAAGGTGTTTTTTAGATTTAAAGCTTTAAAACAAAATGAAATAGGGAAGGCAAATGGTGCGCCACCAGGTATTCTGGTTCTAGTGGGTTCGATTCCCACCCCGAAATTTTTTAGCAATATCACAAAAAATTTCGAGGTGGACCGCTTCATATTAAGTGGAATCGGACTGCCTAACTGGAGGGACAATCATGATAAAAAAACGTGATCTTTCAGAATGCCATGCATTATATGAATTGATGACGCATCCAGATGTCTTCCCTTTTGTGCGCCAAAAAGCGGCTTCATACGATGAATTTCTTTTCGTAACGAAGCAAACGATTGAAGCAGAAGAACGCGGTGAATTAATTTCCCGCACGATTCATGATGAATGGGGCGCGCCAATAGGAACAATCAATCTATATGATATGGAAGATAATGCAGGGTTTCTAGGTACGTGGCTAGGTAAACCTTACCATGGCAAAGGGTATAACAGCCCGGCAAAAGAAGCATTTTTTGATGAGCTGTTTTACGAGCTAGGTATCGAAACAGTCTTTATGAGGATACGCAAAGTAAATATTCGATCCATTAAAGCTGCTGAAAAACTTCCGTATGTTGTAAAAGCAAATGAAACAAGAAAAGTTATTTATGAAAGCTTAAATGCATCAGAGGATGTATATGATTTATACGAAATTCCAAAAGATCTATATACTCTATCTATGATGAGAAATACAAATAGTAATACAGATGCTGATGACTCTCAACTGTTAGAAGCATAAAGAACACTTGGCGTTTGCCGAGCCTCTATGTGAGGTCAGAGCAGTCGTTGAACTTGTGGATAATTGGCTAAATAACAGGCTGGAACTATCACTGTTCCAGCCTGTTTTTGTAGTGTATTTAAAGGTTTTGCTCCAGGTTTTCTGCCTTTTCAACCAAGCCTGTTTGCAGAAAGAATTCATCAAGCTCTTCATTAGTCAGGGTTTCAAACCGGCCATCTTCAAAAAACACCTGAGTCTGATTGGGATTTATGCGATTTGTCCTGTGGCTCATAATCCACTCATCCTTTCACCATATATTAGTTAGATATATTATCTGCCTCTGGCTAATGGTTTATTCCTCTTATTCAAATTGTTCATAAAATTTGAACATAGTATAAAAAAAGTTGACACTAAATAGAAAGACCAGGAATCACTTCCTGGTCTTCTATAAATCAGTTCTTTTCACTTGTTATTTCCCAATATAAATTTCTAATTACATAGGTCTTGTAAAGCTCTATTTTTTTACGCTCAACAGGATGTTTACTAATCCCCATTTTTTTCAATTCTTGAACAAACCAGCCTTTCGAGCCTCTAAATGCCATGATGTCAACTCCCTCAAATGTATGTTCATACACTTTATGAGGGAACACCTTTATTAATTCTTAAATTTTAGCTCTACTCAGAAATAACTGTGGACAACTGTTTTCTTTCTTTTGTGTGTTAATTTTTTTGCAATGGTGTCTGCTAAACTTGGCTGTTGATTTTCGCTTCAAGACACTCTCTTTCCTCGGGCGGTTCGGGAGCCTGTCAAACTCAGCGCCTAGCCCCTCGAGGTCGCTTCGGTCCTGCAGGGTCTCCTCTGACCCGCTATTCCCGCTGGAGTCTCATGTCCTTTCATTCCAATCAACATTTATAAAAAATCAACAATATGTTTTAACACAGCCTAGCTGAAAACAGCTTTTAAGAATCAAGCAGGCAATATAAAGGCTCAAAGTCAAAAACAAATTGCGGATTAGAAAACAGTTTTATTAGTGCTCTGAAAGTCTTAATCCGTTAAAGGACCCCAAGAAATAACGGCCTTCAATAATTAAAACTGGTATCCCAATAATTGCCCCATTCTTTTTGGTATCTCAATATTGTTAAAGACGCCATCAAATCTTTCGCTGCCAGGCCCAAATGCAAAAATAGGAACCATATTTGCAGTGTGTCCCCCTGTGGAGCTTAATGCCCTAATCCTGCTGCTATTTATTCCAGCATTCATGTGCTGGGCAATGATGCTTCCAATTTCCCATGCTGCATGTTTAGAGGCGTACATTTGTCCCTTGTTGGCTTTTATTCTTAAATTAAAATCACTGACTTCCTTATCTGTTATCATAAGGCCGGCATAATGATAAAAAGCACTTTTAACACTTTCGGCAGTAAATTCCCCTGTATTTGGATCGAATATAAGTTTACTTGCCATAAATTCCGGTGACACTTTTATTCTTTTATAAGCCTCTATATTTATTGGTTCAGCTGCTGAAACTCCCATTGTTTCATGATCAGCAGTTACTACCACAAGTGTATCTCCCCGTTTTTCTGCCCAATTAACTGCATACTTAACCGCCTCATCAAATTCTATTAATTCACGCCAAATTCCTGGTATGTCGGAAGAATGAGCGGCATGGTCAATCCTTGCTCCTTCAATCATTACGAAAAATCCCTTATTGCCTGCCGATAATGTTTCAATACCTTTCTGGGCCATTTCATTTAAGGTAGGCTCCTTGCTTCCTGCCTCTTCCCTGTCCTGCATATAAGTCATATAGGAAGAATTAAATAAACCAAGCACCTTACCACCTTTCACGCTGGCAAGCTGATTTCTATCGGTAACATAACTGTATCCATTTTTGCGATACTGATTTACAAGATCTAAACCGTTTTGATTTTTCGGCTCGAAAAAATCACCTCCGCCGCCAAGAATGACATCCACCTGGTTTTTTAATTGCTGACGGGCGATTTCAGGCTGGCCACTCCACCTATTGGTTACACTTGCAGTGAATCCTGCTGGTGTAGCGTCTGTTACAAGACTGGTTGAAATGACTCCTGTTTTTTTTCCATCCTTTTTGAAAAGATCAAGGATGCTGGGAACCTCTTTTCCATCTGGTGTTACTCCTATCATCCCGTTATTGGTTTTTCTGCCAGTTGCTAAAGCCGTGGCGCCTGCAGCAGAATCGGTTACAAAGTTATTGGCAGAATAAGTCCTGGCTAGGCCTGCATGAGGAAGTGTCTGCATAAACAGAGTCCCTTCTTTGCCATATTCGAATAAACGGCCAATTTCAAGCTGACCGATGCCCATTCCGTCCCCTATCATATAAATAATATTTTTTGGCTTTTGGAGCTGTGGATTTCGAGGTGCTGCTTTTGCCGTGTTAGCTGGGCTGCCAGCTAACACGGTAATTCCAGTGATTAGTAAGGAAATAAAAAAACGCTTTACTATTTTTCGCATTTTCCTTCCTCCAATTTTAATTATTTACCCATAAGTTTCCTTGAATGAAGAATAATCATTCATAGACATTGTTTTAAGGAAATTCCACCCTAACCCAAAAGGCTGCCCCTATGGGACAGCCTTTTACAATTCAGCTAACATTTTCTTTGTTGATACTTTCATTAATAAATTCAATAAACTGATCCACAATTTTAGCATCCCATTGTGTGCCGCGCCCCTCATGAAGGATGTGGCAGGCTTTCTCCTGTGGCATCCCTTTACGATAAGGGCGATCTGAGGTCATTGCATCAAAAGAATCCGCAACAGCAATAATTCGGCCGAACAGTGGGATCTCCTTACCTGTTAATCCATCAGGATATCCCTTACCGTCCATCCGTTCATGATGTGAACGAACTCCAGGGAGAAAGTCAGCAATTTCACTTATTGGGTGAACTTGCTTTAAAATGTTTTCTCCAATTACAGGGTGGGCTTTTATTAAATTAAACTCTTCATCAGACAACCTGCCATCTTTGAGAAGAACATTGTCAGGAACACCTATTTTTCCTATATCGTGCAGTAAGGCAGTTTTATATAGAGCTTCAATTGAGTCCTTTGGTAAATCTATTTTGATGCCTATTCCTTTTGAAAAATCCGCAACCCTAACTGAATGTCCTGATGTATATTTATCTCTTGCATCTAAGGCTGCCGAAAGAACCATTAAAAAACTTTCGAGCATCATTTTATTTTTAGCATCATGTTTTTCCAGCTCATGAATCATTTTATTAAAACCATTAAATAAGTCGGAAAACTCATCCGTATAGACATTCTCCATGTGGATGTAATTTTGTTTTTCAACTTCACCCATCATTTGCTGAAGCTGTAGAATTGGTTTTTCAATATCTTTTGCCATAATTCTAGAAATTAAAATCGAGTATCCAATCGTTATGATCAGAACAACACCGGCCCATTTCCAAAAAACAGAGGGATTCATTCCGCTTACCTGCTGAATTTTCACCTGGGCAGAAAGAAGAAACAAAATTACCGGGAATATTCCTATTAATACAATAGCAGTTCCAAGTTTTATATTGATGGGAACCCTGATTTGAGATTTTAAAGGTAGAACAGGCAAAGAGACATTTTGATTTAAAAATAAGATAACTGGCTGAATCGCTTTAATGGTTAAAAAGTATTCTATTAACGCATGCATAGAGGCTATAATTAATGAAGCTGCCGAGGCATAAACAACATAAATATAGGAAAAGTTTAATAACCCATTATAAATAAGCAAAAGTGAAATGGAGGCGGCGGGAACAGAAAATCCAAAAAGATGAGGCCCCATTATTCTTTTGGCTGTTAATTCAGGAAATTTCAAAAGCTGGTAATATGCACTTTGCGTCAATTTTGGATTTTTAAAATGATTGTCAAAAGCCTTCTTTATGGGATTTCTTTGTTTCATAAAAAATAAAAATTCGCATACAGCCATAACGGTCAACGATCCCGCAATAATAGCTATCAAAAGCAGGCTTTCTGTATGATTTATATTTATACTCATAAACATTGGAATTCCCCCAGCAACAAAAACAGCCAAAAAGGAACCAACTATATAATTTAAAATTAAACGCTGGATAAACTGTCTATATTCCTTCATATTACTCCTACTGATTAATTTGAGAATTTTTTTCAATTTTACCATTAAAAGCAGCCGTTGAATAGTTGAGTTTATTCCACCCGATGTATCTTCCCTAAAACATCAGCCCCGCCTGTTACAGGAATAACACTGCCCGTGATAAAACCTGATTGGTCATCTGTTAAGAATGCTATGACTCTCGCAACGTCCTCACCTGTCCCTGTACGTCCCACAGGTGCAGCCATTTCTTTATCTTCGCAGGCGTCAGCAATCCTCTTTTCCTTCCACTCATTAATGATATCACCAGGACAAACCATGTTAGCGGTTATGCCAAACTCTGCTTCTTCCAAAGCAATTGATTTTGTAAGTGAGACAAGTCCAGCTTTAGCTGCCGCGAATACCGAGCGATAAGTCCAGCCTGGTGCGGTCTCAGCTCTGTCAAATCCCATTGTAATGATTCGTCCCCATCCCCTTTCTTTCATTCCAGGCAGCAGGCTTTTTGTTAATAAAAAGACAGAAGATAAATTCCCATGCAATAAATAATTCCATTCCTCTGCCGTATATTCTGCCATTTTTTTTCTTTCGTGGATATAGGGGCCTGCATTATGGATAAGAACATCTATACAAGAATATATGGAAAGTACCTCCCGGACTAACCTTTCGCAATCCTCCGGTTTTGAAATGTCACCTTTATGTATAGTCGCTTTAATGCCGAATTTTCCACTTAATTCCTTTGCCAGTGTCCTTGCTTTATTCCCGCTGTTTCTGTAATTGATGGCAACCGAAAACCCTTTTTCAGCTAAAAGATAAGCTGTCATTTTACCTATTCCGGATGCTCCTCCCGTAATAAAAGCGGTTCTGCTCACATTAAATACCTCAAATCCTCTTTATTTTCTTTCCTTTATAGTAAAAAGTTATTTACTTTAATGCAAATATTAACGATATCCTAATGGTTTTGTTTTCCTGACTTTTAAGGAAAGAAGTTTTTATAACGGATGGGCGTGTCATTGCATAGTATGGGATATAAAGTTATGAAAAGGGCAAACCGCCTGTCTGGCCAATTAGCTTATGGTCAGACGCAAGAACAGAAATTGGGATCATCTAATTTTGATCCAAAAAAAGGATGTGAAGGGATGCAAACTGTTATCAATATTTTCAGCCTGAAAATTAACAGTGTCTCCAACAATGGTTCTATTAATATTGGCGAAGCTCTTCATAACGCACATACAGCAAATTCGAAATCTCAAGGCCAAAATTCATCCTACGGAGACTACGCTCCCCCTACTGCAGCCATGGAAAATGTATTTATTGATCCGGACGTTAACGATATGGGTGATATCGCAAATCCGGCCAATGTCAATTCAAATCAAATGTAAAAAGGATTGAATCCAATGCCTTTTCAGATTAATATTTTCAACATCAAAACGAACGCTATTAATAATAATGCAAACATTTCCCTGGGCCCTGCTGTCCATAACAGCCATACCGCCAATTCCAAGTGGGTTGGTGCAAATTTAGGATTTGGAGACCTGTCGCCTACTGGCCAGTTTTCGACTAACGGAGTTGGAGACTTTGATATAAGTGATCAGGATCAAATTGCGAACCCCTCTTCACCGATTTCAAACCAATTTTAGTTTTAGATCTGAAAGGAGACCAATAAGATGTTTCCGTGGAATATCTTCCCTTTTAATAAAGATATAAAAAACATGATGGGCCAAATGAAGCCGGATGAAATTGATTCTTATGTCAATAATCTTCTTGAAAAAATGCTTCCGGGAAATATGAGGGGGATGACGAACCCACAGGATCTTTTCTCAGGAATGAATTTCTCTGGCCAGCAGCAGCCGGCAGCTGCATCTGCACCTGGTGCCCTAAACTCTTCTTCGTTTGAAACACATGATTTTGTTTTTGTCAGAATCCCTCTTAAAAATGAGGAATGGATAAAACAGCTCAAGCTGTATCATACGACCAACCAGCTCATAATCGAACATATCCCTGAATTTGATGATAAGCATACGATTCCTCTGCCTGCGATAGTCAGGAAAAAAGGCTCCTCTGCCAATTTTAAAGATGGAACACTTGAAATAAAACTCCCAAAAAATATCGATATGCAGTTTTCAGAAATTGATGTTAATGAAATTTTATAAACATCAATTTTTTTTGCATTTTTTTAGATTCTAAAAATAAGATAGATTAGCAAATCATCTTAAGAGGTGGTTTTTAAATGGAAATGGATAAGTTAAAAAAATGGCTTGATCTCGCCCAGCAATACCAATCGGATGACTTCTGGAAATCTGTGTTTGATGAAAAAACAGGCAGTAACCCCATTAACCGGACTAAATCTGCTCATGGCTTCAACAGCCAGGATATTTTGCCTAAATGTGACTTATTTGAAAAAGACAATTACCTCATCTTAATTGCTGAAATGCCAGGATTAAAAAAAGAGGATTTTCAGCTCTCTATCCAGGAGCAAACTCTGACACTATCTGGTGAATTCGTTTCACTTGAACAAAATCTCAGGTACTTTATGAAAGAAAGACCAAGCCGTAAATTCGAGAAAAAAATCAATCTCCCGTATCCTATCTTGAAAGAACAAATTCATACGGAACTTGATAAAGGAATTTTCAAATTAATTGTTCCAATTAACAAGGAAGATATGGAGGATATCCCCATTTCATTTGGTGAATAAACACCAGAATAGAGGTAGTTATGCGATTTCCTTTCCGCTTTCTTCCATCTCAAAAAAAATTACTCGAAAAGCTGTCGGATATCGAAAAGAAAATGAATACCATAGAAAAAATCTCTGAAATTGAAAAGAAAATGACTGGACTTGAAAAGCTTCCAGATATTGAGAAGAAAATGATTGCTATTGAAATTCTATTAAAATCAGCAATGCATGAAAAGTGGCAGCATTACACACCAATAAAGCCACCCCCTTCTGCCGCTCCTCCAGATGAAATGCCATCCATTAAGATTGATAATATAAATGTAGATAAAATTATCATTGAAAAGCTTGATTATGCTAATAATTTCGGACAGCTAGGAATAAAAGAACTCACTGGAAAGCTGAATATCGGAACGAGTTATGAAGGGGATATTTCAAAAGAGGCAGCAAAAATATTTAAGAAAAAGCTGGAGAGCAAATCAGAAAATGGCTCAGAAAATGAACCAGATAGCAAATTAAAAGATAACCCAGATAGCAAACCACAAAATACTGACGAATCATCTTCAAAGATAAACTTTCGGCCACGGAAAGAATAAAAGGCAAAGTGCTGGATTTCTGCACTTTGCCTTTTTGTAAATTGGAATTACTTCCCAATGAACTCTTGTGTCCAATAGTTACCCTTGGCTACATATCCAACACCAATATTTGTGAAATTAGAGTTTAATATATTTCTTCGATGTCCTTCACTGTTCATCCAGGCATTCACTACCTCTTCAGGAGTTTTTTGCCCCATTGCGATATTTTCACCAGCAGAAGTATAAGAAATACCATACTTTTTCATCATATCAAAAGGTGACCCGTAAGTTGGGCTAGTATGATCAAAGTAATGATTTGCCTGCATATCCTTTGACTTATCTCTTGCCATTTTGCTTAATGCAAGATCAACTTTAAGTGCTGGCAGACCATTCTTGGCCCTTTCCTGATTCGTTAAATCGACAACTTTTTGCTCATAGGCACTAAGCTGGCTGGAAGTTTGTACTGCTGGTACCGGCTGAGCTGGTGCAGCAGTTTTGTTTGTGCCTGGCTTTTGGACTGAAACTTCTTGTTTTGCCGGTGCAGGTACTTTAATCTGGTTGGCCTGCCGAGGTACTGACTGCTTTATAGGAGTATCATTGAAACTCCACTGGATACCTTGTTCTTTGATAAACTTTTCTAAAAAGCTATTTATATCGTTATTATTAAAATTGGAAGATTGATAGTAGTATACTTTTTCCTTCGTTGCTGTGAGGTTATTTGCAGCCGCATCTGCCTTGTGAATTCCCGGGCTGGCAGCCAATAAAGCTGCAG
Source organism: Neobacillus terrae (assembly GCF_011393025.1). Taxonomy (GTDB): domain Bacteria; phylum Bacillota; class Bacilli; order Bacillales; family Cytobacillaceae; genus Neobacillus_A; species Neobacillus_A terrae. Next base: position 327,933 of record NZ_JAAOEO010000001.1, on the reverse strand, counting down.
TTGCTGCTGTTCCGATTAATGCTTTCTTTTTCATCTCTTTTTCCTCCCCTGCTTGCGTTTCTCTTTTTCGCTACTAGCTTACCATAGCTTTTTTGTAATATTTTAGGAAGGAAAAGGAAATGAATTTTTTAAGAGATATTTAGAAGTATCTTTCTTGAAGTTTTCACTCAAATTATCCAGTAGATTCGAATGTTGAACTGTTTTTAAATAATTTGTTCATTTCCAAACAAAAAGGAAGGTATTTTCACACCTTCCATAAATTATCATGAATAAAGGGTTGACAGGTTTTTATGATAACCGGGTTTATAACTAATTTTTCATTTCTGTAACGTTTTTTACTTAATATTTTTATTAAAAGGCTCGGTTTTAGAAAAAGCTTAAAATTGAAATATAGATTATAATAAAAAACTTACACTGTTAGAGTTCTTCCATTACTTCATTATGCATCCTGATAAGGGCAACCTTTTCTTCAACTCCTATAGAGGAGTCGAGTATTCTTTTTGAAGCTAAATAATATTTCTCGTACTTTCCCTTTCGAACTCGGGGATGAGAGTTTTCATCGAGGAGCTCCCTTTTAATCGCTTCCTTCAAAATAGCTTCACTGCCTTCCATTCCCTCTAGAAGCCTGTTATTCCAAATCGAGCGGTAATACTTCAATAGTTTATCAAAATCCACCAATGTTCACCTCTGTTTCTCTCTGCTTTGCCTTCTAGCATTTTTACATATTTTGCAGCAGAATTGCAAAAAATACATATTAATCTTTTATTTGGAAGGAGATTTATATGTCTACACCTTACCGCTGTCCCAATTGCAAAACGAATCGGAGCAGATTTAATTTAATCCAGCAGCTTCCACATCCAGTAAAGATGGACCCAAATTCGGGAGAAATAGTTCAGGAATATTCCCAAAATGATCTAGATCCTTTTCATATTCCCTATAAAGGGCCTGAATTAAAGGTACAATGTGGGGTCTGTGGGTTAGTTGAAGATGAACGAACGTTTATTAAATTTGGCGAGCAGCAAATGTAATAATCTAAAACACCTCCCGGATAACCGTCTGGGAGGTGTTTATTTTAAAATTTCCTCTTTTAAAAAGGAAGAATCAACTTTCCAGGAATCATATGGGACTAATCGAACAACATTTATTTCCCCCTGGAATTTTTCTGCCCCCTTGCCCCTAAGCTGCATATCAAGGGTAATGGGAACCGTAAGGATGATCTGCTCTTTGATATCCTCTTCGGGAAGAAGAGGCATTCCTGATATCCGAATATTTTCAATCTCATCAAAAACACTATTCCATTTCAAATCCTGTAAAGATGTTAAAGAAACAATGTCACTATCATGCTGCTTTATTCCCGCAATAAAGGCAGATATCACTTCATAGGGCCCCTGTTTCGCGATATGGCTCTTTAATTTTCCAGCTGCCTTAAGAATCATTAATTGATGTGATAAATCCATAAAATTAGATCGATGTGTCGTACTCCCATAAAAATGAATGCAAAAATGGCCGGGAAAATTATTCTGGAGTGCTCCAGCCCCATGAGGCATTCCGTGCATAGATGCTGCAATTCGTTTACCTTTATAAGGTATAAAAATGGCCCTTCTCTTCCAGCTCCACTTACCGTCATAAATACCTTTCATAATTTTTGTGTCCTTTGCAGACAATGGCTGGACATCTGCATGACGGCTTCCTGCCCGCCTCTGAACTCGAAACTTCTTTCCTGTATTCATATCAATAACAGTGAATTTGGAATACCGGGGCAATGTCTGATTTGCTTCTTCCCATTTCATCAATATCCCTTTTTCTTGTTTCTTTTCCCCTGCATCTCCTATTCCAGGAAAAGTGAAAAAGATAAAACCAGATAAGATTAAAGGGATATAAATCCTTTTCATTTTCTTCACCTTAATTCGCTTTTTTTATTTATCTATAAAAGTTTTACCTAAGGTGAACTCAGACATGCATTTTAAAATGGTAAAAAGAAAAACCCCGTCGTTACGGAGTTCTTTTCATCACTTATTTTTGGGAGAAATACCCCCAAGTTGTGCCAATTGCTCCTCTATTTTCTCCCAGTCTATTCCTTCGCCTATAAAAACCAGGTTTAGTGGGATATTAATATATTCCTTCATATAAAGTGGCATTCCATAAGAAAACTGAAAAAGATACGGTTTATCGGAATAGGGAAATTTAATGTAACCTTTGATTCGGTAAATGGAATCTGGTAAACCTCGTAAAAATTGTTCGAATTCATCCTGGTTTATAGCAGATTTGAATTGATAAACAAAAGTAGATAGTTTTAAATCCTTCTGAGTCACCGGAATAACATCCGACCTTCTTGCAGAAAGCTGCAGCTTCTTTAATTGCTCAACAGGAACCTTGGAATGGGTTGTAAGCAGGCATTGTGAGGCCGGGTTAATACTTTGAATTTTATAGGTGATGGAGGCCTGCTGGGAATCTGTTAATTCATCCATTTTATTAATAATAACAAAATCAGCGTGCCTTACCTGCTCCAGCAAAAGTTGCTGAAGCTGTGGACTCATTGATTTACGATTCAGCCATCTTGACCCATCTACAGTTGTAATAATTCCTTTTACGTTTAGCTTCTCAGCAAACAAAGGAGACAGCACAGAATCAAGAACCTCAATAGGATGAGCAGCCCCGGTAGTTTCAATATAAATAACTTCTGGTTTTTCATTCATTAGAAGCCCCTGCATCTGTCCCTCTAATTTATCTTGGATTGTACAGCAAATGCATCCTCCAAGTAATTCTTTTAATGCAACATCTTCATCTACTGCTTCAGAATCGATTGAGACTGCTCCCAGCTCATTCATCATTACAGCTACTTTGCGGCCGACTTTATGTTCATTTTCGAGGAGCCGTTTTAATAAGGTAGTTTTCCCGCTTCCAAGAAAGCCAGACAAAATGTATACTTCTGTTTTCATTTCGATTAATTCCTTCCCTATTCTTCCTGCCTGCTATCTTCCAGCATTTCTGTCAGAAGGGCTGAGACAGTGGCTTCTATTTGTGAAAGACTCCTGTTTGTAAGGTATCCGGTCATTTGAAGCCATTCACTTTTACATTTCCACAGCGGAATATATCCATCGGGGTAATACTCCCCCTCATGTTCCAGGCCTATTTCGATAAAGGATTCATAATCCTCTTCAAAGAGATCGTCTTGATCAGCAGATTTCCCTTTGCGGATTCTTATTACATCAACCAAAAGACCTTTCCCTAGCTGAAACTTTTCAAAATATATAGCTTTATATTTTTCGCATATTTTTTGGCATTCATTTTCCAGGAGAAGGATTTTATCTTTAAGCTGGCTGTCAAAATCAACAATTTGCTTCATCTTGTCACCCCACCCGGTTTATTTTGTTCATTGAATCTTAAATCATCCTTTTTTAGCTTATGCCCTTTTCTAACATCCTAAAAGATAATTTTAATTCATTTTTTAGTTCCATACAAACAATTGAGAACTGATGATTAGCAGGAACTGAATTCGCTTTAAAAATGGGTAAAAGATATTATACTAAATAAAATTCCAATACAAAAATATTAGGGCAATTTTTGTTTTTTGGATTAACAGTCCCCGTACATTTTCTTATAATATACTAAAGCTATTCAGAAAGGGATTTTCATCATGCTATATGAAAATGTAAATCCTCCTTCACTGCCACGGTTTATGTCTAATCCCACACATGATTCATTTGCCGAAATCCTCTTTAACAATACGGGTGAATCTGATTTTCTCGACTTTAAGATGAAGTGGATTGAATTTACCAAACTTGCGAAACACATGCTTGCTATTGCTAATTCCGGTGGAGGCTGTATTATTTTTGGGGTGAGCCAGACAGATGACGGCTCTATCCTGCTGAATGGTTTAAGTGATGAAGAGTATATGGACAAAGCAGACGTTGATAATAAACTTGAACGTCTTCTGCCTAAGAATTTGAAATTTAGGACTGAAGATTATCACTTTATCCATAACGGCCCCCCTTTACTGAAAAATAAAAGGTTTCAGTCACTCCTTATTGAATATGACCCTAAATATGTTCCCTATACATCAGTACTTAGTAAAAACGAGCTAAGATATGGTGCTATTTATGTTCGCCAAGGAACCAAAACCGTTGAGGCAACAAATGAAAAACTAATAGAAATAGTCCTAAGGAAAGTACAGTCTGGCGGATCAGGTGTAAATGATTTTACTCTAAAGGATCATTTAGAACAATTAAGAGAGCTTTACGAGGAGCTTGCCAAGCAAACAGGAGCAGAATATATTCTTTTTTTAAAAGAGCTTATTGAACAGAAGAAAATTAGAATACTGCAATATCTGGATTTAATTTCAACAGTTTAAAAATATGGCTTTTACTATTAGAAAGACTTGGCATTCTCCAAGTCTTTTTTGAGGGATACACTAGTTTTTCTTATCACGCTCAAAACGGCACATCCTCGAAAAAGCTATGCTTTTTCTTCGTGCGAGGCAAAGCTGACGTAGCTTTCCTTGTCCTGTGCCTTTCGCCTGACTAGGACTTGCTCGGAAAAGCTAGTGCTTTTCCTTCGTGCGATGATATTGCTGACGAAGCCTTCCTTATCCTGTCCGTCTTGCGTTCAGAATTTATGAATATAAATTCTGATTAGCTAAGAAAAAACCCGGAAGCTCTGGCTTCCGGGTCTAAAATATCCATTTTTATTTTTTCATTCGTTCTTTTAAGACTTCAATTGCCTTGTTTAATTGAGTATCATTTTTAACGATTTTCTCTCTAAGTAAATCCATAAGCTTTAGAGATGACTTTCCGCTTAATACTCCGTTTGTATCAAGCTTGTTATCCTTTTGGAATTTAATAACTGCAGCCTGGGTTTTTTCGTCAAAGAAACCATCTTCCCGGCCTGGGTCATATCCGATTGCTTTCAGCATTTTTTGTGCTGTTTTCACATCAGTTGATGTATCGGATAGTTTCATGGCTTTTTCCGGATTGATGACCTGCAGATTCGCATATTCTGGAAGTGGAACATCGAAATCCGGTTTTATTCCTTTTTTATGAATCCAATTTCCATTAGGTGTAAGCCACTTGGCCATTGTAAATTTAAGATTGGATCCATCCGGGAAGTCCTGAGCTGTTTGGACAGTACCTTTACCGAAAGATTTTTCACCAATAAGCGGAACTCCTGCTGACTCTTTAACAGCTGAAGCAAGAATCTCTGAGGCGCTGGCACTGCCTTTATCAATTAAAACGACAAGAGGCAATGTAGGATTACCATCATTTTGGGAAGTATATTCTTTCACTTTTCCGTTTCGGTCTTCCACTTTAAATAAAATCTTTCCTTTTGGAACAAATAAGCTTGAAATATTTACAGCCTGATCCAGCAAACCGCCTGGATTTTGGCGTAAATCTAAAACAAGTCCTTTCATTCCCTTTTTCTGGAGTTCATTTAACTTTGCTACAAGCTCTTTTGATGAATTAGTAGAGAAGTTTGTCAATTGGACCTTCGCCACTCCATCGCCAACCATTTCACCATATACTGTTTCAATCGGGATTTCATCACGGATAATTGGTACCTTTGTATTACCCTCTGTGCCCGGACGCTGAATTGTAAGCTGTACCTTTGTCCCTTTTTTCCCTCTAATAAGCGTTACCGCTTCGGAAGAGCTCATTCCCTGCAGGCTCTTGCCATCCACAGATAAAACGATGTCGTTTGGCTTTAACCCTGCTTTTTCAGCCGGAGAACCTTTTATAGGTGAGACTATGATGATGTGTCCATCCTTTTCCTGGATTTCGGCACCAATGCCCTCAAATGAAGAAGAAATAACTTGATGAAATCCTTTTGATTCCTCATTGTTCATATAATCCGAGTATGGATCATCAAGTGATTCAACCATTCCATTAATAGCACCATTCACAAGCTTCTTTTCGTCTAATTTTTGATAATAGCCATTTTGAAGTGTGTCAAAGGCAGTATAAAGTTTATTGAACTCAGGCCTGTTTGTATTAATTGCAACTGTTTTCTCTTTGCCTGATCCAAGTGAGAATGCTGTTATGCCAGCAGTGAGTAAGACTGTTAGCAGCAAAATCAAGGATAATTGCCATTTCTTCAGCCGAATTAATCCCGGCTTTTTTTCAGGTGTCTCCTGTCCCTGATCAACCTTTTGTTCTTCCAAATCATTCACCACTTTCGTAACCTTCATGTCATATGTATTAAAATCCTTACTGATTAGAATAACATTCTTAATAGAAAATTAGCAAAGAAAAGTTCATGAACAATTTATTAAAAAATCATGAGAAAAAAGAGGAATACCGAAGTACACCTCTTTAAATTTTTCTTACCTCTTTAAAATATTCCTCGAGGGTCCAGTTCCTTTTATATATCTCTCTGGCAGCCTTAATACCAACATAACGAAAATGCCATGGTTCAAATTCATAAACCGTCACACTTTCTTTCCCTTTAGGGTAGCGGAGGATGAAACCATATTTATGGGCATTTTGAGCGAGCCATTTTCCTTCTTTTGATTTGTCATAGGCCTGAGTTAAATCAAGATGCTGGGATGGAGAAGAAATATCCATGGCTAGGCCAGTCTGATGCTCACTGGTTCCTGGCACAGCTACAGCTTGTTCCGCCTTTTCTCTGCCTACATGATAGACTTCTGCATCAAACAAGGTTTTTTGGCGGGCATATGACCGGTATCCGGACACAGCATATAGCTCCACTCCTGCTTTTTTAGCATCACTAAACATCCTCTCAAGTGCCGTTGCAGCTTCCTGGCGAATATAACTTTTTTCTATTTTTTGTGCTCCAAACGAAAAAGGAACATTTGGACGAACGAGATCTGCTGGTGTATAATTCTCCGGCAAAGCGAAGTCTTTATTTACCAGTGCTAAAATATTATCTGGATTTTGTATAACTTTTTTCCCATTTGCCACTTTGATTTTATTAAAATAAGCTGCTTGGAGCACTGGACCTCCAATAGTTGCCTTTTTATTTTCGTTATTATTGCCAGTGTTTTTTTTATGCTGCCCGCTTTCGTTGTCATTCGTAAATGGCAGCTTGTTTATGAGCGGCTCAAGCTTGCCGCAGCCCGCTAAAAGAATGCTGCATCCGATAATAACTAAAAACTTTCTCATTATAATTTCACCTGGTTCAAATAGATTTTTTGACAATAAATCTATTCTAGCATAGATTGACATGGAATCCAGAGGACTTTGGACTTACCAATAATGAAGAAAAATATGGAAAAGAACATACACGAATTAAAGTCCTTTCATCTGTAAAATTGTCCTTAATGAAGAAAACTCCTCCCAAAATAGGAGGAGTTCGTAATTTATTCCTTAATAGCGGCTTCAAGTGCTACTTCAATCATATCATTGAATGTTAGCTGGCGTTCTTCTGCAGTGGTTTCTTCACCGGTTAAAATATGGTCACTTACAGTTAATATTGAAAGAGCTTTACGTCCAAATTTAGCCGCAAGAGTATAAAGAGCGGTCGTTTCCATTTCAATGGCCAAAATCTGATATTTAGCCCATTTTTCATGATCGGCATTATCATTATAAAACTGGTCAGCTGTAAATACATTTCCTGCCTTCAGATTAAGACCCTTTTCTAGACCAGCATCGTATGCCTTTTTTAACAGGTCGAAATTCGCTGTCGGGGCGTAATCAATTCCACCAAAAGTCAAACGATTCATTTGGGAATCTGTAGAAGCTGTCATAGCAAGAATCACATCACGTACCTTTACATCTCTTTGAATCGCTCCGCAAGTTCCAACACGGATAAGGTTTTGTACATTGTAGCTTTGCATTAATTCGTTTACATAAATGGAGATAGAGGGAATACCCATTCCTGTACCTTGTACAGAAATTCTTTTTCCTTTGTAGGTTCCAGTGTAGCCAAACATATTTCTTACTTCATTATAACAGACAGCATTTTCTAAAAATGTTTCAGCAATATATTTTGCTCTAAGAGGGTCTCCAGGCAATAGTACTGTTTCAGCAATTTCATTTTCTTTTGCTCCAATATGTATACTCATAAATAGAATATCCTCCAGTCATTTAATAAATTGGTTAACTTGACCAATGAACAATCCAACTATACCACAAAGACATTTTGATTGAAAAACCTTTCCTGTCTGCTTCATGTTTTTTTGTTTTAAGGAAAAGCTATATATAGGCTTTACTGCAAAAGCCGTGTTCATGCTTCCTTTATAAGGGGAAGTAAGTTTTTCTCGTGAATTCCATATTGAGCGGGAGGGGTAACAATGGGAAAAAAACACCGAAATCGCATAAATGGACAAAAGAAGAATAATCATATTCCGCCGGAAGCCATCGAGGCGGAACATAACGCTCATGCAAAAGAATGGACTGCAGCTGGCGGGAGAAAGAATAAAGTTTAAAGAAAATATAAACAAAAAAGAAGGTATTCCTATTGTGAATACCTTCTTCCTGCAAGCGGATACTTTTTCATCTAATATGAATTCGATTAATCGTTTTCCATCCATCGGGCTGTAATCGATAATAAAATTGGCCAAATTTACCCTGATCAATCATAATAATATCCCCAGTGGTTAAAAATCTTCCTTTATAGTCACCCGGCATTGAATCAGAGACATTAAATTTTTTAAATACCTTTTCGAGGCAATCATTATGCCCCTGGCCAAAGACTAAAGTTCGATATACTTCACGGTATCCTTTATTTTGTCGGAAGCTCGGAGTCTGGAAAATGGTCACATCGTAATGGACAGCTGCTTTCTTGGCGAGAAATTTAATCACGTTAACCCCTCCAAATATTCTGTTAGCTCTTTTGTATAAAGTTAAACAGCTGCCCATTCGTTTCCTTCATCAAAATTCCACTATTTTTGTCGAATACAAATCTGCTGTTAAATCAGGAGAATTTTTCAATTGCTCTTTCCAGGATGTCAGGTACTACTGAAATATCAGAAGGAGACATAGTAAGACTTATATGGGTCTCATCCATTTCCAGGGCATATGACAATAGGCCAGCAAGCACCTCGCTCTTCGGTCAACTTGTAAAAGAACGTTGATATTTCCATTTCCAGCAGGGATAAATGCAACTTCCAATTCATCCAAAAGGCCACGGAACCTTCCTGAAGCAGGAACAAACTCAAATTCCTGAATAAACGGCGTTCGCCCTCTCAATCGTCTCGGAGCCTCCTGACAATCCGCTTCCCTTAAACGGAAACCTAGGTTTTGGGCGGAATGGAGTACTGCAGCCATTAGATTTGTTGGGATTACTTTTATATAGTCCTGGTCGCTGGGATCCATGGCTTTTTTGATATCAAGCCCTGTTGAAAGCCAGATTTTTGTTCTTCCTATCGTAATAGGAGTATCCTCAGGCAGCTTAAAGGAAAAAGGAAAAGATCTTTCTTCACCAGCCCTGATAATAAACGGAGAAGCAGCAGCCATCCTTTCAACGCAGGCTGAAACATTATATTTTCGATCATTCGATTCTTTCATATAAGTTGTGTGTACTGACAGAATAATCTCGTCAATTTCCTGATCCACACTTCCTCCTTTGACAAAAATAGAGCCCTTCATGGTTTCTCCCGGCGTGTAAGTATCTTTTTCCAATTTGGTATCAACAGATGCCGCCCCTATTCCCACACTGGCAAAAACTTTATTGAAAAATGACATATACTTTCTCCCCCTTACTAAAATATCTTTCTATGTTTACTTATTGATACATACGATGTGCAGCCTGAAAGGTTTCAAAAAAGGAAGGCTGACCGTAAGAAAAGCGCAAGCGCCGTACAGCGAAGCAACTGCCTGAGTAAACTTCCTGTAACGGCTTCTCTGAATAGACGACATGCAGCTTTGCGACGAGTTGAACATAAGCTTCTTTGAAAAAGCTGTGGCGCAGGAGCACTTGAGTTCGATGTTGACTTATCGTAGGGAGAAGCGGGATGGATACTAGCTGCACCAAGTATCACCTGCGGTCATACTTGAAGCAAGATATTCAAAGAAGCTTTTCAAAGGTGAAAACTCGCTGGGCGCTGGTGCTAGACAATTTAAACGGTAAAACTTTCTTTTTACTTTCTTAACCATTAAAAAAGACGAAGCCTGCTGCTCCGTCTTTTTTGTGCTTATAACCGATAGTTGCATAATTATGGAGTTTATAACAATGAAAGATTATCTATCCCTTGCAGATTAACCTTCTCCCTCAATTTCTTCATCGATAATACTTTTCTCAATTAAGTATTCGAAGGTGATGTCTGCAAGTTCCTCAAGCTCCTCTTCGGAGGGAACGTAACCTCTTTTCGTAAGCTGATGAAAGAAAAATTCCGCAATTTCTTCCGTATCAATAAATACTTCAATTTCTCTCATAGCATCTCCCCCTTTTTACTGAATGTATGAAGGACCAAGCTTTTTCATGCTATTTAAATAGAAAAAGCGTATACATTCAATGCTCCGATTCTTAAATTTTCACTATCTTATTCTATTCATTTTAGGACAAGCATATATTGAAACACAAATCATTGAATTGGAGCGGATGTTATGAAAGGGTTTAGAGTACTAGTAGAAAATTTAATTCAGGATGCAAACAACGATGAAGGCTTCTTGATTCCCCTTTTTGGAAACTTTACAGACCTTCTTTTTATAATAATTAAATGGGGTTGTATCCCTTTCTTTTTATATGTTCTATTATCATTTTTCCACATGAATTAAACGTGACTTTTCCCATCATTATTCATTAGGCTTTGCAATTTTCTTACAACCACCCTCATTACATGGTAATACTCCTGGTCATGGAACATTTCGTATAATATACGGTAATCATTATAAATATCCAAAAGATGGTCGATTAATTGCTGCCGGTCTTTTTTTCGGTCCATCTCTTCCCTTTCAGCCTTCCTGTAGCCCTGTGCAGGCTTTTCTAAGTTGACTTTCTTTTTCTGCTGCTTATTGATTGGATGCAATAGGCCAAGTTTCTGAATAAACGTATCGGCACTTTCCGAATCAGCAATAAGGGTTAACTCCTCTTCGTTTGCTTCAAGCCATTCCCCATCGCTAACCCGTGATAGTTCATAGATCACATCTTCCCATGCATCCTCTTTGTAACGCCAAATCTCCGTGCGGAAACCTACAACTTTAAAAAGCTCCGAACCATAACCCGTTACCTGAACTAAATCCCCAAAGAAAAATTTATATTCTATATCTATATGTTCCTGTTCAACCACACTGCCCTCATACTCTGATAGCAATTGAAGGCCAGATTCAAGGTATAGACCTTCACTGTTATTGACTTCATAAACATACTTATCTTCCAGCCATTTTACATCGGTAATTTTCCCGACTGTCCCATACATGGTTATCACGACTGTATCACCGATCTTATATTTCGGCTTTTTGCTTTTATCCATATCCTCCATCCTCTCAATGATGAGCCGTGAAAATTGATTACAATAGTATATGCATAGGGATGGAGGACGCGACGTATAAGAAAAGAAAAAATCGCCTTCTTATGAAAAGAGGCGATCATCATTTTACTTATATTTTTATTTTTTTTTAGCCTTCAATTGAGATATACAAATCCCAGGCATCATCGAAAATAGCCATACTTTCTAAATACTGTCCGTTTAATTCCAAGTAAGAACTTATTTCTTCGTAATCATAAGAATTCTTTGGAAAGCTATGGTCTAGATAGGCATCATTTGCAAAGCGGCTGATATTATCCGGAGGTTTCGGATGACGGTATTTCATTAAAAAATGATAAAATGATTTACTCATATAAAACGCCTTTCTTTCTTGCCCGGACAAACCCGGACTCTCTAGTTTATATATTATAACGAATTTTTCTGCTCCGTCCATATTTTAAAACTTTATCCTCTGCCTCCGAAATCCTATTCCTCGCCGCTGAAATCAAAGTAGTTTCTTTTTAACAAGCGTGGTTTTTCCATTAATTCACTATAACTTACACTTCTGGAGAGTTGTTTGGTATTAATCAGAAACAGTTGGTCCTCAATTTCCTTTACGGTGTCTGCAGTTTGATAGGTCATTCCACAATCTCCGCAACAAACCGTTGGAGTGTCTATGATTTCAATTGCCCTTGTTCCATCAGGAAGTTCCCAGTACACCTTTTTTGTTTCAATTTTAAAACTAGGACTCCCGCACCATTCACATAGACTGGCCATTTTTATTCCTCCTCACTCTTTTGCTGAAGTTTCTCCCTCCAATTTTGGCAATTTAGGCTGCTGGGTTGTTTTTTCACTTTGCGCTTTAAACTTCTTCTCTTTCAGCTCATCCCTTTTTTCACGCTTATCTTTTAAAGACATATGACCTGGATCATGGGCATATTGCTCCCTGCGGTTTAGTCGAGCCAGCCCCTCAGGCACAAGATTAAATTGGCTTTCATTCATTATCGAGGAGATGCCCACGTTTGATCTTTTTTCCTCCATGTTTGGGTAAACCTGCTGAAAGTAATCTTCTGCTTTTCCTGAGGTATAATTTTCTGGCTCAGGATAAGAAGTTATTACTCCCTCAAAATTACGAAGAACCACCTTACTGGCACTTTGTGAAATGAGGTAATTTGGCTGAAGTGAAATTTTTCCGCCACCGCCTGGAGCATCAACAACAAAGGTTGGAACCGCATATCCCGATGTGTGTCCCCGTAATCCTTCAATAATTTCAAGACCTTTTGAAACGGGCGCCCTGAAATGCCCAATTCCTTCAGATAAATCACATTGATAAATATAGTATGGTCGGACTCGAATCTTTACAAGGTCATGCATTAACTTCTTCATAATAGGGACACTGTCATTTATTCCTGCAAGGATTACTGACTGATTTCCAACCGGAACCCCTGAATTTGCGAGCATTTCACAGGCCCGTTTAGAATCTTCGGTAATTTCAATTGAAGTGTTAAAATGTGTATTCAGCCATACCGGATGATATTTTTTTAGAATATTGCACAAATTTTCGGTAATTCTCTGAGGAAAAACAACAGGGGCTCTCGTACCTATTCTGATTATTTCCACATGGTCGATTTCTCGCAGGTTTTTTAATATATATTCGAGGATGTTGTCATTAATGAGCAAACCATCACCGCCGGAAATTAAAACATCGCGTACTTGCGGTGTATTAGCAATATATGAAATCGCGGCATCCAGCTGTTTTTTTGGCACTCCCATCCCTATTTGACCTGAGAAGCGCCTTCTGGTGCAATAACGGCAATACATTGAACATTGGTTCGTTACCAGGAACAAAACACGATCAGGATACCGGTGTGTAAGCCCCGGAACAGGCGAATCCTCATCTTCATGGAGAGGATCCTCCAGGTCATACTTTGTTTTATAAATCTCTTTAGAAATGGGAACTGACTGCATACGGATTGGGCATCGCGGATCATCTGGATTCATAAGTGAGGCATAATAGGGTGTTATATTGAGAGGGATCGTTTTTGTCGAAATCCTAACCCCCTCTTCCTCTTCTGGAGTCAGGTTTATAACCTTTTTTAAATCTTCTAAAGTTCTTACTGTATTTGTAAGCTGCCAGATCCAGTCATTCCACTGTTCCTCTGTAACGTCCTTCCACAACTCTATATCCTTCCAATGCCTTTTAGGCTTATATAAATCTTGTTTCATAATTAATTCCTCCTAATACCCTTTGCTTAACTCTTTGCAATTTTCATGCCAACTTTTATTTAGGGCATTTTATTGATTAAAACGCTGTTAAAGATTTTTTAAAATAAAAAAACCGCCGGATTTCCGGCAGTCTGGGTTAGGAGGATTAATTAAATTTTTGTCTTCAATTTTCACTTAAAAGATCTGAGTATTTGTTTATTTTGTATTGAAGTGTTTGCCGGGGAACTTCAAGCAATTTCGCTGCTTGATTGATATTTCCTCCTGTCTTTTCCAAGGCACTTTCAATCAACTTTTCTTCAAGGTTCCTAATATTCTTTCTTAGTGAAAGAGATTCTGCACTGATTTGAAGTTCTTCAGATGGAAGCGATTTGTTCTTTAACATTATGGGCAAATCACTAAATGCAAGCTTTTCCTCTTCGCATACATTCATCATATATTCGAGCGAATGCTTCAGCTCCCTGACATTTCCCGGCCATGGGTATTGAAGAAACAAAATCTCCACTTCCCTCTCAATTCCACTAACAGCTTTCCTTAAATCGTTATTATACATTTTTATAAAATAGTCTGTTAGGAAAAGTATATCATCCTTTCTCTCTCTTAGCGGCAATAGGGAAAATGTGAATACATTTAATCTGTAATACAGATCTGAGCGCAGTTTTTTTTCCTGAAGAGCCTGGCTCGGATGTTCATTCATTGCAGCAGCTACACGAACATTTATGGATATATTATGTGAACTGCCTACTCTCCTGACAGTACCCTCTTCAAGTACTCTTAACAGCTTTGCTTGCAGCTCTATCGGCATGGTGTGAAGTTCATCAAGAAAAAGTGTACCTCCATCAGCAAGCTCAAATAACCCTTTTCTTTCGATTGCACCGGTATAACTGCCCTTGGCAGTACCAAACAGGATACTCTCCAAAAGAGTTTCCGGTATAGCAGCACAGTTTTGCGCGATAAAAGGACCATCCGATCTGCGTGATGCTTCATGTATTCCCTGAACAAACAGTTCTTTTCCTGTTCCGCTTTCGCCATATACCAAAATGGGTGAATCGGCCTTGGCTAGCTTCATAGCTTCTTCTTTGATTCGAATAAATTCAGGGTTCACTGTCATTAAGTCACTAAACGTGTATTTGACGTTTGTACCCGGCCGCCCGTTTTTTTCTATGTTAGAAAAACCTTTTTGCAGCTCCAGCAGTCTCTCTGCTAAAAGCTTCATCCTGGAATAATCCTTCGCAATCTCGACTGCTCCAATAACTTTATTTCTCACAAAAATCGGAAGGGTTGTATTCATGGTTTCAATTCTGTTTCCATGCTTATTAACATAAACCTGTGTCTGGTTATAAATAGGCTTTTGTGTTCTAATAACACGCAGCAAGGTACTGGAATTTTCAGTCAGAGAAGGAAAAGCCTCAATCAGGGGTCTTCCAAGGACTTCATCTATCGTAAGACCATCATGCTTTGCAGCCACTTTGTTATAAAAAATAGTTTTACCCTCCGTATTAACGGCATGAATGCCCTCATCAATGCTTTTTAAAATGGCTGATAATACTTCCTTTGTCATGTCTGCTATTTGTACCATCTATATCACCCCCTTAAAAACTATATGAAGGAGATGCCGAAAAATTGTCACTGTTTGCCCATTTTCTGTCACTCTGCCAAATTTCGAACCCAGACGTTCATATTTTCAAGCTTGTCATATATATAACAGTTATTCATGAGTCTTCCCTGATACCGGTAGCCAAGCTGATGCAGCACCGCATTCATACCGAAGGATAGTGCCCTTGCGATGGAATAGGAGCAATAAATTCCTCTCTCAAGCAGCTCTCGCTCCAGCCGCTTCAATAAAAACTTCATTAATCCGTGCTGTCGATACTCAGGAAGGGTTGCACAATCGGTCAATTCTGCATTTTTATAAAAATCATTTATTTCAGCAGATGCGGCACTAATGATTTCATTGCCATCCATATAAATAAAGTAAACGGTTCCTTCACTCATTGTTTTCTTAATATATTCAGGCTGTTGAAGGGGTGTGGGATATATTTTGAACACATTCCCGTATAAAGTGGCGAGTTTTTCCGCATGACGTTCTTCAGCCTTTATAAGAGCAAATTTTGCAGGAGGATGAGATATCTCCTTTGGTTTATTTAAGTGAACAATACTATTAACCATTCCATCTTCTGTAATCCAGTGATCATTCTTTTTTCTCTCCGGACTATAATATTTCGTGAAAAAGTAGGCATCTGTTCCGCGAAAATATCCGCCAATCTTCGCTTCAAGCACGTACCCAGCTTCAAGTAGATGGCCGATGTGCTCCGGCCTCCCTTTAACAATCAATTTTTCGGCCTGGCTTTCCTGAGCTAAATTCTCACATTTATTTAATAGTGCGGATAAATTGCCCCGATAATCATCAATCCGTACCCTTTTATTAAAAGGGTCCAAAAAAACTTCCATGTAATAGTTCTCTTTATTTAAATAAACGGTAGAAGATGGCTGATGCATGGGTTTCTCCTTTCTATCCTTTATATATGGCTTAAACTTAATTGTTGATTTTCGCTGCCGGCCTTCGCTTTTAACACAGCCAAATGATAAAAAACCAAATAAAATTGCCTTATATTTAAAAATGCCTGGCCTTAAAAAACGGCCAGGCATTTTTTCACAACAATATTATTCCGTCTTAAAGCTGATCAGCTTTAATTCAGTCATTTCTTCTACTGCATATTTAATGCCCTCGCGGCCCATTCCACTCAATTTAACTCCGCCATACGGCATTTGATCAACGCGGAAGGTTGGGATTTCATTTATCATGACCCCTCCCACCTCCAGCTTTTTCGCAGCTTTCAATGCTTTGTTGATATCATTGGTAAAAATCCCTGCCTGAAGGCCATATTTTGATTCATTTACCATGCCGATTGCTTCATCTACTGTTTTGAATTTATTAATATGAACAATAGGGGCAAAGGCTTCTTCACAGGAAACCTTGTCTTTTGGAGAAGCATTTAGAAGAACGGTTGGAGTAAACACGCCTTCTCTGGATTCTCCGCCGCTGGCTAAAACTGCCCCATTTTCAACTGCTTCATTAACCCAGTCTTTGGTACGGTCAAAATCATTTTTTGAAATCAGCGCAGAAATATCAGTATCTTCGTGGAGGGGATCACCTAATTTCAATTTACGGGTTTCCTGAAGGAAAAGCTCCACAAAGGTATCGAAAATATTTTCATGCACATAGATGCGCTGAACGGAGATGCACACCTGGCCCTGGTAAGCAAACGCTCCTGTAACAATGCGTGGTACAGCCTTTTCAAGGTTAACTCCTTCATCTACAATGACTCCCGAATTGGAACCAAGTTCAAGTGTTACCCTCTTCAGGCCGGAGTTTTCTCGAATATACTTTCCTACCTCCGGGCTCCCGGTGAAGGTGATCATTTTGATTCGATTATCCTTCATTAGAACGTCGCCAACCTTACTTCCGCTGCCGGAAACAACGTTTAATGCTCCTGATGGAAGTCCTGCTTCATGAAAGTATTCAGCAATTTTATAAGCAGAAAGCGGGGTTTGGCTGGCAGGCTTAAGAACAACTGTATTACCTGCGGCAACGGCAGGACCCACTTTATGGGCAACTAGATTCATAGGAAAATTAAATGGAGTAATGGCTCCAATAACACCCAGCGGCTCTCTTACTGTAAAAGCGAGCCTTCCTTCGCCTCCCGGTGCTGCATCCATAGGTACCGTTTCACCATGAATTCTTCTTGCTTCATTGGCCGCAAATTTATAAGTCATGATGGTCCGGTCCACTTCTGTCCGGGCAGCTTTTATCGGTTTTGCTGCTTCCTTTGCAATGATACGGGCACATTCTTCTCTGTTATCTTTTAACAGGCCAGCAACTTTCTCGAGTATTTCTGCTCTTTGATGAGAGGTAAGCTCAGCCATTTTCAGAGTAGCTTCTTCAGCAGCCGAAATAGCATTCAGTACATCGTTTTCTGATGCCATTGCAACATCTGCTATTTTTTCCTGTCCAAAAGGTCCTTTTAATTCGTTGTACTTTTCTGTTTCGACGTATTGACCATTAATCCATAATAGCTGCTTCAAAACAAAAACCTCCCCGCATGATTTATCTAATCTATTTCTATTTTCTTACGATTCATATGATAAATCGAGGAATATGCTTTCAAAAATTGAAGTAAATTACCTGGAAGGCTATGCTTTTTGGGTCTGAGTGCAGATTTTTATTGCTTTTTCAAGTACTGCTATCCCTTCATTAAGCTGGCTGTCGGTCACCACCAGAGGAACCAGCAGACGGATAATATTTCCGTATAAGCCTGCGGTCATAACTACCAGGCCATTCTGATGACAGTCCTGGACAACCCTTTGAACAAGTTCTTTATTAGGTTCTCTGCTTGCCCTATCCTTTACAAATTCAATCGCACACATCGCCCCTAACTGCCGTACTTCTCCGATTTGCTCCACCTGCAGTCTATCGAATCTTTCTTTAAAAACCTTCCCAATTAAATTTGCTCTTTCCAGCAAATCTTCTTCCTGTATCGTCTTAATTACTTCAAGAGCAGCGACACAGCCAAGGGGGCTCCCCCCATAAGTTCCACCGATTTCGCCAACATTGGTTGCATCCATTATTTCAGCTCTGCCTGTAACGGCACTGATTGGCAGTCCTGCCCCTATGGACTTAGACATGGTTATCAAATCAGGAATAACATCAGAGTGCTCAATGGCAAACATTTTTCCAGTTCTTCCAAAACCCGTCTGTACCTCGTCTGCAATAAAAAGAATTCCATATTTTTCACATAATGCTTTTACACCCTGAACAAACTTCCTGGAAGGGATAACAAAGCCACCCTCACCCTGGACGGGCTCCATGATAACGGCAGCGACATCTTCCGGAGGAACTTCGCTTTGAAAAAACGTCTCAAAGCGTTTTAGCAGAGCTTCATCCAGCTGTTCAACAGTTAAAAATTCAGAGCGATAATAGTAAGGATAAGCCCACTTATAGGTATCAGGAACAAATGGGCCAAATTCGTATTTATAAGGCTTTACCTTACTGGTTAACGACATAGCCATATAAGTTCTTCCATGGAAACCGCGTTCGAATGATATAATGGCTTTCCTGCCAGTATATTTTCGAGCTATTTTAACGGCGTTTTCAACGGCCTCTGCCCCGCTGCTTAAAAAGAATGTTTTTTTATCATGATTCCCTGGAGTAATACTGTTCAATGTTTCCGCAAGTTCAATATAGGGCTCATACATCATGACATGGAAGCAAGGGTGAAGATATGAATCTATCTGGCGGTGAAGCGCTTCTACCACCCTCGGAGGACAATGGCCGGCATTTAGCGTACCAATGGCACCCGCAAAATCAATAAATGTATTCCCATCGACATCTGTTATAAGAGCTCCTTCTGCTTTACTGGCAAACGTCTGAATCGTATTAAAAGGACCTTTCGGAACATTTTTATTTTTTCTTTCCAGAAGCTCTGCCGCCTTAGGCCCCGGAAGACTGGTCTTTATATTAATTGATTTCATTCCTGCTCCCCCTCTCCTCCTGATTCCACCTCACACCACTTTAATAAAGTGAGAGCAATAATTTCAGCCGATTTATACAAATCTTCAAGAATAATATGTTCATTGGCATCATGAGCCGTTTCAGTTATACCCGGACCAAACACAACTACAGGGGTTCCTCCATAACGGGATAAAATTCCTCCATCTGTTCCCCATGGCGAAGCCTCGATTACTGGTTCTTCTTTGAAAACTTCTTTGTAGCTTTCGCTTAAGGCACCTAATAAAGGATGGTTCTCCTCGAGACTTCCAGGCTGCCAGCGGCCGCCAAACCATTCCACCTTCAAAGGATTTTCCTTCAGCCACGGATCGTTTTCCTGTACTGTATTCAGTATGGATTCCAGCTCATCCTGTGCCGAAAGCATCTCCTCATCAGGTGCGACACCCATTCTTCCTTCGATAATAGCAGTATCGGGAACAGAAGATGGCCATTCCCCGCTCTGAATTTTTCCGATATTAATAGGGATCGGTATTGGTATGCTTTGGTAAAGAGGATCTGTAATTCTAGTATTTCTTTCCCGCTCGAGCTCCTGAAGAGCCTGGATGATTAGGGTAGCTTTTTCGATTGCACTTACTCCTTCATACCGTGTGCCGCCATGTGCAGCCCTACCCTTTACAGTGATCCGATACCACATTGAGCCCTGCTGTTTTGGAAATATTTTCAGATTTGTGGGCTCAGGAATAATGGCACCATCCGCCCTGTATCCTCTTAATACGGCCGCAAGAGTGCCGGCTCCTCCACTTTCTTCTTCTATAACGCTCTGGAAAATCACATCCCCTTTAAGCTTCAAACCCACAGTGGCCAGGGCCTCGACTGCCATCAACAAGGCAGCTGTGCCTCCCTTCATATCAGTTGAACCTCTGCCATAAAGCCTGCCCTTTTCAATATGGCCGCTGAAAGGATCATGAACCCAATTATTTAAGTCACCTACAGGAACAACATCAATATGCCCGTTAAGAATAATTGATTTACCACCGCCGGTTCCTTTCAGGACTGCAACAACATTGGGGTTTCCTTCATATTGACTCCTGTCTGAACAATAGGCCTCATGGTGGTAAAGCTTTTCATCGCCAATTTCCCAAATATCAAGCTCTAGGCCAATTTGCCGGCATTTTTCTATAATGATGGCCTGTGCGCTGCTTTCGTTCCCGCGGGTGCTGTTTTCCTGGACTAGTTTCTGCAGTAATCTCGCTGTTCTTGGGCGGATGTGTTTCAGCCTTGCAAAAATTCTTTCCTGAATCTTTTCCATTCTTTATTCACTCCCAGCGAATTAGCTTTAGATGCTTTCTCAATTGAATCTAGTAAGCAATTTTTCGGATTTGTTCAGGAAGATTAATTCCACAGCCGGTCCTTTCAATTACAGTCTGTATATCGTAAGGGGCAAAAAGCTCTTTTAGCCAGAGCTTACCCTTCTTGATTTCAAAAACAGCTAGTTCTGTAATAATCAAATCCACACATTCAGCTGAGGTAAGCGGTAATGTACAGGAAGAAACAATTTTGGGATTTCCTGCTTTATCACATTGGTTCATGACAACGATGACCTTTTTTGCTTTTTGGGCAAGCTCCATAGCGCCGCCCATCCCGGGGACCTTTTTACCTGGTACAATCCAATTGGCAAGGTCTCCTTTTTCACTGACCTGGAGGGATCCAAGAATGGTGAGGTCTACTTTCCCGCACCGAATCATACCAAAGGCAAGGGAGCTGTCGAAATAGGATCCTCCCGGTATAAGAGTAACCGGGAAGCCGCCAGCGTTACATAAATTCTCATCTTCCTCCCCGACAGCAGGGCTGGGCCCCATGCCAAGAATGCCGTTTTCTGCATGAAACATCACTCTCATATCCGTCGGAAGAAACTCTGGTACCAGGGACGGGATACCAATTCCCAGATTTACTACCATTCCATTTCGAATTTCATCGGAGGCTCTTCTCGCTATCCGGTTCCTTAGTTCGATTCCCATGCCCATTTCCAATTCACCCCTCCCGACTGTATGACGTAGTCCACGAAGACTCCTGGAGTGACGATTTCCTCGGGATCAAGATAGCCGACTGGAACGATCTCCTCCACCTCCGCAATCGTTATTGCCCCCGCCATTGCCACAAGAGGGTTTGTATTACGTGCACTTTTGTCATAAACCAGGTTTCCAAAACTATCAGCCTTTTTGGCATAAACAATAGCAACATCAGCTTTTAGCGCTGTTTCTACTAAATACTTTTTGCCATTCAGTTCAAACTGGGATTTTCCGTTTGAAACCATTTCATTGTCGAGCCCTATGTCCGTTAAAATAGCTGGCAGCCCTGTTCCGCCCGCCCGAATTCTTTCCGCTAAAATTCCCTGCGGAGAAAACTCCACTTCCATTTTCCCTTCTGTCATTAGCTTTCCTGCTATAGGATTCGAGCCAATATGGGAGGCGATTACTTTCTTTGCTCTCCCCTGGCTGACGATCCTTCCAATTCCGATATGCGGAAAACCAGTATCATTTCCTATAAGGGTTAAATCCTTAACACCCTTTTCCAAGATCTCATCAATTAGAAGCGGAGGTGAACCCACTCCTCCAAAGCCTCCAAACATAAGCACCATGTTATCATGAAAAAAACTCATGACCTGATCGACTTCGGCTATTTTCCCAAAAAGGTTTTCCATTCTCTTACCTCCATTGGCAGGCCAATTTTATTGACCGGCGGGATCATGTGCTGCCGCGACTTTTTCAAAGGCTTCCAAAGTCTGCTTTAATAAAGCACCGAGCTGTTCCATTTCTCTTTTTGTAATATTTAAAGGTGGGGCAATAATGACGGCATCCCCGTTTATCCCATCAATCCCAGCTCCTGCCGGATAAATGAGCAATCCTTTATCTCGTGCCAGTTTAACTATTTGATTTGTGGCTTGAAGAGTACGAGGGAAGGGTTCTTTCGTTGTTTTGTCCTTAACAAATTCCAATCCAAGCAGAAGACCCTTACCTCTAACATCACCAATATACTGAAACTGGTTTTTTAACTTGTTTAACAAATTTTTGAGGTAAACACCTTTGCACTCTACATCTTCAATAATTTTATTTTTTTCAAGATAGTTAAGTACGGCCAGTGAAGTGGCACAAGCTTGAGGATTTGCACTTAAGGTGTGGCCGCTCATAACGGATTTGGTCCCTTTGAGGATGGGTTCCATTACTTTTTCACTCGCCACCGCTGCTGCGATTGGAGCATAACCTGCCCCTAATCCTTTTCCGAAGGTTACAAGATCGGGGATTACCTCCCATTGCTCCGAAGCCAGCATTGTTCCAGTTCTGCCACAGCCGGTCATGACCTCATCAGCAATGAGTAAAATGTCATTTTTGTCGCAGATTTCCTTAATGGTTTTTAAATATCCTTTTGGAGGAGCAATCGCCCCGCCTGCTGCCCCTATAACTGGCTCCACTATAAAGGCGGCGATTTTGTCTGCACCGATTCTTGCAATAGCGCCCTCAAGCTCCCGTGCACATAAATAATTACATTCAGGGGCTTTTTGGCCATACGGACAGCGGTAGCAATAAGGAGGATGTATAACAGGAAAATCATCCAGCAGCGGCACAAATCTTGCTCTTCTGGCAGGATGTCCTGACATCGAAAGAGCTCCAAGCGTAATGCCGTGATAGCTGACCCATCTTGAGAGAACCTTCATTTTGGTGTGGATGCCCTTTTCCTGCCAATGCTGAATGGCCATTTTCATCGCTGTTTCTGTTGCCTCTGAACCGCTGTTGACAAAAAAACACCAATTCAAGTCACCAGGTGTCATTGCAGCAATTTTTCCGGCAAGCTTTTCAGCTGGTTCACTAGTAAACTGGGAACGGTATACAAAGGAGACCTTTTGGGCCTGTTCATCCATAGCCTCAATGATCTCCTTGACTCCATGTCCAATATTGGCAGTAACCGCTCCGGAAGAAGCATCCAGATATTTTTTTCCTTGCTTATCAAATAAAAAGACACCTGATCCATAATCAATTATCGGATAATTTTCCTCGAGGTCCGGCTTTATTAAATATGACAGCTCCACAAAAACCCTTCCTTCCTATAAAAAAACCAAGCAGAGATAAAGCCTGCCTAATACGAAAATCAGGTAAAAGAAAGCCGGGCATCGGCCAGGCTTTTCCTTACTTTTTAGATGGCACTTTCTCAGCTTTTGTTCAGGACAATTTATTAAATTGTATGAAAGGAAAACTTCAATCTTTCGTTATTTCGTAAAAAAAGACAGGCACCTGAAATAGATGCCTGCTTTAACTATATTTGTTCTATAAAAATAGTGGTCCCATCTTTACTAGCTTCCATTGAGGCTTTTCCCCCAATGGGGATAGTGGCAATTGGCTGGGTATGCCCGAAATTAACGTTTGCGATTATTGGTATACCCGAAAGCTCCTTTTTCCCCGCTATAAGTTTTCTAAGGGCAGCTTCCGTCATATTCGAGCCCTTTTGAAACCTGCCAATTAGTACTCCTTTTATCCCTTTTGCATGAGGGAGGTGCAGCAGGGATTGAAGCTGACGATCAATAGCTGTGGATGTGATTCATCATCATCTTCAATAAAAAGAATGGAATTTTCAAGAGATGGCATATATTCTGTCCCTTGCAGCAGGCTAATGGTTCCGAGGTTCCCTCCAATTAACCTGCCTGCCGCTTTTCCTTTCTGAAGGACAAGATATCCATCCTGCTTAATAAACTCACGAGACTCCTGGTCCTGGTACCATAGGTCATCACTCCAGGTTTCAGAAGGTGCTATCTCATATGGGGCATCATTGGTTACAGCCTCTAAGAAGGACTGTAAGGTATAATCAAACCCTATCTTCATCCCAAAGGTTGAAAATAAGGGGCCTGAATAGGAGATTAAGTTCGACTTTTGATAGAAAGCAAGATTCAATGCTGTTATATCGCTAAAGCCGATAAAGACCTTAGGATTGTCTTTTATTAAATCATAATCTATGTATTTCAATAGCTGATTGGCATTATATCCGCCAAGTGCCGTTAATATTCCTTTCACGTTTGTATCCCGGAAGGCTTCGTGTAGGTCTTCTATTCGATCTTCTATTGACGTACTAAAAAATTCATCATGCTCATAAACATTTTTTCCGAAAGTAACGGTAAATCCAAGATTATTTAAACGATCAATGGCAATATCAACCTGTTTTCCTTTTACAACAGCCATGCTAGTGGATGGTGCAATTACCCTAATTTCATCCCCTGGAGCAAGTCTTCTTGGCAGCATAAAATATCCCCCTATAATAAGAAACTATCCTTATCCTAACAGATTTATAATTAGAAAAAAATAAGGCCCGCACTCAGCGGACCAAATTCCTATTCTATAACTATACCAGTACCGTTTCCTTTGCCGGCTGGTTTGCTGTTTTTTCAATAATATCCCTGGCAATCCAAACACCGCAGGCACTGGCCTGAGCAAGACCGCGTGTCACACCTGCACCATCGCCTCCAGCATAAAGGCCGCCGATTTCTGTTTCGAACCGATCATTAACTTTTGGCCTTGCAGAGTAAAACTTCGCTTCAACTCCGTAAAAAAGAGTATGTTCGGAAGCAAGTCCTGGTGATACTTCATTTAGGGCCTCTGTCATTTCAATTAAGCTTTTCAGCGTGTTATATGGAAGGACAAGTCCCAGGTCTCCCGGTACAGCTTCCTTCATAGTCGGCTCCAAGAATCCCTCTTTAATTCGTTTTTCTGTTGATCTCCTGCCTTTTAGAAGGTCACCGTATCTTTGAACAATCAAGCCTCCATTGGAAAGACTGTTGGCAAGGCGCGAAATTTCATGGGCATATTCATTCGGCTTGTCAAAAGGCTCGGAAAACGTATGTGAAACAAGCAGAGCAAAATTAGTATTTGGGCTGCCCAGCTTTGGATCTTTATAAGCATGGCCATTGGCAAGCATAATACCCGAATGGTTTTCTACCACGACGTGTCCGGAAGGATTGCTGCAGAAGGTCCTTACTCTTGTCCCTACAGATGTATTAAAGACAAATTTCCCTTCATATAAATGTTCGTTAATTTCCTGCATGACGATATTTGATGTCTCAACCCTTACGCCAATATCAACCTGGTTATTCATCATACGAAGGCGTCTGGATTTTAAGATTTTGGTAAGCCATGCTGATCCATCACGCCCTGGAGATATTACGACCTTCTCAGCTGAGATCATACGGCCGTCCTTTAATTTAATGCCTGTTGCTTTATGGCCGGCAGAGGTTCTCTCAGTCATTAAATCATCGACCTCTGTTCCAAAAACCATGTCTATTTTAGTTTTTAAATACTCATATATGCTTTTCATAATTTCAAGGTTTTGTTCAGTTCCAAGGTGGCGGACCTGTGCACGAAGAAGCTTGAGTCCGGCAGCATATCCCCTGCGCTCAATTTCTTTTACCTTATCAGTGAGCGGATCTGTAATACTTTGAGTAGCACCGTGACTCAAATTAATTTCATCGACATATTTAATCAGATCAATTACTTGGGAATTCGATAGATAATCGGTCATCCATCCCCCGAACTCACTTGTTATATTAAATTTGCCATCAGAATATGCACCTGCTCCACCGAAACCATTTGTAATGGAACAGGCAGGCAGACATCCGGCAAACTCTTTTCTTCCCGCAGCTGGGGGACATTTTTCAATTTTCTTTTGTAAAATCGGACAATTTCTTCTATAGATGTCATGGCCTTTATCAATCAGCAGTATCTTAGCCTCCGGTTTTTTCAGAGTTAATTCATAACAAGTGAAAATCCCTGCTGGCCCTGCACCAACCACAATCACATCATAATTTGTTTCCATCATCCATTTCCCCCTAGCATAAATTACATTTCCAAAGGTAAATATATCAAGATAACAAGCGGAAAGTCAACAAAAACACGAATTAACTTTTATTAAAATTTATTAATGTTCGTGTTTCGTTAGTTTTAAAATAATTCTGACATAAAATTACTTATAAAAAACACCATCAATAGGTGCTTTAAATTAGTAATTAAATTCTACTCACTGGAATCCTCTCCTCTAGCCACCGGGTTTTTTTTGTACACTCACAAAATTCTATGAACAAAGATTTTTTTACCTTGTGATATTCATCTAAAAACAATAAAATATGTTAAAACAAACTTAAACAGTAAAGCATTTTAGTCCCCTTCAAAAAATTGAAAGTTTTTGGTTCAATTATAGAAAGGATATTTACTAAATAGACTGTTTTATTTTTTTGATTGTAGCGAACGCCTCGTGACAGGCAAAAGTGCCTGTCCCTGCGATGGATCTTCAAGGAAGCTTTCCTTTTTGGTGCAAAATCAACAAAAAATGTTAAACAACCGGATAATTGAATAGCTACTAATAAATAGTCCATTTGTCCGCTTTAAATGGTAATTTTTTTCCGGTAAAATTGTCATGATTCATATATTCAGTCATCTCGGGAGGAAGTTTCATTGAATCGAAAATATTTATCCGTTATACTTGTTTTTTTTATGGTCTCTGGGATCATTTTTTATATTAATGGGATTACGAAAGCAAAAGGAGACGAATTAAAGGGGAAAAATATCTATCAAAAGATCCAGTCAGGGCAAAAATATCAATACATAATTGTCGGTGACAGTATTGGCAGGGGTTCCGGCGCAAGAGTACCGGCACAAACCTGGTTTGCTCAATGGGAAAACCAGATTTATCATCACTACCACGCCTCAGCCATTCATTATCCAATCGTTCAAAGCGGGGCAACAGCCTTTGAAGGTATTGTTAAATTTCAAAAAGAAAAACCAAATGCAGATATTGACCTAGCCTTCATTGTATTTGGCGAAAATGATAGAAAGTATATGACTGCACGCCAGTTCTCTTTTTATTACGAAAAGCTTATCCGTGATATAAAAAAGACATACCCCAAGGCTGAGATTGTGACTATTACTGAGAGCTGCCTGCAATACCCCAAATTTGCCGATACGATTAAAATGCTTTCCGAGCAATATCAGGCAACAAATGTGGATATGAGGGAGCCCTTTCGCTTGTCTGGGATTCCGGTTGAAAATTTAACCAGAGACATGGTTCATCCAAATCCTGAAGGCTATCGCCTATACGCTGATGAGTTATTCAAGGTATTTACAAGCAAGGCAGTCAGCCAAAAAATCATTCCCAAAACTATGGTCGCTCCTATGAGTTCTGGAACAGAGATTTCCTATAACTATATTAATAAGCCAGTTTTAAGAAAGGAATTCTACCGCCGAGGAGCCTATTATATAAGCAGCAAGAAGGACGGGCGTCTGGAGTATGACTTTTACGGAAACTCAGTTGGGGTAACAGTATTTCGCCATGCAAAAGGAGGCAGAATGAATGTCTATATAGACGGTAAATATTCTGCCAGCATTTCAACATGGTGGCCCTTTGGAAGAGAAAGGCATTTATTTATTGCGAGCAATCTGGACAGCAGCAAACACCGGATAGAATTTATCAATACAGGGGCAGGAACGCATTTGACCTCCGGCTCAAAGCCAACCGTTCGCATTTCTTCCATTATTGTACCTTCCGGCATTAAACATTAGGAGAAACATACATGAAGTTTATTTTAAGAAATTTTATCAATGGAATCTTAACCTTTGTTCCAATACTTTTAGTTTTTTATGTAATTTATAAAATTTTTGTGTTCTTGGATAGCCTGCTTGGCAATGTCTTAAGGCAGCATATGAAGCATGGCTATGTACCCGGTATCGGCCTTTTGGTTACTCTTGCTTTAATCACTGTGCTGGGCTGGCTTTCAACAAGGTTTTTTACCGGAAAAATTATCGAG
Organism: Neobacillus terrae; assembly: GCF_011393025.1. Classification (GTDB taxonomy): domain Bacteria; phylum Bacillota; class Bacilli; order Bacillales; family Cytobacillaceae; genus Neobacillus_A; species Neobacillus_A terrae. The sequence goes on along the minus strand of NZ_JAAOEO010000001.1, from coordinate 300,006 downwards.
TTAATCGATAGACTGCTTGAAAAAATACCTTTTGTTAAAACCATTTACAGCATTATTAAGGACACTGTCCAATCCTTTTTGGGAGACAAAAAGTCGTTCTCTAAGGTGGTACTCGTCACCATGCCAGGCACTTCAATGAAAAGCATTGGATTTATTACCTCAGAGCAGCTTGAAGCTTTTTATCAGCCCCTTGCAGATCATGTTGCAGTATATGTTCCGCAAACGTTTCAGATGGCTGGTTTTACGTTTCTTTTTCCAAAGGATGATGTGGAAGTAATCGATGTGAAACCTGAAGAGGCCATGAAATTTATCCTATCTGGGGGACTTGCATCAAAGAAAGTGGAGGAAACTGCAAAACAAGAGTCTCACTCTTAAAATATTATGCTTTTCCTTTAGCCTTATTAATTCCCATTATGAAATGTGTTATCATGGATAGTATCGGGTATAATGGCAAAGTAAGCTAATAAACCCAATTTTAGAATGCAATTATTATTCATGATTTGAGGTTTTAAAATGATTAGAAGAGGAATTCCTAATTTATTCACGCTAAGCAATTTATTTTGCGGATTTTTATCGGTGGTTTTTTCTGCAAACGGCGACTTCCGAAATGCCGCCCTTCTCGTATTGATAGGGATGATGCTCGACAGTATGGACGGCAGATTGGCACGGATGCTAAATGCCCATTCCGAAATCGGCAAAGAGCTAGACTCTCTTGCAGATGTGGTGACCTTTGGTGTGGCTCCAGCGATTCTTGCCTATTATGTTTCTTTTTCAAAATATGGGCTGATTGGCCTTATTGTGGCAGGTTTATTTCCGTTGTTCGGTGCTTTCCGTCTTGCACGGTTTAATGTAAACACAAAGAGCTCAATTAAATATTTTACCGGCGTACCTATTACAGCAGCAGGCGGGATTTTAACACTGGTCGTCATGCTTACTAAATGGATACCTGATATTATCATCAATATCTCATTTATGGCGCTGTGCTTTTTAATGGTAAGTAAATATAAAATCCCTAGTTTAAAAAGCGTTCCGCTGCCTAAATATGGAACAATCATTACCGCACTGCTTGGATATCTAATATTTATTATCTTTAAAAATGAACGGGCACAAATGCCATACTTTATCTATATTGCTGTACCTTTATATATCGTATTTATCGGCTACCAGCTGAAGAGAAGAAGCAAGAAAAAAGCCGCACTTCATGAAGCGGAATTAAATAATAAACAAGATTAGCAAAACTTGGCCTTCGCCAAGTCTATTAGGCGAAGGTCCTAGTTTTGCTTATGCGTTCAGAATTTAGAGATACAAATTCTGATTAGCCTAAAAAACCAGCAGCTCTTATGGGCTGCTGGTTTTCTAATACACATTTTTACTCAAAGGTAATTTCCATGATTGGCGTCTTGCCCCGCTCCACACTTCCCAATGTAAGCTTTTCAAAGGCAGAAGCACTGTCCCCATTAGTTATAATAATAGGGGTTACAAGACTTTTTGCCTTTGCGCCGACTGTATCCATATCAAAAGTTACCAGCTTGTCACCGACCTGTACTTTATCTCCGGCCTGCACGTGCGCAGTAAATCCTTCCCCTTTTAAGGAAACAGTCTCAAGGCCTATGTGGATAAGAATTTCTGCCCCATTTTCCGCGCGTATTCCAATCGCATGCTTGGTAGGGAAAACCTGCAAAATTTCCCCTGCAGCTGGAGCAGCGATTACACCTTCCTTTGGTTCAATTGCAAGTCCGTCTCCCATCATTCGCTGTGAGAAAACAGGGTCTGGAACCTGCTCTAAATCCACTGCATTTCCCGTAACCGGAGCAACCAGCTGAACTGTTTTTACCGTTTCTTTTTTACCAAATAATTTTTTAAACATAATGTTCCCCTCTCTATTTTTCAAAAAGGGATTTAAACTGTCCGTATCCCTCCTGATCCAGGTCCTCTTTAGGAATAAACCTCATTGCTGCAGAATTAATGCAATAACGTAGTCCCGTTGGTCCAGGCCCATCATTAAAAAGATGGCCGAGATGAGAATCAGCTTCTTTGCTTCTGACTTCAGTCCGGACCATAAAGTGGCTTGTGTCCTGTTTTTCAAGAATTTCTTCTTCCTCAATTGGTTTTGTAAAGCTCGGCCATCCACAGCCGGCATCATATTTATCAAGAGAACTGAAAAGAGGTTTACCGGAAACAATATCAACATAAATCCCATCCCGGTTTTCGTTCCAGTACTCATTTCGGAAAGGAGGTTCCGTTCCGTTATTCTGTGTTACATCAAACTGCATAGGTGATAATTTATTTTTTAGTTCTTCTTTATTTTTCATTTCCGTTCCCCCAATGGCTTTGAATGAACCCTGCCCTGCCAGAGCCTACCTGGTAGGACTGATAGTGTGCGGGATTCTTTTTATAATAATGCTGATGATACTCTTCTGCTTCATAGAAATCTTCGGCAGGCAAAATTGGAGTAACGATTGACTTAGAGAATCTCCCGCTTTCCTGAAGCTCCTGTTTTGATTTCTCCGCTGCCTCTCTTTGTTCTTCGTCATGATAGAAAATCGCCGTTTGATAGGAACGGCCCCTGTCATAAAATTGACCTCCTGGATCAGTTGGGTCAATCTGCTGCCAAAAAAGTTCAAGAAGTTTATTGTAAGGAAACACCCTAGGGTCATATGTAATCTGTACAGCTTCAATGTGGCCCGTTGCACCCGAACAAACCTGCTCATAGGTTGGATTTTCAACATTTCCCCCGGTATAGCCGGAAACAACCTTCATAATGCCGGGCTGCTCATCAAAGGGCTTAACCATACACCAGAAACAGCCCCCAGCAAAAGTAGCTTTTTCATACAAAGTATCCATATCCTTCACCCTTTCTCCATTAAAAGTCTTTATTTTACTTTTTCCCTATTGCTAAAAAATTAAGCTTTGATTTCGAGTATACAGAATTAAAGAGGAGTTTTAAAATAATACAGCTTAGAGGAATCTCAACAAAATATAAAAAGAGCCGGCAAATGCCAGCTCCATTACTATTTACTCTTATTTTTTATATTCTTGCTGATATTTTTCCAGCGTTTTTTCTCTTCTGCATGCGCCCTTTTATCGATCTTACGTTCTAAGAAGGCAAGCTCTCTTTGCAGCTTTTTATAGCTTATAAAACGGTCTTCTGTAAGAGTACCATTACCGATTGCCCTTCTTACTGCACATCCCGGTTCATCCTCATGCTTGCAGTCCCTAAATTTGCACTCTTGACCGAGTTTATCAATATCCGTAAAGGTCTCCTCAATGGCATCACTGCTTTCCCAAAGCTGAAGCTCCCTCATTCCAGGAGTATCGATTAATATACAGCCGTTATCCATCAAAATAAGTTCACGGTGGGTGGTTGTATGTCTTCCTTTGTCATCAGATTCGCGGATTTCCTGTACTTTTTGTTTTTCCTGCCCAACGAGTCTATTGGTTAATGTCGACTTTCCTACACCTGAAGAACCAAGTAAAGCAACTGTTTTCCCAGGCTGGAGGTAAGCTTTTAATCCATCTATACCACTTTCGTTTTCTGCACTTACTGCAATAACAGGAACACCTAATGCAATTTCTTCAACACTTGCAGCTTTTGCTTTAATGTCATCGCATAAATCCGCCTTACTCAATACTATTACCGGATTGGCCCCGCTTTCCCATGTAAGGAGAAGATACCTTTCAATTCTTCTAAGATTTAAATCCTCATTCAGGGAATTAACTATCAGAACAGTATCAACATTGGCGGCGATTATTTGTTCCTCTGTGGTTTTACCTGCAGTTTTACGGGAGAATTTGCTTATTCTGGGCAGTAAAGCATGAATAGTGCCTTTTCCTGTTTCTCTTTGCTTTATAACCACCCAGTCTCCAACTGCAGGATAATCCTCACGGCTGACAGCTTCAAAAGCAAATTTCCCAGAAACCTCACAAAGCAGTTCCCCAGCATCCGTCCACACCCTGTACATTCTTTTGTGTTCGAGCGCCACTCTGCCCAGCAGCATATCTGTATCTTCATAAGACGAAAATTCCTGTTTTACTCTTTCATTTATACCAATTAATAAAAATGTCAATTTATATTCCTCCACAATTTAAATAGATATCCGGAAATCCGGATTTTTTCCATCAAAAAAACCATAGGCATGACAGCCCATGGTTTTATTATCGTGGCGGAAAATGAAGACAAACTTTCCCTACAATAATTTTCCCGTACGGGCTGTGCAAACGATATAGAGACTGCTCACTGCAATTAATAACTCTTTACTCATTACACTTCACCCGCTTTCTTATATTCTGAAATTTATTATATGCAATAAAAGGAAAAAAGTAAACAATTTGGAAAAAATAATGAACAAACTATCTGATAGGCACCGACCCATAGATGTATGCATACATTATCGGAGTAGATAACTAACTGGGAGTGTAAGCAATGGACGAAAAAAAGCGGATGGATTATTTTCAAAAAGCTGCTATTTATGATTTATTAGCATGCTATTATAAATACACCAATCCAGCCTTGCATGTTTATTATTATCAAAAACATCTAAAATCATTAAATAAAGGGGTTCAATTTATGAATCAGATGAACCGCCCTGCCAGAGAGGCAAGAGTAAGGGTAATCCACGCTGCCCCAAATGCTCCAAATGTTGATATTTATGTAAACGGGCAAAAAATACTAACTGATTTTCCTTTCAAACACGTCAGTGATTACCTATCTCTTACTCCCGGAAAACACCAAATAGACGTATACCCCACAGGGAATATGACAGAATCGGTCATTAGTAAAAAAGTAAACGTTGAATCCGGAAGTTCTTATACACTTGCTGTCATACAAAGTGAAAAATTCCTCAGGCTGCTTGCTATCCAAACTAATTCTAATGTTCCGGCAAATGAGACAAAAATACGCTTTGTTCACCTTTCTCCTGATGCACCTGCAGTAGATATTGCTGTTAAAAATGGGGATGTCGTATTTTCTCATATCTCCTACCGAAAGACTTCAGTTTACCTTGGCCTGACTCCAATGACAGTAGATTTAGAAGCCAGAGTTGCTGGCACTAAAGATGTGGTACTTCCACTGCCAAAAATGAGATTTGAACCAAACCGGTCCTATACTCTTTTTGCTGTGGGGTATGCAAAAGAGGAACCTGCATTAGAAGTATTATCCGTTCCAGACTGAGAAAAGCGCAAGCGCCCGTTCAGCGAAGCAACTGCCTGAATAACATGCTTCTACGAAGATACATCATGCAGCTTTGCGACGAGCTGAACATCAGCTTCTTCGAGATTGCTATGGCGCAGGAGCACTTTAACCGGCCGATGTTGACTTATCGTAGGGAGAAGCGGGATGGACGCTAGCTGCATCAAGTATCACCTAACGGTCATACTTGATGCAAGATAATCCAGGAAGCTTATCAAGGATGAAAACTCGCTGGGCGCTGGAGCTAGACAATTTAAAAGGTAGAACTTTATACTTATCAATTAAAAAAAGGTGTTCTGCGGAACACTTTTTCTTATTTTACCGGCACTAACAGGTCAAAGGAGATATCGTCTTTTTTCAGATTAAATTTATTAACCTTAACTTTTGCGTCACTTTTCAGTTTCAAATCCTGCATTCTGATATAAACCATTCTGTCATCCGGCAGAATTTGAACCCCCCTTGGTAATTCGTAATTATCACTGATCATTTTCATTACATAAGGAACAGGGAGATGAAGCCTGCCAAGGGAAATGGACTTTTGCTTTAAGACCAAATCACCATTTGGCTTAGCCTGTGGCTCAAAGGTTAGCCTCATCTTTAATTCGTCACTAAAGAAAGGAATGCTGCCGTACAATTCCACTTCATCAGCCAATACAATATGGTAATCGATAGGGCTTTTGGGAGCTTCCTTTTTTAAATAGTACTGAATCAACTGGTTAAGATCCGCTTTATTCGATTTAATATAAAAAGAAACATAGTCCTTTTCGTTAGATGAAAGTTTTTGTATCTTAGTATCCTTTGGAGGCGTCATTACCGTAATCAGAATAACTGCCACAATTATTAAATTTATAGCCAGTAAAACCAAAAATCCTGTTTTCCACTTGTTTTTCATTTTCTTTAATTCTCCTCTTTCCTTGCTGCTAAATATCTTTTGGATATGGCAGGCAAGGCCTTTACCTCCAGCTGATCGAATGTTCTCTCTGCAATTAGCTGATATCCCCTGTCATTTGGATGAAAATGGTCTGTGAATAGAAGATTTTCTTTTGTATTAGAAAACAGATCTTCTATTTGAACAAACGTAGTATTCGGAAAGCTGGATACGACCATTTGCCCGGCGCCATTCCACTCAGTTACCACCTTTTCCAGCTCTTTATTATCTGCAAACCATCTTTCAAAAGGATTATACAACCCAATAAGAACAATGGACGCATGGGGATTTTCCTGTGTGATAAATGAAACAATCTGGGTTAAATGAGTAATATATTTTTCTTTCGCTTTTTCAAATGCTGATAGCTGAAGATTAGAAAGATTGTCATAAACAACCTTCATGATATCATTGCCGCCGATCGTTAGAATAACCATGTCGGCTTTTTTGATATTTCCCCTAATTTCATCCGTCTTCAGTCTCTTTAATAGCTGTGTCGTCCTGTTGCCTTTTACCCCGTAGTTATAAAAATGAACCCCTTTAATTCCTTTTTCATTCTCAAGCCGCTTTTTTAAATAAGGAAGATAGCCTCCCTTATTGCTGCTGCCACCAATACCCTCAGTAAGAGAGTCACCTGCTGATACTACTGTCAGTGGTTTAGGAATAAAATCAGCGGGAATGCTTTGATATTCATGAAGATTTATTTTTTTATCCGGCTGGCGTCTCCACGTTTCCGGCTGGCTGCACGAACTTAAAAGGAATACGGAAAGGAACAGGCAGGTTATTCTTTTTAACAACTAATCCGCCTCCCTTAACTTATAGTTATTATAACACGGGAGAAAAATTACATTACATAAAAGGAATTGGGCAAATTTTGCAGATTAAAATACAAAAAAGGCCCTTCAAAAGGGCTTATTGCAAAGTCTTTATATCATCTACTATCTTGTCATACGGTATTTCCTGTAAACCGGTATAATACTTTTGTATTTTACCTTCCTGGTTGAGTAAGAAGAAATCAGTACCATGGATCACCTGATCGCCTTCCTGTGGCTTTTTCACGATCGTTTTAAATTCCTTCATGGCCTTGGTCTCGATTTCTTCCTGTGAATAACCGGTCAAAAAGTTCCAATTCTTAAAATCGACACCAAAACGGCCGCCATAGTTTTTTAAAGTCTCAGGTTTATCAACTGTAGGGTCTACACTGAATGAAACAAACTCAACATTCTTGATTCCTGCTTCTTTAATCTTTTTCTGAAGAGATGCCATATTGGAGGTCATAGGGGGGCAGACATCGACACAGCTAGTAAATACAAAGTCAGCTACCCATACCTTTCCTTTTAAATTCTTACTGCCAAATGACTTTCCATCCTGGTTGGTATAAGAGAAATCCTTCACTGGCCAATTCAAAGCACCTTTAATCTCTTTTTTGCCACAGCCTGCCAATAGAAGAACCCCAATAATAAAAATAAGTCCTAAAGCCCGCACTTTCATCTAATCACCTGCAATTATCATTTTCTGTCCGTGCTTATTTTAACAAACCCGGCCAAAAGAAGAAAGATTAATCAATTACACCAGTGCGGACAATTTTATTATCAATAACTATATCAAAGCTCGCTTCTTTAAACTTCTCTCTCCACTCTGTTTTGGTCATCTTTTTACCGCGTAAATGCGTGTTGTATTCATTGCCAAAGCCGACAGGGTCGATTCCCAGTGTGCTCGGTCATTTCCAGTATCCTTGATTTAAGCTTTACTTGGACCCTAAAGCGAAGCTTATCCTTATCCAACACTTTTATTTTGTGGCTGCTGTTTATGTTGTCAATCGTCATATAAATTCTGTCATGAAACTCCCGCTCTCGATGGCCTGCTGTTTTAATAATCAAAGGCTTAAATTCCTTTGCATTCAATGGGATTTCCTGTGATCCTGCTTTATAGGAGTCTACAAGAACCTTCAAAAAAAATAGTTTATCAGGTTTCAGCTCGTCAACCAGCCGGTCATTTTTAAACAATGCTACTGAGGATATTACAATATCTCCATGTCTGAGTTTTAACACCGGCAACACTGGATCCTTCCCGACATCATAAAAGCTATGGTTAAATTCGTGGAGGGTTGGTGAAATTAACTGTTCTCCCTCAACGTTTTGTTTAATCAAATTATATAAAAAGGTCCCAAGATTAGAGCCTTTTCCAATATTGTTTTTAGTTAAGAGATCAACTGCTTTCCCGTCGGAGATTGTAACATAAAGCATATTTCCAATTGTCGGATCCCGGTTAAGTGTATCAATCAGCTGAATAATTCCTCTTTGCGCCAGTTTCTTACTATATATGACTATCCGCATCTGGCCCGAAACTAATTTATGGCTTGTCTGAAGGTTTTCATCCTGCCTTAACCCCTTACTCGTTTTTGCTTGTTCCATTATCTTTTTTGTAACGTTTTTTTGAAGAGGATCAAACTGCTGGTAAACTACGGTTCCCAGGATATTATTTTTTTTCGAAAGGTCAAATCCAGCAGCCGTTATCAATCCCAATTTTTCAAGAGGCCTTTGCTGAAGGCAGCCGGCAAGAAATATCAGATTCATTGACACAAACACAATCGTGATATTCTTAACCCATTTCCTCATCTTGCTGCCTCCTTTTTCTTAGTTTCTTTTTTATAACAACAATTGGGAATAAAATAGCCGGATAACAGATAGCTAAAAAAAAGCCTGCTACCCCAATGTAATCTGTTACGAGATTCATTTGGTATCTCGCCTTAATAAAAAAGTTTCCTAGCCAGGCAACGCCTGCAATTATATAAATTCCTTTCGATTGCTTAATATTAAATAATCTTGTAAATCCCTTTGAGGCAGCCCAAAGGTATGTAACTAAATTAGGAAGGATAATAAGGAGCCAAAAGGAAACAGCAATAAATTCAAATCGTTCAAGATTTGGCAGCCTAACGATTTTGAACAAGGAAAGTACGGGCCAAATGGTTCTTTTTAAGCTTTCCCCTGCGAAAAAGATAATGCAAACAACAGTTACTACTGTAAAAAGAATGGTTGTATACAAGTTCCCCAGTTCAGCGTATAACAGGGCTTTTTTCTTTTCTTGAATATAGGGATAAACAAAAAGCAGCAGTTCAAAGCCTATTATTGAAAAAGAAGTTTTATATATACCACTGGCAATATTTTTAATGCCAGTATTCATGAAAGGGAACAAATGAGTAGGATCGGAATACTTCAAAGGTGAAATGATAACGAGAACAAGCCAAAAAGTCATAATAAACGAAATAAATGAAAATCCTACTACCATCCTGATTCCTGAAAGGGAGGCATAAACTGCGAGAGATATAATCACCCCCGATAGAACCCATGTGGGCATATCGGAAAAAATCCAGGCCTGGACAATCTCAACATAATTCATGCAGATATCGAAAAAGACACTGCTTAGATAAACCATATAGATTACCCCAAGCATTCTGCCAAAAAGCTTGCCAAACAAGTCTACCTGTATTCCATATAAATCAGCGCTATCGTACTCCCGAAGCAGCAGAAACATAACCCAAAGGATTATTCCGGTAAGCACACCAGCCAAAAGTACAGAAATCCAGCCGTCATGTTCCGCTTCAAGATAAACAATTCTTGGCAGTCCGGCCAATCCAACACCTGTTTGGGTTACATGGATTACAAACATAACCAGAAATGCATTAAATAGCAGCCCCTCTTTTGGCTGTATATTTACCTTCATGTTTACACCTACTCATCTACATCCTTCTTTTTCTTCGCTTTTTTCTGAGGGTAACGTTTTAAGTCGCCAGGCTGATTTGATAATGGTCTCATATAATTAAACTGAAATGGGAAACGCAGCAGACTGTAGCCAAAATCCTTCATGCTTAAGGGATAAAGGGGAGCCAAATAGGGAGTCCCCAGTGTAGAGAGCTTTAGAACATGAATGATCAAGAAACAAAAAGCAACCATAATTCCCACGCCCCCCCACAATCCAGCCAGAAGTATAATAGGGAAACGAATAATCCTAACCGCTGTACCCATCAAATAGCTGGGTGTAGTAAAGGAGCCAAGGGCACTTAGCGCAATAATAATAATCAAGATATTGCTCGTAAAACCGGCATCCACCGCTGCCTGCCCAATTACAATACCGCCAACAATACCCATTGTCTGGCCCACCTTGGTCGGCAGCCGGGCCCCGGCTTCCCTTAAAAGCTCGATAATAAATTCAAGGAGAAGTGCCTCAAAGACAGGAGGAAAAGGAACATTTGACCGCGACTCCCCTAAGGAAACGAGTAAAGGAGATGGAATCACCTCGTAGTGATAAGTCAAAACCGCCACATAGGCAGGTGTAAGCAGGATGGAGAAGAAAAATGAAAAGAAGCGAAGCATGCGCAGAAATAAACCCATATTCCAGCGCATATAAACATCCTCTGTTGATTCAAAAAAGCTGAAAAAAGTACTGGGTCCGTAGATTGCAGCAGGACTCCTGTCTACCAGGACGCCAACTCTTCCTTTTAAAAGAACGATTGATAAGCGGTCTGGCAATTCTGTTGTTAAAAGCTGGGGAAAAACAGTCCAGCTATTATCTTCAATTAGCTGTGCAAGAACAGTGCTGTCAGGAATATGGTCAATGCTGAGGTCCTTAATCCTTTGCTTGAACGTATTGACATTTTTTTCATCTGCAATGTCTTTGATATAAACTATTTTTCCTTTTGTCCTTCCCCGTGCTCCAATTTCTATGTCCTCCATTACAAGCATGGGGTCTTTTATGTTGGCCCTTATAATATTCATGTTGCTTTCAAGGGATTCAGTAAAGGAAATCTTTGGACCGTAAACAAGTGATTCGGTTTCTGCCCTTTCAAGTGACCGCTCCGCAATTTTTCCAGTGTTAATCAGAATTCCACAGGGCTCTCCTTCAGAGTAAAGGTAACCTTTTCCCTCAATCATTGCCTGAGCGATTTCCTTAAGCTGATTGGCATAGGAAATTTGCGCGGCTGGAAGACAAGCTTGAAACGTTTCAAGATTCCATGGGGAATGTACCCTGGCTTGAAGAGGTTTGATAATGATGTCCTCAAGCACCTTCACATCTGTCATACTGGTTAAAAAGGAAATTAATAAATGTTCACCATCTTTATAAATCTCCCGAAATTCCAAATCGGAGGTATCCATTAGTTCAGCATTTAACTGCTGCTTTAATTCTTCTATTTTAAGGCTGTGTGCTTTAGGAGTTTCATTCTCTTTTTTGCCATTCCGCCATTTGAACATAGTTCTGCACCTTTACATTCCAAAGTTAGGGTAAACCGACAATGAGACTTACCGATTTTTTTAGGTTTTCCAGTACTTCAAATTTTAACCACAGTGAAAGATAAATGTTAGAGAAGAGGGAGTTTTGAGGCAAACAAAAAACCCGGAGGGCTCCGGGTTAAAATGGGTTATTCAAAATAGTACATTAAGGCGAAGGCACCAGGGCCCGTGTGGGTCGAAACAGTAGAATTCGTATAATCAATATCTTCTATTTGATAACCGGTTAACTCAAAAACACTTTCTTTGATTTTTAGTGCTAATTCCAGTGCTTCCGCATGGGCAATGCCAGCACCTTTAATCGTGCATCCCTTTACATCCTCAGCAAATTGCTTGGCTAAAAACTTAACAACCTGAGTATGGCTTCGAACCTTGGCAATAGGTGAATATTCGGCACCTTCAAGTGAAGCAATAGGCTTAATATTAAGGAGAGATCCGATAAAAGCCTTACCCTTCCCAATTCTTCCGCCCTTCACTAGATTTTCGAGAGTGTCTACCATTATATAGAGACGTGTATTTTCACGGATCTGGTCAAGTCGTTTTAAGATATTTTCAAGGCTTTTTCCTTCGTTTGCCATGATTGCCGCTTCCTTCACCTGGAAAGAGAGCGCTTTAGAAATAAATTGTGAATCTACGACAGTTACCTTTGTCTTCGTCATACGGGCAGCGCTTTCTGCAGACCGGACAGTACCACTCATTTTTCCCGTCATATGTATTGATAAAACCTCGTACCCCTCAGCACCCAATCTATCGTAAACTTCTAGAAAAGCACCGGCTGATGGCTGCGAGCTCTTTGGTAATTCCTTTGTTTTACTCATTTTTTTTATAAACTCAACAGGACCAATCTCTACCCCGTCAAGATAGGTTTCTCTGTCGATTGTTATGGAAAGAGGAACAACCTCAATTCCCAGTTCTTTTACTAGTTTTTCAGGCATGTCCATAGTTGAATCAGTTACAATTTTAATCTTGCTCATTAAATTCACTTCCCTGTAAAAGCATTTCCCCTGTATTATACATGCTGTACGATGTGAGGGAAATTAAATGAAATTTTGAAAATATTATTGTGTTTTTAAAGTGTAAAAAGAGTGCCGGTTTCCCGGCACTCAAAAGTCATTAAGCGTTATTTTTTAGTTCGCCAGATTTAAAAAGCTGCTCATAATCAGGCCATCTCATTGCTCTCTTTAAATAGTCTCTAAAGGAATAGCACTTGTGAGGCATTTTCTCTCCGTAGACGGAGGCAATGAACGTTTGCAAACGGACTTGGATCATAAAATAATAAGCGTTATCTTCCTCCAATACAGGAATATCCATGACTTTAACCTTCTGTCCAACTTCATTTTTGAACTCTAGGCTTTTCAATAACAAAATATCAATCCTCTTTTTCACCCGTTTGAATATATTATACATCACCTTTACCCCGAAATGTGTCTGATTATGCGCATATTCATAAATATTTTTAAATATATTTATTGATTGCCTGGCTGTGGTTTTGATTCTGAGTATACTTGTTTGCCAGCAATTCTAATTTCTTTTGCCGCTCATTTCGATCCTCCGCTGGCTGGTGAAATACATGAGTAATATCATGGGAGCATACCGGGCAAATCCACTGGCCTCTCTCCGAACTGCTAAAGGATGGCTGGTGGCAATTTGTGCAGATTTTTTTAAACATAGGGGTCGCTCCTTTTTTAAACGTTTATTTATGTATTAAGCCGGTTAATATGCTATTTATTATTTTTCCTGTTTGGGTTAATCTCAAACCAATGGAAAAAACACTATCTTTATAACAGCTATTTAAATTGAGCGAGCTGCGAAAGAAGGTCCTCCATATCCGTTTTTTGTTTAGATACTGATTTCTCTACCATGTTTAATCTTTTTCTTAGCTCGTCCAATATATCTTCTAAATTATTTATTTCCTCTATTAATTCAGAGCACTGTCTTCCTGTTTGGCCAATGCCAGCTTGGAGGCTTTCGTTAGATTTAAGCTTCATTTTGACCCCTTTTAATAAATTTCTTTTATAATTACAATTTGTTCATTATAATGAACTATACAACTTAATTTTATCGAACGTGCCGTTCTTTTAAAAGAACTTTTTATCGACAACTTTTTTATTTTCAAATTTAATTTTTATATCAAATTAGTTTATGTTATTCTTAATAAAGAACACATTTGAATAATAATAAGAGGATTGCTTATGAAAAGAGAACTCGCACAAAATGAAAAAACTAAACTATCCCGAAGATCCTTCTTAAAAGGACTTTCATCTATATTCCTAGGTGCTGCAGTTTCTGGATCGTCCTATTCCTTTCTAATCGAAAGGTTCTGGATTGAAACAAAGACCATTAACCTTTCCTTCGATAGACTGCCTAGTGTATTTTCCGGCACTAAGATAGTGCAAATCAGTGACCTTCATCTTGGGCATTTTTACAGCAAGAAAAATTTAAGTGACTTGGTGAAGAGAGTAAACCGATTAAAACCGGATATTTTGTGTTTTACAGGGGATTTAGTAGAAGATGGAATAGAAATGCTTGAGGAATGTACTCCCCTTTTACAGAAGTTCCGTGCCCCTCTTGGCAAATTCGCAATAGTAGGCAACCATGACTTTAGGAGCGGGCAAACTAGTAATGTCATTGATACCCTATCTAAAAGTGGATTTAATGTGCTTATTAATAAAAATGCTTATGTAAAAAAGAATGGACATAAAATATACTTTGCTGGTCTCGATGATATGATGTTTGGTGTTCCAGATATAAAAAAGTCCTTATTAGGAATTCCTAAAGAAAATTTCACGATTATGCTGGCTCATGAACCTGACTTTGCTGATGCAGTCGCTAAGTATCCCGTAGATCTGCAATTATCAGGCCATAGCCACGGCGGGCAAATTAAAATCCCATTTTTCGGTCCAATTTTCACACCGGATGGAGCGGTTAACTATTTTGAAGGATTAAAAACAATTCAGGGTTCCAATCTTCGTTTGTATACGAATAGAGGAATTGGAACCACCTTTTTACCATTTCGTTTTAACTGCCGACCGGAAATAACAGTTTTTCAAATTGATTGCGAACAAAAATAAGCGGCATGTCGCCGCTTATTTTTGTTCAGCTTTTCTCATTTTGTTTGAAACCTTTTCCATAAATTTACTTAACGGCAATACCATCTTCTCCATATTTCGGCTGAATCCACGCAGCCCTCGTCATTCCCCCAGCTTCCTTCATGATAATCGCAGTTATCCCTATCGTCGTGGTTTTCGCGATCATCTCGCCCATTCCAAAAACAATCCCACCAATCTTTAATGTGGTTCTCATCGTAGCTATCTCTATTGCTAGTGTCTTTTTGCTGTGTGTATTAGTCTGGTTTGAGAATAATAAGAGGGTTGATATATAGTTGAAAAAATTTTTCAAATTAGCTTGATTGGTTAATGAAAGTTGCTGCAAAGGCTGATGGCGGAACTGTGAATGCATCGATTAATAATAAAATAAAAAGTAACCCTATTTTCTGTTTAAAAATTGTTTATACCCCCTTTCCTGATAAAAGGTACTTTCGTTTTCAAAAAACGTTTCGTTCTTTATTAAGAATAAAAAAAGAAATAAAGTTTGTAAATATTGGATAGACAGATAATTATAAAATAAAATTTAGGAGGAACTTCCTATCGGGGTTGAATGCTCCCTTTTTATAACATTAATCATTTAGTTTTCTCTCTTGCTTCTGTCTTAAACCTGTTAGAAAAAGTGACAGCCAGTTTTTAAACTCAATAATACTGTGGTTTGCTGAGTCAAAGCTAAGAAACTGGTAACCAATAAAATCACTATATTTCATAATAGGATTAGTGGAAATTCTTTTCCTGTATGATATCCCTCTTTTTAGGGGAAGCTGCTTCAGTTCTACAACATTCGGAAATTCCTTGTGAACAATCGATAAAGTCCTAATTATTCTCTTGTACGTTTGATGTAATTTCAATTCCTTTTTTAATCTTTGAAAATCAAGCAATTGACCGCTGCAAGTTAAAATTTGAAGGATATCTAAATAGTACTTTAAGGAACCAAGATTATGCCTCCAGCCATGTAGACAAATCATATAAAATGAATGATAATGAGAAAGTTCTTTGATATGTAAAAAGGTACCTATAGGATGGGCTTCTTCCCAGAAAGAGTTTATGTTAAGACAGGCTGTATCCTCTCTTAATAAATCCCAATGGATCTCAATGGTTAAAGGGATGACAGAACCAGGAATTACTTTACTGAAGCTTTTATGAAAATGACCCTTAATATATCCCTCTTCATTGTCAAATCCTAAAAGTTTAACCGCATTTACTGCCATTTCAAGGTCTTTTTTCCGTATTAATAAATCGATATCAGAAGTAGCCCTTGCTCCTAGATCCCCAAAATACTTTTCCGAAAAATGAGTGCCTTTCAGCGGAATAACATCAATTCCAATCTTTTCAAATGTTCTAAGCACTTTTTCTAATTGGTTTTTAATAAAGAGGTTTTGAAATAAACATTCATTATAACTCTCTCTTAATCTCTCTTGAAAAAACAAAGGTGTTTGCTCCAGCTTTCCTTGTTCTTTTAATAAATAATAAATTTGTGAAGATATCCCATGCTTTTGAATATCTTTAAGCGCTTGTTTGTAAAAGTTCAGCTCTGTCGGCAATGTGGTTTTATCATATATTGTATTGACAAGAGAAAAGCTCATAGAGCAAACCTCCTTTCATAAAGTTAATGAGTAGATACAGCCATACTTAATTCTTGCTTTTTATTCTCTTTATAGGAAGACTCATAAAGATTGCGATAAAGTCCAATAGAATTAATCAATTCATTATGAGTTCCTTTTTGAACTATTTTTCCTTCATCCAGTACCAATATTTGATCGGCACTTTGGATGGTTGAAAGGCGGTGGGCAATAATTATTGTTGTTCTGCCTTTCATTAATTTATCTAATGCTTCCTTAACAAGATGTTCCGTTTCCGTATCCAGGGCAGAGGTAGCTTCGTCAAGCAGTAATATGGGGGCATTTTTTAAGATTGCCCTGGCAATTGCAAGCCGCTGTTTTTGACCGCCTGATAGTTTAATGCCTCTTTCACCAATTTCCGTTTCATAACCGTCAGGAAGCGAGCGAATAAATTCATGTAATTGGGCAGTTTGGGCAGCGAGAATCATTTCTTTATCTGTAATATCAGGGCGGGCTATTGTTAAATTATCTTTAACGGAACCCGCAAATAAAAAGGTTTCTTGAGGTACATGGGCAATTGAACTTCTTAAAGTGGAAGTATCAAAGGTGTCTAATGGCTCTCCATCTAACAAAATTTCTCCTGCCTGAGGCTTGTAAAACCCCTGCAGCAAATGAAATAAAGTACTTTTTCCTGCGCCGCTCGGACCTACAATAGCCGTCACTTTTCCTGCAGGTATTTCTATATTAAAATGTTCAAACACATTTTTATTTTCAGAATAGGAAAAAGATAGATCTTCGAATTTTATATATTTTTCAACTGCCCTTCCAGGTAAAAAAGATGGTAATTCCATTACATCTGCCTGTTTGTTTAACACCTTCATTACTCTTTCTATTGCCGCAACAGATCGCTGAAATCCAGCCCACTGGCTGGCAAGCCCAGTTAATGGGTATACTAAATGGTTCACCAGATTTAAAAATGTAAATAATGCACCTACCGATAGAACACTTTTGGAAACATAAAGGGCTCCCACGGAAAGACTAACAAGAAAGGTCATAGAACTAATTATTTGTCCTCCTGAATAATACCAGCCACGAAGCTTAGAATTTTCCAATTCCAGTTGGAACAATTCTTGGTTTTTATTTTTATATTTTTGATAAAACATTTTTTCTAATGTAAAAGAGCGGATCACGTTAATGCCCTGAAAGCTTTCATTTAAGTGATTTTGTATATTTCCGACTAAATGATGAATTTCCCTTCCGTTTTTCCTTAGAAGCAAGCCAAACAATATACCGGATAAACCTGCAATTGGCGCAATTATAAGGCTAACTAAGCATAAGGTTAGATTGATATTGGCCAAATATATAAAAACCACTATGTAAATAATAGGGAGACGGATGAGACTAATTAAACTGCTTCCAATCATACTATCAATGCCATGAATATCATTTGAAAAGTGGGACATAAGTTCCCCTGTCCGCAAATTAGATGCCTCATCAGCTGGGATCCGTAAAATATGGTGTAATAAATGATTTTTTAAATCCACTTTTACAGCATTAATGGCAATAGTATCAAAATAAATATAGGAAAAATTAGAAACTATGCTAATAAAAAGCAAGGCAACGCCATAATGCAATAATGACAGAATTTCTTTAACACCACCATGCATGGCAGAATCGGTTATTCTCCCATAGAAACTAGCAAAGGCAATTGTTAAATAGATATCAAGAGCTAGAAGCACAAGCAAAATGATATACGCCTTCCATTGTTTCAAAATAAAAGGTCTTATTAAATAAAAAATACTTTTAATATCTTTAAGAGAAAAATATTGCCTCATTAAAATAGAGATTCGCTCTTTTATCATTTCAACATTCTCCATCAATCTAATAAAATTGTAATTTTATTCGGTGGTTTAAATATCTTCTTAGAATTCCGGAAACTTGAGGAAAAGCCATTATTATTCCACCCCACAATACAGGAATAAAGTTATCTGAATGAATTTCAAAAGTTCTTTTATAAATGACCTCTAATTTTCCTAAAACCCTCGACTCTTCAATTGGTCTGTCCCATCCCAGATTGGTGTCACCTTTAAAGTTATATTCTCTAGTTTTGTTCTTTATTTTAGAGCTATAATAACGATGAGCAATTAATTGGCCATTGAGACTGTAAAACAAAAGAATGTCACCTTTTTTTACATTATTTGGACTATGAGGTGTGAACCGGCAGATGGTTCCCTGCTTTATTAAAGGAAACATACTATTTCCAAATGAAGGTAATTCTAGCCAACCATCCTTCATTATTGCTCTCTTTAAGAGTAGAAAAGTTTGTTCATCAATCAACATTTTTAATCAGCCCGCATTCTGAAAGCTGTGAAAGAAAGGTTTCAATATCCTTTTTCATCTGGCTAATAGGAATGGCCGAAGAGAATTTTTCCCCAATTTCCTGAGTTAGCGAATCAACTGTTTGAACTTCCTTAAGCAAAGCCCAGCACTCACCGCCCACCTCGTTGATTTTTGTGACCGTATAGTTATCAGTATTCAAAATAATCCATTCTCCGTCCAATTCAGTTGCATCATATTCACCGCTTTGAATATATTGGGCCATTAAGAAATCAGCTCCCAAAAGGTATTATTTTTTTGAAAAGAAAGATCATATACTGGTACCTGTTTTACAAGCGTGCTAAGCAGCTTCATAATTGTTTTCGTTTCTTCAGGGCTATGTGGCCAGAAAAAAACCTTATCCATTAATTGTATCAATGCATCAGACTTATCTAACTTTACACGGTTGTTTTCTGGGGATTGATGTAATAACTGGATACTATTCAGTTCAACGCTTCCCTGATAATCGCCCGCTTCAAGCTCACTCCGAAAAGGAGAATTGAAAACTGTTATACTATCATTTTCAATTTTTACAAGTGATGCTTCATCTGAAAGAAGGTCTCTTGGAAATGATAATTTTGCAGCAGTAGACTTACCAGCTCCTGATTGACCTGAGAAAAGATGGCCCTTACCATTTTCTATTGCACACGAAGAATGTATTAAAAGCCCCCATTTATTGTGAACAAGAAAAGCACTATATAAATTCATCATTGCGTGCTTAAGTGCTAGTTCGTTATGTACATGTATGGTTGCATGTTTGAAGTCTTTGTCGACTTGAATTAAGTAATCTGCTCTCCGGTATTTGATTTGATTTGAACTAGAAGTAATTTCAACATCATAATTTTTGAAAGGTAACCCATAGTCATCATATATTGTTATTTCCAAATTAGACTGTTTGTTCAAAATCTTTTTAAAGTTTTTTATAAAACTTTTATAAGGAAATTGAACTTTTAATAAAATATGTAAGACATGGTCGCCAATGTTCACATATATACTTTCCATTGGTTACTCTCCTAACCAAAAATCTTTTAAAAAGAAAGCCAATGGTATTAAAGCCATTGACCCTTCTTTTTGGATAGACTAAGGCTTACACTTATCATTACCATTCCCATTTCCTTGGCCTGGGGTACCTGCCCCACATGGCTGAGGATTTGGATTAGTCGGAGGAAAATGGATTCCACCGTTCCCATGGCCTGGATGAGTATGTTTTCCCTTACCAGGATTCCAGCTTTGAGCTGTTTCGAATCTGATAGGTTGGTGAATTAATACTTTTGGAGCGGTGTAAAAATTTGTTTGAATATTTTTTTTGGCTTGCATAAGACCACCTCTAGAGTTCAGTTCATTATAATGAACAATATGGCTGTTCTCACCTCCTTTTTTAAAGAAGGAAACAATTATTTTTATTGTTAATTGTTTCTTCTTTTAAATATTATAATCTACCTTAATTTCTTTATAAAGAACAATATTCCGACAAAAAAAGATGAAGTTAGATATAATAATACCTTAAAGTTTATGTTCCGCCATCTTAGCTACTATATATTTATTTAGAACTATACCAAACGGTAAGGCAATCAGAGTTAAAAGCTTTTGGGGGGAATCCCTTAAAAAACTCTTACTTTCAGCAAATATACTAGAAGATACATAATGGATCGCCTGCTTAAACCTGAAAAACAACGTGGTGTTAGGTAATTTCATCATTTCCATTCTATAAAATCTAAATCCCATTGGACTAACTTTATATTGTTTTAATATGTTTTTTGAAGATCCGTCTGGCAAATATTCGACACAACAAAGCCGTTCATTCATTAGCAGCATTTCACATTCCTGATCTAACATATAGTATTTATATGAAAGAGGAACTAATTTTTCACTTTGATAAACCGGGTAAGGATACTTCTTAGTTAAGCTAGTCCGATAAACTAACTTTTTATCTCCTTTAACTCCATACTTATTATATAAGTTAAATAATGTTGAGGTTTTAATATTCTTAGGTAAATCTGTTCCTAAAATTTCTCCAGTATCCTTGCAATCTAAACCGATAATACCACCAATATCATCACTACCATTTTCTTTCCAAAAGGTAACTATTTTTTCAACAGCATCATCTGGCATATAATCATCGCTGTCAATACAAACATTTAATTCTGTATCTATAAGTCTATAAGCAGTGTTATGAGCTCCATGCATCCCAAGATTATTTTGAAAATGATATCTTATCGAAATCTTATCTTCTTTAATCCAATTATCAACTAGCTCTTTTGTATTATCAGTAGATCCATCGTCAATAATTAGCCAAATAAATTCTTTATTTGATTGTCTTTTAAGGCATTCGTAACATTTGTGAAGTGTATATGCCCTATTATAGGTTGGAGTAAAAATAGTTAATAACGGCAATATTTATCACCTCGAATTTAAAATATAAAAATCTTGAAGCCATTTTGCTGTATTTTTTATATCATATCCTCTATCTCTTAGTATTTTGAGTTTTGAGGTCTGACGTTCTATTTTATTTACCTTAAATTTCTCTAGTTTAGTAACCCATAAATCTTTACTTTTTAGTTGCAAAAACTCCATTAAACCTAAACCTAAGTCAACCTCATTAGTGATCTCATCAGATATTAAACATGGTATCCCTGCTGCTTGTGCCTCAATAAGAGTTACCGGTAAGCCTTCATGTAGAGAAGGAAATAAAAATATATCAAAGGCTTGAAGTAATTGATTAATGTCACTTCTAACTCCTAGGAACTTCACTTTATCTTGTATATTTAATTCAATTACTCTATTTTCGATATCTTTCCGTAAAACACCGTCACCACATAACAATAAAATAGAATCGGGTCTTCTTTTAACAAATTCAGCAAATACTTCAATTAAGAATTTGTGATTTTTTTGTTTTGTAAACCTTCCCACATGCCCAATAACTAGCTGGTCACTAATCCCCAATTCCCTTCTTTTCAACAATCTAATATCTGGAGAGTAAGAGAACTTTTCTAGCTCGATTCCATTATTAAGTAATTTCGCTTCGTTTGATTTGCCGAAAAGCCATTTTGCAGCAGTATGTGAACAAGCAAAGGTATAATCAGTATTGGACGAAATAAACATTCCTGAATACCATTTATAACTCTTAGCTAAAATTCCCCCTTCTCCACTTGTATTATGACTGTGGGAAATACAATAAGGAATCCCATGTTTCTTGGCAGCTCTAACTACGAATCCACTCATCTTATTTAAATGCGAATGTACTATTGTATAGTCATTATTATTAGAGAAAAACATATTAAGGGACCTTATATAACCAAAATGGCCTGCCTCAATATATGGAATCCGATGTATTGTCCCACCGAGTTCTTTAATTTCACTATCAAAGACTCCTTCTCTGCACGTTAGGAAGTCAAATTGAACTTTAGAACGGTCCATATTCCTGTATAAATTCATTATTAGCGTTTCAGCACCACCGCGATTCATGTTTACAACTACATGCAGAATCCTTATAGGCTTACTCAATTGCATCCCTCCTAGTGTCTTGACAGAATAAAATTAACGGAGGTTATAAATATTGAAGTCTTATAAAATAATAGCTGCCTGATTCAAATCTTTTTGATACCATTCTATAGCAGCTTCAATACCTCTCTCAAAACTCCATTCCGGTTCATAACCTAGCAATTCTTTCGCCTTAGATATATCAGCATTACTGTGCTTAATATCACCTTTTCGTTCAGCACCAAAAATAGGTTCAATATCCTTTCCTAAGGCGCTACACAGGTGAGTATAAATATCTATCAAAAACTCTCTTTCGCCATAAGCTATATTATATGACTGCCCAGCTGCAATACTATTTGCTTTACATGCCTTCAAATTAGCTTCAATTACATTTTCAATATACGTAAAATCCCTGCTTTGCTTCCCATCACCATTAATAGTTGGACTTTTATTATCTAGTAATTGTTTAATGAATTTAGGAATAACTGCTGCATATGCTCCATTTGGGTCTTGTCTTTTGCCAAAGACATTGAAATACCGTAACCCATAAGTATCTAGACCATATAACTTGGTATATAGTTTGCCGTATTCCTCATTAACCATTTTGGTAAGTGCATATGGTGATAATACATTTCCCTCTCTACCTTCTTTTTTAGGAAGGTTTGGCTCGTCACCATACACTGAAGAACTTGAAGCATATACAAACTTCTTTACACCATTCTGTCTAGCTGCCTCCATCATGTTTAAAGTGCCTTTTATATTAATTTCTTCGTATAAAAGAGGCATCTCAATACTCCGTGGGACACTTCCCCATGCAGCTTGATGTAGAACAAAATCTACTCCTTCGCATGCCTTGATGCATGTTTCAAGTTCACAAATATCGCCTTTTATAAATTCATAGTTGGGATGATTCATGAACAGTTCAACATTTTCCTCTTTTCCAGTTGAAAAATTATCGAGACCTCTGACCTGATAACCTAAATTTAGTATAGCTTCTACTAGATTTGAACCAATGAACCCAGCTGACCCAGTTACTAAAAACTTAGCCCCTTTTGGAAAACTCAAATTTTTATATCCCACTTTATAACCTCCAATATAAAAAGCCCATATCCTCAGCTTCTTTTCGATTAAATATCCCCTTAATGTCGATTAGCACTTTACCGTTAATATCTGTAATACATTCGGATGTTGCAGCAACTTCATTCATTGCTTCAGAATCGATATGCATTTGCCCCGATGATCTAAACATCTTTCCTAAGTCTTCTAAATGAATCGTAGATTTGAATTCATCATGCGGAACTGCAAAAATGACTGCATCCATCCCTTTTATTTCATCGATTTCACATGAATTAATTCTGTATTCACGCCAAAGATCGTCTATATCAGCTAGAGGGTCTACTACTTTTACTTCAATTCCAAACTCTTCTAGTTCTTTAATGATATCTATTACCTTAGTATTTCGAACATCCGGACAATTTTCTTTAAAGGTGACACCGAAAATAGCCACTCTCGATCCATTTATTTGTTTATTTGCTTTTATCATTTTCTTTACAGTACACTCCGCTACATACTTCCCCATGTCATCATTAATTTTTCTTCCCGAAAGGATAATTTGAGAATGGTAGCCCATTTGTTCCGCTTTGTATGTAAGATAGTACGGGTCAACCCCTATACAATGTCCTCCAACGAGACCAGGAGAAAACTTAAGAAAGTTCCATTTCGTTCCTGCCGTTTCCAGAACTGCTTTTGTATCAATGCCCATCTTATTAAAGATAATAGAAAGTTCATTCATAAAAGCGATATTTATATCTCGTTGAGAATTTTCGATAACCTTTGCAGCTTCAGCCACTTTAATGCTTTTAGCCTTATAAACCCCCACATCAACAACCAATTCATACACTTTTGCAATAATTTCTAATGATTCTTTATCCATTCCAGAAACCACTTTAATGATTGATTCTAGTCTATGCTCTTGATCACCAGGATTAATTCTTTCAGGAGAATATCCAACTTTAAAGTCTGCTCCACACTTTAAACCAGATTCTTTTTCTAAAATAGGAACACAGAAATCCTCTGTTACACCGGGGTAGACAGTGGATTCAAAAACAACAATGGATCCTTTGGTTAAGTTTCTACCAAGAGTACAGGTGGCTGATTCTATAGGAGTTAAGTCTGGAGTTCTGTCTTCTTTAACAGGAGTAGGTACGGCAACAATATGGAATTTGGCTTCTCTTAGTCTTTTTTCATCAGATGTGAAATCGACAGTTGTGTTTTTTATTGTTTCATTCCCAACTTCTTTGGTAGGGTCTATTCCATTTTTATAAAGCTCAATCTTTTCCTTATTTACATCAAAACCAATGACATCCGTTTTCTTTGCAAAGGAAACAGCGATAGGCATGCCAACATAGCCAAGACCGATTAAAGATACTTTTTCTTCTCTGTTAACAATCTTTTCATATAAGTTCATTTCATTTCTCCTTATAAATTGTTAATTTCATCCACGTATGCATTAATCACAATTTTCCGATCATACTCGTTTTCCATCTTTTTGCGTCCAGCCAATCCCATTGCTTTCTTTTGTACGTACGGCAGCCTTATAAATTTAATGATTGCTTCTACTAAACTTTCAACACTCTTAACCTCAAAACCAAAACCGCTTAAATCTTCATCAAACGTTTCTTTACACCCAGGTACTCTAGATGCCAAAACAACACGTCCTGAAGAGGCAGATTCAAGCAGTACATTAGCCGTTCCTTCATGATAGGATGGAAGGATGGTTGCGTGAGATTTCTTTATAAATGAATGGACATCATTCTGCTGGCCATGATAATTTATAATTCCTGATTTATTTAATTCTGCTAAGTGTTGAAAATAATCTTCTTCACAGCCGCCAATTAAATCAAATTGTGTATTTGGGTATTTTTCTTTCACAATTCTTGCTGCCTGCAGCAGTTCTTCTATCCCCTTTGCTTTCATCATGCGTCCTATAAAGAGGAATCTGTTCTTTTCATCGTCATCGGGATATTCTTCAAGCGGATGCTGAACTAAATTAACTCCTGAGCCTGGAATCACTCTAGCCTTGCTTTTCACCAACTTTTTTTCATTAAAGAACTTTAGATTCGTTTCATTTTGGAAAAATAAACAAGATGTTTTTTTTAATCCCGCCTTATAAAGCATCAACGTTATTTTCTGAATGAAACCTCTATTTTCAATTGATGTACCCAACCCTGTAATGTTTGTGATATAGGGGGTTTTCGTGATTCTACATGCAACGCCACCATAAACATTCGGTTTGATCGTATATGTTAAAACAACGTCTGGCTTCATTCGTTTGATTATCTTTAAGTAGTGGAGCAAAAGCTTTATATCCTTAATCGGATTCGTTCCACGCCGTTCAAGAGGTGTTTCTACAAATTGACACCCCAAACTCACTAACTTTGGTACATACTCATCATTTGGCAGCGAAATATAAACTACATTTTTTTGATTTAGTAGTTCTTCTAATAATTCTTTTCTAAAGTTATACAAGCCCATACCGAAGTTAGCTAATACAAGTATTTTCATCTTTAAACTCTCCTTAACCGTAACAAAGCCCATGATCCAATTTCCTATATCAAAATGTCCATTGGACCAACTCTTACATCTTACACCCCATATTTCGTTCATTAAAAAGAACGTTAAATTCAAAAAAAATTAAGAGGACAATTGATTAAACAGTATCTCCTCTACATACAATATTAAGAATTATCCGAGTGCTATTTCGTTCTTCATAAAGAACGAGGTGATAAGCTTATATTATTATCTTCAGAAAATGAAGTCAACACTTTTTTATGTATTTACCAAATTGAATAAAAGTATTACCCTTAAAAAACGTTGCTGTTGAAATATTTTGAGTGTTATAGAAATCACAAAGTCTTATTTTTAGCAAATACTTTTTGAACATAGTTTTACTGTTAATATACTTTTTTAGTTTTTTCCTCAATGGCTCCTCATAATAATGATATATCGATTAATAGATTACTTAGATCTAAATCTTTTTCGCTCTATTCTTCTTCCATCAATAACCTCGTACTCATCATTAAAATTATAAGTATGGGTTCCTTTATTATTTTTATACCAGTCAGGTTCCATTTCAGATAGAAGTTTCTCACTATAAGCTTCCTCAGATAAATCTACAATTTCATTAAATTTAACAGAATAACCATAACTAAATGAACAGTTTTGTGAAGGTCTAATTAATTTTCCACCTTTAACGAATATATTTCCTGCTGGCCGAGCAGAGGAAGCATTAGAAACTACAGGATTCATTTTATGTGGCTTCCATCCGCCAAATAAACTATCAGAGTAGAAAATATAAAGCTCATCTAATGATGAAGAACCATCAATAAAGACATTCGCAAACATCCAAAATTTTTTATTATAATGGATAACTGTTGCATCAACAGCATTAATATCCTCAATTAAAACCTTCTCTAGTTCCCACTCATATGGAAAATTTATAGCCTTATACAATTCAATTGTCCTATTTCCAGATGTTTCAGGAATCATATATATATCATCTTCCCACTCATAAAGGAATGGATATGACAAATGATATGGTTTTTCTAATACAGTAACAGGTGTAGAATAACTATTGGTTTCTGGATCAATTTCTAACACAGAAATATCCCCTTTACCTTTTCTATATATTAATTCCTCAAAGAAAATATATGTTTTATTATCCTTTTTCATAATAAATGGGTCTGCATAAAACCGATCAAGTGGGGGCTTTATTATTGTGTAATCTTCCGTCTTACCATTTATTTTTTTTAATGCAAGAAACCATTGTTCGTTAGAAATTCTTGATTTTATTTTCTCCAACCCTAAATTAAATAAAAGTTTAATAGTTTCAAGATTGTTAGGAAATTTGCTTTCATTTTTCTCTTTAGGTACAACTGAATAATCTTTAACATTTTCCATTTTACCTTCATTCAAATCACGAAGCTTCCTTAAAATAAACTCGGTTGACTTCCAATAAGCTGCATTGCTGTTAAAATACAGTGAATCTCTAGTTACTGAAGATTGTGTTTTATAAATAGCATTACTTTTTTCAGAACCAATTAAAATTGAATTCAAAGAAATTTCTAAAGGGTTATTTTTATTAAACATTGCTCTAAAAAAATTTGGTTCTGCTGTATACCCGTTTCCAAAATTATCATGAGGATAGTACCAAATTCCATTTTTTGATAAACTTATCAATTGTGTTGTGATTTCACTAAAACCAAATTGTATAATTACATCTAATTTTTCTTTCCCTAATGCATCAATATCCTGTAGAGAAATTCCTGCAGAATTTAATCTATAAATATTTAATTTGTTATTCGATTGAGTAACGGACGTTTCAACATTAATTTTTTCAAACGCATTTCCTTTAACTTTTGTACTATAATATTTATAATCTACTTGACAATATCGTTTATATAGACAGTGTTTATAATTTTTACTTTGTTTTTTATTTTGAGTATGTTTTAAATTAACTATAATAACTTTTAATTCTACAAATTCAGCTTGAATAATATCGATAATTATTTTTTCAATCCATTTTGGAACTACAAATGAATCTAAAACAATTCCTACACTCATTAGTTTTTTATCTTTAATAATTACCATAACTATAACCTACTTTTAACCAATTTATTTTAATTGAAGGATTTTCAAATCAATTTGGTATACTTAAAGTTTATATTTGTAGTCATCAAAATTTACTTTAACTGCGAAAGTCGGGTTTGAATTTTCTTATTGACAGTTTTATTAATAACTTTATCATTGATATCCAACCATATTTATTTGCATGGCTATTTAATAAAAAAATAAATTCACCATTAGTTTTACCAAAAAAATTTTTGTAAAAGATTTTTTTTCTGTGCTTCTTCCTTTCTTCTTCAGTGTGCCATGAGGCATTAAAATGATGAATACAATAAGTATTATCAGTTATTTTAATTTTTCCATCAAGGTAATTTTTGGGACAAAAATAATCTTTAGGGTATATTGCAATACCATGCTCTAAAACTTGATAGGTATTATTCAGATTTATTTTATATCTTTTTTTAGTCATGTTTGTAATAATGGTTACATTTGTTGTTAAATCAAAACTTCCATCATTATTTATAAAGTGTTTATTATTATAATAAGATAATAAATATTTTATCCATCTATGATTTTTTATCGAACCCATTATAGCAGTAGGTAGTTTATTATCAATCTCATAACCTGAAAAGACCTCATGACCCAGTAGATTATCTATCTTCTTTAACAGTTCAACATCTGTGTCCATATATATTCCACCATATTCATAAAGAGCATGTAATCGTACATAATCACTTACTAATGCCCATTTTTTTGATTCGTAAGCCTCTTTTACATATTGATTACAATTTATGTCAAAATTACTTTCATCCCACCTTTGGAAAACATATCCTGGACAATATTGCATCCAACTTTCAATACATTTTTCTGCAAGCTTTGATAAAGAATTTCCTCGAAACCAACAGTAATGTATTATTTTAGGTATTTTATCCATTATTAACCTCTCCAAGTGATTTTTTTAACTATCTAAGAACTTTACTAACTTTTAATGTTTTACTACTTTTTTCAAAGGACTATTAGTGTACGGTAAAGTTAGGACTTAGTTCTTCTAGTGTACTAATAACCACTCTAGCTCCATTTCCACATAAGTAATCATGTTCTTCTGAATGAACTGTGTATTTTGACATTTTTTTTATTTTGATCTCATTATTAAAAATCACTTTTTATTATTAAACCATTTAACATAATTAAAATTGTCATAATACTTTTTTCCTAGTATATTTTCATATTTATATAAATGGCCAACACATTCTTGATTTTCGAACCCCTTAATATAAAATGTTGATGGATATTGCTTAAATTCTCTGTTTGTAAAAAGAACTTTGTTTTTATACGGCAGTTTTTCAAACCTTTTAATAGTTTCTTCATTACAGCCATCTCTATAAGTCATCATTATAAAAATATTATCAAAATTAATTCTTTTAGTTCGGTTCTCCCATTGTTCTTTTGCTTCTTCAAAACTTTTATAATGCATAAAGTGAATTTCTATATCCTTTATCCTTCCAACAGGATATTTATATTTATCAGTACTTACAACCTCAAGATTTTCATTTAAGTAAAAATTAAGATTTTCAGCAAATTTAACAAAATCATTTGCAAAGAAAAATAGATTTATTGTTGGTGTTAAAAACTTCAGATTTAAATCGTTCTGTATAAAAGCACCAGTACAATTACTTGAAATTAGTGTAAATTCATTATTTTTTAATATTTTTCTATTTTTTCTGTTAATGAATTTTTTTCTGTTAAAGCTGGCAATTTTAATATAAATTTCCGAAATTTTTTTTCTTAACATTGTATCCCCCTACCCAAAATTTAAAGGCCTTTTTGATATTTAGAGCATGAACCGCTATTGATTAACCTAGGAGGTTACCATGTATTTTTAATTTTTAATTATCTGGCAAATTAATAAGTAAAACAGCAGAAACCTTAAACAAACAATTCATCTAATTCACTCTGTTCAAATACATCCAAATATGTAACCCTCGTAGCATTAAATATTTTCCTGCCTGTATTTTCATATACTTCTTTAGCTTTTTCCATTCCAATATACATTTCTTCTGGAGCCTGACCTGCCTTCTTTTCATCGTCTCTAATATAATCATTACTAAAATAAATCTGTGAATTATCTAGCTCTTTTATATTTGATAAATCTTTTGTTTTTGAAATTGCACCTTTGAAATTGTAATCATGACCAAGTAAATGTACCTCTGAAAATCCCATATAATGAGCTATTTGAAGTAGATGATATGAAACAGATCCTGACGAATATAAAGATTCCATAATATTTTTTGAAAATGTTCCACGCTTGTTTTCATTAAGGTTATTATTAAAGTAAATATCCGCATTAAATAAATGCTTATAACAATTTAAAGTGAATTTTGTTCCTGTTTCAACTAAATTTATATCTTTAACATTTTCTTCTAAAACTATTGAATCTACTACCATATAAAAGGTTGGTCTCCATGTAGTTTTATTAAAAATTTTATAAATCTTATTAGAAGCAAAGGTAATTTCACCTTTCAATCTTTCTAAATCCTCTGGTTTCAAACTTGGACCATTGCCAATTATAAAGCACCGCTTGCCCTTATATTTATCTTTAAATTGTAATATTCTGTAGTTATTTCTGGTAAGTGGAATACTGATCTTTGATGAAATATTTGCGAAATAAATAGATATTAAAAATGTACTATAATAGATTTTTTTTATTGGTTTTTTAAAGAATTTAAAAATCCTAGACTTTTTTTCCCTAAGCACATTAACTGATTTGCTTTTCACTCATTTTACTCCTCCCTAAAAAAGTATTTTAAATTGAAAACTTTTTTGTAATTCTTGAAACTTTTTTTATTTGATATTTTAAAATCCCCATGATCTCTAAGTATTTCAGATACAAATTGTAATGTGAAAATAAATAATCAAAAAGGGCAATATCATATTTAGAAAATCTAATTAAATTTTTATATTCACTCAAACGATAGTTTGATAAGTACCTAGTGTATTCTTTAATAATTCTATTCTTCAACATTTTTCTAAATTTTCTATCGGGGTCAATTTGTTTGCTATCTTGTTGCATCATTTTATAATGGAATAAAATTTGGCGGAATAAATTATATTCAGCTAAGATAAGAATAGTTTGATTTTTAATTCTACTTTTTAGAAATTGGTATCTTTCTTCTTGTACTTCCAATCCATCCAAATTTTTCAATGAATATTTTTTCTGTTTTCCCATAATACTATCTTCTCTTTGGACATAGTTGTATTTATCCAATTCGATAAATACATATTTCTTTAATTTGTAAAATATTTTATATGTAAGAAATCCATCTTCGTATAACTTGTCTGGATATCTTAAATCGGCAAACAGTTCTTTTTTATATAATTTATTACATGCCACATTCCTTATAGGTTTTTCTAATAACCTTTTTAAAGCAAATAAATTATCGCCGCTCTCTACGGTTCCATCTTTTATTTTGTCAGTTTCTAGTGGTTGTAAATTACTGCTCTTAATAATTTTTAAACTACACTCCGCCACGTCTGCATTATATTCAACTAAAAGATTGTATAATATCTCGTACATGTCCGTATCAACAAAATCATCTCCATCAATAAAACCAATAAAATCTCCTGCTGCAATATCAAGACCAGCATTCCTTGCTGAAGAGAGTCCTCCATTTTTTTTGTGAATTACTTTTATTCTATTATCCTTTTTTGCATATTCATCGCAAATTTCCCCACATTTATCAGGTGAACCATCATCTACAAGTATTAGTTCAAAGTTGGTGTATGATTGTGCTAGTATTGATCCCACACATTGCCGAAGGTATGGTTCAACTTTATATATCGGGACAATAATACTAATTTTAGCGCTCATATGAATCCCCTTAACTTCCTAGTTTGCCTATAAAATTAATCTTATTTAAAATATCAGATCTAAAGTTAAAAATTTACTCAAGAATATTAATGGTAAAACCAAATCCTTTAAGTTGTTAAGTTTCTCTAAAATCCTAAAGTCTGAAATATGATTATCCTTTAAATTTAGTTTTTCTAGATTTATAAAATATTGCATGCCGTCCAAATTGTAAATATTTTTTCTACTTAAATCTAATTCCCTTATCATGCTCAATTCTGAAATAGAAATCCATGGATCGTCAGGATTTGAGATGTATTCTCTAACACATATTTCCAAGTTTTTGTCAATAAAAGTTGCGATACCAGCTATTTCCGCAGTTGTATAAAATTCCAAATCTAACTTTTTAGCTTCATCAATGATTTCTTGAATAACTTTGGGTGATATTCTCCATTCTCCTGCTGCAAGCGAATCTTCTCCCCATCCAAAATCCTTCCAGTTAATTTCTTCTGGAATTAATGAATGGCACATAAAAACTAAATTATCGCCTGATTTCTTTGCCAGTTTCATTATTCTTTTAATATACTTTACATCAGTTAGATTCTTACTATCTATAATGATAGATGGAAAAAATCCAGTATAATTAAATGGGATTAAGTTATTTTCGGATAAGTGTCCTCTAACGGCTTTAAAATATTTAGGCACTAACTCCTTAATATTCTCTTCATTAAATTGAGCATAGGGAAATGCGTATGTTACTGGTTTTTTAAACTTTTCTTTCGTTTTTGAATGCGATTGATTTTCGATCCAAGTGAACAGAGGTTTAATGTCATCTTCAATCCAACTAGATATCCCTTTTTCATTTGAATAAGTATTTGCGTTTTGATGCTTATATCCATGATGTGCTATTTCATGACCATTTGCTTGCAAATCTAGAAGCAAGTCTATTTCATCCTGTGAATGCTCCCTTTGGCCTTCAAAATGATGGAATGCATTTATATTAAAAGTTGCTTTGACATCATAAAATCCAAATAAATCTTTTCCATATTTGTACCATTGCTTAACTCTAAAACTATCATCAAAGGAAAAAGAAATACCTGGTTTATTTAAATATGTTGTTTTTTTGTTTGATTTTAGATTGGATGTGTAAATTCTTTTTTCCATTTGATGAATGATATTCTTAAAGTACTTGTACTGGTGGTAATACCGGGACTTTACTTTCCTTAGTGTAATGACTAACTGGCTTTTCACTCTTTAAAACACTCCTTTTTACTATTTAATAATGGATTTATTGTATGCTCCACATCCTTTAATTTGTTAAGTTTCTCTAAAATCCTAAAATCTGAAATATTATTATCCTTTAAATCAAGTCTTTCAAGATTTATGAAATATTGTATACCGTCCAAATTAGAAATATTTTTACCACTTAAGTCTAATTCTCTTATCCTGCTTAATTCTGAAATAGAGATCCACGGATCATCAGGATTTGAGATGTATTCCCTAACACAACTTTCCAAATTTTTGTCTATAAAGGTTGCGACACCAGCTATTTCAGCAGTTGTATAAAATTCCAAATCCAACTTTTTGGCTTCATCAATAATTACCAGAATAACTTCGGGTGATATTCTCCATTCTCCTGCTGCACTCGAGTTTTCACCCCAACCAAAATCCTTCCAGTTAATTTCTTCTGGGATTAATGAATGACACATAAAAATTAAATTTCTTCCAGTTGTTTTTGCTAGTCCCATTATTCTTTTAATATACTTAACATCAGTTAGAAAGTTGCTATCTATTCGTATTGAAGGCGCAAGTCCAGTAAAATTAAACGGAATTGCATTATTTTCGGTTAAATGTCCTCTAACAACTTTAAAATATTTTGGCACTATTTCTTTGATATTTTCTTCATTAAAATGAGAATATGGAAATGAATAAGTAACAGGTTTTTTAAATTTTTCTTTCGTCTTTGAATGTGACTGGCTTTCCATCCAGGTAAACAAAGGTTTAATTTCATCTTCTAACCAACTAGATAAACCATTTTCAGCGGAATAACCCTTTGCATTTTGATGTTTATATCCATGATGTGCAATTTCATGACCGTTTGCTTGTAAATCTAGAAGCATATCTATTTCTTCTTGAGTGTGCTCTCTTTGACCCTCAAAATGATGGAATGCATTAATATTAAAGGTTGCTTTGACATCATAATACCCGAATAATTCTTTTCCATATTTGTACCAATGGTTAACTCTAAAACTATCATCAAAGGAAAACGAAATACCTGGTTTATTTAAATAAGGTGTGTTTTTTTTTGAATTCAATTTGAATATCTCAAGATTTTTTTCCATTTTATAAATAATGCTTCCATAGTACCAGTCATGCCTATACGGGGAATACCGGAACTTTACCTTCATAAATGTATTTATTAACTTACTGCTCACTCTTTCTGTTCCTCCCTTATTACCTTGTTATAAGCCCTACTGCGAATTAAAGGATTTGAGCCAAAATTTCATTTTCATACTCTGGATTATGCAATTTTTCAACTTTTGTTCCATTAGCAACTTCTCCAGTATATTTGTGCTTAACAGGAGTTTTAACTTGAGTCCTTTTTAAAAACCACTCATACTCGATATCTACATTTCCAATATCAACTGCTTGGTAACCTATTCTAGAAAGGTCATATGCTAATACCGTTGCTGTTGGGCCAAGTGCAAGCAGGATTAATTTTGACGTATCGTATTTTTTAACTGCAGTTAAAATTTCCTCATATTTTGCAAAAGCATTTTCAGCTGGGCATAAAATCCTTTTTAAGGATTTAGCATTGCTAAATAAATTATTACCTGCTCCTAATCTACTTTGTTCACCTTCAACGAGAATAATTTCTCTATCATCCCAGATCATTTTAAATTTAGAAAAGCGCTCATCTGACTTACTTTTATCTTTATAGTCCATATATAGACGCGTCACCATTGCATCATAATAAACTTTCTTATTTTTTAGCTTCCGATATATTTTAGTTCTGTTTAAAATTAAATACTTATTCCAGAAATTTTGTGCTCTATCTGTAAACTTATCGATATTCCTAAAAACATCAGGAATACATACAATATGATTTTTACTTTGAGAGCTAATAATTTCAATTAATCGTATACTCAAATCATTATCGTATTCTTGAAAGAATTGCTCTCCCTTAAACATAATATTAAATTCGCCATTTCCATAGCGGCTTACAGAACACCTTTCATTTATTATTTTGCTCAAGGTTTCATCTGTTGTTTTAACAACTGGGGGCTTAATAATAACCGAAATTAATTTATCCCTTAATACCTTAAAATGATTTTTTAAATCAAGAAATATATAATACATTTTTAACAATAGATTCTTCATACCTCTTACTCCTTATCTACTTACGTAATAAACTCATTTAATTCTTTTTAAAATAACTGAGGCGGAAAAAATTTTTATTATCAACTAAACATTTTTTTACTTTTATCGCTTGTTCTAAAAACCAAACTAAATAATAATTATTCGTTTTTAATAACTTCATATATCGAATATCTTCTTTTGACGTATCTGCCAACTTTATACACTCAATAAATTCTCTGGAATTCAAAATTTGGTTATTATAGATTAATTTTTTTATTAATTTATCTTTATTTCGTTCATCAAAAGTATTCTTAAGTACATTCAAAAAATTCAGATAAAAATACGTAGCAAATTCCTCAACTTTTTCCCTATCACCATTATTTTGTTTCAAATAATCTTTCCAGGCGTAATACACCATTACAGAAATATCAAATAAATCTTTACGATAGCCATTCATTAAACTGTATTCATTCGAGTGAACGTAATTATATGTAATTGTTGGGATTGTAACAAAAGTATCCATATGACTCATATAAGTTAGGTTGAATAGTAAATCTTCTCCCCTATTTACATTAGTATCAAAAAATATAGAGTTTTCAGCGATTATTTTTCTGTCATATATTTTGCAACATAAACTTCCGGAAAGACCTTTTTTATATGTTTCAAAATAATTACCTTTATCAAATGAATCTTTTTTTGGAAATGCTTTTATGATTTCTTCTTTTTGTTTTCTGATTTGATATACAAATCTAATTCCACTAACAGGTAAGGTCTTCTCACCTTGCTTAATAGACTCATAAAGTTCACTACACCAATTTATTTCAACGTAGTCATCACTATCACAAAACATCAGGTAATCCCCTTGGGCAAGAGCAATTCCTGTATTTCTTGCGTTAGAAACCCCTCCATTATTTATGTGAATGACTTTAATTCTACTATCCTCTTTTGCATAGTACTCACATATAGTGCCACTTTTATCTGTTGATCCATCATTAACTAATATCAATTCAAAATCAGAAAAAGTTTGTGCCAATATACTACCTATGCAGCGGTTAATATATTTTTCTACATTATAAACAGGTATTATAATTGAAATTATAGGTTTAATTTCCCCCACCTCAATACACAGACTTTAATCTGTAATAATATTTAGATTGTGATAATTTAATAAATCCAACACTAAACAAAACCGTACATCCCAATACAGAAAGAAACAATATTGCTGGGTTTTCTTTGCCAATATAATGTGACAAAATCAGACCATTAATATTAATAAACATGGGATGTACAAAGTAAATTATTGAACTCATCTTTCTTAATAATGGATAAAATGTATTGTATTTTAGTTTAATTTTACTTACCGTATTAAAAATAAAGAAAACATTGACTCCTGTTAATAAAACATAAGAGAATTTAGAAGTATTCCCAGAGGTCTTTAACATCCAAACCTCCACGCCTAGTAATAATAAACAGATACCACTTATAATTACGCTTAGCGGAGTGTTTACTTTTACTCTAAACTTTGAGAAAAAGAGCCCCATCATTATGTATGGGAATGCCCTAAATAGTCCAACACTTATTGAACTAAAGAGGCCGTATAATTTTATAAAAAGATCAATTAAAATGTTCTCACTGATAATCCAAGAATATGAATATACAATTGTCCCTATTAAATAAAAAATAACTGCAATTCCGATTACTAGCTTAACTCGGACGTATTTTAATATTAGAAATGAAAATATCATTCCATATATTAGTGAAACAATATACCACATATGATAATAACTTCCAGTAATAAAAATACTTAATACATAACCTTTAAAATTGGCTAAAGTTAAAAAACCACCGTAATACCAAAAGGGTATCCACCATATTAGATAAAATAATGTCCAAAAAATATATAGATTAATTAAATGCAAGATATATTTCTTTAAACTGCTAATATTCATTTTAACCTTTCCGTTTTTCAGATTAAACTTATTAAAAAAGAAGTAACCTGCACATACAAAAAAGAAAGGTACTGCTATTCTTGCAATAATTTCAACTAATATAAAATTTGCGGTTTCGTTATAGGATAGAAGGGGTGGTGCATGAATAATCACCACCAATATTGCGCATATAAATTTCATTACATCGACAGCATTGTTATTTTTAACACTTGTCATATTTATACCTCACATAACAATCAAATCAATTAATTCTCTAACAGCACCATTACCACCGTTAGATTTACAGACATAATCCACGATATCTAGTACTTCACTAATTGCATCTGCTGGACAAGCTTTTAAATAACATACTTTCATACAATCAATATCGTTTATATCATCACCGATATAGGCAATATTTTCGTATTTTAAATCATACCTATATATAATCTCATCCAAAACTTTTAGTTTATCCTCAATTCCTTGATGAACTTCTTCAATCTTTAGTTCAGCAGCACGTTTCACTAAAATCTCTGATCTCTTTCCTGTAATGATAACTGGTATGATATTATACTTTTCAAGATTAATTAATCGGTAGCCATCTCTTACATTGAATGCTTTAAATACCTCACCATTATCACCGACATAAATTTTCCCATCGGTTAAAGTACCGTCAACATCCATAACTATCATTTTAATTTTTGATAAATCCTTCTCTTTAATCATATAAAAATACCAACTCCAAGAATATCGTTAACCCTTACGGTTCCAATCAATTTATTATCCCTAATGACTGGCAATGCTGATATATTGTGATCATTCATCATCTTTAAAGCATCTACAGCGAGCATATTAGGGTCTATGAAGAGGGGTGTTTTTATCATTACATCCTCTATTGATAAGCTATAAACATTCACTTCTCTTGTAAACGTTCTTCTTAAATCACCATCAGTAAAGACTCCGATTAATTCATTCTTTTCATTTAAAATATTAATAATTCCAATTGCTTTCGTACTCATCTCAATAATGGCGTCATTTAACTTCGTGCCAGCCTTTACAACCGCGTTTTTATTCCCTGTATGCATAATGTCACTTACTTTTACTAGCAATTTCTTTCCTAGGGAACCAGCTGGATGATACAATGCGTAGTTTCTATCTTGAAAACCATAAATTTTTGATAAACAGACTGCTAATGCATCCCCCAAAACCATCTCAACTGTTGTACTTGATGTAGGTGCCAAGTTCATGGAACAGGCTTCCTTAAATTTAGGAAATACAAAAGAGTAATCACTGTATTTCACAAGCGATGAGTTTTGGTTACCTGAGATACCAATTAATGTGGCACCAATCAATTTAATATTAGGCAAAATTCTTGTAATCTCTTCACTTTCGCCACTATAGCTAATAGCTATAACAATATCATTTGCTGAAATCATTCCCAGGTCTCCGTGTAACGCTTCAGCTGGATGCAGGAAAAACGATGATGTCCCAAGACTTGACATGGTAGCGGCAATTTTCCTCGAAACATGCCCAGGTTTACCCATTCCTGTAACAATAACTTTCCCGGTACAATTGGAGATTAGTTCTACAATTCTAACAAAGCTTTCATCCAGAGCATCTTTTACTAGGTTTATGGCATTTACCTCAGTTTCAAAAACAAATTTTGATTCAGAGAGAATATCAATTTGATGTTCCTTTTTAAATTCATTTAGAAAATCTAATTGATTCAACATCGCGCACCGCCTTATATATCTTAATAAGCTTTTTAAGCATCACTTCGATCTCATCAAGTTTCACCATATTAGGACCATCAGACTTAGCATTATCAGGATTTTCATGAACTTCCATAAATAAAGCATCAGCACCAACTGCTAAAGCCGCTTTTGCTAAATGTTCTACATACTCTCGATTTCCACCAGTCGATGTGCCGTTGCCGCCTGGTTTTTGAACACTGTGTGTTGCATCAAAAACTACTGGATAGCCGAACTTTTTCATTTCAATAATGTTGGTCATATCAACAACTAAATTGTTATAACCGAATGTGTTACCTCTTTCGCATAAAAGAATGTTTTCGTTGCCAGATTCTTCAACCTTTGTAATAACATTTTTCATATCCTTTGCTGATAAAAACTGTGCCTTTTTAATGTTAACTGGCAACCCGGTTTCTGCTGCTGCTACCAATAAATCTGTTTGTCTACAAAGAAAAGCAGGAATTTGAAGCATATCGACAACCTCAGCAGCAGTCCTTGCTTGGTAGGGTTCATGAATATCTGTTACTACTGGTATACCTAACTCATCTTTCACTCTCTTAAGAATACGAAGACCCTCATTAATTCCAGGACCTCTGTACGCTGAAACGGACGTTCTATTCGCTTTATCGAACGATGACTTAAAAATAAAAGGAATACCAAGTAATCCTGTAATGTCTTTCATTCTTGATGCCACTTCTATCACTTGTGCTTCTGTTTCAATTACACAAGGACCTGCAATTAATGTAAATATAGTGTTATCTACAGGAATATTACCAACTTTCATCGTTTTCATAACTTATTATCTCCCTTAGACATTTTATTTTTTAATTTATTACTTACCATCAGATTTTAGGAATATTTTTAACTGGATCTCTTTATAACTTCTTCTTTTTCTAGTTCTTCCATTAAGGTCGCAATATACTTTAATGCTGGTCCACAATAGCTTTGGTGACAATCTTGGATATCCTCTTTATTAAAAGTAACAAGCCAGGTAGCAATTAATGTGTAAATAAAAAATAGTTTCTCTACTGGGTCATAATCACACCTATTATGATCAAGAAAATTGTGTAGAATATCATAAAAGGGCTGCTTAGTTACTGCTAAAAAAACGGCGATATCTACCCACCTTGGCCCAAACCTAATACCTCCCCAATCAATTAACTTCAAGTCTTCTGATTGATTGTTAAATAACATGTTGTCTTGAAAAAAATCTCCATGTTGTAAAGAAAAATGCTTTGCTGTGTTTATTCGTTCGTAGTATTTGTGACCAACAGCAATATTGTTTAAATAATCTATAATCTGTAATGATTTTAAGTGATTATTATTCTTCAGGATAAATTGTTTAATTAAAGAGAAAACCTCTATATTCTTTTGATTAACTAAATAAAATGTCTTAAATAACTCATGTATATTCACTGGTTCAATGTTTTGGGTTATCGTCTGTTCATTTAAGGGGTAAAAAAAATCACAATTCCTCACAGAAGTTATAGAACTATTAATTTCATATACTTTCTCAATTAGATCAATATCAATTATTCCAGGCTCTATCCCATCTATTCTTTCCATTGTAACGAAACATAGGTCATCAACTTTTAAAATATTCAATATATTGGGAGTAATACTCTTGAAAGTTTTTAGTTTTTTTTGAAGTTCTTTTACAATAAATTCTCCATTTGCTTGTTTAACAGTTAGTATCTTAGTTAACAAAATTTTGTCTTCTAAAATATGCTCTATTAGTCCGTAATTTTCATGTCCACCTTTAAAAATAAAATTATTCGAGAGAAATATACTTTTATTAGAGATATTCCTTTCTATTTCACTTATTATTTCTTCAAGATCCTTATTATAGTTTACTTTTATTCCTCTTCTTAATGTTTTAATAGCTCTATCATCATTTCTGTTTTTCCAGTAAGCTCTTGCAAGTTTCTGATAATTATATAAATCTAGAGGAGCCATTTTAACTATTTTCTCACCTATTTTGACAGCTTTAAATAAAGTGTCTTTATTATAATAGAATTTTAAAAATTTCTCTTGTCGCCTAACATAAATTATCTTTTTTATCGTTATTATTACTCCATTTTCTAAAAAACTTTCTATTACCTTTCTATACTTGTTCATCTAATTAACCTCTTACTGGGATTTTTTTAGCATAGCCCAGAATGTACTCTTCAACCTTTTCAATATCTTTAGGTGTATCTACTGAAATTGTTTTACAATGTGCGTTTATATAATAAATGTCCTTCCTGTTCTCAATAAATCTAAAAGAATCGTTTTCTTCAATTTTTTCAATAGGCCCTCGAGGTGTTTCATGGTAATATTGAAGAGCTTTTTTCGTAAATGCTCCTACCCCCACAAATTTCTGGTAAGCATAGTTCATCCCACCCTTAGGGAATGGAATTGGGCTGCGAGAAATAAATAGACAAATCCCATCTTTATTGGTTACTATTTTTAAGTTAGATGTATCAACAACTTCAACGGGATCAGTAAAATCTGTCATTAAATTAGATGCATAAAATTCTTCTTTATTAAAATCAACTGGAATGCACTTTACGATATCTTTGGCTTCTATCGCTGGCTCATCTCCATTTATCATTACATAAAGGTCTGCTTCTAATTTCTGCGAAACCTCATACAGCCTTTCAGTTGCGGTATCATGCTCCTTTGAGGTCATGATAACTTTTGCACCAAAATTTTCGCATACGGTTTTAATTTCTTCGCTATCTGTAGCAATGTACACCTCTTCAAAGCATTTAACTTCCATAGAATGTTGATAAACCCACCAAACCATTGGTTTTCCCAGAATACTTGCTAAGGGTTTATTATAAAATCTTGTGGACCCACCTCTTGCAGGTATTACTCCTACTATCTTCATACTTATTACCACGCTTTCTAAAAAATGATGTTGTCAAAATCCACTCTTTCAAAGACTTCTAATTTCCCACCACGAGTTGCGTTGTATATTTTTATATAATGGTCATCTGCATATCTTCTTGCAGCAGTAAATGCTCGTGTTGATATTTCGACATTAGGAATATATAAATCATCTTTGTCAGTATTATACTTTTCACTAAAATAGTCTTTAGCAGTTTCATCAATTACAATTTCACCTTTATCGTTTTCCATTTTACTAAAATGATGGTCAACTCCCAAAAGATAAATTTCTTTAATTCCCATATAAACTGCCATTTGTATTGCGGTATAAGCAACAGTATTTCCCCAGAATATGCCTCTAACAATGTCTTCTGAAAACCTCGGTTCGACTTTACTGTCACCTAATTTAAAGATGTAATAGTTTCCATTTTGAAAGTTAATTGTGTAATCCCATGGAAAGTTAACAGGAAAAAACTTTTTTTCTATTTTTAAATTATTTATTTCCTCTTTACTTTTAAAAATTGTTTTTTCATCTTCTGAGCAGTAATATGTAGGTCGCCAATCAGTTCTTTCGAATAAATAGTAAATTCGATTGAAGGCAAATGTAATTTCATTTTGCAGTTTATCTAGGTCTTCTGTTTTCAAACTGGGTCCATTGCCAATAATAAAACATCTCATGTTTAGATGTTTATTTTTAAGTTTTTTTAAAGTTGCAGCATTTTGTGACAGTGGGAATAGATTAATTTTTATTTGTCGAGTTAATCTAAATAGGTTCGAATTTAATTTATTTTTATATTTCTTTATCATGCTAGACTCCTCGAATTGTATATACTATTCTATCCCCTTCAATTTCATTGCAGCTATTTTCGATTTCCTAATTACTTTGAAAGGAAATCTATAAAAGAAGGTTAAAAGTTTTTTAATATCAAAGACTAAGTATCTTACATCAATTACCTCAAAATCATCACATTTACTATAAGTATGGGTCCCAGTCAACTTTTTATGAAATTTAATGGGGATATCATCAGGTAAAATTGTAGAGATATTTTTTTCATTATAGATGGTATCTGATAATTCGATAACTTCATTGAATTTTATAGCTTTGCCATATCCACCATTTGAACAATCCTGAGATACCCTTATCAATTTACTGTTATACTCTAATAACCTTCCGGCTGGTCTTGAAAATTCGTTATCAGTGATAATCGGATTGTTCTTATGTGGTAGTAAATTGAATTCATTATCAAGAGTATAAAGGAATAACTCGTCACTATATGGACTAGGACACAATAATTTTGATACAAATAAATATAGTTTATCTTGATGGTTTAAAATTGTTGCATCAGACAATTGAATATTATCCATTAATACTTTGCTTAACTTCCACTCGTATGGGAAATTAACGGACTCATATAGTAGTAATTTTTTGACTGATGAGGTCTCAGGTATCATGTATATTTTGTTATTAACATTAAATACAAAAGGGTATGACATGTGAAAGGGTTCATTTAAAATAATCTGTTGATCCACTAATTTATTATCAATAACTATTGCAACACCAATTTCCCCAAGATTTTTTTTCTTGTTGAATGCTTCATAAAACATATAAATTTTATTGTTCAATTTATAAAGGATAGGATCAGCGTACCAATATTTTTTATTATTTTTAAACGCTATAAATTTTTCTTTATCATTCTTTGAAATCCCAATATCCTGTTTAACCAATCTATATGCAATCATATAATCAGTGCGGTAAAATCTTTGAAAAAACTTCAACATAACTATCTCCCTCTTAAGAACAATTATGCGTTTCAACCATTCTTCACTAGAACTTTTTAAATACTAGCTAACCTCTGTTAAATCATATATTTTTTTCATGATCACTTCTGGACTGTAATTTTTTAGAACATCACTTTTATCCTTTTTCAAAAGGTTATAAAGTTTTTCATCCTCTATTAAAGATAAAATCCCTTTATATAAGCCTTTTGGAGTTGGATCTACAAGTAAACCATTTTCTCCGTGACGTATAAACTCCATTGGTCCCATAGACTTTGCAACAATAACGGGTATATTTAAAGCTAGAGCTTCTAATACCGAAATCGATAATGACTCAACAAGTGATGGATGAACATATATATAGGCATTTTTAATATATGGATAAGGATTAGATGTAGCACCTAATAGAAAGAGATGATTTTCTAAGTGATATTCTTCTATACATCTTTCAATTTCTGTACGCTGTGTACCTTCTCCTATGAGATACCATTTCACGTAATATCCATTGTCAACCAACTTCTTACAAGC
Organism: Neobacillus terrae; assembly: GCF_011393025.1. Lineage (GTDB taxonomy): Bacteria > Bacillota > Bacilli > Bacillales > Cytobacillaceae > Neobacillus_A > Neobacillus_A terrae. Next base: position 256,403 of record NZ_JAAOEO010000001.1, on the reverse strand, counting down.
ATGAACACAATTAATCATACCTTTCTCTGGTGATAATCTACCTACACTCAATAAAGTTATATTTTCATTATCATTTATATCATAAATAGTTGTATCATTTGCTTTTAGTTGAATGTCATTAACATTAATAATATTAGGTATCGTTATAGTTTTATTATTGATTCCATGTATATTACTGAGTAACATTTTTTTGCTACTATCCGATACAGCTATAATCTTGTCAAATTTTTTAAATACTTTAATCCAGCGTTTTATTAACTTATAAGGAAAGTCAAACGTACCATCATGCCACCAAGTTATCTTTTTTTTGCTATTAATTATATATCCTACAAAATCGGTGCAGATTCCTACTCGGTATGCAATGGCGCAGTCATAATTTTTAGGTAAATTAAAAAGTGGTTTTGCTAGAAACAAAGCCTTTTCCCCAATAATTTTTTCTAGTAAGAAAATTATCCTGAGACATAAAGCGAACCAATTCCTCTTTTTTATATTATCTAAAATACATTGCTTAATTGGTCCGTAAGATTTAGATAAATCAAAGTAAATAATATTAACCTCTTGAGGAACTTCATTAGCATAATCACCAAGGTATTCAAACAATATCAGGTCCACTTCATAATCATTATAATCTATGCTTTTTAGCACATTTAATAGAGAGTTCTCAACTCCCCCCACATTCAAGTGACCATTTACAAGCAAAATTTTCTTTTTCAAAATCTAACCTCACAGTGACTAATGATTTTTCTTCCTTATTATTGTTGGTTTTCTAGAAATTCATCAGTAAAGTGTAATGTTCTAGTCCTTTGGTTATTATGTATTAGCAAACTGTATATTCTAACCATTTTAAATTTTATAAGTAAAATAATCACTTTCATCTTCCATGAAACTTGAGGTAATTTAAATTCCTCAAATATTCCCTCAACTTTCGGGTTATCCATGATTTTTTCAATCATTACTCTTCTATCTTTACCATCATTCTCTGAATATTTTATTTGTCCTAATGCAGATAATGTAAGATACAACATATTAATTTTAATTTGTCTTGAAAAATCGAATTCACTAGTTTCTCCAAAATAGATTTTTAACCTTTCATTAATTTCAAGAAAAGAATTCCATCTTTTTTCACTATACGTATTGGTAGTAGATTTTGGGTTATTAAAATAATTATAATAGTGGTGATTTTTTAAATAGTAGAAATTAGTTGCATGATACATAATCTTCGACCCGAATATCGAATCTTCATCGTAATATATATCTTCTTCATAGAATAAATTGTTCTTTAAAAGGAACTTTAAATTAATTAAACAAACACAATTTGAAATAGTAGGAGGATATTCGATATTTTCAAACATAATTAAACATGGGAATAGCTCATTCTTTATGTCATCTTTTGAGTAATAACCGGCACGAATAGGTTGTGTTCGTTTATCTTCATAATAGATTGATTTTTTTTTGTAATCACACATAATAAAATCAAGATTTAATTGTTCGGCTTTGTTAATCATCTCCTGATACATCTCAGGTTCAATCCAATCATCTGAGTCAATAAAACTTAAGTACTTTCCTTTTGCAGTTTTAATGCCATCGTTTCTTGCTGCTGAAACTCTAGCATTTTTTTTGTGGATAACTTTTATTCGTTTATCTTTTTGTGCATATTCATCACATATTTGACCAGAGTTATCTTTGGAATCATCGTTAATTAATATAATTTCAAAATCTTGAAATGTTTGATTTAGTATACTATCAACACATCGGTGTAAATAACTTTCAACATTATAGACCGGTATAACCACACTGATTTTTGGAAGCATCTTTTGCCTCCTTTCTAAATTATTTTGTTACTTAAATTGATTGTCTAAGTTTATTATCAGCAGATATTAATTTTCCTTTATCCACTTTAAAAACAATGTCGCAATTTTCAATTGTACTTAATCTATGAGCAATAATAATTAAAGTCTTTTCTCCTTTAAGGCCATCTATTGCTTTCATAATCTCTTTTTCCGTCTCGTTATCTAAAGCAGATGTTGCTTCATCTAAAAAGATAATTTCCGGGTTATGATACAACGCTCTGGCAATTCCAATTCGTTGACGTTGTCCCCCTGAAAGCCTAACTCCTCTTTCTCCTACGACAGTATTTATTCCTTCAGGAAGAGTATCAATAAAATCCTTTAACTGTGCATCATCAATTGCCTTTTGAACAGCAAAATCATCAATGTCCTGATCGTTTATTCCAAAAGCCACATTGTTCCGAATGGTTTCATCTGATAAATATATGGATTGTGGGATATAGCCAATCTTATTTTTCCATATTGGCATTAGTTCATTTAAATCCTTCCCATCAACTACTATGCGGCCCATCTCGGGTTCGAATAGTCCTAATATGATATCAACAATAGTTGTTTTGCCAGCACCTGAAGTTCCAACGAAAGCAACAGAATGCCCATTCGGAATGGTTAAGGATAAATTCCTAATGGAATACTCCTTTTGATTTGGATAACGAAAATAAACGTTTTCTAATTTAATAGAATTACGGAATATTTTCTCTCCAGTATTTAGCTTTTCACTTTTTAGCTCATTGGTTACATCTTCTTGAATTGGATTTTTCCCGTAATTATCTTTAATTAAATCATCATAAACTACCGTCAATGCCGGCTGACTAAATCGAATGGAAGTTATTGTGGCGACTATTCTATTAATTGAGGGCATTAATCGAAATGCTGCCATAGCAAATAGTGACATGGTAGCCACTAATGTAGAGGTCTCTGTTCCTTGAAACACAATAATGACCATCGTAATAAGGACAACAGATACTAATAATGTCTCGATAAAAAGCCTAGGAATTTGATCTAGCGTATTTTTATAAATGGTATTATTCGCCATAACCTGACTTTGGTTCGCGTATGAATTCACAAAGTAACTTTCTTTTCCCGAAACCTTGATTTCTTTACTTGCCCCTAATCCTTGATTTACCCATTTAATCATCTCACGACTTACTTTTTGATTTTCTATTCCTAAATGAGTAATCTTGTCCCGAAAGATCTTAAAGAATAAAAGAACACTCCCACCCAATAAAACACCAGACGTTAGCGTGGCTAATGGCGCAGTAACAATTAGTAACGTAAGTATAAAAGTCATGATTAATATCTCTGTTAGCAATTGAAAACCTGCTAATAAAATACCATCAAATACCTTCCCTACTTCTCCGTTTACATTCCTTAATAATTCAGCGGAATTTCGCTGCAAGTGAAAAATATATGGTTTTGTTAAGTAGAGCTTGAACATCGTTCTGGATAGTTTTACTTTTTGATTCAAAATGACTTTATACTGTACAGAATAGAAAAATAATAAATAGGCATTCTTAACAATATATACTGTGAGTAAGCAGACAACAGCGAACAAAATAAACGTGTTGGTTGATTGAAAATTTAACATTTGGTATACAGTTGATAAAAAAGGTTGCTTTTGAATAATAGTAGCATTTGTTACAATTCCAACAAAAGGAACGATTAATCCAATTCCTGCCGTTTCAAATATTGCTGCAAGGATCATCATGAAAAATAGCAACAATAATTTTTTCTTATCTCTTTTATTTAAAAGAACCCCTAGCTTTTGAATTGTATCCCTCAATTTGTTCACACCTTAAAATATTATTTAAATGCATAAAACTACTTGTAGTTACTTCTTTTTCTCTTTACCGATAGTTTTGTTCGCTATAATGAACAATATAATTAAAAAAATTTTTTTAGTTATTGTTCTTTTATGTTTAAGCTTTATTTACATTATAAATTACAATTAATTCTTTTTAAAGAACATCTCTTCGACATAAATCTACAGTATTCAACGTAATACTTTACTTGTTTTATTAATCTTTTTTACTAACTGATGATTTTGTAAAGCTTATCTAGTTCATAACTATTACTATAGTCTTTATTACTAATGTTTTTCACTAATATATTCTTCATTTCTTGATTTCGATAAAACTCCTCTATCCCTTTTGCTAAGCCTGGAATACTTAGATCACAAATCAAACCTTCAACTCCATTCTCAATTTGACTAGAAGCTGTTGGATATTTTGTAATGAGGATAGGTTTACCAAGTATCTTTGCTTCTGAAACCGTTACGGCTTTACCTTCATATCTAGACGGCTGAACATATAAATCACATTTTTTTATATATGGATAGGGATTCGTTTTTTTTCCTAAAAGGATAAAACTATCTTTTAAATCATGCTTAGTGATTAAATCTTTCATTTCCTTTTCATATCCACCGTAACCGATAATGTACCACTTAATGTTGGTTAACCCTTTGTCATGCAACAATTTAAGAGCTTCTATTGCCAAGTCAAACCCTTTTACATAAGATAACCTTCCTACAGAAACAAGATTAAAGGTATTAGATCTTACTTGATTAAGTGGCACTTCTTCTTCAGCCATTTTCTTTATAAAATTAGGGGAGGTTATATTTTCTACCACCACCACTTTCTCCATCAGTGCTGGATAAGTAGATAAAAAGGCATCCCTGCATGCATCCGATACTGCAGCAATATCATCAAATTGCTTCCAAACTATAAGATCCAGCTCATTATCGATTTCCAACTTACTATAGTCGGTATGGATCCATGCAACTTTTTTCTTTGCTTTTACTTTATTTGCAATAATATCATGCGGCCAAGCATAGCTAATCGCAACATCGTATTCTTTATCAAGCATTGGTACTAAGAAGGAAGAATACTTTTGTGTTAGCTGCATTTGTATATATCCAGCTCCCTCTTCCATATTTCGGGATTTTGATTTTAATTTTGCTATATACTTTGAAACAACCCTAATAAAAGCTAATGAATACTGCTTTTCTTTAAGACACTGCTTTACAGGTTTCCGAAAACCAGAATACCTCTCTACCTGTGGTAAAATATTAACTGACTTAGGTATTAAACTCATAAACTCGCCCACATGATGAAAGATTAACAGATCTACATTGTACTTTTGATAGTCAAAGCTTTCCAACATATTAATTAAACTTCTTTCTATCCCACCAATTTCCATATTATAAACCGAAATTAAAATGTCCTTTTTCATCCTCTATCCACACCTTTAAACACTAAACTGCACTACCTTTTCTTTACTTTTAATTGGTTTAAGTTCTGTTTCTCGCTTATTTAAAAATAATGTATTTGATGGTATGTTACCTTTCACGACACTTCCCGCAGCTATAACGACATTATCACCAATATAGGTATCCCTTAGTATGACGACGTTTGACCCTATCCAGACGTTCTCACCGATAGTTACTTCTCCTCTAACTAAATGATCAGAGGTATTTTTTTTATAATTATGGTCATGATCGTTAATGCATACATTGGGAGCAATTTTAGTGTTTTTTCCTATCGTGATTCGGTTAACACAATTAATAATACAATTATCATTAATAAAGACATTATTTCCTATATCGAGTACCCCATTAAAATCAATGCGAATGCTCGCATTTTTCCGTATGAAAGTAAATTTACCAATAAATATTTTTGCCTGTTTATTAAAAACTTCTATCTTACTATTAGTTTGAAGAGAAAAAATGGAAGATTTAATGTTTCTAAAATATAAGACCTTATAAATCAGCCCCCTTAAAATTCCAACCATGTGGGTAAAATTCATTAGCATAGTAATAAAAACACCACGTTTTCTACTCTCAATAATTAAAGTCATGACTATTTTCTTACCTATAAGGACCATGCTCATTCTCCTTAAAACCTTACTCAACGATATATTCTTCTTAACCTGGCAATATTGTGACCACCTATGAGTTTGGACAGAATAAATTTAACTTTTCCTTTTATTCTTTTTCTTATTGGCAGCCAACTCTTATAAAAATGATGGATAGTATATGTTTTATCAGTAATGAATGTTTGGCAATTAATATAATCATATGGAGAAAAGTAAGTCTGTGGATAAAAGACTCCAAACTCATTAATCTCTTGCAGATGACCATTCTGTCTTAATCCCTTTTCCTCAAGTAATCTTGTAATAGTCACTACATTGGTTAATTGATTAAAGGTTCCATCTTCTTTAATAAATTTTTTTTCCTTATAAGAATCTAAAAATTCCTTTATTAATGCATTTCCCTTTTCCGCTCCAATCGTGCTTGTAGCAATATAGTTTTCTTGTTCAAAACCCCAAAAGGAATTGTGATGTAATAGATCATCGAATGGTTTAAACACTTCAACATCCGTATCTAAATATATCCCACCGTAATTATATAGCGCGTAAACTCGGACGTAATCACTAACAAAGGCATATTTCCCTGCGTTGTAAGCTTCTTTCATGTATGGATTTATATTTATATTAAAATTATTTTCATTCCATTCTAAGATTTCATAATGAGGTAAATGCTGCTGCCAGCTTTCTATACATTTTTTCACAAGCCAAGGTTTTTCCTTTCCGCCAAACCAACAATAATGAATTGTTCTAGGAATCTTATTAATATAGTCCATTTTTTTTACCTCTGTACTTATCAACAGCTGGATTCTGATTCTTCCATTTAATAAATTCAATTAAAGTTTTATAATCCTTAATTTGTTCTTTTTCAATTCCGGTTTGCTTTAATTCTGCTGCAAAATCAATCAAATCTTGATCTATTTTTTGTTGAACATCATTCGTCTTCTCTGAAGTTGAGAATATATCTAATTCCACTTCTAACACTGCAGCAATTCTTTTTACCACTTCAATAGAAGGATTCCGATTTAAATTTCGTTCGATATTACTTAAGTAAGACTTTGATACTCTAGCGCGTTGGGCCAATTCGGACAAAGTTAGTCCCTTTTTCTTCCTAAATTCATATATGTTATTCCCGATCATGACTCATACCCCGTTTATTTAAGATAATTACTTTACACTGAACATATCTACTCTTTCCTTCCTATAAATAACTGCTTTTTTGATATAGTGAATGACAGTATCTATATCTTTTTCTGTCATATTCGACCCTGAGGGTAAGCACAACCCGTTATTAAAGAGAGTTTCCGAAACGCTTTCTTGTGTATTATGAGGGTAGTATTTCTTTTTTTCGAATACAGGCTGAAGGTGAAGAGGTTTCCAAACCGGCCTAGCTTCAATGTTTTCCTCACTTAAAGACCTAAGTATCTCTTTCACAGAAATTCCGGCCTCTTTCTCATTAATTGTTAATGCTGTTAGCCATCGATTTGAAAACGTATCGGTTAACTCAGGCATAAATGTGAAACCCGGTAAACTAGAAAGGTCTTCAAAATATCGTTGAAAAATGGCTCTCCTGGCCGTGATTCTATCCTCCAACACTCCTAACTGAGCTCTTCCAATGCCAGCTAGGATATTGCTCAAGCGGTAATTAAAACCGATTTGACTGTGCTGGTAGTGAGGTGCCGCATCCCTTGCTTGTGTAGCTAAGAATCTAGCCTTTTGTAAAGCTTCACGATCATCGGAAACCAACATTCCTCCTCCGGAAGTAGTAATAATTTTGTTCCCATTAAAGGAGAAAACACCAAATTTCCCAAATGTTCCACTTGCTTTTCCCTTATATACAGAACCGAGTGACTCTGCTGCGTCTTCAATAATGGGAACTCCGTAATGATTGCAGATTGATGTAATTTCATCCATTTTTGCACTTTGACCATACAAATTGACTACAATGACTGCTTTTGGAAGATCTCCATCTGTTATCGCGTCTTCGAAAGCATTTTCTAAAGCCTCTGGGGACATATTCCAAGTCTCAGGTTCCGAATCGATGAAAATGGGCTCCGCTCCTTGATAAATGATAGGATTTGCACTGGCGATAAAGGTTAGAGTGGAGCAAAAAACCTTGTCTCCTTTTACCACTTCTAATAAAGAAAGAGCCAGGTGAATCGCTGCTGTCCCTGAACTAACGGCTACCGCTTCACTGGCTCCTATGTATAGAGCTATTTCTCTTTCAAAGGCATCAACATTGGGTCCAAGAGGGGCAATCCAATTGGTCTCAAAAGCTTCATTAATATATTTTTGTTCATTTCCACTCATATGTGGAGAGGATAGAAAAATCCTTTTTTTATAGTTTGTTTGACCCAATTAATTCACCCCATGTTCACTTTCTTGTTCAATTTCACCCTCGCCGGTGTTCCTATTGCTATACAATTACCTGGGATATTATTGACCACGGTTGCTCCTGCCCCAATCGTTGTCCACTCCCCAATTCTATTATTTGGAATTATGGTGGCACCGCTCCCAACACAAGTACCCTCTCCAATTTCTACAGTGCCTGTTATTGTACTATTTGGACAAAGATGCACAAAATCTTCTAGCACACTATCATGCTCAACCACTGCACATGAATTAATAATACAATGATTTCCAATGACTGCATCTGCGTTGATAACCGAATTCGGCATAACAACTGTACCATGACCAATTTTTGCACTTAAGCTAATACTAGCTAAAGGATGAACAAGAGTTGCATATTGTTCGATAGGAAAGGCAAGTTCCTCTACAATTGTTTTTCTTACCTTGTTATCTCCAATGGCAATCAAAAACTTTACATCTGTATAGTCTTCAATAAATAGCTTTGCTGCACTAACAGGACCACAAAGAAAGTTATTAATTTTTTCGGTTCTTTGATACTTATAATCCAGATAACCATAAATTTGAAATCCCTTATTTGCAAGAATGATGTCAGAAATGACTTTACTGTGTCCTCCATGTCCTATAACTACTATATTCACGAACTCCCTCCTCCCATTGAAGAGTTTGATCCCTTAAAGGTCTCCACTGTAGCGCTTCCTGGTTGATTGATTCCATCTGCAATGAACACTTTATATGCCGTAAGAAGCAATATCTTCAAATCAAGAATGAACGATTGGTTTTTTACATACCAAACATCTAACTTGAATTTCTCGTCCCATGAAATTGCATTTCTGCCATTAACCTGTGCCCATCCAGTAATCCCTGGCCTTACACGGTGTCTTAGAGATTGCTCCTCAGAATATAGCGGAAGGTATTCAATCAGTAACGGTCTCGGTCCAACTAGGCTTAAATCTCCTATTAGGACATTCCATAACTGAGGGTATTCATCCAAACTGTATTTACGGAGGAAGTTTCCAAAGGGAGCTAACCTCATATAATCTGGAAGATATTTTCCATTCTCGTCTTTTCCATCTGTCATAGTTCTTAACTTATACAAGTAAAACGGCTTTCCATTTAATCCAGGTCGCTCCTGTTTAAAGATGATAGGAGAACCCAGCTTCATTTTCACTAACAAAGCAATTATGATATAGATGGGAGATAGACTAACAAAAAGAATTAAAGAAACCATAAAATCAAATAGCCGTTTCATGTTTCAACCTCCCAAGCTATTTGGAATCTGCTAACACTTGTTTTTTTATTTCTTCAATAATGTCTTTGACATTGATGGTATCTGTTTCTATCCCTTTAAAATAGATATTCAATAATATTTCCTGCAATTTCTTTTGCGTTAAATGTTCAGTTGTATTCATCCTACTGTCCTCTCTTAATATTCATTTATTTCCAATTAAAAAGTCCTCACTCGGAATACAGTAAGGACTTTCTCTTTCTTGATTTTTTTCATAACCATTAGGATTTAAACTCTGCCAGCGCCAAGCATCTTTACACATTTCGTCTATCCCTTTTGTAGCAGTCCATCCGAGACTTTTCTCTGCTTTTTCTGGGTCTGCATAACAAACAGCAACATCACCAGGTCTCGATTCAACTATTTTATACGGAATCTTCTTACCTGAAGCTTTTTCGAAGGCAGTAATCATTTCTAAGACACTATAACCCTTTCCTGTACCAAGATTGTATACTTCAACACCTGTCGAAAATGTAATCCTTTCTAATGCTTTCAAATGTCCTACTGCCAAATCAACAACATGGATATAATCCCTAACACCAGTCCCATCATTCGTCGGATATTGGTTACCAAATACATTAAGCTTCTTTAGTTTTCCAATAGCCACTTGTGTAATATAAGGCATAAGATTATTTGGAATCCCATTAGGGTCTTCCCCAAGAAGTCCACTTTGATGAGCACCAATAGGATTGAAATACCTTAAAATACAAATACTCCATTCTTTATCAGATGCATATAGATCTTGTAATATTTCCTCAATCATAAGCTTTGTACGCCCATAAGGGTTTTTTGCTTTCAAAGGGCTATCCTCAGAAATTGGGCATCTTTCAGGAACACCATAAACGGTTGCTGAGGAACTGAAAACTAAATTTTTAACATTATATTTTCTCATCTTCTCACAAAGAATAAGTGTACTTGTAATATTATTATGATAATATTCAAGAGGATTATATGAAGATTCTCCAACAGCTTTCAAAGCTGCAAAATGAATAACTGCTTCAATATCATTTTCTAAAAAGACTTTATCTAGACTATTTTTATCCAATAAATCAATTGTATAAAATTTAAAAGCACTTTGTGTAATTTCTTTTATTGTATTAATTACTTCAGGTTTACTATTTAAAAAGTAATCCAATACCACAATCTCATAACCGGCATTGAGTAATTCAATACATGTGTGACTACCAATATATCCTGCTCCCCCAGTAACTAAGATAGCCATTTATTTCCCCCTATTCATTTGAAATAACCAATTATCTTTATCCCAAGTAATAACTTCCATATTTAATATTTAAACTAATTACACTTTCGTAAAAGTAATAAGCCAAATAACATAAAAGTATTGAATAATATACAAGCTTTTGGTCTTTTTTTCTAAAAACCTTTACAATCCAAGATATTAGGATAATTTGGTAAAGTTCAAAATAAATATTAAATCTGGCAAAAATCCAGTTTCCCATCGAAATAATCATAAATGATAAACCGATAATAGACATATTTACAATATAATCAATCTCTGGGTTTATTTCTCTCAGTTTTTCTCTGCCAAAAAAAGCTATTATCAGTGGAACAGCAAACACAACTACCCTTATAACGTTTGCTCCACCTTCATTAACTTTACTATAAACACCATATTGGCTATCTTGGATTGCAGAAAACAATATATTTGCAAACTGATTAAAACATAAAACGATTAATATCGAAGAAAGTAAAAGGACAAGAGTCGCTTTTGACCATGCTTTATACCTAACTGTAAAATAAATAGGAATTAAAATAAGTGCACTTTGATGAAACAGAGATGCAAATAATACGACTAATATATATTTCAACCAATTACCATTAATTAAAAATTTCGTAGCTGTAAAAAAAATAGCTGTTGCTAGACATTGTCTAATTCCATTCATCGTTATTAAAAATAACCCACCCGTTATATAGACAAAAACACTTAATTCAAATAATCTTGAATATTTATATAAGCCAATAATGATAAGAACATTCGTTATTACTGCAGTTGTAAATATTAATATTTGTGGGTCGGTTGAATAGCTCTTAAGAATCATCTGAAGAATTCCGAATCCAATATCGTCTTGTGATTTAACTAATTCCCAAGTGAAGTTAGTAATATTGAACGTATGGATATAAAAGGGGGTATCTCCGATATTATTACGTAGCCCAGAAACTAAAATAAAGGAGAGTAACGTAATAAAAGCAAATAATTTGTTGGGTTTAATAGAAATCATCGACCCATTTAATAAAAGAGTACTTGAAAAATAACGTGAAAAAAGTGAAAAGAAAAATACCACTATTAGATTGATCCAAAGAACAGTCATTGAATAGGTCCTTTCAGTTTATTAAAGAATAAATTAAGGTCTATTTATCAGTTCTTTTTCTAAAACAGTTGAAAAATAATCCAATAATTGACTTCTTAAATCTTTATGTTTTAAAGCAAATTCAAGAGTCGTTTTAATGAAGCCCATCTTTTCTCCTACATCATATCGGGTCCCTTCAAAATCGTATGCATATACAGCTTCATATTCATTTAGAGTCGCAATTGCATCTGTTAGTTGAATTTCTCCACCAGCCCCTGGCTCTTGTAGACCTAATATTCCAAATATTTTAGGACTTAAAATGTAACGCCCTAATATAGCTAGGTTAGACGGTGCCTCTTCCCGGTTAGGTTTTTCTATTAAACTATTAACAGTATAAAATCGCTCTCCAATTCGTTTTCCCTCAACAATACCATATCTGTAAACATCCTTATCTGGCACAGCTTGAACCCCTAATATAGTCGCATTATATCTTTCGTATTGATTAATTAACTGTTTTAAACATGGAGTATCAGCACTTACAATGTCATCTCCTAAAAGGACCGCAAAAGGTTCATCCCCAATAAATTTGCGGGCACACCATATAGCGTGCCCAAGTCCTCTTGGTTCCTTTTGTCGGATATAATGGATATCGACCAATTTAGAAGATTTCTGCACTTCATTTAGCAATTCATATTTTCCTTTTTCCATTAGATTTTGTTCTAGTTCGAATGAATTATCAAAATGATCTTCGATTGCTCTTTTCCCTTTACCTGTTACAATAATAATATCTTCAATTCCTGATTCAACTGCTTCCTCAACTATGTACTGAATAGTTGGTTTATCCACTATTGGTAGCATTTCCTTAGGCATGGCTTTAGTTGCAGGAAGGAAACGGGTTCCTAACCCTGGGGCTGGTATAATAGCTTTTTTAACCTTCATTTAACATACTCCTTAAACTGAAATAGATATTTTGGGTGTTTTCATTATTTTATAGTTGGCTAGAAAGAGGAGCCGTTCCCTTATTTCTTCCTTGCTTAGTACAGCATAAGTGGAAATAATCTCTTCAATCTCTTTAATTAAAAGCTCCGAAGTTTTGCCTATATAAATTTTTGGATAGATCTGTTCATTATTAACTTCATCTTCTTGTAGTAATTCTTCAAACAACTTTTCACCTGGTCTAATCCCTGTGTACTTAATTCCAATTTCTTCAATTGAATTTCCTGAAAGTCTAATTAGGTTTTTGGCTAAATCAACTATTTTAACAGGCTCCCCCATATCTAAAACAAAAATCTCTCCACCTTTTGCAAGCGATCCCGCTTGAAGGACAAGCCTTGATGCTTCTGGTATAGTCATAAAATAACGAATCATATCAGGGTGAGTAACTGTAACCGGTCCCCCCTTTTCAATCTGCTTTTTAAAAAGTGGGATTACACTCCCCCTGCTTCCTAATACATTCCCAAACCGAACAGCTACAAACTTTGTCTCGCTTTTCTGGTCCATATTTTGCACAATCATCTCTGCTAAACGCTTTGATGCTCCCATAACACTTGTAGGGTTGACCGCTTTGTCCGTTGAAATCATGACAAATGTTTTGACTCCATTCCAGCTTGCTGCATTTGCAAGGTTCATAGTACCTAGAATATTGTTTTTAATTGCTTCTTCAGGGTTTAATTCCATAAGTGGTACATGCTTGTGAGCTGCAGCGTGGTAAACCATATCGGGCTGACAGATCCTCATTACTGACATTAACTTCTTAGCATCCTGGATATCTGCTATGACTGGAGTAAACTGAATATCTGTATTCCTAAAAACTTCTTTAAGTTCCAATTCAATAGAGTAAATACTATTTTCACCATGTCCTAATAAAACAAGCTGCCTTGGATGAAATTGTGCAACCTGCCTGCATATTTCTGAACCAATTGATCCACCTGCCCCTGTAACCATCACCACTTTGCCTGTAATATTTTCCGAAATGCTTTCTATATTCAAATCGACAGGTTCTCTCCCAAGGAGGTCCTCTACCTGAACATCCCGAAATTGATTTACTGAAATTTTTCCTGTCATTAAATCTTCGAGCATAGGGAGAATTTGGGTTTTCGCTGATGTTTTTGCACACTCGTGAAAAATTGTATTTAATTCTTTTTTACCTAGAGAAGGAATGGCAATTACAATGTGATCTATATCAAACTTCCAAACCGTTTCTTCTATTTTAGAAATCCCACCTACTACCGGAATCTCTAAGATCTCTAGTTTATGCTTTTTATTATCATCATCAATAAATGCAACCGGGAGTAGATCGGATTGAGTATTATTTAACAATTGTCTAGCTACCATTGTTCCTGCTGAACCTGCACCAATAATTAATAATCTTTTTTTATTAGCTAATAGATTAAGTTTATTGTCTCTTACTATTCTCCAATAAAAACGGGATCCGCCGATTAATGACATGTTTAAAAGCCAAGTAATAGCTAGTAAGCGAAAACTTATTTCATGGAAAAAGATTATCTGTGCACTTCCTACAACGGATATAGATAAGGTAACGGTCTTTAAGATACTGAGGAGTTCTCCAACACTGGCATATATCCAGGCCCGCTGATATAAATGAAATTTAAAAGATAAAAAATGATGGCTAATTAAAATAACAATAGAGGTGAAAATCATATGTAATGTAATTATATGAAGAGTTCCATACACAAAAAATCTACTGACGTATATTGCGGTAAGTACTATACAAGAGTCAATAAAAATAAAAAATGATAATCTCTGACGATATGTCATACTTCATCCCCTTTCCTTGTTATTTTTTTCAATTTAAAATATCTTTTAGTGGATCTCTAATTAAGATGTTACAAAATCTTTTTGAATTTTAGTTTTTAATAAAATATTATGAATCATTTCTCCAACTCCTTAAAGATGTTAAATATAAGTTCTAAATAAAAAGAACTTATATTTAACATTTTTAATAAAAGAGGGCATCAAACCCCTCCTCACATCATACTCTCGACGACAGGCGTCTAAGGTATCATACCCACAGCATGATCGAGTGCCTCCATTGATAAGGGAAAGGAGACATTTCCAGAATATTTATTTATATTTAAAACCAGTCGTTCTGAATTAAGAACGATTAATTAAAAAAATAAAACCTTATCTAAGTTATTGATTTAAAATTACACCTACTAAATTAGCTTTCGAAAATTTAATTACTTTTTTAGCTTCAAAAGCATTCTGAAGTTTTGTTCCACCATTTTTAACCACTAAAAGTACACCATCGCATTGATTTGCTAGCAATTTTGTTTCCGGAAAATTAAGGATAGCAGCGGAATCTAGCATAATAATATCATAGGAATCTTTTACTTTTTCTAATAAATCCCCTATCATTTTCGGATCAAAAAATTCTAATGGATTACTAGGAATTGGACCGGTATTTAGCAAATCTAATCTCCAGATTGTTGTATGGTGAATTGCTTCTGTATAAGACATCCTCCCTGTTAAAACATCTATTAATCCACATGAGTTAGAAATTTGAAATAACTCGCTCAAGTTTGGTTTTCTAAAGTTTGTATCAATTAAAAGGACTTTTTTCTTCTGCTGTGCCATACATACGGCTAAATTGGCCGCCACTATTGATTTTCCTTCACTCTCTCCGGAAGAAGTTACAAGAATGATTTTACCTCTTTCCTCATTTATAAGAAAATTTAAGTTTGTTAGTATCATTCTAACTTGGTCTGATACGACAGATTCTGGATAAGAGTGTGTAACTAATATTTGATTGGCTTTTGCTGTTTTACCTTTGCTTCTAACCAATAGTCTCACCCCTTACATCAGCATCTAATTTAATTTTATTTACTTTACGTTTTATATTTCTTTTATTTATTTTTGGGATTCTTCCTAAAACAGGAACATCCAACAATTCTTCAAGCTCTTTTTTAGATCTAACTCTATCGTCAATTGTTTCTAAAAAGAAAGCCGCTCCAATTCCACCCACGATACCACCGATAATTCCATATATAGTCTTTTTATTTGTTTTAGGATTAATGGAAATCGGATTTATTTTTGCCTTTGATAATATTCTAATGTAATCTTGACCAACAATCTTCGGAACTTCTTCTTTAAAAACCGCTGCTATCATATCAGCGATTTGAGATGCCCTAACTGCATTAGTGTCAATAACACTAATGCTTACAACCTGTGATCCATCTACACTATCTACCGATACCTTATTTGCTAATTGCTCTGATGTTTCACTTAAGTCCAATTTCTTTATCACTATATCTAGGATTGATGAATCTCGAACAATTACTTGAAGAGTCTTTATAGATGCAGCATCAGCGCCAATAATTACCCTAGTAGAAGACTGATACAACGGGGCCTCTGGAAGCTGATTTAATAAATATCCCGCTAAGCTTAGTATGGCAGTTACCATTGCTATAACTAAAAACCGTCTTTTCAAAACTAGGAAAAGTTCTTTAAGATTAATATCTCTCGATTTATTTTTTTGTTTAGAGTTATCCATGGAACCACCTTTTTTGTGATGTTTTATAGAACACACTTTTAATAATATAGATCAATAGTTGAATTACATTATTATTTATCCAGTTATTCTTTATATTATATATGATAGTTCTATATAAAGAACAAGTCAATATAAAATTAGTCTATACACTAACTTCAAACTGTTTTTTTAGCAATTGACTAAACATTCCCCGTTTTTCATTAGCAAGCTGGTTAAACTGCCCTTGTTGGATAATCTCTCCCTGATCTAATACCACTACCTGATCTGCATTACGTATGGTTGAAAGGCGGTGTGCAATAACAATAATTGTCATCGTTCCTTTGAGTCTTTCAATTGCTTCTTGAATCTTAGACTCGTTTTCTGTATCTAATGCACTTGTTGCTTCATCTAAAACAAGAATAGATGGTTTGCGTAAAATAGCTCTAGCTAGAACAAGTCTTTGCCTTTCCCCTCCAGAAAGCTTTATTCCCCTCTCGCCAATGATGGTATCCAGCCCGTTAGGTAACTTTCTAACGAAACCAGCTGCTTCTGCAAATTCAAGTGCTTCCCATATTTGTACTTCACTGGCATTTTGATCAATAATCAATAAATTTTCTCGTATAGTTGCATTAAACAGAAATGGATCCTGCGGTACATAACTGATTGAACGTCTCAAGGATAAAAGATTTTCACTTGATAGGGCTTTTCCGTCGATTAAAACCTCACCTCTTTCGGGCTTGTTAAGACCCATTAAGAGATCAATTAATGTACTCTTTCCAGCGCCAGAACGGCCAACGATAGCCGTCAATCGGTTTGCAGGAAATTGCAAATTAATTTTATGTAATGCATATGTTTGCTGTTCTCTATTGTATCTAAAATATACATCTTTGCATTCCATACCTTGTTTGATTAACCTGGGCTTAACATTATGAATATCTCTTTCGAGCAGCTCTTGATTCTCTAAACATTTCTTTTGAAGCGAAAGCAGATGCTTAAATGAAGGTAATACCGAACCCAACTGTTCTAGAGATGATTGTATTCCAGTTATTCTTGGCCATAATCTTGAGAATATAATAAGAATTAAGAACAAAGGTGCCGCCTGTCCTTTGAACATTTTTATAGACATAAAAACAAAAATAACTATTAAAATTGCTGAAACTACTTTATAAATGAAATTTGATTTTGTTTTCAATTCCACTGTTTTTATCACATTTTTTTCCATTCTCGTGTTTAGTTGGTTAAACCAATTAATGTGGTATTCTTCTAAATTATTACTTTTAATCTCTTTTATACCACTAAAATGATCATTTATTCCTGCCATATATGTTTGTGATATTTCTATATTATCTTGACCTAAGAGTTTAGACTTTTTTATGAATTTCCGCGAGCAAAAGACGAGTAAAATTCCAAATGCAATAACAAATAAAGTCATTTTTGCAGAAAGTAAACTTGCAATTCCGATTTGAATTAATGTAAATATAATAGAAGAGATAAAATTTAGTAGGAGACTTACACCTCCGCTAACACTACCAGTTTCCTTTATCATTGAATTTATAAGATCAGACTTCCGATTTTTAATAAAGAATTCCCAATCAGCTAGTAGTATTAATTTATATGTTTCTTCCCTTAAATAGCGAGCAAAACTTTGTTGAATTTTTGTATTAAGGATTGTTTGATTCCGTTGAAAATAACTTTGCCCAATCATAAGTATAACAAATAGACTTAAGAGTGCTGTCAAACTAAATGTTTGAGGAAGTTCTTTAATAAAACCAAAAAACTCATTAGCATAATTAATATTATTCATTTTTAAATCAACAATACCTGTTAGGTTAATTAAAGGAAGCAGCAAAAAAATGCCTACACCTTCAAATAGGCTAATTAATATCATTGCAGTTAGATTAATATACAATATTTTACCTGAATAAGAATGGATAAGTTTTATAAAATGCATTACTTCTTTCATTTTTGTTCCTCCAAGGAGAGATCTTGCTTCCTGACCTTCCTCCAAAAGCATAAAAAAGGTCTTAATATAAAATATAGGAAATGAAGTTTTTTGGGCAATGGTAATGTTACTGTATCGATATGGTATGGATACAAATGACTCAGTAAAAATAATATCTTTTGGCGATAAGACATTAACGAATATAAATGGCGACCATGATATAAAGAAACATCTTTAGGTACTGGGTAAGTATGCAGATTAACCATGTTTTCCAAATAAAATATTGCTTTCTGAGCTAGTGATTTTGATCGATTATCCGTAATAAACCGCTGCATTTCTTTCGTTACTTTGGCATTTAACAGTTGTGAAGATAAGATTATGCTTTGCCCAACAATATGAAAATTGTAGTATTTTTTCACAAGTGAATCTATTTCTTTCCAGTCTATTTCCTGTCCGATCATTCTGTGAATATCCATTAACCAACGGAGACGTGACCAACCGTGTCTTGCACCATGGGAGACAAGAAATAGAAATAAATCCTCTCTACCTAAGAAATAGATTGGACTCTTTGACGATAAGCTTTCTCTTTTACGTTCCCATAATTCGTTGAAGTTTGGTTCTTTTCCGGGTCCTGGATTTAGCCTCCAATGTATTTCAACCTTAATATTTTTTAATGAATTATAATAGGTAAAATGATGATGTCTCCATTTCCAATCTTCTAATACACTTTGTATATATGGATCTTTTTCATATCCATTTTCCTCCAATAGTTTATCCATAATATCAAGATCTTCAATTGGTATAAGTAAATCTAAATCTCCACATGTCCTTAGTGAAACATCGCCATAAATTTCAATACCAAGTATAGGGCCTTTTAGAAAGATAGTTTTTATACAATTAGTCTTAAACAATTGGGCTAATTGCTCCATTTCACCACTCAGTTGGAGCATTTTAAAAACATTCTTCCTATATAATCCACTAACTGTTTGGACAACAAATTGAGGAATAAATCTATTATCAAAACTTTGGAGTTTAGAAGCTAATAATGGATAAAACCGATGGTGTATGGTTAATTCCAAGAATAGTTTCCAATCTATATTATTGTATTCTTCTTTTAAATATTTTTGGGCATATCCCTCATCATCATTTTTTAACAAGTTAAGTATTAAAATTAATTCTTTAGGAACTTCCCGCATGTCGAGAATGAAATTATTCAATATGATTACTCCTTATTTAATAAATACCTCGACTTTTCTTGCAAATGTATTAACAGTTACAAATTTCTTCATCTCTTCAGCACCCGTCAAATAAAGTGGACCACTTCTTAACCAGGCATGAGCAATCATTTCTCCATTCTCATCTTTAGCAGTCCCTAGATAAAGGGTACTATCTAGTTGGCGCCGTTCCAGCATTTTCATTGCAGCAATAGCCTTTACCAAACATTTACTTTCCCAAAAAGTGTATTTGCTCATAATATGGATTGCATGTGATATTTGTTTTACTATCCTTATATTTTCTGCTTCTATTACAAATGATGTTTCATTCATTTGAGCGCCAAGAAAATGTGAAACTCTACTGAAAGGTAAGGCTTTTAACACACGTGCCCATGCTAAAAGAAAATACGCTTCTATCAGCAACTTTTTCATATGCCAATTTGAAGTGAAGAATAACCATATCTTTCTCACTATTCACGAATCCTTCCATACTTTTTAAACAATGATAATTCTATAGAACTTTTTCAATCATTAAAATATTTTCATTTAATAACTGCTCTAGAAAAGGAATGACTTCTTGCTGGCATTCACTATTTTCCACATCAAACTCGCTAGTTAATTTTGAGATTAATTTATTAATAGTAATAGGTGTCTTTATACTTTTCCAAATATGTCCACCGATTGTGCCTAAATTGTAGTATTTTCCGTTATCAATACTCATCATTACAGTTTCTCCATCCATATCACTAGTAATATTACCTGGAACTTGAACAATAATCGTTTCCATAGAGAGTTTATCTTCACTTAACATTTTCATTTTTCATTCTCCTTGTTTATACAGCTTAGTATGATTGATACCAATTCATTTGCGGTAAAAGTATTTTTAGGTCTACGTAAATGGTACATATTTATCTGGTTAACTATCTTTGTTGAATTTGTAAAATGCCAATTGGTAAGGCCTAAATTTTTTATAAGAAAATTCCTGTAGGTATGAATTAACAGTGTATGTAAACGAGTTAGGCCTTTAATTTGTTTAAGCTCTACTTCATCCTTTTCGGTTAATACTAATTCAAATAAACCAGCTAGTTGCAGTGGTTTAGATGAGAATTGGTTTTTAATCGGAATTGCAAACTTAGTTTCTCTTTGATAAATAGCTCTAAAGTCACTACTTTTGATGCCGAATTCATCTAGGCTTTCTTGCCAGAGCTTCTGTTGGGGATAGGATGGAATCACCATAGAAACATTTTCATTAGTAAAATAAACACCAATTACATCATCTGTCAGCAATTGATAACCCTTATGTAGAAATGCGGATGCTAGAGTAGATTTTCCGGCACCGGAATCACCAATTATTGCGTATGCCTTCCCATTAATCGCAACTGCGCTCCCATGTAAAGGAAAGATTCCTCTTTGCATCAAGATAGCCCCCATGCAACTTCCCAATATATAGAGTCGTATCTCATCTTCTTTAAATTCATTTAGAGGTGAAACAGTGATTTTTCTTCCCTCTTCGATTAGAAATATAGCAGTATCATAAACTTTAAACATAACTAAACTTTCATTCATTATTAAAGTTCTTTGCGAACCAGACAATTCAAAATATAAATTTGATAAATCCTTAAAATCGATTTCTATATCTATCGAGTCCCTATCGTTATCGATTACTAATAATTCAGGGAAAGGGATTTTACTTCTCA
This sequence comes from Neobacillus terrae, assembly GCF_011393025.1. GTDB lineage: Bacteria > Bacillota > Bacilli > Bacillales > Cytobacillaceae > Neobacillus_A > Neobacillus_A terrae. The sequence continues at coordinate 235,389 of NZ_JAAOEO010000001.1, read as the reverse complement.
CCGTAAATCCAAAGGCCTTATAGATAACCTCATTTGCAACTTTCTCCATCGTATTCACACTCCAATTTATCCCTGATTATCTAAAATGCCCTTATATCCTCTACTATATAAGGGCATTTTTTAGTCAAACAATACTGTTGGATGGACTCTAAATGATAGAATTTCAAATAGACCTATAACGCTACTTGCATACAAAAAGACTTGTATTAATCTTCTTATTAACTTTTAGCGTCCATATGTTGACCAGTAACAGGGTCTACAGGAATTGTCTCTCCATCGGCATAATGCGAATCATAAAAATTCCCAGCCGTATTATGCATTGTCATCTTCACATCAAGCATTTCTAATACTGGTTTTTGCCATTCTCTTTTCATCTAATCACCCCCTTTCAAAGTATTTTTTTAGTAAGCGATACACTATTACAGCTCTCATTAGAATTCTATAGTCTGGGTCAGACATACTTTCTGTCCTTAGACCCTTTTCACTTTTAATCAGTGCCGTCATTATTACCTCTTTATCAAAAAATTCTATCACCCTAGATTCTTTGATAAGTTCCTTAACTTCTTCAATAAGCATATTCCAATGTGAAACCATACGATGGAGCCAATCTGCAGCTTGAATACCTCTAACATGTTGATTTAACCTAATTTGATCGGGAAGCACATTTTCTGTTGATCTTCGAATGAGGGCTCGGTCTAACCCATTTTGAACAAATTGATTATCTGGTAATGAAAAACAAAAACGGGTCACCCTTAAATCATTTGTAGGATCACGTTTCCACAACTTATATCGCAACGATAGTTTAGCATCAAGGGTACTACCCGAATTCCAAGTAGATATTTTTTCAAATATACTTTTTCTTTGCTCGTAAATATTTGGGGAGGCTAACCAGCCAGAGTCATCAATTCCATATTCTTTTAACTTTGAGAATATACCAGTTCTTTCGGCAAGTGCTGGGTTAATAATAGGCGGAAGGTCAAACCTATTCCCCTTAACTACCCTTTGATTAATTAAAGGATATCCTTTTCTAATAATGTAAGGGAGTAATCGAAATCTGGCTCCCCCAGTTTTCACGCTATAATTCTGTAATTCTTGAATAAGACTTAGCCACTTAAACTTCTTTAATAGAATCGCATAATAATCTATTGCAGACCCCCATGATATCGTCGAATTACCTTTATCGCCATTTAGTAGAATCCCTACACCTTGTTCGTTTGCTTTCTCAAATATACCTCTTAACCAGAAGGAATTTTCTGTGAATTTGTAAGGCATTTCCATCACCTCAAGATAGTCATCGATTTCGGTATAGGAACTTCTCCCATCAAAATCATAATAATGATCAGTAATTCCTCCTACATATTCAACCGTTTTCTTTATAAATGGCCGCTCGTCCGGCATTAATCGCTTGTGTGTGAAATCGACAAAATCTTTTGGTGGAAAATAACTGAATGTGTGTAAAGTCTTATTTCCTTTTTGTAGTTCTTTTGCTGCAAACCCTACGATTGCACCTGAATCTAACCCCCCACTTAATTGAGAACCTACTTCTCGAAACGTTCGTAACCTACAGTTTACTGCCTTTTGAAAAACATCTTGAAATGCTTCTACATATTCTTCGTTTGACTTTAATTTTAATTTTTCCTTTGGAGTAAATGTACCGTATCGTTTTAGGTCAATTCTTTCTCCTACAATTGAAATGGAATGGAATGGAGGCACTTGTTCTATATTTTTAAATGGAGTCATACGAGCATCTACCGTATCAATCATTCCAGTAATGGCTAAAAATTCAGCAATATAATTTACGTTTAATTGCTTCTCAACATATGGCAAAGACAATAACGGCTCAATAGTTGTACAGAAGGTGAAGCGTGAATTATTCCTAAAGTAATACAGCGTCCTATATCCAGATGGGTCTCTTGCACCAAAAAGTATTTGTTTCTTCTCATCCCAAATCATGTAGGCGAAATCCCCAACAAGGTGTTTGGGCGAATCTTCTCCCCATTTATAGTAAGCTAGCAAGATTACTTGACTGTCCGGCATTTCTTTTCTTTTTGATCTATCTACTTGCAGCTTTTCAAACAGTTCTTCACGGTTATCAATAATCGCATCTGCTGTTATAACACATTGCCTTTCAAAGTCATAAAAAGGCAGAGGCTCACTAATTGATTCAGGTGTGATCCATTGGGCGTGGCAGCCAAAGAAAACATTTTCTTTATGAAAAATTTTTATGTCGTCTGCCGGAAACTTTTCCAGACACTTCATCATTCCTGCTGCATGCTCGATAGGAACAGGTTCTCTATTTAAATTTATTATCCCGGCAATCGCGCTCATAATTTCCCCCTGGAAAGCTAGTTTCACGAGTATTGACTTTAAAACTATGTATTCTATATAATGGAAATGAGTATTCTTAATAATGAACAACCGTTCCAAAAAAATTTGTTAATTATACGGATTACCACTTGTTCTCTATAGAGAACATTTTCTATATAAATAAAATTATCATCTCCTCGTCTTAGAGTCAATATATTTTTCAAAATAATTTTTCAAAATAAAAAGGCTAATCAACATATTTGTTGGTTAGCCCTCTTCCTTAACATATCCTCGGAAACATAGTCCCTGATAATCTTGTTAATAGCCGCTTAGACCCAAGCGGGATTTCCAACAACATCTGCCCTTTTTCCTTAGCAAGAATAGAACCAACCACAACTGCATCTTTGCCCTCTGTAAAACTTCGCAATATATCCATTACTTTTTCTTTCTCTTTATCAGCAACTATGACAATCGCTTTTCCTTCATTTGCAAGGTAGAGGGGATCGAACCCAAGCAGGTCACTTACACCTTGAACCTGTTCCTTAACAGGCAAATCTAGTTCATTAAGTTTTATAGTTAAAGAGAAATCTTCGGCAATTTCCACAAGTGTTGTGGCAAGTCCACCGCGTGTAGGATCCCTCATTATCCGAACAGCAACTGTATTTTCAAGTACTTCCCACTACATCTTATTTAATGAAGCACAGTCGCTGTTGAGAGGAACGGATATGCCAAGGTCTCCACGTGCAGCCAGGACAGCAATGCCATGGTCTCCAATACTTCCGGAAACAATGATGGCATCCCCTTCTTCAAATTCCAAGCTGCAGCCAATGCCCTCCTTATAGACGCCAATACCAGTTGTATTAATGTAAACCCCGTCTGCACTGCCACGTTCTACTACTTTTGTATCACCGGCCACAATCGTGACACCTGTTTTCCGAGCTTCAGCTGCCATATCTTCTACGATCCTCTTTAAGTCGGAGATTGGAAATCCTTCTTCAATCACAAACCCGCAGGTTAGATATAGAGTCTTTGCTCCGCTGACTGCCAGGTCGTTTATTGTTCCGGCAACGGCCAGCTTGCCGATGGTGCCGCCTGGAAAGAAGATTGGTTTAATAACAAATGAATCTGTTGTAACAGCGATCCTGCTTCCCTCAATTCCCAAAGAGGCTGCATCAAATAAAGCAGAGCCACCGGAACCAAAAGCTTCTATAAATATATCTCGGATAAGGCGGTGGCTTAGTTCACCACCGTCTCCGTGTGCGAGGCTGATATACTTTTCCATTAGAAGGTCTCCCTCATGTATTGATAATAAGCTGAACAGCTGCCTTCTGCTGAAACCATGCATGGACCGACCTGGTTCATTGGATGACAGGCTTTACCGAACAAAGGGCATTCATTAGGTGTAATCAATTCCCCTGATCACCTCACCACAGCGGCATTTCGTTTTTCTTGGTTCAGCTACATTAACTGTGAACCTCTTTTTGGCATTGTATTAGTCATACTCTGGTTTTAAATCAAGGCCGCTTTCAGGGTTGACACCAATACCGCGCCAGACCTCATCACATTCAATCAAATATTACCCCTCCAGCCATGGATAACCTGATTTCCAGTCTTGGTAACCGCCATTGGGTGATTAAAATGGCCTTTTCTTTTTTTAATACAAGGTCTATTAATTTATAAATTCCGGAAAGGAGTTCGGCTGTTTCAAAGCCTGTAATCACACCCGATATATTGTATTCATCCACTAAATATTGATAGGAATCCTCCCCAAGAACGATTGAAACGTGACCGGGCAGTAAGAATCCATCCAACTTTACTTCTCCAGCATCTAATAACTATCGAAGAACAGACTCTACTAGTTTCGTGGTCATCCAGATTGAGAAGTTTTGGATGCGTTTGGTCCATTTGTGAAGGTGTTTTTTTGCTGTCCTCCAAGTGCAATAATTCCCGAAACATCACCATCTGTTACAAGTGGGTTCGGAACATAGCCGCGTGATCTGCGAAAGAAGTCGGTTTTCCATTATTTATTTGAACAACTGAATCGTCAACCGGATGCAGAATTTCTCGATTATGTGTGAGAAAATAATCGGCAAATCCCTTCAAGTAATATAAAGCCTCGTAATCTATATACAAAATTGGCTGACCGGATGGCGTTAAGAATTTATGCATATAAATCCTTATTAGCAAAAAAAACCTCCAGTTCACTCTGAAGGTTTTTGAGAAAAGTCTTCTATTGTACTACTCCGGTTTCCTCTTCATTGTCCTCTGTCTCTGCCCATTCTGCTTCTTTTTTCAGTTTCTTTCTATACACAATTTTTGATAAATTAATGCTTACTTCATAAAGGAACAACAATGGCAGGGTTACAACGAAATCAGACATAAAGTCCGGAGGCGTAATGACAACTGCAATAATAATTAAAACGAAATAAGCGTATTTGCGGATTTTGGATAAAACAAAAGGATTAATAATCCCTAATGAAGTCAGGAACATGACGACGATAGGCAATTCAAACAGAACCCCAAATGGCAGGGTCATATTTAAGATAAATTGGAAATACCTTTCGGCGGTAAAATTGGTAACAAACATATCTCCGCCCATGTGGACGAGAAATTTTAAAACCATCGGAAAAATAACAAAATATCCAAATACTAGCCCGAGTAAAAACAGGAAAAACAACGCCGGGATATAGGTAAGAGTAATTTTCCTTTCTTTCGGCATCAGGGCAGGCTTAACGAAAGCCCATATTTGGATTGCCAGCACAGGAATGGTACAAGCTATTGCAACCACAGTCGCAAGAGTAAAATAAATCCACATTATATCACTGGGGCCAAGTACCATTAATTTTACATTCAGGTCCCGAACGAACCACTTGTAAATATCCTCTACATATATAAAGGCGACAATGAAGAAAACCATAAAGGCAACAACGGTTATAATCAGCCTTTTTCTAAGCTCTTCCAAGTGATCGGTTAAATGAAGTTCTTTATCTTCCATACTTTTCCCCTGCCAATTCAATTGTTGCTTTTTTAGAAAAACTTAAATTGGGATAGTGCCACTTTTTCTAAGTCATACCATTTGCTAAAGAAAAAGGTGCAAGACGAGTCTTACACCTTATTTGCTCAATTTTTTCTTATCTTCATCGATATCGCTCATTACATCATCAGTAAGTTCACGAGTGGACTTTTTAAATTCCTTTAGTGTCTGCCCAAAAGCACGGCCGATTTCAGGAAGTTTTTTAGGTCCGAAAATGATAAGGGCTAAGACCAGAATTAATATTAAGCCTGGTACTCCGATATTTGAAAACATGGATGAACATCCCCTTTAGGTTATCAATAATAAATCTACTATGATTATAGTATTTTATAGGCTGGTTAGGCCAATTAAAATAAAAAATTCATAGGAAGTTCACAAAAATGAATCTAAATGATGAAAAAGTGACTTTTAGCATTTAAAAGAAAAGCTACCCTATGCTTTAACTCTATTCACAATTTAACAATAACTATAAACGAAGTCAATGCACAATACTGGAATTAGCCATTTTCTAATTTTTCTTTCATTTTAAAAATATTACTCCCAAAACTGCATATACTATGTCAAAAGAAATGAAATTCTAAAAAGGAAGTGATTAAAGTGGAATTTTCCCTGGATAGCTTTGATGGTGCCCTGCCGGTAGAAATAACGATTGATGATGACAATGGGCGATATATGATTAGGAAAAGCGACACAAGCGGAGAGTTTTTTAACAGCCCAAAAGAACTGATTCAATGGGTGAAAGCACACTTCCGTGAAGAAGAGTTCTGCCAGCCGAACGAATTTAGGGGAATGCTTTCAAGGTTCGCAGAATATGAAATCAGCGAACAAGGCTACTTATAAATCCTAGAAAAAATCAACCCTATCACAACTGTGATAGGGTCTTTGTTTTTATTGTCTTACATAAATGCAAAACTCATAATCATATGGATTTTTTTCATCTTTAATGCCTTTTTCGTTCGAAACTAGTTTCCATTCTGACAAATTAAATTCAGGGAAGAAGGTATGGCCGCCAAATCGATAGTCAATCATTGTTAAATAAAGCTTATCCGCATATTCAAATGTCTCTTTAAATATTTCAGCTCCGCCAATTACGAAAATTTCATCCTCTATTTGGCGGCTGTATGCCACAAAGTCTTCAACTGAATAAAATACCGTACAGCCTTCGCTCTTATAACCCTTATTTCTGGTAATAATAATATTTTCTCTCCCCGGAAGCGCGCGGCCTATCGATTCATGAGTTTTTCGGCCCATTGCAATCGGGTGTCCCATAGTAACTCTTTTAAAAAACTTTAAATCCTCCGGCAAATACCACGGCAGCTGATTATTTTTACCAATCGCCCTCTCCTCGTCCATAGCCCATATAAAAGAAATCAAACACTGACAACTCCTTTATATCAAGTGTAACCTCTGTTCTTTTTGTCATAATTATGAATTGATCTTTATATATTCGCCAAAAAGAAGTCACTAATCTTCTAATTATCTCCTCAAACTTCAGTAGACGAGTACTTAAATAATATTAACACACTTTTCCTAGAACGGAGAAATGCTGTAGCGGCATTACTTTGCACAAGAAAAATCCGAATCCATAAAGGGACCCGGATTATTCTTGCGTTTTTTTTCGTATATGAATCGTTTTTTCGATGGCTGCATGTATTTCCCCCTTCTCGTCTAAAAGTTCAACTTGATAAATCCGGTCAAGCTTGGGCTTTACCTTCAATTCTTCTTTTATAAACTGTACCTCTTGTTTCGAAAGCTTAAAAATAGCATACAGGGTCGTACGACCTGGTTTAATAAATTGGATGTTCGCCGCTTTATCCCAAACAATATATTCAGGGCCGAGCACTTTAAGCAGCATAAACATGTACGCAGGATCAACTGCTCCATACAAACTGCCGCCAAACAGCGTTCCAACATAATTACGTGTTCTATAATTTAAGGGAAGCTTAATATGGATTTCCATGAAATCATGGGAGATATATGTCACCCTTCCACCAGTTCCTCTATACGCAGGAAACAAGTTAAAACCTATACGGAACAAAGCGGTTTTTATTGATTCTGCCATTTCTGCGTCCTCACTCCTGAAGTAATAGGCCAAGTTCATTTACCTTTGAACTCGGCCTTTCGTTTCGTAAAAAAGGCAGTCACTCCTTCAATGGCATCCTGGCTTGCAGATACAGTTGCCATATTTTCGATTTCAATGCCTATACCCTGATTAATAGGCAAATCAATCCCCCTATTTACTGAATCCAGGATTCCGGATAGTGCAAGAGGAGGACCATCTGCAATTTGCCTGGCCCATTCCAAGGTTTCTTCTATTAATTTTTCCTGTGGTGCTACTTTATTGATAAGACCATATTCCAATGCCTTTTGCGCAGAAATTCTCTCTCCGCTAATCATCAACTCCAGAGCCCTGCGCTTCCCGATCAGCATTGGAAGACGCTGTGTACCGCCATAACCAGGCATGATGCCAAGACGAACTTCGGGGAGAGCAAATTCTGCTGAATCGGCAGCAATTGCTAAATGACAAGCCATTTGCAGCTCATTCCCCCCGCCAAAAGCTTTGCCATTGACGCAAGCAATAACCGGTTTTGGGAATAGTTCAATACGGTTAAAAAATTCGTGAATACGCTGGATATTAATTTTGGCCCGTTCTCGGTCAGCCATTTCCCCAAATTCAGAAATATCCGCTCCTGCAGAAAACATTTTTTCTCCGGTGCCAGTCAGGACAAGGACACGGATGTTTTCATTTTTTTCAGCATCCTTTAATATTGACTCCAATTCAAGTAGAGTTTCTCTGTTTAAAGCATTCATTGGAGGACGATTAATTGAAATAGTGGCCACTTTATCCTGAATTTTAAATATACAATTGTTTGCCATTATCCTTCCTCCCGTTCAATTACAACAGCAATTGCCATACCAAAACCAATGCACATTGTTGCTAAACCATATCGGCCACCCTGTCGTTCCAATTCATTCACAAGGGTGGAAATAATGCGCGCTCCACTGGCTCCAAGCGGATGTCCAAGTGCGATTGCCCCTCCATTAGGGTTAACCTTATTCATATCAGGATTAAGTTCTTTTTGCCAGGCAAGAACCACGGATGCAAAGGCCTCGTTCACTTCAAATACACTGATATCTTCAATTGTTAGATAGGCTTTTGCAAGAACCTTCCTAGTTGCAGGGATAATGGCAGTAAGCATGATTTCAGGATCGACCCCTGCCAGTGCCGTTGAAACTACTTTAGCACGTGGCTTTAACCCCAACTCTTCAGCCTTTTTTCGGGAGGCCAGCAGGACGGCTGCTGCTCCATCACTAATCTGGCTGGAGTTGCCAGCGGTTATTTTACCATCGGGACGGAAAGAAGGATTCAGGTTTGCCAGAGAATCAAGGCTGGTATTTTCCCTGTGGGTTTCATCTTCTGATAGCAAGAACTCCTCCCCATTCTGATTTTTCGCGAGAATAGGAAGGATCTCGCGTTTAAACCTTCCTTCTTTTTGGGCAGACAGTGCCTTCTTATGGCTGTGATAAGAATAAAAATCAAGCTCTTCCCGTGAAAGATTCCATCTATCAGCTATTAATTCAGCCGAAAAACCTTGAGGGATAATCGTATGCTGTTCAAGCAATAGAGAACTAAAATCTCCTCCGTCACTCCCCATAGGAATACGATTCATACTTTCAACACCGGCCGCAATCACACAATCTGACATACCGGCCATAATGGCATGGGCCCCCTGTGCAAGGGTCTCAAGACTTGACCCGCACATTCGGTTTACACTGACCCCGCATACTTCAACAGGCAGGCCTGCAATCAACCCGGCCATCCTTCCGATATTGAATCCCTGCTCGCCAATTTGGGTCACACAGCCCATTTTAATATCTTCGACCTCTATCGGATCGAGATGATTGCGTCCTATTATCTCTTTTAAAACGTGAGCTGCCATCTCATCAGGGCGATTTCCGGCGAGTGATCCTTTCTTGCGGCCAGTTGGGGTACGGATTGCATCTAAAATGACAGCGTCCTGGTTTCTCAATTCATTCACCTCTCTTTTCATCAAAATGTAAACAAGTCAATCCCGCCTGCTACCGGTAGTCCGACTCCTGTGATATAACCTGCCTGTTCAGATGCTAAAAAGGCAATGGCATTTGCAATATCAGACGGTTCGCCCGGCCGCTTAAATGCGGTTCTGGCAATCATCCTTTCGCGCATCCCAGGATTGGTAATTTCGAATGCTTCCGTTTTGATAATCCCAGGAATAATCGCATTCACCGTAATATTGTATTTAGCCCCCTCCAGGGCAAGAGATTTCGTTAAACCTAAGATTCCTGCCTTGGTTGTCGAGTAGCTTGCCTGCCCATAGCCCCCCAGCGTCCCAGCAACAGAAGCCATATTCACGATCCGTCCCCACTGCTGCTCTTTCATATACGGCCAGGCGACTTTTGAGCAGTTATATGCCCCGGTTAGGTTAACTCTCAGGTCACGCTCCCAGTATTCATCGTTCTGATCTTCGAGTCTCGCAGTATGGTCCAGCGTTCCAGCATTATTGATTAATATATCTATTCTGCCGAATTGTTCCTTTACTTCCCTAAACACACTCTCCACTTCTGTTCGATTTGTGACATCCATGCGGAAGGCAGCCGAATTCCGGCCCAGGGATCGTATTTGATCGGTGGTTGATTTTGTAAAAATTTGCTTCGTTTGTGTCATGATTTGTGCAACTGGCCCGAGGCGTTCGGATGTAGTTTCCAGATTTTCGTCGTCTTCAATCAAAATATCCGTAACGATAACATCGGCACCTGCTTCAGCGAGCTTTAAAGCATCCGCTCTTCCCAATCCCCGTGAAGCACCAGTAACCAATGCTACTTTCCCTGATAATGGCAAATTCATTTTTTCCTTCTCCCTTCGGAATTACTTAAAGTCAGCCCGGCGGCAATCTCGTTGGCTGCAGGCATTAATGCTGAGCCATTTCCTTCTGAATAAGCCCGTTCAATGACATCCCTATACCTTTTTTCAATTTCTGGAATACGAACCTTTAAGGATGGAGTCAATTCTCCGCCTTCAACCGTCCATTCCCTGTCGGCAATTAAAATTTTTTTAGGCTGCTCGTGCTTTGCAAAATGTTGTGTAAACCTCTCTACTTCTTTTGATAGAAAACGATGGACTTCCTTGCTTTTGATGATTTCACTTGGTTCACCAGTGAGCCCCTTTCTTTTTGCCCATGGAATAAGGGTTTCAATGCTTGGCGTTATTAAAGCGATTACATATTTTTTGTTCTGTCCTACCAATAAAGAATTTCCAATATATATACTTTGGTTAATGGCATTTTCGACAGGCTGGGGAGCCACATTCTTGCCGGTTGTGAGTACAATGATCCGTTTTTTTCGGTCAATGATCTTAAGGAAACCATCCTCGTCAAGAGCTCCAATGTCGCCTGTTAAAAACCAGCCATCTTTAAATTGGGCCGCAGTTGCCTCTTCATCCTGGTAATATCCTTTCATTACACTAGGACCTTTTATTAGGACTTCACCATCCTTGGCAATATGGATATCAAGATTGGGCAGAGGTTTTCCTACCGTGCCGACTTTTGACCGGGACATCGGATTCACACATATCACCGGTGAAGTTTCAGTTAAGCCATATCCCTCCAGAACGGGAATATCAACTGCCCAAAAGAACTTTGCAATTTCAGGATTGAGTGCTCCTCCTCCTGATATTAATCCCCTAATTCTTCCACCAAGGTTTTTCCTTACTTTGCTGTATACCAGTTTATTGGCCAATTTCCAGCTGGTTTTAATTTCTTTGGGAATTACTCCTTTCCGCAGCATTTCATCAAAGGTGTGATTAAGATAATATTCGTATCGCTTTAAACCGATTTGAACCGCCCAGTTGAAGATCTTTCTTCTTAACGGTGTGCCTGATTCGATAATTTTTAGAGCCTGGGTGTATACTTTTTCAAACAATAAAGGGACACTGATTAAAACCGTTGGGCGAATTTCGAGGAGATTTTGCTGAACCTTATCAATCCCTTCCGCGTACGCGATTGTGGATCCCACGGAAAGTGGCATAAACTGGCCCGCCATTCGTTCAAAAACATGAGAAAGCGGCAGATGCGAAAGCAAAATATCTGTCGGCCTGGCTTCAAGAACCCAGAATTGCACACCTTCAACATTGGATAATAAGTTCCCGTGAGTTAACATTGCGCCTTTAGGAGCACCAGTTGTTCCGGAGGTATGAATGATAGTGGCCAAATCATCCCTTGTTATATCATTAAACGTACCTTCCCAATTAGGAAAGGGATTTTTAGAGCCTTGAAGCATTAAGTAATCGAGTGATAAAACAATGTCTGTTTCGGAAAGTGTTTGCAGCGAATCATATACAGCCATAGAAATTCGCATTGATCTGTTTTCTTTAAGTTTGCTTAGATGTTCTTCGTCTTGTACAAATATAAATTTACAATCCGCATTATTTAGGATGTATGATATTTGATCTGGAGGCAGGGTTGAGTGGATAGGTACAGAAACAGCTCCCAGACTCATAATCGCCAGGTCGCTGATGGGCCAGTTGGGGTTGTTTTCTGATAGAATGGCAACTTTATCATTTTTTGTAATACCAAAATGAGCGAGACCTGCTGCCACTAACCTTACTTTCTCCCAAAATGCCGCATAAGTAATTCCCTGATAGGAACCTTGATTTTTCCACAAGAATGCATCCTTATCAGGGAAACGTTCAACGGTACGTGAAACCATTTCAACAAGATTTTTTGCTTTCATTCGACACCTCCTATTATTCTATCAACAGTATTTTCCAATGAGTTTTACGAAAAGTAAGCTGGATACATATAACGAAAAGCAACCAGTCGGGCCGCACCCTTCCCACCTTAACCTAATCAAGGATTCCAGGTGGGAAAGTCTGTCCCGCATATGTTTGGTAAACCAGAACTGGATTAAACTTGTGGATTTTTATAAATACTCTTTCACGTTATACTGGCGGAGAATTCCTTCCATTTTGATCGCTTTTCCAATATCACCCTTTATTTTTAATTTTCCGGACATAAAAGCAACCGTTCCATTCAATTTTCCTAAAAGCAGTTTCCGGAAGTCCTCGAGGGAAAGTCTAAGCGTGCAATCTGCCTGTTCGTTCGCTCCTTTTGAAACAGAAGCTTTTCCTTCGTTAAATTTCATTTGGTAAACAGTTTCATCTTCATCTGTGATGTCATATTGATAAATTGCGTTTAAACCTTCTATTGGACCTGGATTCTGGTTTAATGCTACTTCAATCTTTTGCATTACTTCTTCCAATGCATACTCTTCAATTGCAGCCATTATTTTATTCCTCCCTATTATTTAAAAATTCCGAATTATACAGACAAACTTTCACTTCTGTAATGAATTGTCTCACCTCCTTAATATTTAAAAGGTGAAAATAGTATTAAACCCTTATGCCAAATGGTTCAAATAAATGGCGGGCAACGATCAGCTGCTGAATTTGGTTTGTTCCCTCAAAAATATCAAAGATTTTTGCATCCCTGTACATTTTCTCGACAATATGATTTTCCAATCCCACAGGACCAAGAAGCTCCAGGCATTTTGAGGAAACTTCGAGCGATATTTTACCTGCGTATGCCTTACACATCGCCGCTTCTTTTGCATTCGGAAGACCAATATCTGCCTTCCATGCTGATCCCCAGGTAAGCAGGCGGGCTGCATCGATGGATTGTTGCATTTCTGCAAGTGAACAGGCAGCATGCTGAAATTCTCTGCCGTGCCGTGGATATTCCTTTTTAACGAAATCAAGTGTATATTCGTATGCTGCCCGGGCAATGCCTGTAGCCATCGCAGCAATTATTGGACGGGTATTATCAAAAGTTTGCATCGCGACCCGAAATCCGGAAGGGCCTGAACCTTTGTTTTCGTAATAATCTTCACCGCCTAGAAGATTTTCATCGGGCACAAAGCAGTCCTCGAAGACTAACTCTGCAGTTTCAGATGCTCGCAGGCCCATTTTTTCTGCTAACCGGGAACAGGTAAAGCCTGGAGTTCCTTTTTCAACAACAAAGGCCCGATGCCCAGCTCTGCCGAGTTCCCGATTAACAGTGGCAAAGACAACCACCCATGAGGCCCTATTGCCATTGGTAATGAAGATTTTTTGCCCGTTAAGAATGTAGCCTCCATTTGTCTTCAAAGCGGTTGTCTGCAAACCTGAAACATCGGATCCTGCTTCAGGCTCAGTCAATGCGTACGCTCCCCAACGAGGCTCTTCATCTCGTGAAAAAATGGATAGAAACCGTTGTTTTTGCTCTGGTGTGCCGCTATGCTGAACCGGCGGACCGCCTAAGCCAGGACCGGGCAGAGTTAATGCTATAGCTGGATCACCCCAGCCCAGCTCTTCGGAAGCGATCACTCCCAACCGGTTACCCTGCCGCTCCCCTTTTCGCTTCGTCGCTTCTTGTTTTTGGCCGGAGGATTCACCAAAAGAGGAAGTGCTTAACGAGATTCCTATTTTATTAATTTTTTCCAGCCAATCGTCTGGCACCTTCTCCATTTGATCGGACTCAATGGAGATAGGACGCATTTCATTTTCTGCAAACCAGTGTACAATCTCTCTAACTTGACTTTGATGTGGTGACAGCTCGTAAGATATCATCATGGTCCCTCCTTTCATTGCCTAAGAGAATATGCTCGCCGCTTAAGTACAATAAATCACCCTCTGTTTCATACAAATTGACTTGTGCCTGGGCATCTCTCATCCATTTCTCCACAGGGTGGTCCTGGACATAGCCATGGCCGCCAAGCAGCTGTACGGCTGAATCAGTAACAAAGCGAATCGCTTGGTGGGAAAAGTTCAGGGCATTTAATGATGAAGGAATTGCATCCGATTCAAGGTTATCGATTTTGATTGCTGCCCGCCAAACCAAATTTCGTGCTGCCTGCGTTTTTATTGCCATTTGAGCCACCGTAAAAGAAACTCCCTGAAACTTGGCAATTTCAACTCCGAATGCTTTCCGCTGGGAGGTATATTCCGCTGCATAAGCCACTGCAGCAGCCATGACTCCTACCTCTTTTGCCGCTTCAAGCACTCGAATTCTTGACAGCGACCCATTAATTAGCATTTTAGCCTGACCGCCCTTTGCAATTATGTTCTCATCGGAAACTATCATATTATCAAAACGGAAGCGGGCACAGCCAGACGCTAATAAACCAAGCCGGTAATCCCCTGTTTCGATCGACCATACCTGTTTTGGACACCAAAGAACGATATCATCCCCTTTTTCATCCTCACCGGCAATGATTATGCACTCCGCCCTTTCAGCCATCTTTACAGGAACTGACAGCCCGTTTACAAGGTATCCATTTTCTTCAGCTTTGATCGTAAGATTTTTTTTGGACCTGCTGTTACGGTTTAATAACAATGATACTGTTGGCCAGGTCTCCGTTGCCTGAGAATTCTTAAATTCTTTTAAAATTGGATTATCAGGAATTGATCGAATAAAGGAAGCTCCCTCGTTTAAACCAGGCAGCCCTTGTATGGTCGCCAAGTCACCGTTGCTAAGATCCTCTAGGATTTGCACTTGAGAAATTAACGGAAGTTCTAATCCTCTATAGCTGGTTGGCAATTCCATATTCATAAAGCCCAGATCTTGGAGTTTATTTATCATTACAGGACTCACATATCGATCTTTCTCCGTTTGCCTAGATGCTGTGCGAATATGCTCAAAGGCAAAATCACGGGCAAGCTCACTAAAAGCCAATTCATCATCCGTGGGCTTAAAGGAAATCATATAATTCCTCCTTTTATTTTTTGTACCAATACGTACTCGTATTCAATGCTGTCAACTAAATGAAACATTACGTTTTTTAAAAATTATAATGATAGATTGATAAATGCTCCCAGAACAATTCGATTTAATAGGCGGGCAACTCGATCAAAGTTTAACTGATTCCCTGATTCATTGTAGTTCTGCACAATCACCTCGTTAATAGCTCCAACCATGGCTTGCGACACAATTAACATTTCCTCCTGGGGAACGTTTGTAGGAAGAAGACCCTGAACCGTTTGAAATATAAGGTCAGCAAATTGGCGATGTGCTTTCGTTCGTACCTTTTCAACATCCTGAGATATGCCCACTGACTCGACTAATAACAGGTTCGCAACCTTAAGATCTGTAAAGCAAATTTCTGTATAACGGCGAATTCCCGCATAAGCTTTATATGCAATGCTTTGTTCCTCGGCTATTGAGGTTTTTACTTCTTTAAAAATTTCAGTTGCTAATGTATCAACAAGATTTGCCATTAAATCCTCTTTACTTGAGAATTGCTGATAAAATGTAGTTTTGGAAACTCTCGCTAATTCAACCACATCCAGTACGGATGAATTTTTAAAACCCTTAGATGTATAAAGTGTTAAGCCTGCAAATAGAATCTTTTCCTTCGACTCATTTGGCATCTCGGTGATAAATAACATATTTCATCATTCCATTCCTTCAGTACGAATACGTATTCAAAAACATCATAAACGATTTTTTTTGTTTTGCCAAGATTTAAGTTAGAATTTTCTAAAATCTTTTTATAAAAAACAAAGAAAGGAAGAGGAATATATTATTTCCACTCCTTTCTTTAACAGAAAGCAACTTTTCTCCATTAGAAAAAGTACTATTGGACATTTCTTTAACTCTTATATAAAATTTGTTCATTAAAAAGAAGCTTTTGACCATTTCTTTAACTCTTATATAAAGCTTTGTCCAATAGACAGGAGCTATTGGACATTTCATATAAGAAGAAGTTTGTTATTTAATAAATGAATCTAGTTAAACCGCAACTGGTGCCTTTATTGAAGAGTGAGGTTCGTAACCAATCAACTCAATATCTTCTAACTCAAATTCAAAAATACTTTTTATTTCAGAATTTAATTTTAAAACAGGTAATTTCCTAGGCTCACGAGTCAATTGTAATTTGATTTGCTCAATATGGTTGGAATAGATATGTACATCTGCACCGGTGTATATCAGTTCCCCTACTTGGAGACCACATTCATGAGCAATTAAATGGGTTAATAGTGCGTACGAAGCAATATTAAAAGGTAATCCTAAAAACACGTCATTGGAACGCATATTAAACATGCAGCTTAATTTTCCGTTTATTACATAAAATTGAAAAGAATAATGACAAGGCGGCAGCTGTTGATTTTTCAATTCTGAAGCGCTCCATGCATTACATAACAAGCGTCTGGAATCTGGGTTACGTTTGATTTCATCAATTATATATTTAATTTGGTCGTATGTTTGGCCATCTGCACCTTCCCAGCTCCGCCACTGTTTTCCGTAAACATTTCCCAGGTCACCATATTTTATAGCAAAATCATCATCATTTAAAACTTTTTCTTGATAGATTTTCATTTGTTTTTGATAGTAAACATTGAATTCTTCATCAATTTGGCTTCGGATACCGAAGTTGGTCATATCAGGTCCAAAATAATCTTCGGAGCTAACCCATTTTTGAAAGCCCCACTCATCCCAAATATGGTTATTATTTTTTAATAAATAACGTAAATTAGTATCGCCCTTTAAAAACCATAATAATTCACTGATAATTAAACGAAAAGGAATTCGTTTTGTTGTTAATAAAGGGAAACCCTCCTGGAGGTTAAACCGCATTTGATAGCCGAAAACACTTAAAGTTCCTGTTCCAGTTCTATCTTCTTTTTTCGTACCATTTTCCAATATGTATTGGCATAAATCAAAATAAGCCGTATCTGCCTGATTCATGTAAACTCTCCTTTTCTACCTAACTTAATATTATCTTATCAAAAAAGTACTTATTTTATAGCCAAAATGACTGCATGTGACATTCGATTTGATATCTTCCTCCACATTGCTTTTTCCTAAAATTATGCTTATAAAACTGAAAAAATCTATCAAAATGTTCTTCTCATATTTTAACATAGCAAGTCATGTGATGATATTTTTAGAAAAAAAGATAACTTGCAGCAAAAGTTATCTTAATGACTTAATATATTTAAAAGTTTGAGGTGCTTTATCTTTTAATATGGTTTTTGTATGAGGTCCAAGATAGTACATAGCAAAGCATTCAGCGAAGTATTCCTCCGGGTAATCAAGGAAATACGCGTTTCCAGGAAATAGTGCAGTTTTTTCTTTATTCCATATCGCTAGAAAATCTGGATTGCTGCGAATTCCATTATAGACATAACGGTCGATTGAGTGAGCCAGTTCATGAAGCTCCAGGTTAACCGAGTTGTGGCCCTTTCCTTTTTCACTGCTGCCGATTTTTACTAAAACCAGCTTTGATCCTCCCATTCCAGGGACATTGTTCCAGGTGGTTTTATTGTTAGGATAGCCCCGGGGAACTACACCATTTAAATATTTAGCAGTAGGATTATCGGTCAGATGACCATTAAATAATTTAACATATATACCATCTCTATTAATTTTTTGAAGCATAGATACCGGCAAAGATCCAATCCGGCCGATCATTCCTTCAGCCTGGATATGATTAAAAGCAGCTTCCGGCAGGATAATGATATTATTTAAGTATTGGCGTGCACTTTTCTCGTTTACATTTTGATATAATACTGAGTTTCTTGGGAACTCTGATAGCAGCCTTCCATCATAAGAAGCATGGGAAGTAGTAATCATGGAGAGAAGAAACACAGCCAGCACTAATGAAGTCATCCATTTTTTCATTTTCATTTCCCCAATTTTCTCTTTTTACTAGAATTATAGCACGGGGAAACAGATTAGCAGGCTGTAAAATTCAATCCTTATCTGTTATATTATGGTACGACCTCTGTCTCACAAAAAAAGAAGATGCCCCTCGGCATCTCCAATTATCTTCTTATACAGTTAATCCAAAATTCCGGCACAATGCCGCAAGTCCACCGGAGAATCCGCTGCCGACAGCGTTGAACTTCCACTCGCCGTTATGGCGATAAAGCTCGCAAATAACTACTGCAGTTTCGACGGAGAAATCCTCACCAAGGTCGAAACGAAGAATTTCCCGGCCGCTTTCTTCATCTACCACGCGGGCAAAGGCATTTGATACCTGGCCGAAGTTCTGGTTTCTTTGAGTGGCATCATGGATAGTAACAGTAATTGCAATTTTATGGACATGGGATGGAACCTTGCTAAAGTCAATTTTAACTTGCTCGTCATCGCCATCGCCCTCACCTGTGCGGTTATCGCCAGTGTGCTCCACTGAGCCGCTTGGATGTACCAGGTTATTGTAGAAAATGAAGTCTTCATCATTAACTACCTTTCCATTTAGATCAGCTAGAAACGCTGAAGCATCGAGGTCAAAGTCCTGTCCGCCATCATAGTGGTTTGTATCCCAGCCGAGTCCGATGATAACTTTTGTCAGGCCCGGATTTGTTTTTGTTAAATCGATTCTTTGTCCTTTTGATAAATTAATGCTCATCTTATCACCCCACAAAAGAATGAATTTTAGCTATAAGATTTTACTACTTCGCCAAGGCTGGCTGCGTTTGTTCCTGTACCTACAGCAGCAAATTTCCAGTCAGTGCCGTGGCGGTAGATTTCACCTACAACCAATGATGTTTTTCCACTGTAATCATCAGTTAAATTATAGTGAAGCAATGTTTGCCCGTTTGATGGATTAACTACACGGATAAAGGCATTTTGAATCATGCCGAAATGCTGCTTTCTTTTTACAGCATCATAAATATTAACAATGAATACAAGCTTCTGGATGTTTGATGGGACTCTTGATAGATCTACTTGTACCTGCTCGTCGTCTCCATCTCCGTCACCAGTAAGGTTATCGCCAGAGTGCTGAATGCTTCCATCAGCGCTTCTTAAGTTGCCAAAATAAATGACATCTTTATTGCTGGTAAGTTTGTCATTATCACCAAGCATAATAACTGATGCGTCACAGTCCACGTTTGGTGCACTGCTACCACCGCCGAACAGTGAGCCGAATAAACCTCCGCCTCCACCGCTGCTCTTAACTGGGTCCCAGCCCAAGCCTACCAATATTTTTGATAATCCTGGATTTGTTTTCGTTAAATCTACTCTTTGCCCTTTTTGTAAATTGATTGCCATAGATTTCACCCCATAATAGATTTTAAAAGCCTATATGAATTAACCTTGCTGTCTCATATTTTTAAAATTTTCCTGAAGCTGTTCAAGTCTTCTGGTCCCTTCTGTGCGAAGACGCTTGTTTTCTTCTTCAATTGCTTTTGTTTCCTGCATTCCTTTAATAATAATGTTCCAGCTTTCTTCAATTGTTTCAATTTTAATGCTCGGACTGCCTGCAAGCCGTGCAATATCAACACTTTGCCGAGATATGTTCTGAGCATTTCGCAAAAGCATTTCATTTGTTCTGCGGTCAAGCTCACTCATCGAATCAGCTACAAGCTTTTGACGCTTTGCTGCAACCGCCTGGATCAATCCATTTTTAAAAATAGGAATGGTTGTAACAAAGGCCGAATTAATTTTTCCAATCAGCTTGGTATTACCACGCTGCAGCAGCCTTATCTGCGGTGCCGTTTGCAGTGCTACCATTTTAGCCATTTCAAGGTCATAAACACGCTGTTCAAGCGCTTCAATACCATTGCGGAGAGTATCAAGCTGCATCGATGCAAGCTGATCTCCGGAGGCTGCCCGGGACTCAAGCTGCGGAAGCTGATGGTTCTTCATTTCCTCTACCTTCATTTCACCGGCGACAACGTATTTCTCCAAAGTTAAATAATATTGATAGTTTTGTTCATACATTTGCTCAAGCATATGGGTGGCGTCTGTCATTTCATGCTGATACTTGGAAATCTCAACGTATACCTTATCAATTTCGCTTCCCATAGTCTGATATTTACCAAAGAGCTTTTCAACCACTTTTTCGCCTTTTTTGAAAAGCTTTGAAAATACGCCGCCTGATGTTTTCTCAAAATCCTTCTTATCAAACTTGTCCATGATTCGGCCCAGCTGTTTAAGCAATTCTCCGGAATCTTCAACCTTTGTTGATCTCATGTTATGAAGAATCTGGTCAGAGAAGCGGGAGATTTGAACTGCAGGCTCTTTCCCGAATTCAAGAATCTGAATTTGGTCACGCTCATCAATTGAGTTGGCCAGGTTCTGGACCTCAGGTTCTTTTCTGAGGGCAAGCTTGATATCTGAAACTTTGGTTTCTGTCAGCAGCTCATCCGGTTTTGATTCCATCAGGTTTGCGGATGTGTTTGGTAATTGATTCATTTCCTCAATCTCCCCTTAAATTTTTTAAAAAGCTTTGGAAAATACCTTTTTTTATAATAGAAGGTTCTTTGAATTCTTGATCAAAAACAACCTCCTCGAGCCAATGGGTATCAAATAGAGACTCTGAAAGAAAATTTTCAATGTCATTATGACCAGCTGGATTATAAATGGCAATATCGATCCCAAACTGATTAAGTAACAAGAGGAGGGCAGCATCTTCTCTTGTCATAATTCCATATTGTTCATTGTTGTATAAAATAAGCTTCGGAACCTGCTGAGAATAATCAAATCGTTCTAACAGCTGTATCATATTTTTAGGAATCTGCATCGAATGGCTGAAAAGGTATATCTTCAATTCCTCTTCACTTTCCTGTGTCATCCGCTTTAATCCCGGCTTTTCACATATCCTTCTAATCGCGCTCGCTATTCCTTTTTGAAGGCCGGAAGGAAGCTGCGAGTATTTCCAATAATGGGCCTCCATCATTTTTTCCGGACTAAGTGACCCATCTTTGCCAAGGGCATTCCGGTAATGGAAGCGGAAATCATTCGAAGTGGAGCCAGTAAACGGAAAATATCTGATTAGCAGACTATTTTCCATCTGAGTAAGTGAATGGAGCCTGTCCCAGTATTCCTTCCTGTTCTTACTAATACCCTGAAATTTAGCAAATAAAGAAGGTATTTGGACCAATCCATTTGCAACCTCAAAATCTGGCCGAATCATCGCTGTTTCCTTTGCCAAAATAAAAAACTCATCATAGGTCGTTTTAAGAGTTATAGAGGATGGCGTGTAATCCCTCAGCTGCCATGGTTTATATAAGCCTGAACCTTCCTGATTGAGTATGGATTCAATCTCCCTTGAAGCCCGGTATGCAACCGTAGTTTTACGTGCTCTTTTCTCTTTTGGAAAAGGCTCAGCAGGCTTGGTCTGCTGAAACTCATGCACAAAAACCTGCTCAGAGATAAAACCCTCCAATATATTGCTTCCTTCAGGCTGAAAAATAACTACATCACAGCCCATATGTATCAGCAGATAAATGAAGTATTGATGGCTCCTTTTAAAGTTTCCGTACCACAGGAACCGGGGCATTTCTTTTTCTGGATCTGCCTTTTCAAGCAAAGGAGCAAGATGGTTTTTAGACCATTTAAATAGGTCCACCACTATACGCCGCAAATTTGTGTTTTTTAAACCTTCATTTTCAAGACGTGAAAACAGTTCCAGTGTTAAAATCCATGCCTCCCTGACCTTTCTGTGAAGCGCCGGGACCTCAGACTTTAAAATAAGCTGTTCTCCATCCAAAAAAGCAACCAGGCGGTTTATGGAAAGCTTTTGCTCATGATGGATATTCAGCACCTTTTGAATGGACTGAAAATGCTGATTGTCAATCGTCTTATCGAGTGAATCTTCACTTAACAAATGAAGTTTAAGCTCGTTGCTATGTACATAATCAAATAACTGATTATAATACTCATCTTCATCAAGCGGTATGCCGAGAAAATTCCCCACTACCTGCCCAATATGGATCATTCCATTTTCCATTGAAAATGCCGGCCGCTCTGATATTGTTTTTTTCAATACCCCTGTCCAGTTTTCAAACGATAGGGATATCGGCTGAACTAGTAATTGATTATATGATGGATACATTTATAATCCCTTCCCCTAAAGAGCAAAAGATTTTATCTAATCATGTTAGAAAAACTTGACATTCACCAAGTCCTTTTTGGCGGATGCCCTAGTTTTTCTTATACGTTCAGAATTTATGGATATAAATTCTGATTAGCCTAGAAAATAATGTAAGGTTTCTTTACCATCATATCACAGTTAATTATAAGGTTCATTTCTTTATACGAATGTCGAAAAAAAATGTTTCATTTTCTCTTTACGGGAGGCGTTTTCACCTTTTCCTCCTATTTTGCATATAGTTGAGTACTCATGTAAAAGAAGGTGGATCAGATGCGGCTATTTTTTAAGCGGCCCAAAATCAAGGACATTTCTTCTGAACTGGATTCCATATTTGAAGTCATGCAGTCTGACTTTTTTGTCTATATTGACTTGATTGTTTTTAGCCTTTTATTTTCACTCATGCTTTCGCCTGTTCTTCATTCCTTAAAGATGGACTTAATCTTTTTTGCCAGCACCTATCTTGTTTTTGCAGGAAGTTACTTCTTTTTCTTTTCCAACAGGGGAAAACCTTTTAAACTATTTGATGAGTAAGAGCCAAAAAACTTCTAAGGATTTCTTCTCCTGCCAAAACTCCATGTTCTTTAGTAGCAGAGTATTGTGTGATAGAGCGATTCGCTGCCAGTTCTCCGTGTGAAGGAACAAAGCGGCATTTGCAATGCTGGAGGAAATCCCAGTCCAAAATAGAATCCCCGGCTCCTCCAGCTGCTTTCATATCTTCTCTCTGACAGATAAAGTCGATTGCAGCACCCTTACTGATGGCCTTAGGAATAAAATAAAGCTTTCTGCCCTGCAGGGAAACTCTCCATCCAAAATGGTCTAAAAATCCTGATATCTCTTTCTTTTCTTCCAGATCAAGTGGCTTATCGAGAATATAATAGAAAAATAGATCCTCTGCCTGCTTTATTTTCCCGTTGAAAATAAAGCTTTCTTTTTTTAAAAAAGACAATAGTTCAGCCTGAAGGCAGGATTCTGTTTTCATTTGATTTCTGACGATTTCAGCCCAGTCCGCGAGAAGGCTGCCATTATACAAAATGTTGGCTCCGTTAGCAGTAACCGCGTATCGTATTTCGAGGTCATTTTGAAAAATAAAAATTCTATTAAATTGATCAGTGGTTCTTGTTGTAACAGGAACAAACGTAGCTGTGCGGCAAAGTATCTGTAAAAGCGAAAAGGCTTCTTTTGTCATAAAAGCGGTGGAAACTCCGTTTCTCATTTCCACTGGCATAAGGGATGCTGGGTCAGGACATCCGAGATCCGAAAGGGCTCTTTCCGAATATATTAGCGTACGGTCAAGGTCTGAAGCAAAAATCATTCCTCTTTCCCCTTTACCTTTTTAATCAGGCCGCAGCAGGAATAATGCATGTTAGGATAATGGATGACTTCCACTCCTCTTTCTTTGGCGAGCATTAAAATATGCTTAACATAGGGGCTTGAAGGATCCCTCATTAGAATTTTCCACGGCACTCTCCTGAGAAGCACACGTGTGGTTTCGCCCACCCCTGGCTTAACTAGATGGGAATTCTCAATTTCAAATTCCTGTTGAATCTTAAGAACCTCTTCCATCCCCTGAAAGCTTGCTTCTTTTTCTTCAGCCATTATTTCCTCGGCCAACTTTGAGGCTTCTTCAAAGATTAAGCAAAACTCATCAGAAATTTGATTGATGTAGTCATTGGATACATCCTGACTTTCCAATTCCTTATAGTATTTCGCGCCATGAAAGTCTTCATTTCCGATATACATATGGTTTAAAACGGTCCTGCTGACCAGGCCGGATACTGTTGAATTAAGGCAGGCACTAGGGATAAGGAAATCCTCTCTTGTCCCATACATGGTTGTGCAATATCCAGGGTCGGCAATTACCGCAAGGCTATCATCCAGCTCTATATCATATTTTTCCTTAAATAATCGGCAGGCTTGGGTGAGTTCTTTTGAAATAGCTCCCTTGCCTGTCCACCCATCAACAAACTGAATTTTAAACCCCGGGTGCTTAGCCAATATATACTGCAATGCATTCTCATCAATTCCTCTGTCACGGATGATACTTATGCTGTAGTGTGGCAGTGAAACATTGTATTTCTCCTGCAAATACCGTTTCAGCAGAATTCCCACTGGTGTCCCCGCCCTTGCAAGAGAAACCAGGACTGTGTCTTTCCCTTTTAATAAATATATTTGCTCGGATACAGCGCCAGTGCATAGAGCCATTTTTCGTTTGTACTCGTTTAAAGTATGCCAAAACAAATCAACATAGTGTTCAGGAGGCTGGTATTCAATTGGGAGCGTCTCACTGTAATGCTGTCCGGCCTGGACATTCTTTTCCCTGTTTTCTGTTGTATCCTCAAGCTTGATCCCGCTTAAATCCTTTAGTAAAAACACAACATCATTTTCACTATAGGATCCAATACTATCTGGTTTAGCAAAAACCTTATTCATGCATTTCACCCCGCTGTGCTGAAAAGAACACTATTTTAACAGAAGGAATAAGCGTTTTTTCAAGTTCCTTTAGAAAAGCAGCCAGCTGTTCATGCAGAACCTCTCTTTCCAAAAACACAAATACTTCATCGTATAAACCTGGAGGAATGTTGTATACAAATTGATTAACCGTTTTATCTTCAGGATTCGGAAACGCCAGACCATACCTTGCTCCGTAGCCAGGTACATCTTTTACATATATAGGACTTCTACTGGTAGATTGATAGCTGACACCTATCCCCATAAAAGAAGCTATTTTCATTGGAAGGTACATAAACTCCCCAGTTCCAAGGCAAAGGGTCCTGCTGCCATTTCTTTTAGACAAAAGGAATTCAGCCGCATTCCGGGCCTCTGACCATAAATCTCTGTTTTCTTCAGCTTTTAGACTGAAACGGCCGGTTTCTTTTAAATAATAAGAGTGGTTAACCTTTCCATCTCCAGAGACAGAAGGATTATGAATGCCTGAAAAATAGTTTGGAAGATGAATATATTCCACTTCCGCATGTATTCTTTCTTCAGGACCCGATACTATAGCTTCTTCTTCAATTTCTTTTTCGTTGTTAACCTTAGCAAATCCGGAAACAAGACTAACCATATGTATAGTAATTCCTATTTCATCTTCAGCCTTTTTAAAGTCAGCTCTTGCTTCCTCAGAGCGCCAATCTAAAATAGAAACAACCGTATATTCCTTCCTTGGAAACTGAGACTGAATGGAGCGAATAATATTTAAAGCTGTTTTTCCAGTAGTCAGTTCATCGTCAACTAGGATAATCTCTCTGCCATCCTGAAGAAGTTCAAGAGGAATATAACAGCGGTGCGAGGTCGCATGAGAATGCTCCTCTTCAAATCTGATTACAGGATCAGTGTTCAACAGCCGTTCCCTTGTGGTATGGAAAAAATCTGCCGTCTCGAAGCAATCAATAAAAGCATGTCCAAGAGCCGTAGCAGTTTCAGCAAAACCAATGATTAGCGGACGATTGGTACTATCAATAAATGGTTCAAGTATATAAGAAAAATCATTCGTTTTAAAAGCTGCCAGGAGAGCGTCTTTGCTCTTAGCCTTCTTGCCTTTAACTTTTTCAAGATAACCTGCGGCTAACAGCGCAGAGGTTAGAAGCGCTTTTTGCGGCTGTACAGGGATATGCTTGCCTAGTACCTTGCTGACAAAAAGAAAAGATCTTTTCTTATTGATTCTTGCAGCCATATCAAATAGTTCTTCTACCTTCAAGTCAAATGGATTTTCGGTGAGTTCTATTTCAGCCTTAATCGAATTTAAAATATTATACGTATACTTTTTTTCTGAGCAGATCAAGGTTTGTGTATTCTTCATGAAGCACCCCATATAGTTGAGATTTCAAAAGTATTTTGGCAGCCCAATAGGTATGGGGCTTAATTTCATTCATTTTATTGGCAAATTGGCTCTTTACAGCACCAAATTCTCCCGATTCGGATTCAAGTATGTTTTTGGCATCCATAAATTCCTCATAGGAAACCACATTCATAGCCTGGACTGCTTTAATATGGGATGGATGAATAACTGTTTTTCCCGTTATTCCATTTGCAATATCCATCATGACCTCTTTTAAAAGGCCATCCATATTTCTGTCGATGAGTTCAGCCCTCCATTTAATTCCTTCTTCGCCATAACGTTCACGAAAAGGCGTTTGTCTTAACTGAGGCTTTAGCATTCTTTCCTTGGGAGAGAAATACTCCCAAACAGGACCAGATACAACATAAGGTGAGTCAGCTCTTAAAAAAACGTTAATAATATCAGCAATACAATCTCTTAAAACGGCAATATCATAAACCGTCATATCAGTGCTTCTCCTGATACCATATAATCCGCTGAAATCCGTAGCACCGATCCTGACATTTAAAACAAACTCCCGGTATTCGTCAAGAAGGTTTTTAATCCCGATCAATTCTTCCATTCTGCTTTCTTTTTGCATTACCTTAGGCGTTTCAAGAATCGGCATTGCAAAAAAAGGGCCGAAGTCGGTATTTATGCTGCGCACCTCTTCAAGGAGCAGCCGCCCGCTTACCGATTCGAATTTTGGGAGCACTACACCGGCCAAAACTTGAATGCCTTCTCCCAATTGTTCTCTTATTCTCTTGAACTGACCCAGGTCCCGGACTCTTATAAAGATCAGAGGCAGATCCTCAAATGGCAAATATCCATTTTTCACAGCAGTTATTAAATGGGCCATTTCTTCCACAAGATTATTTTCGGCAAACAAAACTTCATTGTCGCCGACAGCATCCTCAAGATCTAAGACAAGCGAAGTAAGGCCGTCATGTTTCTTTGAAATAATACTTTGATGAATATCTCCTCTGGTTGCAGGCATATAAAGAGTAGCTCCAAGGGCATATGAAAGGATCTCTCTATCGGTGAATTTATTAAATGACCCGGGTTCCTTAAAAAACAAGTCTGACATTTCTTTATCATAAAAATCAGAGAAAAATCTCATTGAAAGATTACACACCCTATCATTGATAATTCCAGAATTCTATTAAGCACCCTGTATTTTCCACATTCTAACAGTGCTTTTGATTAAAAAGAAAGGGAGCGGACATATGTCTGATCCCTTTTGGCTTTATTCATTTATTGTTCCTGATTTCCGGTTTCCTTCTTCTTATTCACATAGTGGATGATAAATGTTAATCCAAAAGTGATAACTAAAAGAATGAAGAAGTAAGTTGATGCAATTTCAATATGGAATACTCCAAGGAACATTTTAACGGCAATAATCGCGATTAATACATAAGCAGTTGTTTCCAGCTCCGGTACACGGTCAATTAGTTTAAGGAAAACTCCTGCAACTCCCCGCATCATAAGAACGCCAAGAATACCACCTACAAACAGTACCCATACCTTCTGGCTTACACCAAAGGCAGCGAGCACACTGTCCACAGAGAAAGCAATATCCATTATTTCAACAGCCACAACCGTTCCCCAGAAAACACCTAAAGTACGGATGAGCAGTCCACCCTGTTTCATGCCTTCAGCTTCATCTTCACCCTCGGATTCGCCTTTGCTTTTGTCAATAAAATATTTAATGGACAGCCATGCAAGGTAGGCGGCACCAATAACCTTAATCCACCACAGTTTAATTAAGAATACTCCTAAGCCAATAGCTACAAAACGGAAGGCATAGGCACCAAGCAGACCATAAAAAAGTGCTTTTCTCCGTTTCTCCACTGGCAGGTGGCGAACCATAACAGCAAGTACAAGTGCGTTATCCGCAGAAAGCAGACCCTCAAGAATAATTAATGTACCAATCAAACCCCAGCTGACAGGGTCAGTTAAAACTTGTCCCCACATGCCCCAATCAAAGAATTCTGAATAGGTGTGTAAAATTCCTTCTAACATTTAAAAAGTTCCTCCCAAATTTGCTTGTGACCAAGCTAAAGCTGTTTTTGAAAAACTGTCCAGTTTCAGCGCCAAGCCACTAGTTGTTAAATGGTCTTACGGTGCTAAACAGGCGCTTCCGCTTTCCTTATAAAAAGACTCGGCAGAACGCCGAGTCCGTTCAATTTTAATTAACCTACCTGAAGGCCAAAGTCAGTTGCCAAAGCCGCAAGGCCGCCCTGGTATCCGCTTCCGATGGCGCTGAATTTCCACTCACCATTATGGCGATAAAGCTCTCCTACAACTAGTGCAGTTTCAATAGAGAAGTCTTCGCCAAGATCGTAGCGAATTAGCTCTTCGCCGGTTTCCTCATTAAAAATACGGGCATAGGCATTAGAAACTTGTCCAAAGTTCTGGTTTCTTGTTTCTGCATCATGAATGGTGATAGTGAAGGCAATACGCTGAATGTTCGCGGGAACAGTTCCAAGGGAGACTTTAACCTGTTCGTCATCTCCATCACCAGCGCCTGTCCGATTATCTCCTGTATGTTCTACTGAAGCGTTGCCGCCTTTTGGGTTGTTATAAAAAACAAAATCGCTCTCAGTTGTTACCTTTCCATTCTCGCCAAGCAAAAAGACAGATGAGTCAAGGTCGAAATCATTGCCTCCGTCATATTTATTCGTATCCCAGCCCAAACCAACAACTACATTTTTCAAACCAGGATTATTTTTTGTTAAATCTACTTTTTGTCCTTTTGATAAACTTACTGCCATTTTTTCATACCTCCGTTTTAGGTTATAGTCTATTTACGAGCTTGTCCTAAAAAAGTTTCACAATTTCATAATAATTTTTTTGGGTACCTATATGCAAATATTAGGCGATTTTTAACTCATCCATTTGGGCGGGGTATTTTTATTCCAGTAAATGGATCCCAGAGGATGGTGCTGAACGAACTCATCGGAGGCTGTATGGTAATGAAAGTTAAACCAGTAGCCAGCCTGAGGAGGATTGTCCCGCCTAACATGAAACCTGATAACATCTTTGCCAGTAAGGGAGTTTTTTATGTGGAAGATTTTTTCGGAATATCCGCCGCCTGGTTCTTCTGAAATAGTTAAAAAAGCTAAATCCTCTTCCGGTATATTTGCAGCTGTCTCTTCAATTGCCTTATGAATATTAGGCAAAATAATCTCCTTAAACTCATTTTCTATTACAGGCTTTATCCGTGAACCGAATTTTTGGTAGGACTGTGACTCTGCCTGTTTGACCATTTCAACGACTAATCCTTCCCTGTCCGGCAGGTTATCACTGAAATACGAAGAATTATTTGTTGCTGCTTCAATCGTATCCCTATCTGAATGATTCTTCGTATAGAAGGTATCCATTAGCTGTGAAGGCGTTATAAGGCCAAAGGTTAGTACAGATATCAACACAACGAAAGACTTGCGTATCCATTTACTCATATGTAAGTTCCCCACAATCCGGAAGATATCCCGTTTTTTCTAAACTTATAAAATATTATACTTCTTTTTTTAAAAAAATGGAAAAATAGGTTTTAAAATTATAAGTGAGGTTAATAACCTAATAATAAAGTATGGAACGGGGAGTGGGGATATCCATGAATATTGTAGTTTTATTAGGCTGTTTGTTAATGTTGGTGTATTTTATTTATTTATCTGCAGTTGATTAATTATAAAAGCCAGGCAGCAGCCTGGCTTTATGTTATTTTTCTATATACCCAAAGTGGAATTTGGCTGATTTCCTTACTAGGACCTTAAATCCAAATCTTTTAAAACGTTTGCTTTTAAAATGGTCCTTAAGAATAACCCTGTTTTTGGCTATCCTTAATGCTTCTTCAATTGCTGCGCTTGTAATTTCCTCTCTTAAAGCAAAATGTCCCAGAGACTTAATACCGTCAGATTCAAGAATACTTTCCTCAAACATAGGATCAAGGTATACACAGTTATAGGATTCGTCTTGTAATTCCTTAAGATAGGTAAAAGCTTCTGCATTCCTGACCGAAATTCTTCGCATGGCAGCATCCATCTTATCAATGCCGGACCCCCAAGTTTTTAGACCGTTTTCGATAATGTAGGATAGATACCTTTGTCCCTCTATTCCAGTAACTTTTCCTTTTTCACCTACAACGTAACTTGCCGTAATTGCATCAGATGCTAACCCGAGTGTGCAATCAAGTAGGCTCATACCTTCCTTCAATGATGCAGCATCAATGAAAGGATCCCGTTCCCCCCTTTGCAGCCTTTTTACACGGAACATCGCTGAGTTAGGATGAA
Source organism: Neobacillus terrae (assembly GCF_011393025.1). Taxonomy (GTDB): domain Bacteria; phylum Bacillota; class Bacilli; order Bacillales; family Cytobacillaceae; genus Neobacillus_A; species Neobacillus_A terrae. The sequence goes on along the minus strand of NZ_JAAOEO010000001.1, from coordinate 205,043 downwards.
AAAAGAACGGTTGGGGTTCATTTTTTTTATATAACTCAATCCTGTCTTTTCCAATCACAAAACAATCACTGTCTTGTTCACTTGTTATGGCAGCTACGGACCGCTTTTCCCTCGGAACATAAGGCACCTGCAGGTCTAATGCCGTCTTTTTAGCTATCTCTATCATCGTCTGAGTTGTTCGGCCGGCGGTGGTTATAAACATAAAGATCACATACCAGTACGATTTTATTTTTAAAAATTAAGCTCTGTAGTTATTTTAGGTAGTGCCAAAAATGAAAAAGAAAGGACGCCTATACGGCATCCCTTAGTTTTAACAGTTGGATTCAAATGCAGCCTTTAAGTTTTCCATTACGTTTTCCATGGAATTTCCTTCAATTTCATGGCGTGGAATGAAGTGGACAACTTCCTTACCCTTCATTAATGCCATGGATGGTGAAGATGGTTCATAGCCTTCAAAATACTCGCGCATTTTAGCGGTTGCTTCTTTATCCTGTCCAGCGAATACTGTTACAAGATTTTCAGGCTTTTTATCGCTCTGAAGTACAGCCTGTGTTACAGCAGGACGAGCAAGCCCTGCAGCACATCCGCATACTGAATTAACAACAATTAGTGTAGTACCGGAAGTATTTTCCATATAGCTTTCTACATCTTCTGGTGTTCCAAGCTCCTGAAATCCTGCTCTTGTAAGCTCTTCTCTCATTGGCTTAACCATTTGTCTCATATATTCTTCATATGCCATTGACATAAATAATCCCTCCAAAAGGTTGTATTTACTGTTAGCATACTATATTTGATGGCCGCACTGCAATGAATCGGTTTATTCCTTGCCTTTACGGGACTCCGTCATTTGCTTCCACACAGAACCCATTGCTTCTTCCCCGCCTTCAATGCGTTCTATTGCCATTTTAACCTGAAGGCTGACCTCAAATTCTGGATCACTTTCGGCTTCTTTTAAAGTTGAAAGGGCTTTTCCGCTGCCAACTTCATATAAAAACATTGCCGCTCTCCAGCGAACGAGCTTGCTGTCATCCTTTAAGGCAAGGATCATTTCATCCTCTGCCTCTTCAAAACCTAAATCAGACAGGCAGTCTCCCGCGGTTCGTCTTACGGTTACTGTTTTATCCTTTAAAGCCTTATAAAGAAGCGGAAGAACAGTCTTGTCTTTGATCATCCCTATATAAACAGTAGCAAGTCTTCTTACTGAGGCTTTTTCATCGGTAAGAGCTTTTTCAAGCAGTGGGAGATCTTCAATTGTAGGATCATCCATTTGTTCCAGCAGCTGATAGCGGATGTGCCAGTCAGGGTTGTCCAAATCGCCAACTTTTACTTTTTTACGCTGACGTTTTACAGGAACTGCACTTTCCCCTTCCTTCGACACACCCAGGGATACTAGCTCATCAAGGCGTGCTGGTGGATAGGCGGCGATAAGTTCCTCAACAACTTCATTTCCTACTTGATCAAAATCTCCGTATCGGATGCCATAATCCTTCCAGCCACGAAGCAAAATATAATTCTCATCTTCCAGCTGGGCCTTCTCTCTAGCTTGTAAAAAGTATTCAGGCATACCAAAGCGTCTCTCAGTTGTTCCGTCTGAAAGCTTTACCTGCAGAGGAATTTCTTTAAACATTTGAACCTGAACCTTTATTTCACCGAAATGTTCATTTACTTGTGCGGATTGCTGTGTACTTTCTGCCGTTTCTTCTCCAAACGATTCTCTCACTTTTGGAAGCAATTCCTTCCAATCGTATTTGGCGTTCCTTTCTACAGCCAAAAAGTCTGCAACATGGTAAACTCCCTTTATTCCCTCAATTGAAAGAATCGTTTTTACTACCTCCGGAGCCCCTTCAGAAGCATCTTTTTTATAATTATGGCTTTTGCCCATGGGTAATTCAGTGTCCAATATAATTTTCATTGTATTGGGGCTTGGAGTTGGTTCTATTGATAAAATCTTCAATCCAATCACCTTTTTCTAGTTCTGTATTTTATATCTCTTAACCGGCGCCTCCGCTGTTCTTATTGACTAGCTTCAGGGCTTGCGCTTTTCTTATTGTTCTGCCAGTTCTGACAAATAGCTCCATCTTTCAATCAGGTATTCAAGCTTTTCGTTCAATTCGGCTTCCTTTTTCATTAACTCTTGCCCTTTTGAAAAATCACTTCCGATTCTCTCCATCTCGGAAGCAACCTCTTTCAGGAGGTTTTCTGTTTTTTCAATTTCCCCGTCAATTGAGTCCCATTCACGCGTTTCATTATAATTCATTCTTTTCTTTTTTTCCCGTTCAGGAGACTTGGCTTGTACGGGTGCTGCCGACTGCGCTTTAACCGATGCAGCTTCGGTTACTTTTTCCAGGTACTCAGAATAATTACCATAGAAGGTATTGATCAATCCATGTCCTTCTAAAATGAGAAGCTGTTCAGCTACTTTATCAAGAAAATAGCGGTCATGGGAAACAGTGATAACTACACCCGGAAAATCCTCCAGATAGTCTTCAAGGACCGTAAGGGTTTGTGTATCAAGATCATTTGTCGGCTCGTCCAGTAAAAGAACATTTGGAGCCGTCATCAATATTTTCAGCAGGTACAAACGGCGTTTTTCTCCGCCGGAAAGCTTACGAATAGGTGTCCCATGAGAAAATGAAGGAAATAGAAAACGTTCAAGCATCTGAGCGGCTGATATTGTTTTACCATCAGAGGTTTCAACCACCTCTGCAGTTTCCTTGATATATTCAATCATCCGCTTATTTCCATCCATATCTTCGCTCTCTTGGGTATAGTAAGCGATTTTTACTGTCTGCCCCATTTGATATTCCCCTTTATCCAGGGAAATCTTTTTAGCCAGAATATTTAGCAGCGTGGATTTCCCCGTACCATTACGGCCAATGATGCCAAATCTGTCGCCAGGTTTTACGAGGAAATTAAAATGGCTGAGAATGGTTTTTTCACCGTAGGTTTTAGAGGCATCTTTTAGTTCGAATACCTGTTTCCCTAGTCTGCTTCCATTTAGGGAAATATCCAGCTTTTCAGAGGACCTGCCACCTGCCACCTGTTCTTCAAGACTTTCAAAACGCTGTATACGGGCCTTTTGTTTCGTGGACCGTGCTTTTGCGCCTCTGCGGATCCATTCCAATTCTCTTCTGAATAAATTTTTTCTTTTATCCAGGGTAGCTGCCTCATTTTCTTCACGGACAGCCTTTGCTTCCAAAAACGCTGCGTAATTCCCTTTATAGGTGTACAAATTTCCTCCATCAAGTTCAAATATCCTGTTCGTAACCCTATCGAGGAAATAACGGTCGTGGGTAACCAAAAGGAGCGCACCATTATAGCGACCCAAATACTCCTCAAGCCATTTTACAGTGTCAAAATCAAGATGGTTTGTTGGTTCATCCAAAATGAGTAAATCCGGAGACTCAATCAGAACCTGGGCCAGGGCGACACGCTTTTTCTGCCCCCCTGAAAGCTCTCCCACTCTTTGGCCAAAGTTTTCAATACCAAGTTTCATTAAAACGGTTTTGGCATTTGTACTTGCATCCCATGCATTAAGAGCATCCATTTGCTTTTGATATTCAAATAAGGATTCCTGCAGTCTATTATCTTCTGGTGACTGGTTTAAATTGATTAAGGCCTTTTCGTATTCCCTCATCAATTTTAGAATCGGAGAATTTCCTCTGAAAACCTGTTCAAGAACCGTCTCGTCTGTCTCAAAATCAGGATTTTGTTCCAAATACGCAATCGTATAATCCTTAGCTGTAATAATCTCGCCATCATCTGGCACATCGATACCGGCGACAATTTTAAGCAAGGAAGATTTCCCTGTACCATTGACGCCAATCAGGCCCACCCGTTCTTTTTCTCCAATAGTGAAGGAAATGTTCCTAAACAGCTCCTTTTCACCATAGGTTTTTAATAAATTTTCTGCAGTGAGCATTTTCATTGTTGACCATTCCATTCCTTATAAAATTGACTCAAAAAGGTTTCCATCACATTTTGGCGTTCATCGGCCATGTTCCTGGCTGTTTCTGTATTCATTAAATCTTTCAATTTTAACAGCTTTTCATAGAAATGGTTGATGGAGGTTGATTTGCCTTTTCGATATTCCTGCTCCGTCATTTTATCTCTTGTTAAAATTTCTGGGTTGTATATTTGCTGCCCTTTTTTCCCGCCATAGGCAAAAGCTCTGGCAATTCCAATAGCTCCAATGGCATCAAGACGATCCGCATCCTGGACAATCTTGGCTTCCATGGATGGAAGCTCCATCTTCCGGCCCCCTTTAAAAGAGATTGAATCTATAATTTCTTTTATCCGATCTCGTGAATCAGCCGGCAATTCTAACTTATTCAAAAAAGCGTTTAATTTTTGTGTGCCCTTTTCAGCACTTTCATTTAGTTTTTCATCCGGTATATCATGTAGCAGGGCTGCCAATTCAATAATAAATGGATCCCCCGTTCCTTCTTTTTCACATATATAAAGCGCATTACAGCGCACACGTTCAATATGAAACCAATCATGTCCGGTCGGGTCTTCCCCGAGCTCACTACGGACAAAGTCTTCTGTATGTTTGATCATTTCTTTATTCATTCTAATTCCCCGCTTTCCATCCATGCTATTTTACCAAAAAAGGAAGTATTATTCTAAGGAAACCTCAGCCATTGCCAAGCCATTTAAGTTATCGTTGTAACAGCTTTGGCCCGGTACTGCTCTATTCCATGAAAAAGCCAAAAGAAAAAAGTGCTCAAAGGCACTTTATTTCAGTTGGTTATACCAGCTAATTCCTAGCGTATTCTCTCCGGCATGGACTCCTATTGTTGCACCAAGTGGGCAGCAGTAAAAATGGAGATCCGGAAATTCCTCCTGAAGCTCGTTTTTCCATTCTTCAGCAGATTCTAAATGAAGGCCATATAATATATAAGCCTCTTTGAAATGATTCTTTTCGTAAGAGGAGCGAAGATATTCTATCATTTTTTCCTTTGCCTTCTTGTCTCCTCTTGCCTTTTCCTTTACCTCGAGGACTCCGTCTGCAATCGATATTATTGGTTTCACTTTTAACATGCTTCCTAGATAAAACTGGACACCAGACATCCTACCGCTGCGGTGCAGCTGTTCCAGACTTCCTACCACAACATACGTTTCATTGGAGTCTCTTATATTTTCCACGTCTGCCCTTACTTCTTCAATGGTTTTACCAGAAGACGCTGTCTCGATGGCTCTTTTAAGAAGAACAGATAAGGGATATGCGAGAATTTTGGAATCAATTGAAGTTATTGGGATATCCACAAGCTGTGCAGCCTGTTCACTTGATGAAAATGTTCCGCTCAGTTTGGAAGAAAGAAGAACGGATACAATCTCTTCATATTCTTTCGAGAGTTTCTCATACAATTCCTGAAAGGCTCCAATAGACGGCTGTGATGTTTTGGGAGGGGAATTTAATTGTTTAAGCCTTTCAAAAAGCTGTTCCGAGGTGAGGTCAATACCATCTAAGAATTCTTCTCCATCTAATAAAACAGTTAAAGGAATGCTATATAAATCACGATTGTTTTTTAACTCATCATCTAAAAAAGCAGTGCTGTCGGTTACCCATGCAATCTTTTTCATCTGATCTCCCCTTTTATAAGTTATAGATCTGTTAAATATTTGCTTTTTCATTTCTGCGCTAGGCGCTCGCTTTCGGCGGGGGATTCGTGAGCTTCACGCCGCCATTGCGCCTGCGGGGTCTCCTTTACACCATTTTTCCCGCTGCACGTTGAACTTGCATTTACGAACACTGCACGAAGGAGAAGATAAAGCACAAGGAAAACATCCTGGAATTTAAATCGCAAGAAATTATCCGAACGCAATATTAAGGATAATAGAGGATTTTCGAGGAGTCTCGCACCTTCCGTTCCAATTACATAGTGTCAAATTCATCTTCACCTTAAACATGCTAAGTTTTATTAACTTTCCTGAAGATTCAGTCTTTAATTCCAACTCTAACGGGTTTTTAACAAAAAGTAAATTATAAAATATTCGATTTAGTCTGCACATAAATAATACACTTGGAATATCACCCAAGTGTATTATTATGGTTTAGACATACTGGAGCACTACAAAGAATTTTAGTTAGTTACCCCTTTAATTTACTTTTACAAAATTAAGTTATTTCAACAAAGCCTCAATATCCGGAATAATATCTTTCGGTTTTGTAGCGGGGGCAAACCGTTTTATGACATTTCCATTTGAATCGACTAAGAATTTAGTAAAATTCCATTTAACTGCCTTAATTCCAAGAAGGCCCGGAGCATTCTCAGTCAAATAAACAAATAAAGGGTGAGCATCCTTGCCGTTTACATCCACTTTTTCAAACATTGGAAATGTAACACCATAGTTAACTTGGCAGAAAGATTCTATTTCTTCCTCGGTACCCGGCTCCTGATTCATAAATTGGTTGCACGGGAAACCTAAAACAGAAAAACCCCGGTCTTTATATTTTTCATACAGTTCCTGCAGTTCCTGATACTGTGGTGTAAATCCGCATTTGCTTGCAGTGTTTACAATCAAAAGCACTCTGCCATTGTACTCCTCCATGGAAACTTCTTTCCCTGAGATGGTTTTGGCCCTAAAAGAATAAACCGACATATCAACCCTCCATTTCTGCTACCTTATGATTAGCTCCCTTGCTTCTCTGAGCGTAACCATCATGTAATCAATCATATCCACTAGATCATCCATTTGATCCTCTGTAATGATTCTATCAAATTGGACTGTTATTGTATTGGATATAGTATCGTTTTTTTCAAAAGGGCTGCTGGTAACGGTTTGACTGATTTTCCTATCTTTTCCCCATATTCGCTTGAACAACTCAGCCATAGTTGAATAATAATCAGGATCGTTCTTATGAATAAAGGTAAATTCCAGCTTCACTGTGCAGCCTTCTTCACCACTTGAAAAGTGGCCAGGAAGAAGCTCAGATGCCAAATTTCGAAGCCTGGCATCCAGCACAATCCGAGCATGGGATTCTTCTGCATCAGTGAGCCGAAACATTACATCAAAAGATCTGGATAGCTTTGCAAGATTTACAATATCATTTCGATCAGTGATTACTATTTGTTTATCCAAATCCTTATCATATAAAGCACCTTCCAAAACCACTTTCATATTATCGAAAGCCGTTGGGTCGAACATTCACTTCACCTCTTAGAAAAGCTTCAGCGCCCATTAGTGGCGCTGAAGCTGAACATTTTAAAATAGGCCTATGGCATTTCCTTCTTCATCTACATCCATATTTAATGCGGCTGGTTTCTTTGGCAGGCCTGGCATTGTCATCACTTCTCCTGTCAAGGCTACCAAAAACCCTGCACCAATTGAAGGCTTGAATTCCCTTATTGTTACAGTAAAATCAACTGGACGCCCAAGCTTAGAAGGATCATCAGACAAGGAGTACTGTGATTTTGCCATACAAATCGGAAGATCTGACCAGCCAAACTTTTCAAAATCAATAAGCTGTTTCTTGGCTTTTGGAGAAAACTCTACTCCTTCTCCTCCGTAAACCTTTTGAACAATTGTTTTTACTTTTTCTTCAATTGAGTCAGACAATTCATATAGTGGATGGAAGTTGTTTTCACTTTCATCAATAACCTTTAAAAGAAGTTCGGCAAGCGCTACTCCACCAGCGCCGCCTTTTTCCCAAACTTCTGTGAGAGCGACAGGGATATTTTCCTTTGAACATAATTCTAGAAGATTCTGAACCTCAAGGTCAGTGTCTGCTGTAAAACGGTTGATTGCAACTACCGTTGGAAGTCCGAAACTCTGAATCGTTTCAATATGTTTTTTCAGATTGGCAAAGCCTTTAATCAGAGCTTCTACATTCTCATTTCCTAGCTCAGTTTTTGCTACTCCGCCATGCATTTTCAATGCACGGATTGTAGCTACAATAACCACAGCCTCCGGTTTGATTCCGGCACTTCTAGATTTAATATGAAGAAATTTTTCGGCCCCAAGGTCTGCGCCAAAGCCGCCTTCTGTAATAACATAATCCGCGAGTTTTGAAGCGGCTTGTGTAGCTATCACACTATTACAGCCATGGGCAATGTTTGCAAACGGACCGCCATGAATTAAAGCAGGTGTATGCTCAATAGTTTGAACAAGGTTTGGTTTAACAGCGTCCTTTAACAGAAGTGCAAGAGCGCCCTCAACTCCGAGGTCACTCACTGTAACAGGCTCTTTTTGATAATTATAAGCAACAACCATTCTTGAAAGCCTCAGTTTCAAATCCCTAAGATCATTTGCAAGGCATAGTACGGCCATGATTTCAGAGGCTACTGTAATATCAAAGCCATCTTCCCGGGGCACGCCTTGAAGCGGGCCGCCCAAACCGATAATCACTTTTCTTAATGCCCTGTCATTTAAATCAACAGCCCTTTTCCAAACGATTCGGCGCTGGTCGATTTGCAGCTCATTTCCCTGCTGCATATGGTTATCAAGGAGTGCAGCAAGAGCATTATTTGCTGTGGTAATGGCATGGAGATCGCCTGTAAAATGAAGATTGATATCCTCCATTGGCAGGACCTGTGAGAAGCCTCCTCCAGTAGCTCCGCCTTTAATGCCCATTGTTGGCCCTAGGGAAGGTTCACGCATGGCAATCATGGCATTTTTACCGATACGGTTAAAAGCATCTGCAAGGCCAACTGTGACGGTTGATTTGCCTTCACCTGCAGGAGTGGGATTGATGGATGTTACTAGAATAATTTTTCCGCTCACTTTTGTTTTTAGTTTAGCTAATGCTTCATTTGATATTTTTGCTTTATATTTACCATATAATTCAAGGTCATCTTCAGTTAATCCTATTTTTGCCGCTATTTCCTTAATTGGCTTCATTGTTGCCTGCTGTGCAATTTCAATATCAGATTTAAATTCTGTTTTCATTGTCATAACAATCCCCCAATTCCCCTCTGAAAAGAATATTATTCATTTTCATTGTACCAAATCACTGGTCCATAGAGAGGAAGATAAATATGAAATTTTTGTTCAAATTTTATTGTTCCAAAAGAAAAAACCGTTATAATTGTGTTGAACGTTTTTTAAGAAAATTTAGTACAATGCAGGATTAAAGCTGCCAAATAGAAGTTGCCAGCTGAATGTTATGGTCCCTACCTGCTAAAGAAAACTAGGAGACTGCCGAGCTTTTAGGTGAAAGCAGAACCATAGTTTCACTTTGGCGTTCGGAATGATTGGATATAAATTCTTATTAAATAAAAAGGGGGAACGAAAATGCCTATTAACATACCAAAACTTCTCCCTGCCAGGGAGACATTGGAGAAGGAAAATATCTTTGTGATGGATGATGAAAGAGCCTTTACACAGGATATCAGGCCTCTTAACATCCTTATTTTAAATCTAATGCCCATTAAGGAAACAACTGAGACACAGCTATTGCGTGTTCTTGGTAACACTCCTCTACAGGTGAATGTTACCTTTTTAAAAACAGATACATATCAATCAAGGAATACGAGCAGGGATCATCTCGATTTATTTTACAAAAGCTTTTCGGACATAAAAGGCCAAAAATTTGATGGTCTTATTATTACAGGCGCTCCTGTCGAGCTGATGGAGTTCGAAGATGTTGGCTATTGGCCAGAATTGACTGAAATAATGGAATGGTCAAAAACCAATGTTACATCTACACTGCACATTTGCTGGGGTGCCCAGGCAGCACTCCATTATCATTATGGAATTGGAAAAATGACTCTTCCAAGTAAATGCTCAGGAGTATATTCCCACAATGTCCATGAACCAAATGAAAGGTTGATGATGGGGTTTGATGATTTCTTTTTTGCTCCCCATTCACGCAACACAGATGTTTCTTCTGAGGAGATAGTAAGCCATCCGGCTCTCAAACTGCTTGCCTCCTCTACTGAGGCTGGTGCTCTTATTATTGCCTCAAAAGATGGAAGACATATCATGATAACCGGCCATCTTGAGTATGAGGCAGGAACGCTGGCCTGGGAATATGAGCGGGATTTACAAAAGGGACTGGATATAAAAATTCCGGAGCATTATTTTCCACAGGATGACCCCGCCCAGTCACCGGTTAACAGTTGGCGTTCTCACGGATTTCTCCTTTTCTCTAACTGGTTAAATTATTATGTATACCAACAAACACCATATACTTGGAAATAAAAGAAGCTGTGCCCCTCGATGAGTGGTACAGCTTTTTGCTTTATTCGTTTTTCTGAAGCATAAAAACCCACATGAAAGACAAGGATTGCTTTAAATTGAGCGGTAAAGAATCAACTGGAAAATGATCTGTTCCTTTTTTATAGACCCCTATTTCATCAATCTTTGTAAATCCATTTTCGCTTGCCAGCCTGTCTAACTCCCATGGCATCATAGTATTGCAAATAACTTTTTCTCCGTAAAGGCGTGAATAGCTGTTGTTTCTTGGCATAGCTGTTGGACCCAATAGACCGATGCATGCATATCCGCGTTTTTTCAGAATTCTATGAATCTCTTTTAAAACCAGCAGTGGATTTTCGGTCCACTCCAGAGAATTTATTGCCAGCAGCCCGTCAAATGAATTGTTATCAAAAGGAAGATTGGAAATATCACTTTGAACCCATTCGACAAGTTTGCCGGAGCGTGTTTTTGCTTTTTGAAGCATTTCCTCTGAAACATCTGCACCTGTCACGTTATAGCCCAAACTTGCAAGCTTTACAGACGCAAAACCATCACCACAGCCAAGGTCCGCAACTTTTGAACCCACAGATATCTGGCTTTGAAAAAATGGCAGGATATCCTTTCGGCTCCCTGTTTCCCACATTTCTCTGCTTTTAGAGTGCCAGCTCTGAGCCATTTCATTCCATTGTTTTTCCGCTTCTTCTTTCCAATTAAAGTTTCCCAAAAACAACCACCCTTTTCAATTTATTGAATATGATAAGCTATAGATTTATTAACTACTTCTTCAGAACTTATGAAAAAACCTTTGTTTACAAATATAAAGAACGTGCAAAACTAAAAAACAGGAGGTGTTGCTATATGGAAAAAATTATTGCCCTTCACCGAAATTACTTCGGTGATATTATAAGCTTTGCAACCTCGGAAGGCCGAATTATTTCATACCGGAAAGCAATGGAGGACGCAAAAAATGGTGTTTTCGAAGGAGTAGAAAGTACTGTTGATTCAATGGGAAATCTTTCTCTTGTACCATCGGCAGATAATTCTTTTGATCAGCTGCCGGAAATATATTAAAAGGGTGCCTCTTTTATTGAGACACCCTTTTCTATGCTATAATTACTGTTCTTCGTTTTGTTTTGAAATTATTTTTAATGCCTCAGCCCTTGCTGGATCTTCCTCAAAAAACTGAACCAAATCACCGATTCTGTCAATAGAATCCCAGCTTAGATGGTGCTCGATACCTTCAACATCTTTATAAATATTTTCATCTTTTACACCGATAATTTTAAGAAGCTGTTCGAGCAGTTCATGACGGTAAACAAGACGCTTTCCTATCTTTTTTCCTTTTGGAGTAAGTACCAGACCCCTGTACTTTTCATATACAAGATATTCATCTTTATCAAGCTTTTGAACCATCTTAGTTACTGAGGACGGATGCACCGACAGTGCTTCAGCTATATCCGAGACTCGGGCATAGCCCTTATCTTCGATTAATATATATATTTGTTCAATGTAATCTTCCATGCTAGGCGTCGGCATCCCGTACCCTCCCGTTTCTTTTAGAAAAACTTGGTATTCGCAAGTCCTATTTGCGAATGCCCTAGTTTTTCTTATGCGTTCAGAATTTATGGATAGAAATTCTGATTAGCTAAAAATAAACCATTAAAAGTTTACTATATAAACCTCACAGAGACAAGGTGCTATTCTATCCTATGATGCCATTGCTTACTAATAGCCATATTGTACCTAACTTTTAGCTCCTGCCTTTAAATTGCTTTTTCCCTCGAATACAAAATTCACCTTACCGGCCTGTTCATCCCACGCAAGTTTAGCATTAAAAGTTTTATCTTTATTTTTAAAGCCTTCAATCAAGTCTGTCTGACCCTCAGATAGCAATTTTTTTATATTACTCTGGGTGATGGCTTTTCCAAGAATTCTTTTTGATAGAGTAAAATTACAGTTATTTTTCTTATAATTGCTGCAGCCATAAAAACTCCCTTTATCCACAACCTGTCCATCACATTTTTTGCACGGCCCAAGCTTTGTGAAGGACTTTCTTCCCTTCTGTTTTCCAGGTGTAAAGGTGCTGCGATCTTCCTCGGAAAACTCCCACTCTGTAGAATGAGTGCTGCTTGAGGTTATCAAATGGATGACCATTTTATTAGTCTGCTCCATGAAGTTCTTTGGAGATGCAGCTCCTTCGGAAATTTCCTTAAGCTTTTTCTCCCACTTCGCGGTCATCTCAGGCGAAGCGAGAATTTGCCCGCCAATGGCATCAATTAGGATTTTCGCTTTTGCTGTAGCGTACACGAGATTTTTATTGACTTCAATATAAAGGCGGTCTTTGAGCATTGTGATGATGCCTGCTCTTGTTGCCTCGGTACCAAGGCCCTCAGTGTGACTGAGTACCTTTTCCAATTCCTTGTCCTCAATATGCTTTCCAGCTGTTTTCATTAGAGTTATTAGCTGGCCCTCAGTATACCGTTTAGGCGGCTGTGTATGACTTTCTTTAACTTCCGCTTTTTCTGTTATCCCTTCCTCACCCTCTAAAAGAGAAGGCAGCGCAGGATCTTCATCCTTTTCCTTTAGTGAAAGGACCTTTCTCCAGCCCTCTTCGATTTGGACTTTGCCTTTTGAGATAAAGGAGGCACGGCCATCCACCATTGTGATAACTGTTGTATATTGAGCTATCGCCTTGTTGTAATGTGCCGCAATTAGGCTTGTTGCGATTAAATCATATAATTTCCGTTCATCTGGCGGCAGCTTTTCTACATTAGGAATCTGCTCTGTAGGGATGATGGCATAATGGTCAGTTACCTTTTTATCATTAACATACCTTTTGTTCCCGGCAATTGACGGAACGGGTAAAGGGAAGAATCCTTCATAATCCTTAATAGCCCCCAGCTTTCTAAGAATATCAGGAAATGTTTCAGCCTCACCTTTTGTCACAAACCTCGAATCCGAACGTGGATAAGAAACATTCCCCTTCTGGTAAAGCTTCTGAAGAACATCAAGCGTCTTTTTAGGCGGAAATTTGAATCGTTTATTCGCTTCTGCCTGCAGTGCGGACAAGTTATAAAGAAGTGGCGGCAAAAATTCCTTCGTTTCTGCCTGAACCTTCGCTACAGCAGCAGGCTTGTCCACGCAAAAGGCTGCAATCTTTTCAGCCATTTCCTTTGACTTGATCCGGGTTTCTCCATCCTTTTCCCATTTCCCTATATACTTTTTCCCGTTTATTTTAAATTTGGCCTGGACCTCCCAAAATGGCTCAGACTTGAAATTCTCTATTTCTCTCTCCCTTTTTACAATTAATGCAAGGGTAGGAGTTTGCACCCTTCCGACAGAAAAAACATCGGCAAATCCTTGTTTCTGCAATAGAAGGCTGTACAATCTGGAGGCATTCATACCAACAATCCAATCTGAACAGGCACGTGTATATGCCTCATAATATAAATTTCGGGTATCCTGGTCAGTTAAAAGATTTTTAAAACCGTCACGAATGGAATTAGGAGTAAGTGAGGAAATCCAAAGCCTCTTCATTGGCTTATTACACTTGGCTAGACGTAAGACATTCCGGATAATAAGTTCGCCTTCCCGCCCTGCATCGCCGGCATGGATAATTTCAGTTACTCTCGGGTCGCCAGCAAGTTTCTTGATCGTCGAAAATTGCTTTGCTTTGTCTCTGGTTACCTCGTATTCAAATTGTTCGGGGATCATTGGCAGATTGTCGAGTGTCCACTTTTTCCACTCAGGCTTGTATTTCTCTGGAGAAACAAGCTGGCATAAGTGTCCGATTGCCCAAGTTACAAAGGCTCCATCGTTGAAAATATCATTAGGCAATATCTCAATAAAATCTGGATGTTTTTTCGTTTTGAAAACAGAAGCAAGAGTCTTGCCCTGATCAGGCTTCTCAGCAATAATCAGCTTCATGTATTTGCTCCAATCTATGGTAACCTGGCAGAAATGCACCAAATAACCTTTTATTATTTAAATGCTTTTAAAGAGTCCATGTTCATTGTAGACCTGTATTCTAAAAATAGTAAAGGCAAAAATTAAATGTAAGTAACACCGTCTGAAAGTACCTAAGAAAATAAAAAAAAACGGGGCAGCTGCTGACTGCTCCCGGTCACATCCATTCATTATTTGTACCAGTTTTCTTTAGGAATAATGTTTGAAACGGTAAGGATTAAGGAAGGTATTCTTTCTACCCCGAAAATAATCGCTCCAGTTTTTTCGTTAAACATAATAAAAGCCTTACCATGGGAAAAAGAAGCAAGCTGATCTCCTATATGAAGCAGCGACATAATAATTGCCTGTTTTTCCTCTGATTCTATTATAATATTTGGTGAAAATCTTAAGATCCAATCCTCTCCCTCAACAGAAAAACGGTACATTTCCTCACCCTTCACTCTTTCAAATGATTATTAAAAGATATGAGCAGAGTGGATTTTTATGTTTGTTCTTGCATAGATAAACATATTTTTTATATTCGCAATCTTTTAATAATATAGATGAATTTTCGCAAAAAAACGCTTACATTTCTTGACTGCCCAAATTATTTTGGTGTATATTATAACCATCATAAAATGCACAAAAAACGTTTTATGATAATATTCACCTAGGGCACAAATAGTGTCTTGAAAGGCATAGGAGGAAAAAGTTAAATGCAAAACGGTAAAGTAAAATGGTTCAACAATGAAAAAGGTTTCGGTTTTATCGAAGTTGAAGGCGGCGACGATGTATTCGTACACTTCTCTGCTATCCAAGGAGATGGCTTCAAGTCTTTAGAAGAAGGCCAAGAAGTTTCTTTTGAAATCGTTGAAGGAAACCGTGGACCTCAGGCTGCTAACGTTGTGAAACTTTAATTCAGACAGCGAATATAGGAAGGCTGGCAAAATGCCAGCCTTTTATTGTTTTTGCTGGCCTTTTATTAATTCTTGTTTCCGACCAGCTTTTTGATTATCTTTGACGGGATGTCCGTCTGCTTTCATTCCACTACGATAGTTTTCCACCATATTCTTTCAATTTCTCCCCAACTGTACATTGACTGATGCAAAAACGATGCGCCTGCCTGCGCCCCTTTTCCTGCTTAATCTGCCTATGCAAAAAGCAGCCGTCACAATAAATCCCAATGATCGATTCAACGTTTTCCAAAACTACTTTTCTTTCCGCTTCCTTCACAGTCTTCCCTCCAACTTTCTATAGCAGCTGTGTTCTGCCGAAGATTTCTTTACCCTCTAATGCCTGGCTTGCCAGCTTATCAGCTTCCTTGTTTTCATTCCTATTGATGGGGCTGTATTTCGGTTCCAAACCAAGCTGCCTTAACTTTGCTTCAATCCTGTCCAGCCAGCGATTTAATACCTCCTCATAGCAAGGCCATTCCCCTTCAAGCTGTTTCAGTACAACCGCTGAGTCCCCTCTAAATTCACATGGGAGATTACGTACATCCATTTCCTCAAGAATGCTAAGCGCAAAATACAATGCTGCATATTCAGCTTCATTATTTGTATCCATTTCACCAATAAGCTGGTTTGCCCGGACACGGTATTTTTTCTTTCCTTGGCGAAAGAAGATCACAGCACCAAGACCTGCCTTATTGGTTTCTTTTTGAAAACCTCCGTCGAAATAAACAAGAAGGTCGTGGGGATCATCCTCAATTTCTGTCAGGAGTTTTTTCATTTCTTTAAGGTTCCAGGATGTTCCAATTTCATCGTAAAAAGTTATATCAATCGCTTTACCCGATTTTTCTAGTTCCTCGCCAGCCTGAATCGCTGTTTCACCCTCAAGAAAATCAGATGAGAATAAAATTTTTTGATTACCTTTTAATTTATAATTCCATTCCATTTTATATTTCAATGAACTTCAGCCTTTCGAAATTTTTTTGCCAAAAGGGCTTACCCTTTATAGTACCCAACTTCTGGTGGAAATGCGATTAATACTGCCTGCAGAATCAATGGGAATATGGTAAAATTTTAAAAGACATTGGAGGAATGACAAATTGATCGAAGTATATATTGACGGAGCAAGTGCAGGCAATCCCGGTCCAAGTGGAGCTGGGATTTTTATAAAAGGCCACGGTTCAGCAGAAAATTATTCTATTCCGCTCGGAACTATGTCAAATCATGAAGCGGAGTACCATGCCTTTATTAAAGCGCTGGAAATTTGCCTTGAAAAGGGCTATGCCACTGTTTCATTTAGAACCGATTCGGAGCTTGTTAACAGGGCGGTTGAAAAGGAATTTGCCAAAAATAAAAGCTTTGCTCCTTTACTAGAAAAAGCACTTGGCTTAACACGCCAGTTTGATTTATTTTTTATGAAATGGATTCCCAGCCGGGAAAATAAAACAGCCGATGAATTGGCAAGGCTAGCTATAAGAAAAAATCATCCGGAGGAAAAAACACAAAAATGAAAAAGTCTTTGTTTGCTGATTCCAGCCTGCTGCTTGTTACTTTAATTTGGGGAATGACCTTTGTCCTGGTCCAAAATGCAATAGATAAACTGGAGCCCTTCTCCTTTAATGGTGTTCGCTTCTTAATCGCGGCACTTTTACTTGGACTTTGGCTGATCCTTTTTGAAAGGAAACAGCTGGCTTTTTTTAATAAAAAAATGCTTTTCTCAGGAATACTGATGGGATTTTGGCTTTTTCTCGGTTATGCAACACAAACAATTGGCCTGCTTTATACCACTTCTTCAAAAGCAGGCTTTATTACTGGGTTATCGGTATTACTTGTACCTCTTTTCTCGTTTTTATTAATGAAGCAATCCCCGAGCCGTAATGCTGTCTTGGGAGTTATAATCGCAACGGTAGGACTTTTCCTTCTTACTATGACAGATATAACCGGGCTTAACTTTGGCGATTCCATGGTGTTTATATGTGCAATCGCATTTGCTATGCATATTATCATAACTGGAAAGTTCAGCGAGAAATATCCTTCACTTCTTTTAACTATCATCCAAATTTCTACTGTTGCCCTTTTCTCTATCATTTCTTCTTTTTTATTTGAGGATTGGAAAAGAGCATTTGAACCAGCCATTATGGAATCGGGTGATGTTTTGACTGCTCTTGTTGTAACCTCTGTGTTCGCAACAGCTATCGCTTTTTTTGCACAAACTAATTTTCAGAGATATACGACTCCAACACGAGTTGCGTTGATTTTTGCAATGGAGCCGGTGTTTGCAGCAATCACCGGATATGTATGGGCGCATGAGCATCTTTCCAATAGCGCCCTTATCGGATGTATCCTGATTTTTGCCGGGATGGTTTTTGCTGAGCTGCCTGCTGGCAAAATTCCTTTCCTTACCAAAAAAGGAGCAATCGAAGGAAAAATTTAAAAAAACAAGGGCATGCGTTGTGCATGCCCCTTTTAAATAGCCAGCAATTCTTTCTCTTTTACATACTTTATTGCTGCTGTTCTTGTCCTAATTTTATTTTGTATAAACGTCTCTAGCAATGACATATAAAAACTTCCGTCAAAGCTCTTTTGAGCTTTCAGTGTCAGCTCAATCGCCGCGTTGATCAGTTCATCAGGTGCGTTGGTATAATGCTTGCCAAAATATATAAAACCAATCGCATCCTCTTGCAGCTGAAAACCTTTCCCTTGAAGCGCATTCAGATATTGATCTACCGTCCGCAATCTTTTACCCTTCCTCTCGTCCACCTTAAATGTCTCTCTCTATTTCAATTTTAAACCATTTTTCGACAATTTTCTATCTTTTTTTGTCAATAAATGTCCAGCTACCCCGATAAGTATTCCAAGAAGGGCGCCCCCAATTACTTCTTCTGGCTGGTGTCCAAGCATTTCCTTGAGCTTTTTTGGAGAGTTTTCCTTAAAGGCAACAGGATCATCCTTGTGGATTTTTTCCATGAGGTCATCAAGTGAGTTAACTTTTAATGTTAATTCTCCTGTTTGGCGGCGAATTCCTTGGGCATCATACATTACGATCAATCCATATACAAGAGAAAGAGCAAAATCAAAGGTCGGCAGCCCGCGCTTAAGCGCAATAAAAGTGGTTAGGGATGCAACACCAGCTGAATGGGAGCTGGGCATGCCCCCTGTCTGGAAAAACAAATCAGGCCGAAGTTCTTTCTTTTTAAAATAATGAATGGGAATTTTTAAGCCCTGTGCTAGTCCAATACTGAATAATGCTAAATAGACTCCTTTGTTAACCAAAACCTTCACCTCTTTTAACGATTTTAAAAATATCTGTTTTTTATTATTCCCGAAGGAGACACTAAGAAAACGGAGGTGAGGGAATTGAGTAAAAAGAATAATGGAAATCGTGGAGTAAAGGCTCCGGGTGTAAATCCGCAAGGGTACGGTCAGGATGCAGCAATGACCGAAGATCCAAAAAGTGAATTGGAAAATCGGGCTAAAAAAAGCAATACAAAGCACTAGAAAACGGCGTGCAAAAACGGCTGTTCCAATAGGAACAAGCCGTTATCTTTTATTACGCAATTACTTCCTCTTCTTCTTCAAGTGGAAGCATTCTGTGAAGCCCTCTCAATTCCATTTGAGTGAACATATCAAGTACTTTTTCTCTTACAAAACGCCATTCTGCTTCTTCGAGCGTTACTGAAACAGGAACATCACACTTAATCTCTGCTAATTTTCTAGAAAGATAAAGCATTTCGAGATCCTGTTCTATTTTTGTTTTGTGGGATTTTGAAAGGTTTTCAAGGTTGGCAATGATGCCTTCAACATGTTCGAATTCCTTTAACAGTTTCAGGGCTGTTTTTTCCCCTATCCCCTTCACTCCGGGATAATTATCAGACGGGTCGCCCATTAACGCTTTTAAATCAATCATTTGCCTTGGGGTGATCCCCTTTTCCTCAAAAAAGCTTTCAGGTGTGTGAACCAGGTAGTTTCCGTATCCCTTTTTCAGCAGAATAACCGATACATCCTCATCTAATAACTGAAGTATATCCTGATCACCGGTTAGAATAGATACTTTCGCGAAGCCCTTTGCCTGCTGTGCAATTGTTCCGATGCAGTCATCAGCCTCAAAACCAGTCAGTCCGATATTAGGTATATCAAAAGATGAAACAACCTCTTTTACCAAATCAAATTGCGGCAGAAGCTCAATTGGGGCTTCTGAACGATTGGATTTGTAATCCTGGAACATCTCAGTTCGGAAAGTCTTACTTCCCATATCCCAGCAAACAGCCAGGTGTGTTGGCCGAAAGGAGGACACAGCAGTTAATAAATGCTTTGTAAAACCGTGAATCGCATTAGTGGGAATACCCTTTGAATTTATCATAAACTGGCCTGTCATTGCTGTTGCATAAAATGCCCTAAACAATAAAGCCATGCCATCTACAAGCAAAAGAGAAGGTTTTTGTATTTGCAATTTTACAGCCTCCAAAAATAAAAGTATTTATCTATTATACCATATTTCTGGGCTCTTTCAGCAGTATATTGATACCACATCCTACTCTTCTCCAGCAGCAACTGGATTATCATCATAGGAAATCCAATCGCTATAGGAACCAGGATAAAGCTTTACCTTTTCAAATCCAGCTTCCTTTAATAAAAGATAATTTGGGGCGGCCGTTACTCCTGATCCGCAGTAAACAATTATTTCTTTTTTCAGATCCAAATCAGAAAACCTTTCCCGCTGTTTTACTGCAGTTTTCACATTACCGTTCTCATAACCTTCAAACCATGGTTTGTTCAAAGCACCTGGAATTCGACCTGCCTTTTTATCAATAGGTTCTTCAATACCCAGATAACGATTCTTCTCTCTTGAATCAATTAAAATTTTGGAGCCTTTGTTTTCTTCATTTACAAGCTTCTTAACTTCCTCATATTCAGCCTTTATATCGTTTTTAAAATTAGGGATGAAAGATGCCTTTTCAAAGTGAGGTAACGATTCAGCTACGGGGAATCCTGCTTTTAACCAGCTTTGAAATCCTCCATCTAAAACATAAACCTTTTCATGGCCGAGATATCTCAGCATCCACCAGAACCGTGCAGCAAAGGCCCCATCACCATTGTCATATGCAATCAGGATTGTATCTTTCCCGATTCCCGCCTGCTCTAATTTTCCGATGAATTGATCCCAATTCGGAAGCGGATGGCGGCCCCCATGGACTCCAGGAGGGGCAGACAAATCCTTTTCAAGATCAAAATATATAGCATCCGGCAGGTGATTCATACTATAGTCACGTGCTCCTTGTTCCGGGTCTTTCAATGAAAAACGGCAATCTGCAATTCTCAATTGAGGATTCTGTAAATTTTCAAAAAGCCATTCTTTATCAATTATATATTTCATTTTCTCCCTCCTTAAATTGGTTTTGTAAGGTGCAAGATTTTTGACAGCCATTTATCTAGTATATGTATACTAGGCTGCTCCTTTTTAAGCAGATCAGCTTTAACTTCTATACTGCCGCTCTTGCTCTCCATCAGAGAAATGATATCCTGTACTTCAGAATCAGCAATAAGGCTCCCTTTCCTTTTGGCATCCGTCACCTTTATATAGGCTTCATTCATGGCAGGAAGAAATTCAGCACTCTCTTCTATTAAAAGAAAAGGCGATAAAACTTTTTTGTTTCTAATAATCCCCTGGCTGACCAGCTCTGCTCTTATAGCATGAATAAGCTGTTTTTGAGCCGAAGTAGTAAATGTTTTTATTCTTGATATTTCTTTAAGGTTGCGTGTTTTCAAAGACTGATAGTGCTTTAAGAGGGAGAAAGGAGAATACTCCTCCTCTATGATAGCGGTCAAATCCTTTAAAAAGCTGCCCCCATTCTTATAGATTTCTGGAGAATACACCCATTCATAAATCCCGGGGTTGGACTTCCGTATCAATTCAATTGCTTTATAAATATCATAGCCAACTGAATCATAGGGGGATGATAGGTCCAATACAGCCGGCTTTTTCCGGATAGATAAATAAGACCTGATATCTTTGCAGCGGTAAATAAATCGGATATCATGATCAGACTTTTCTGTTGCCGTCCCCCATGCTCTGCTGCCAGCTTCACAGGCGAATAAGATTTCAATTTTATATTCATTTTCCAATTCCGAAAGCCAGCTGTCTATCATCTAATCACCTATTCTTCAAGCTGTTTGAGAATTCCCTCCAGCTTATCAAGCGGCACATCGCCTCCATGTGCGGAAAGGATACTTAAGAAATATTCTTCTGCCTGTTCCTTCATTTGATTCTGAAGTTTTATAAATTCCTTATTCAAAGAGTTTTCAAAAGAAACCTTCAATCGCCCGTTTTCCATTGAAAGATATTCATCTGCAGGTATTTGCAGGACATTGTATATTTCCTCACCCGTTAACTTTTTGTCATTCTTCTCAAAAAATGATTTTGGGTTCTTAAAATAGGAAAGTGCTTTTGAGAAAACTTGTCTGTCCCTATTTTCAAAGGCGTTTGAAAAGTCCAATTCAATCCCAAGTGATAAGTCCGGTTCAGCCAAAGATAGGCCTGGATCAATATCACCCAATTTCTCCTGCATAGATGAATTAAATTCTTTTAAAAGCTTTGTTGAATAATTTTCAAGTCGCAGAAGTGTAGCCCTCATTTCCTGGGCAAAATCAAAGCCTATACTCTTAAGCAGATCTTCCAGACAGTTTTGAATTTCCTTTTTCAAATTCCGCCCATCATCCTTTAAAACAGCAGGATTAAATGACTCCTTAAAAAAGTCCGAAAAGCGCAGAAATACTCTCTGCTTAATATAATAGGTAAGTTCATCCGATTCCTGAGTCATTCGCTGGAACAAATATTGAGGCGTCTGTTTCTCTATCCATGTAAGAGCCTGATCCTGTTTTGCTTCAATTTCTGAACGTTTCTTTTCCCTGTCGGATTTATCCTCTAAAGCAGCCTGGATAAGATTCTGTATTCTCTCCTTCAGTCGATCTAATTCATTGCGAGCAGATGAAATTGCTATATCAGTAAGATCATGGTTGATAAAATGATAAAAATTATTTTCAAAAACTGGCATCCCAGAATTTGACTCAGTGGATCCGGTTTTCTTCTCTTCTAAAGCCTGCAAACTCGATAAAGGATAAAGATGAGGCCTTTTAATCCCATATTTAACAAGCTGTTCACCTACATATTCGACCACAGAGTTTTTTTCTTCCTCACCCTCAGCCAAATCGGCAGCATTAATAATAAAAAACATTTTATCAAGCTGGAAGGATTCTTTTACCCTTCCCAGCTGAATGAGAAATTCCCTGTCCGCTCTTGAAAAAGCATGATTATAATACGTAACAAATAAAATGGCATCTGAATTTCTAATATATTCAAAGGCAACCCCAGTATGGCGGGCATTAATTGAATCTGCCCCAGGAGTATCCACCAGGGTAATTCCTTTTCTGGTCAGTTCGCAATCATAATATAATTCTATCCATTCGACAAAACAGGATTTTTCTTCTTTAGCTACATAATCAGAAAAATCTTCAAGGTTTTTTTCGATAATATTGCCAAAAAGGCTCTCGAAGGAGGAAAAGCCATCTCTAAATGCCTTTAAAAAGGAAAAGTGTGTCTTCTCCAGTGCATTTTCTTGTTTTTCGTTTTTTAAGACCTCCATTATCCTTGATTGAGCTTCAGGAAAACTAACTGCACTAAGTCCAAACACCTCAAGAGACTTGTTTACATCCTCTAGTAAAGTATTTGAATCCTTGACTTTAACTAATACAGTTCCATGAGGAATACTTGCAGTTACCGGTTTAATCTTATTAATAGCGGCTGTTGTCGGATTTGGTGAAACAGGCAGAATTTTTTCACCGATTAATGCATTGGCAAATGAGGATTTCCCAGCGCTAAATGCTCCAAACAAAGCAACAGTAAAGCTGCGGTTCTCCAGTCTTCCCGCTTTCTCTCTAAGCCCATTTGCGAGCCTGCTGAAACCTGAAATTCCTTCTACAAGAGCTGAAGCATTTCTAAGGCGGCTTGCATATTTCGGAACCCGGCTTTCTTCTGGCTCAGCATCACTCTCATTAACAGGAAGAGTATTGTTTTGAGAAGTTCCGTTTGGAACTATTTTTTGTTTTTCTTCCTTAAGTAAACTGTTTCGAATGATTTCCACTTCTTCTTCATCACTGAAAAAGTGAGCCTGAGCCATATCTTTATAGCTGATGTCCTCGGTTAAGATAGTATAAATAGATGATTCAGAATTCCTTATTTCATCCTCTTTACCTTTAATTTCATTCATGGCATGTGCGAGTCGTGAAATTTCGCTTAATTCACTTTCCAGCTTCTTTTTCCCGCTATCATTCTTCAGTTTAATGGACTCCGAGAATGCTTCCTTAAATCCGGTTAACTGAACTCTGGCTAGTTTGTTTATTTCTTTTACCACATCATCCGTATAATTCAGAACATAATCTCCTGAAAGCCGTGCACCTGTCTTGACAGTATTTTCAAGAAGTTCTTTTGTAAATTGAATTGAAAAAGACTGTGCCATCGCAAGCAGATTCTGCTCTTCCAGTCTATATTCTTTTGTAGCGCTAATTAAATATTCCCTAAGATGCCACTCAAGCTGGGATTTTGTTTTTTCAAACAGGTCATTATAAAAGTGATCAAGCCGTGCTTCTCGTTCATCTTGAGTTTTCTGCCTAGAGAATAAAAAACCCACTTTAAATTCAGGCTGGCAGGATTCCAAATAGCGTTCAGCCAGCTCCCTCGTTTGGAAAGGCATTAAATAAGCGTTTTTTATAATCTTTTCTGACTCATTCTCAAACGCGTCAATAACCTTATCTTTTTTGCCATCTAAAGCCTTCAATTCCTCTCCAAATTTGAAAAGGTTTTCTGGAATTTCTCTCTGTTCCTCTGCTGATAATTCTGTTAAAAGTTCACGAAATGGCGCAAGATAATCTTCCTTTTCCACCTGTTTCTCTCTTAAGTGGTCCATGGCCAATTTTTTCATGGAGGAGAATAGAGAAGGAACTAAAAGCTCGTCTTTTAAGTCAAGCCGAGAAAGAATAAAATGCTTTAAAGAGGTAAACTGATTTAAAGGATGGTCGTTATCCTTTAATGAAGTATAAAAAATCCCAGCGGGCATTACACCCCATGAGGCAAATGACTCCTCGACACTGTTGCGAAACTCCTCAAAGCTTAGCTCTTCTTCCCTATGCTTATCTATTTGGTTAATAACAAGGTAAGTTTCTTTACCGGCCTGAGCAAGTTCTTTCGTAAACATAAAATTAAGCTCTGACTGCACATGGTTGTAATCCATAACATAAAAAACCAAATCAGCGAGATGAATAGCAGATTCTGTTGCCACCCGGTGGGCATCATCTGCAGAATCAATCCCAGGAGTATCCAGAATTACTGCGTTTTCAGGAAGGCTTGAGGTTTTATGGCTGATCTCTAATTCCTCTATCGCATCGCCGTCCTTGCAAAAATTCTTAACCATTTCGTAATCATAAGGAGCCAAATATAGTCTTGGTTTTTCTTTTTTAAAGATTACTTTGGCATATTCATCGCCTGATTTTACTTTCACCAGGTTGGCACTGGTTGGAATAGGACTTGATGGAAGGAGTTTTTCACCAATTACAGTATTTATCATGGTGGATTTCCCTGCAGAAAAGTGTCCGCAAAAGGCTATGGCAAATTCCCTGTTCTCAAGCTTTTTTCCAAGTTGCCAAACCTTTTCGGCATTAACTCTGTCTTTATTTTCAATAAAATATTCATATAGTGAAACCAATTTGGTTTGTAGTGTTTTGTATTCTTGCTGCTGATTAATGGACTGAATCATGAGTCTTCCCCTTAAATAACGTATTTTCCCTCTTATTTTATACGATAATTCTTACTTTTCCCACTTTATCATCTTGTAAAATAAAATAAAAACCAGAGGAATTTTTCCCCTGGTTTGGAATTGGTTATTTTTCAAGTAGCACTTGAGATATTTTTTAGTACATGTTTCATTACAAATGCATAAACAACAATTGTTCCGCCAACAAAAGCCATGGCCATTCGTAACACCTTCCCCGCTGAAAATTAATTGAGAATGATTTTCAATGTTAGTTAGAGTTTAACATGAATGATAATGATTTTCAAGTGACGCTGGCTAACTGTCATATTTCTTTAACAATTCCGGTACAAATCGGTTACAGTTTTTAAAGGTTGTATCATATTCTGTTAATTGCTTAAGAGCTTTTTCTTCAGCCGGAATTCGAATGTAAAGCATGGCAGCATTTAATAATGTAAATATGCCAGCTGTAATATAGGCCTGAAATAAAAGAGGAATCACTATTAGTTCAATCGTAACAATTACATAGTTGGGATGCTTAATAAAACGATAGGGTCCTTTTCGAACAATATTTGCATTGGGAAGAACAATAATTTTAGTATTCCAGAACCTTCCGAGCGAACTGAGCGCCCAGACTCTAACCCCCTGGGTAATAAGAAACAGGACCAAAAGGACAGGCCAATAGGGCGATAATTCTCTTTTCAGAAAAATAACTTCGGCTAAAAGCGAAACAAAAAATAGTGAATGCATCATGACCATCAGCTTGTAATGCTTCTGGCCAAATTCAAAAGCACCCCTACTTTTCATCCATAATTCATTACTTCTTGCGATTCTAAGCTCCGCAAGTCTTTGGATAATTATAATGACAAGGACCAGATAAAAAATCAGCACCCTTCCCACCTCATTAATAGAAGTTCCGAACTGAATCCCGGCCCAAGTGCAGCCCCAAGGCCAATTTCCCCATTACTGATTTCTTTCTCCATATACCTTTTTAAAACATAAAGAATGGTAGCCGAAGACATATTTCCATATTCCTTTAGTACATCAAGTGATATTGCATTCATGGCAGCTGGAATTCCTAGCGACGTTTCATAAGCCTCCAAAACCTTTTTGCCTCCCGGATGAGCTATGAAATGGCTTAATTCATGTATTTCCAGATTATTTTTTCCCAAAAAGCTGGTTACGTTAGGCTTCAGCCAGCTTTCTACAATAGTTGGGATATCTCTTGAAAAAATAACATAAAGGCCCTGGTTTTTAATATCCCAGCCCATCACATCAAGAGAATCAGGCATTAAGGTTGATTGGACATCGTATATTTTAGGCAATGTTCTCTTTAAACTAATCGATTTATCAATTGCCTCGTCTCCACATACAAGTGCACAGGCAGCACCATCAGCAAATAGAGAGGTTCCGATGAGATTACTTTTAGAACGGTCATTCCGCTGAAATGTAAGACTGCATAGCTCTACAGATAAGACAAGAACCTTCGCTGACGGGTAGGCGAGACAGTATTCAAATGCTCTTGATAAACCAGAAGCGCCGCCCGCACAGCCAAGACCCCATATAGGTATCCTTTTAGTATGTGGTGAAAACGGAAGATGATTCATAATCCTTGCATCGATGCTTGGTGTGGCAAGACCTGTCGTTGAGATAAAAAAAAGCGCATCAATTTCCTGATAAGGAACCTCATGCTGTAGAAACGTATCGCTGGCCAGGCATTTTTCAATCGCTTCTTTACCAAGGGAAATAGCTGATTCAATATAAGCCTGGTTCTTTTCTTCAAAAGTCCATTCATGTTTGAACCAATCAAGATCCCTGGCAAAATGACGCTTTTCTATTAATCCATTTTGAAAAACCTTTAAAAGCCTTTCTATATCCTTATATGATTCTGAAAAAAGGTCATGGGCAAAATCCATTACCTGTTCTTGTTTAATTTGATATTCAGGAATAGCTTCTGCAATTGAGAGGATTGTAGGCATGTTTTTTTCTCCTTTAAAGGGGTGTTGATATTTTTTCCCACATTTAGATGATTATTCATTTAACATCTCTCTGCCTATTCCCCAATTAAATAATATGTATTCCCTTAATGTTTTTTAAGGCATAAAAAAAGCTTCCCACACCTGGGGGAAGCAATACGTTTTGAAGGTGTTGTTGTGCTATTTCAGTATATCCTGCTTTTCAGCTATTTACATTAATAAAACATTTCCAGATTATTTATCAACTTTTTCAAATTCAATTGATTCTTTATGATAAAATTTACCTACTAATCCCCGGAGGAAGCAGGAATGACCTTAACTAAAAGTGTTACCAACATATTAAATGCCATAATTCTGTCGGTAAAAGCTATTTTACCTTTTGATATAAAGATTGATTCTCCTTCTCTATTTAATCAGCCATTTACCCAGCATTCCATGGGCGTACTGATAGTTCTTACAGGTGAAGTCCCGGACGACTTATTATTGATGGGAATGTCGAAAGCTTTGGGAGAATTGCTGAGAAAATGTTCGGAATGTATCTCGAGGCTTAAATGCTCGATTCTTTTGCAGGGGAGCTTGGTAATATGATTGCCGGCAGCTTATCTTCACATGCATTTAACCAGGGATATAATATGGATATTACCCCTCCCACTGTTCTCGTTGGAGAGGCAAAAGTGTATGGATTCTCCAAGGCTTTCAGACTGCCAGTTCATTTAGGAAATGCAGGCACACTAAACCTGATCCTTGCGGTTGATCTTCAATAAATTTTTAATAAAAGCGGAAAAGGCATGTCTCAGTGGGACATGCCTTTTGGCTATTTCTTATCAAAATCCGTGGATGGTCATACCGCCATCGACAAAGAGTGTCTGACCATGAACATAGTTTCCTGCATCGGAGGCAAGAAAAACAACAGGACCAACCAATTCTTCCAGTTCTCCCACTCTTTTTAGAGGGGTAACAGCAAGGATTTCGCTGACATATTCTTTATCTGCAAGAAGCTTTTCAGTGAGAGGAGTTTTAAAATACCATGGCCCGATAGCATTTACATTAATATTGTACTGTCCCCACTCCAGCGCCAGAACCTTTGTCATTTGGATTAACGCTGCTTTTGTCGCTGCATAGACTACTCCCGTTCTTAATGCAACATGGCCTCCTACTGAGGTAATAGAGATAATTCTTCCGCCTTTTCCATTTTCCTTCATAACGCGCCCAACTTCCTGGGACATCATAAAAGCAGATTTAAGGTTTGTATCCATGATGGTTTTCCATTCATCATCTGTAACATCCAATGCCTTTGAGCGAATGTTCATTCCTGCATTATTAACGAGAATGTCTGGAGTTCCCCACTCATCGGATATTTTATTTACCGACTGCTGAACCTCTTCTCTCTTTGTCACATCTGTAGGAAGAATTAGTGCTTTCCTTCCTGTTTTATGTATTAAAGATGCTGTTTCATCCAAATCAGCCGCAGTTCTGGACAATAATGCTACATCAGCACCCGCTTCCGCCATGCCAACTGCAAGAGCTCGTCCAATCCCCCTGCCCGCACCTGTAACAATCGCTTTTTTTCCATCCAATTTAAAAGAAGGCAAGTACAAAATTCATCATCCTTTGCTAATTGATTTCATTATTTTATCATATTTTTTTATTATTCTAAATAAGATGGGAATTGGCCATTTTAGGGATGTTGTATCGGTCTCCACTTTGGTTTTATTTACCATCCCCCGTTCAATAAAAGGGGGCTTTATACGGTTTCCCCTCCGTTACAGATTCGGATATTAAACTGGTTCTTTCATTGCCGTTTTCCCCACTACAATGCCAAATTACCGGATATTTACCAATGCCTCTAATCAACTTCGGAAAGGTAAAGGAGGCACTAAAGGAACTGCTTATTAAACGAAAACAATAATGGATTATCCCTCTATAAATGAAATGAAGGGAAGCTCCTCAGCCTCCCCTAATTTTTGGAATCCTTTTGATTTTGAACTTCTATCCAAATCTTATTTTTGGCAGTTTCCCCGCAAACCTTACATGCCTGCTCTTTCTCATAAAGAAGCCGGCATGAATCACAATAATACTTTTCCACAAAATTCCTCTCGCTTCCAAAAAACCATTATATTCTTTATTTTATTTTCAGATAACAAAATGGTTACTCTTGTAAACTTACTTGGTTAAATTAATCAATCTAGTACTCAACAACTTTCATCACACCCCCAATTTTATTTTTCACATAAAGTTCACAAGTGGATCTAGCTAAAAGTGACGTATATCACAGTTTCGAGGGGTTTTTAACTTTATCATAGTAATTACCTAGTATTGAACAATATGTGAATTTTAGGAAACTCATCTTTTACTTTCACAATAGTTTTGTATTATGAAAGAGAACTTATCTTAGCTATATTTCTATTAATAGAGGGGAGTGCGAAGAGAAATGGCAAAGGCTCAACTTAAGAACGGACCAAAATCCAATCCAAAAGTACAACATAAAGAGGAAAGTGAATCACTTAAAGGAACAATGGCTTCCGTTATGTTTTTAGGCTTTTTCATTATTGTCACCTGGCTGGGTGTTTACTTTTTATTCGTAGATCGTTTCTAATCTGGAAAGGGGAAAAAAACATGCATATGCATAAATTAGAAAAAATTTGGCTTATCTTTGGTTTGGCAGCACTAATTGTGTTTCTGTCCACAATTGGAGTAAGCGCATTCTATCTTGGAAATAAACCTCCTAGCTGTTTAACTACTGTTGATCCGGAAAAGGTGGACCAAACTGCTCCATTTAATAAACCTGGTCTTCATAAGGTAGAGGGCAAGGATTGGGATTATGAACTCGTTTTTGTGGCTCAGGCCTTTGCTTATACTCCAACACAGGTAACAGTTCCTCTTGGTGCCAAGGTGAAAGTTATTGCAACAACAAAAGATGTAGTACATGGCTTAGAAGTAGCTGGCACAAATATCAACATGATGCTTGAGCCTGGTTATGTAAGTGAATATACAACAACATTTGATAAAGAAGGCGAGTACCTGATTGTATGTAACGAATATTGCGGTACAGGTCATCATTTAATGAGTTCTAAGATTGAGGTGAAAAAATAATGCCTAGCATAAATTCAACTATTAAAGTAGATTCGCGTGATGCAAAGCTATCAATGGCACATTTTTACGTAGCATTTGCCGCCCTTGCAATTGGCGGACTGATGGGGCTTTTGCAAACTCTTGTACGCTCCGGCAAGTTTGAACTCCCCGGTGGGATTGGCTATTATCAAGTTCTTACGGTTCATGGGGTTTTATTAGGTCTTGTATTAACAACATTTTTCATCATGGGCTTCCAGCATGCTGCAGTTAGCCGTACTGCAGGAACTCACTCCGATAAAGCAAGACTGACAGGCTGGATTGGATTCTGGGTGATGACGCTCGGAACTGTAATGGCCGCAGCAATGGTATTAATGAATAAAGCAACTGTTTTATATACCTTCTATGCACCGCTTCAAGCTCACTGGATTTTCTATCTTGGCTTAACATTTGTAGTAGTGGGCAGCTGGATTGACGGAATTGCACAGATTATGACTTATGCAAAATGGAAAAAAAATAATCCTGGCAAGCCAGGTCCGCTTTTAAGTTTTATGGCTGTAATTAACACTGTTCTTTGGATTATTTGTACGATTGGCGTAGCAGCTGAAGTATTATTCCAACTTCTTCCTTGGTCACTTGGTTTAATTGATCGTGTCGATGTTCTTGTTAGCCGTACTCTATTCTGGTATTTCGGACATCCACTTGTTTACTTCTGGCTGCTGCCTGCATATATGGCTTGGTACGTTGTTATTCCAAAGGTAATCGGGGGAAAAATCTTCTCTGATTCTCTTGCCAGATTGTCATTTATTTTGTTCCTATTATTCTCTATCCCTGTAGGATTCCACCATCAGTTAACTGAGCCGGGAATTGATCCTGCATGGAAATTTATCCAGGTTATTTTAACCTTCCTGGTTATTATTCCTTCCCTAATGACAGCTTTTGCAATGTTTGCAACCTTCGAATCAGCGGGAAGAGCTAAAGGTGCAAAAGGAATGTTCGGCTGGGTTAAAAAGCTTCCTTGGAATGATGCCCGTTTTACTGTTCCGTTTATTGGAATGGCAGCCTTCATTCCTGCAGGTGCTGGAGGTATTATTAATGCTTCTAACCAAATGGACCAGGTTGTTCATAATACCATCTGGATTACAGGTCACTTCCATTTAACACTGGCAACCTCTGTTGTTCTTACTTTCTTTGGTATTTCTTACTGGCTGATTCCGCATTTAACCGGTCGCAAATTAACTAAGAAAATGAATAAACTTGCACTAATCCAAGCATGGGTTTGGTTTATAGGTATGGCTTTCATGTCAGGTTCCATGCATGCTGAAGGATTGCTTGGGGCACCAAGGCGTTCTGCTTTCTCTACGTATATGGGTGCTAAACAGGCTGCTGAGTGGATTCCTTATCAAATTGCACAGGCTGTTGGCGGAACAATCTTATTTATCGGTATTATCCTGATTCTCATTATCTTTATTAACCTGGCTTTCTTCGCTCCTAAAGGAGAAGAGGAATTCCCGGTCGGAGAACAAGCTGAAAATGCTGAAGCAACTCCAATGGTATTGGAAAACTGGAAATTATGGATTGGTATTTCTATTGTTTTAATCCTATTTGCTTACACTATTCCATTTATTGATATGATTCAAAACGCTCCTATAGGTTCTAAAGGCTTTAAAACGTGGTAAAAAGAAAAGCAAAAGCACTCCTAAAGCGACGGAAATTCCATATTATGGTGTTGCAGCTAGAATGAAAAGCAAACATTAAAAAGGTGTTCAATCGCTTAGATCGAACACCTTTTTTGGTTGATATTATTTAGTTCAATTGATAGACCTTGCCGTACTTTTCATACAGATAGTCAATCAGATACTGGGCGTTTAAGCCTTCTCCTGTAACATCCTTAAGAATTTTCAGTGGTTTTTTCAGCTTGCCATATTGGTGAATATTTTTTGTAAGCCACTCGCGGACAGGCTTAAGGTCTCCCTCTTCCAAAAGCTGATCGAAGTTCGGGATATCCTCGAGCATCTTGTGCTTAAACTGGGCAGCATACATGTATCCCAGCGCATAGGATGGAAAATATCCAAAGCTTCCACCTGACCAATGAACATCCTGAAGAACACCCTCAGCATCCCTTTGAGGACGGATTCCAAGATATTTTTCGTACATATCATTCCAGGTTTTCGGCAGATCTTTAACCTCTATCTCGTCATTAAATAAGCCCTTCTCTATTTCATATCTGATAATCACGTGAAGCGGATAGGTGAGTTCATCTGCTTCAATCCTTATTAATGAAGGCTTGGATTCATTAATGGCTCTGCAGAAATCCTCCAGACTTACTCCATTAAACTGATCCCCGGTATAATCTTTTAACAGACCATAATTTCCTTTCCAGAAGGAAAAGCTGCGACCTACAAAGTTTTCATAAAATAAAGATTGTGATTCATGAATTCCCATCGAAGTGCCGCTGCAAAGCGGTGTACCGATTAGGTCAGTGGAAATATTCTGTTCATACAGGGCATGGCCCCCTTCATGAATCGTTCCGAAAACAGCTGTACGGAAGTCATTTTCATCGTATCTTGTAGTTACACGTACATCTCCCGGATTCAATCCTGTAGCAAATGGATGGACAGTTTCATCGAGCCTGCCAGCCTGAAAGTCGTAGCCCATTTGGTTTAAGATTTCTTCGCTAAACTCCCTTTGCTTGTCTTTAGGAAAGTTCTCAAAAAGAAAATCTGTCTGTGGCTTGTTTGCGGATTCAGAAATTTGCTTAACTAAAGGAACAATTTTCTCCCTAAGCTGCCCAAATACCTGATCCAGAACTTCTACAGTTACCCCAGGTTCATACATATCCAAAAGGGTATTATATTTATTTCCTTCATATCCCCAATATCGGATGAATCGCTTGTTTATCTCCACTAATTTTTCCAGGTAAGGACGGAACATTTCAAAATCTGATTTAGCTCTAGCTTCCTCCCAGACGCTCTCAGCTTTAGACTGAAGAACAACATATTGGCGGAACTCATCAGCAGGTATTTTCCTGTTTCTATCATATTCTTTCTTACATTCTTCTAAAATCTTTTTTGTATTCCCTGTTAGTTCTCCGCTCGATAAATTCGCTATGTAAGCTGCCATTTCTTCCGAAGTAGACATTTTAAATACTTCAGAGGAAAGCATGCCAATTACTTCAGATCTTTGATCTACGCCTTTTTTGGGTGCACCTGTTCGCAAATCCCAATATATCAGCCCTAGTGCTTCTTTATAGGCGCTCATCTTTTTTACAAAATCAAGAAACTCTTTTTCCAGTTCCTTCAGCTTCTCATTCATTCCTTTCCCCCCTCTATTTATTTACCAACCCATTTTATCATACTTTTCTGAAAAGGATATTAAAAAGGTTCAGACCTTTAAGTAATTAATTCGCATAAGCTAAAAAAACAACAGATGCTTTCATCTGTTGTTAAGAATAAGGGGGATTTGAGGTTAAAACAGAAAACTGGAAAAAGTAATTCGTCAAAGTCTACTTTTTGTCAATGGCTACCATCCAGACCTCAGGTCCTTCTTCTAGGTACTCCCAAGTGAACTTGTCAGGCCGCTCCATCATAAACTGGTATAAAAGAGGTCTTGGATTATGGTCATTAATGATTTTCATGCTTTCTCCGCTTTTTAAATCATCGATTATACTAAAAATAGTTGGGGGTTTTTCACGTGGTGGATAATCTGGTACATTGACAACAGTGGTAAAAGTTTTCATCGTTTTAACTCCCTAAATGGTTTTTTTAACTTTTTCTTTATTATAAAATGGATTTAGAAATGGTTTAGTGAGACCCATCACACTGTTAAAATGATATTTTTATAGTTTATTTGCAGGAGGGATCACATGCGGGAATTAGTAGGATCATGCAGTAAATGCGGGAAGGATCTTTTTTGCCTGGATGGTTTTTTTGCTGGAGTTCAGACAGAGGATAAAAAGATTATTTGTTTTGATTGTAATGAAAACAAGGAAAATACCACAGCAGATGAATAACTATTTCAAAGAGGCTGCCCGGTTGGGCAGCCTCTTACTTTTATTCTTCATTCAATGCGATATCTTTTTTGGGCAGTGTTCATTTTCTTTATGAGTTACACTTAAGTGTTTTTTAGCAGAACAGCAGCAAGAGCTTGCACCCCGATAAGGAAGATTGTATCAGGACCAGCACGCCAGGTTAAAAGAGTCTGAACAATATCCTTTTGCAGGAATGCTGATGAACGGGATGCACCATTACCAAGATATAAGGATACATCTTGTTTGGAAGTTAGATATCCTGAAAAATTGACCCCTGATGCTTTGAAACTATTATGGAGGATAAAAAAAGGAAAAAGCGTTCTATCCGCCGATTTAGTGTCTTTTTCCGCGGATTCTCTGGTTTTATCCGCCGGTTTAGAGTCTTTTTCCGCGGATTATCTGGTTTTATCCGCCGACCCACGGATATTCGAACCTCCGGGACCGCTTTTGTGTTGTGTTTTTGATATGTTTTTATATTTAAATCAACGGTTCTACTGGAAGAACTGACTTTACTTTTTCCAATACATCCTTATCCAATCCCTCGTTCAGCAAAATGTGGACATAGCCTCTGTCTTCATGGCTTCTGATCAACCGTCCAACTCCCTGGCGCAAACGAAGCAGCATGTAAGGAAGATCAACTTGAAGATAGGGGTTTTCCGCGCCTTCCCTTTTCGCCCTAAAAACAGGATCATTTGGAGGGAACGGAAGCGAGAATACAATCACATTTTCCAATGATCTGCCCGGGATATCAAGTCCCTCCCATAAATGCAGGGCACAAAGAACTGACTGTTCCTCATTTTGAAATTTAGAGACCAATGTGCTGATTTCTGCATCTCCCTCAAAATATACAGGAAAATCAATGTTCGAAAGACTACTTTTCAAAAATTTTATTTCCTCTATGTCATTGGCGAGTATCAAAGCCCTGCCTGCAGTCTGTTTGATTTGTTTGATAACATACTCTGCTTTACTGATTAATTCATCTTTTTTAAAGGAAGGAAGATGCATTTCCATCTTCTCCTCATATTCAAATGGCGATGCTACCGTAAAGGACAGGTAGTCTTCTATACCCAGGCTTTTCGCCATATATTCAAATGACTGCTGTTCTGAGAGCGTCGCAGATGAAAAAATAAAAGGCATATTCCTAGAAAAGACCTCTTCTTTCATAATTTCCTGTACCATCTTAGGCATTATGACAAGTGTTCTTTCACCTGAATGATCTTCAAACCAGGTAATCCCATTCATAGGCTGTAAGAAAAGTGAGAGAGAATAAGTTATTTGTTCTAAATATTCCTCAACTATTTTCAATTCATAGTCATTGATTACATACATTTCACTGTCAAAAACCAATTCCTCTTCCACTTTTTGAAGGGCATTATAAAGCCTTTTTCCCTGGCTAAGCAGATCTCCGTCTTTTTCGATGATCTTCTTTTCGGACCCGGAAGCAGTCTTTGCTGATGCAGACAAATGCATAAAAAAGCTCTCGTTTTCATGGATTGCATCTTCAATTGCATACAAGGTTTTTTCACGTACATCATTTTCCATTAGTCTTGTTAAAAGAGCTTCAAGAGTTTGTTCCGTAAACCGATAGCTTAATGCTTTCTGGGCAGCAAACTCAAGAAGATGTCCTTCATCAAATACCACACAGGAGTGTTCAGGCAGGAGCGGCAGCTGTCCTTCCCTCTTTCTTGATTCCTTTGTCCAGACATGTTCCATATAAAAGTCGTGGGAACAAATGATCAAATCTGATGCTCCGCGGTAGTATTCACGATGGAGAGTTTGTCCGCAGCGATGTCTTTTTTCACAGGCAAAACAATCCTGTACAGCATCCCATCCTACTTGTTTCCATTGCTCATCTGTAAGATGGGCATAATCCCGTCTGTCTCCATAACGGGTAAAAGTTTTTAAGGTACCGTTTTTTAATACAAAATCGGGTAGTTCATCATAAATATCACCGTATCCATCAAAATCACTTGATTCAACGGCAGTATCAAGCTTTTTTAGGCAAAGATACTGATCCCGGGACTTTGCAAGTCTTACATCGATATTAAGATTGAGGGCTTTCTCAAGCTTTGCGATATCTCCTTCTTTTTTTACCAGCTGCTCAATAAGCGTTTCGTCTGCACATGTGATGATGGCAGGCTTATTGGTATATCGTGCATAGCAAATGGCATAAAGAAGGTAAACAAGCGTCTTTCCTGTTCCTACGCCCGCTTCTGCAAAGATCGTCTTTTTTTCTTTAAACGCCTTTTCAAGTTGAAAGGCCATATATATTTGTTCGTCCCTAATTTCGAAACCTTCCTCGGGCAAAAGATCATAAAATACATCGCCAATCCATTCGCCTAGACGGTCGTAGAATGATTCTGTTTTATCTATAGTAAAAGGCATTCTATTCTGCATGTAAATCCTCCAAATAAATAGTGGCTCAGCAAGTTCTGAGCCTTTATAAAAAGTGAAAAAAAGCGACCAGCAAGGCGCTTTTTTTCTAAAGATAAGAAATATAAAATTTTCTTACCGTCAATTATCTAATTTTAACTCAAGCAAGAAAACTGTCAAGAAATTAAGTCCCTTTATACTGTTTATTTATAAAGGGATGAAGAAAATGACAATGCCTGCTGCCATTCCTTTTTTGCATTTAACACTTTTTCCATTGCTGACTCTTTAGCAGATTTCTCGCTATTTAATGTATGGAGAGTAACATGGAGTGCTTTTGAAATTTTATAAAAATCAATTTTGGATTGATACATTGCCACCCCTCCTGTTTTTAATAAAGCTATTATATTCAAGAGGAATGGAATTTATGCCATCTAATTACTCCAATTTCGAATGCATTTCCAAGGACGCCTTCAAAACTCCACATAGCAATCCTTAGCTTTATTTACTCGTTATTCTCTCTGCGGGGAGGGCGCTTGCCCCAGTATTGGTAATAATCTGTCTTAATGAAACCATTAAATAGTTTTCTTTTCTTTGTGGCAGGTTTTCCATATAATTTCTCAAAGTCTTCATTTGATGTAAGAATGTAAATGGACCAGGTGTCGAGCTTGGCAAATGCCTGTCCCATTTCCCTATACATTTGCTCTACGGCACTTTTTTCACCAAGGCGTTCACCGTATGGCGGATTTCCCACAATGACACCGTACTCCTTCGGTGTTGTTATATCTCTAACCTGCATCTGCTTGAACTTAATAAGATCCGCAAAGCCTGCTTCGAATGCATTTTCAGTCGCCATTTTTACCATACGATGATCAATATCTGTACCTGTAATATCAAGCAGCTGGTCATATTTTGCTAAATCCTCTACTTCATTTCGCGCTTCGTCCCATACCGTTGTTGGTATCCAGTCCCAGTTTTCAGAAACAAAATCGCGGTTGAAGCCTGGAGCAATATTTTGCCCAATTAAAGCAGCTTCAATCGGAATGGTGCCTGAGCCACAGAAGGGATCAATAAATGGCTTGTCTGGATTCCAGTTGGTAAGCATGACAAGAGCTGCGGCAAGTGTCTCCTTTAGTGGAGCTTCGCCCTGGTCAACCCTGTAGCCCCGTTTATGAAGTGCCTGCTGTCCTGTAGCATCGATTGTAATGGTAGCAACATCCTTTAAAAGCGAAACCTCAATCCGGTAAAGTGCCCCAGATTCTTCAAGCCATCCGCTCCGTTTATAATGGTGCTGTAAACGGTCAACAACCGCTTTTTTTACAATTGCCTGACAATCAGATACGCTAAAGAGCTTTGATTTTACTGACTTTCCGGAAACCGGGAACTCAGCGTTCTCCGGAAGGTATTTTTCCCATGGCAATGCTTTTGTTTTCTCAAAAAGCTCGTCAAATGAGTATGCCTTAAACTCACCAACTTTTATGCGAATACGGTCCGCAGTACGGAGCCAGAGGTTTGAACGTGCAATTGCACTTTCATCACCTTCATAGACTACTTTCCCATTTTCAACCTGACATTCATATCCTAGATCCCGGACTTCTTTTGCAACCAATGCTTCAAGACCCATGGCAGCTGTTGCTATTAATTGATATTTACCCATTATTTCACCCTTACTTTTGTTGTTCTTATGTACATAGGATAACACATAACTATATAAAAAATAAAAAAGCCCTCCGATTCAGGAGAGCCTTAAATCATTTCATTTTAAATGCATTAATCACGTTCTGTAAGCCATGTTCTGTACCTTGTACTGCAAACGGCTTAAAGCCTCGTACAAAGGCGGTAATCATCTATCTACAGGTATTAAGACCTGTCCTTTCCCTTGTTTGATTCCTCAGGAAAGATTCCCCTACCAAAATTTGGGTTTCTCGCTCGTGGGGTTTACCTCGTTCCACCTTTTCCATTTCTGGAAAAGCTCCGTCACTGTGGCACTTTATAGGTATTCATACCATATCCATAAAGGACTTAGGTATTTTCCCTGCCGTCAGCCGTATTCCGGCTGCCCTGGCTTATGACTTCGCCAGGCACGAACACTACAGGCATCTCA
Source organism: Neobacillus terrae (assembly GCF_011393025.1). Taxonomy (GTDB): domain Bacteria; phylum Bacillota; class Bacilli; order Bacillales; family Cytobacillaceae; genus Neobacillus_A; species Neobacillus_A terrae. Next base: position 166,656 of record NZ_JAAOEO010000001.1, on the reverse strand, counting down.
GCCCGTGCGAGCATGGACTTTCCTCAACAAGGCCGCATCAAGCTCCTTGCAGCGATTACCCGAACGCAATTAATGAACACATGACTTATTATATGTATTTTCCACTGCATATGCAATGGCATAAAAAAGGAAATGTGGGAACAGACTGTCAATCGTACAACTTATTTCCAAATACATGCTTTTCAAGGTTTGATAATCTCTTTAGAATATCAAAATTAGTTGTCCCTGCGGCCTGGGCTGCAGGCTGTCTTCTTGAAGCATCCTCAGCAAGCTTGCGCAGGCGCATATTCTCCTGCTGCAGTTCTTCAATTTCCTGATGGAAGGTTTCGTAGTCTTTAATAATCAAATCAAGAAACTTATCTACATCTTCCTGCTTGTATCCGCGCACGCCAGTTTTAAATTCTTTTTCTAAAATATCCTTTGCAGTCAATTTCACTTTATCCGACAGCATTCCAATCACCTCAGTATTTCGCCAATCATTACCTATTATTTTTTCAAAAATATTGCTGTTTGTCAATTTTCTTTAGGAGATACTATTTTTTTCGAAATATTCAAACAAGATAAGTTCACTAATAATCAAACCTGCTCGCGTTTTCTTCTTCGACTATGTTCTGCAAATCATAGAATGTTATAAGATGGACAGGATAGGGATGGCTGCTTTGATAGCTCACAGCCATTTCATAAATATATTTTGGGCTTCCTTCCTTCTCCTGGTCGTAAAAAAGAAGAAGGGCATCACTTTTTTCAATGAAAAATTGATTTTTAACCCTAAATTGGAGTGGCTTTTCATAAGCTTTCTTTGAAACAGCATCTACAAAATCAGCCTGCATTAAAACCGATTCATACCACTCCTTATTTTCTTCCTTCCAGTTTGACTCCTGATCCAGAAAAGGCGTTATTACAGCAAGCTTAAGATCCGGATATTCCAATTGAAGGTCAAAAACGGTTTCTGCGGCCCACAGCTCAATCCCTAATTGGCCGCTAATCAAAACCCATTCCAGCCCCTCTTCAATCAAAGGTAGCAGTTCTTTTTTTAATGCCTTTTTTATGTAGTCGACAGAGGGATGGTCCTTTTTAAAAATACCCAGTTCAAATGGTTTATAACCAGAGATTGCAAGAACTTTATACAAGGACAAACACCTCTTTTTCAAAGTGGTATAAAAAAGACAAACTTTTTTCATTTATAAATCATAACATATTGTAAAAAGAAAAATAGCCAGAGAGCTGGAAATTGACTTAAAGGCTCCATAAAAATACTTTCCATTTATTTATGGATAAAACAGAAAAAACAAGGGCGGTTTGCCCTTGTCAGTAATTACCTTCCCCTAAAAGGTCCAGGCCCCATCATTGGTCCAGGCCCCATCATTGGTCCAGGTCCCATCATTGGTCCAGGTCCAAATCCTGGTCCCATCATTGGTCCAGGTCCAAATCCCGGTCCTACTGGAGGTACAGGAGCTACAGGAGGAACTGGGGCAGGATTCATAGGTCCTACGCAATTAAATTGCTGGTTGGAAACCTCATTTACAGCTGAAAAGGTTTGAGGAAAGTAATGCTTATGCTCAAACAAATGGTGATTTACAGTTGTTGTATGTGTTGGATGGATATGAGGAACCACCGTTGTTGAAAATGTGTGGTTCACACAGCATTTTGTAGGATGGATAACCGCAGGCATAATATTTGTTCCACAGTACATATACATTTCTCCTTTCGATATTTGGTTGTTAGATATTACATTAACAGCCTATGTTGAAAGGGAGAATCTTGTACTAATGAAAACACCTATTTTACAGCATTGTATAGAAACTGTCCTTTAGACTTGTAAAAAGAACTGCAGTTAAACAAACCACAATGAAGAAAAGAAATAAAATTGCTTTGTACATAATACCAGCTCCACTGTGTTGTTATTAATAGTTTTTAACACTACAATTTAACATTTTACTCTCTGTTTACCCCATTCACAACACAAATTTATAGGAATTTCGGCATAAAAAATTAAAAATTTGTTACAAATTTATGAATTTTATGGTTTTATAAAATCGACAGGTCATTTCCTGTCCTTTTGTCAGCTTCCTCAGGGAATTTTCTGCATTTATTTTCGAGTCTCTTTATTCTTTTTAGAGCATCCGCTAAAAACAATGGAGGAATTTCAGCGGGCTTTTCGTCCATTTTAAGAGCCTTGTGAACAAACTCTAATGCTATTTGTGGATTTTTCAGTTTGTGCTCAAGAATCTTTGACCCTTCGATGCAAGCCTCTCTTCCAATATCAGAAATACCAGAATCGGCCACAGCCTGAAAAAGAATTAGTGCTTTTTCCCAATCCCTTACTTTTTTCCTCTCGTATGCAAGAGCAAGCTGGGCATGGGCAGAAACATGATCATCTCCCTCGGCGATTGAATCAAACCTTTTTACTGCTTCCCCTTTTTCTCCTAATGAGGAAAACCATCTTCCTACTTCATATGTCTCCTGGCTTGTTTGCCCTTCATCAAGCCCGCAGATTTGGAATGTCAAATGAGTATATAACGTGACAAGTGAAAGAATGTCTATCTCATTATGTTTTAACACCCCCAGCATTCCTTCTGGCTGTTTCCTCTCAATAAAATCAAAATAAATCATGGGTGCTAAATGGCCTGGAATATCATCTTCACGCAGAACTCCTAATATTTCCTTTTCTACCATAGAAAGCTTTAGCCGATCAAGCTTATGTTTCCAAAGGCGTCTTGAAGCATGGTACAAATCAAAATGCCCGAAAGACGGGAGTTTGGGAACATGCTCGCGTACAAGGGTGTGCCTTGTTTTAACTTGGGGCCAATCAAATGATTTCCCATTGTAAGTGACAAGCGTTTTGTAATTTACGCTTTCCAAAAAGCTTTGATAGAGCGGGACTTCAGCCCCTGGATTAGGAAGTACATGCTGCCTCAATACCAGCTCTTCCCCTTTTATGCTTGCATACCCAAGCAGAAAGATTGTATTGCCTGTACCTCCTCCTAGTCCTGTAGTTTCTGTATCAAAGAAAAATAGTTCTTCAGGATGATGCCCTAAGGCTGAGAGAGGATGAGAAATCCCTATTTCGTTCCAGACTTTAACTGCCTGCAGAAAATCACGAAACCGAAAATGTCCATGTTTCTGGTCCAGTGGGAAACGTACTTCCCTTACTAAGCAATAATTATTATCGAAAAAATATGGTAATGCCCCTTCCGCTTTCCATTGGTCCAAATAAGGTATGACTATTTCCGGCTCTTTTTCTGAAGGTATCACGCTGCCTCCAGAGTGTTCCTCTTTTATCAGGTGAGAGGACTTGCTTAGATCCTCTTGCTTACCGCTTCCTAAATGCGGTTTTAAACGGTTTAATTTATTTTTTAAAGACAAAGCTCTCACCTCTCCTTTGAAGCCGATGCATCTAAAAAGAAATCAATAATTTTAAGAGTATCTCTTTTGGCTGTCTCACTAACAGCCTCCGTTCCGACACAGGAAGGACAGCCGCTTTCACATTGGCATCCGGTTACCATCTTTCTTGTTTCACGAAATACCGGAACCATACCAGTATAAATTTTTTCGCTTAGCCCAACTCCACCTGGATAGCGGTCATAAAAGAAAATAGTTGGCTTTTCATTATGATCCGCCTTAACCTGCGGAACCACATGGATATCCTGAGGGTCCGCCATAACAAATAGAGGAGCTATGTGGTTTAGTGCATGCGCTGTCCCCACAAGGCCCTGTTCAAGCCTTTCATGTCCCATATCTGCAAGAGGTTTGTCTAAGGAAATCCAGGCAGAACTCGTATGCAGTTCTTCTTCGGGAAGGAATATGGGTCCTGAACCTATGTTTTCATGTGTCTCAAATTTAATTTTTTTAAAAATAGTTGCCATCGCCCTTACACTAACATCGCCATATCCAATTTCCATGTCGGGATGTTCCAGAAGTTTATCCACTTCTAATACCTTTAATTGGACTGCTAGATTGGCATCTGTAAAGTAATCTACGTCTACCTCCCGGACAAACGCTTTTTTCTCTTCCCAATCAAGCTTTTCAACTTGAAACTGGGTACCTTGATGTAAATAAATAGCTTCTTCGTGGAGAAGTGTCATGGCCGAGAACCGGTCCATTTCACCTATAACCTTCACATTGGCTACATTTGTTTGATCAACAATAATAATATTCTCCTGCGATGCAGATCGAAGGCTTATATTGTGGGCAGGGAAGGAATCATTCATCCAGTACCATTTGTCTCCATTCTGATAAAGAACACGTTCCTCCGTCAGGTATTCGAGAAGCTCTTCTGTCTCAACATTGCCAAACTTTTCTCCAGCCTTAAATGGAAGCTCATAGGCCGCACATTTCATATGGTCAATAAGGATAATCAAATTATCCGGATTGATTCTGGCCGTCTCGGGACTCTGGGTAAAAAAATACTCGGGATTCTGGATGACATATTGATCAAGCGGGCTGGAGCTAGCAACCATTATGACAAGTGATTCGCCGTGCCTTCTGCCAGCTCTGCCAGCCTGCTGCCACGCACTAGAAATGGTACCAGGATATCCAGTCATAATGCAGACCTGAAGCTGGCCGATATCGACGCCTAGTTCCAATGCATTTGTACTGACAACACCGTATATTTCCCCTGATCGAAGCCCTTTTTCAATCTTTCTTCTTTCTGTGGGCAGGTAACCTCCCCGATAACCCATAATTGATTTGGGGCCAAGCTGATTTTTAACCAGCTCCTGCAAATAAGTCAAAATAATTTCAACACGAACTCTGCTTCTGGCAAAAACAATGGTTTGAATTTTATTTTTCAAGAGCTCTCCTGCAAGCTTTCTAACTTCCAGTGTTGCACTTCTTCTGATATTTAGCGGCTTGTTTACAATAGGTGGATTGTAAAATAGAAAATGTTTTCTTCCAGTTGGTGCACCGTTATTGTCAATGAGTGTCATTTCGCTTTCAGTCAAATTTTCTGCTAGTTCAAGTGGATTGGCAATAGTTGCTGATGTACATATAAACACTGGGTCGCTGCCATAGTACCTGCAAATACGTTTTAGTCTCCTTATCACATTGGCTACATGGCTTCCAAACACACCTCTGTATGTATGAAGTTCATCAATCACTACAAACTTTAAGTTTTCAAACAGCGAAACCCATTTCGTATGATGAGGTAAAATTGCTGAGTGAAGCATATCAGGATTTGTAATTACCACATGCCCAGCCTGTCTTACCTTTTGGCGGATATTAGCGGGTGTATCTCCGTCATAAGTATAACTATTAATATTCATCCCTGTTTCCTGAATAATTTCATTAATTTCACTTTTCTGATCCTGGGCTAGTGCCTTAGTGGGAAACATATAAAGAGCTCTGGCATTTGGATTTGATAAAACGGTTTGCAGAACAGGAAGATTGTAGCAAAGCGTTTTCCCCGATGCCGTAGGTGTTACAGCAACAATACTTTTGCCTGACATAACTGTTTCATAGGAGGTTTTTTGATGGGTATAAAGCTGCCCAATCCCTCTATTTTCTAATGCTTCCTTAAGCTGAACGTGAAGGTCCCCGGGCAGCGGAACGTTTTTAGCCGGACGTTCCTCAATGGTCCTCCAGGTGACAATATTTTCTTTAAATTGTTCATGTATTTTTAAATCTTCAAGAATTTCCTGAAGGTTTTTTCGAAGTTTCATAATCATTCACCCCATTACTATTATTGTAGCGAATGAACGTTCGTGAAAAAAGATATTTATCATGAAATTCGCATAATATTTTAAGGGAATTTTTAACAGGCAGTGAACCGGTCGAATACCAGGCCATCCGCAGATGAAGGACAAGGACTATTATTTTTTGGTCTTCATCCTCTATATGAAAGAACTTTTTCTAAGAGTCCCATCAAGATTTATCTTCATAACCTTTATGTTTTAAGAGCACGGCCATGTTTGGTCTTTCATTGTCTTTATGAAAGACCTTTTTCTAAGAGTAAGGCCAATGTTTTGTTCTTCAAAACATTTACTGGCTTGTCAGTTAAAATAAAAAACCCGTCACAGACGGGGTCTAAATTGTATGCAACCTAATAAATTCTTGCAATGATTCAGCAAGTTTCTTTGGTTCTTCGTACATGCTCATATGTCCGGAATGCTCTAAAAGTATTTGGGTTATATGTCCGCCAGACACAGAAAAGGTTTTATCTGGGGTAATAACTTTATCCCCCTTTCCCGCTGATAATAACACCGGAGTAGTTTCCATTTTAAGAATATAATTACGGTCGGTACGGTTTCTCATTGCCTTTAAAGTTTCTATTGCTCCCTGAGGGCTTGTTCCTGCTCCAATTTCTTTAGCCACTCTGACAGAATCCTCTATGCCTGTCTGGGAGGGATCAGCAAAAAGCTTTGGCACCAGCTGGTCCACAAATGGCTCAATCCCTTCCTCCTCGATTTTCTTTATACTGTTGAGTCTTCCTTCCTTTGCTTCATGGCTGTCAGGGAATGCAGTTGAATGTATCAAACCGTATCCAGCAAGATTTTCTCTATATTTTTCCGCAAATGCCAGTGTTACATAACCGCCTAATGAGTGTCCGAACAAGAATATCTTTCCGGTTCCCCGTTTTTCAATTATCCTATGCACGTCTTCAGCCATATCTTCGATAGAGAAGCCTCCTTCAGGAGAAGGTGATTCTCCGTGGCCTCTTAAATCCGGAACAATAACATGCATATCCTTGCTTAATAGGGGGATAACATTTTCCCAATACTTTGAACTTCCGCAAAAACCATGAAGCAGCAGAACAGTTTGCCCCTCCGTATTTCCATGTTCTTTTAAATAGAGTTCTTTAGTCATTTCTCCCACCCTACCATTATAATTTTAAATTTAAAATTCCCTCACCACACCTTTTTAAACTATAATTGAAAAGGGATGAAAAGGTATATTGCTCGAACCTATACTTAGAGGTGAGAATATTGAAACATGAAGATATAAAAAGAGTCCTAAACGCATTTTCAATTTTTAGGGAGTTAAATAGCCAGGAAATGGACAAAATCGTTGATATATCTATTACTCGTGATTGGAAAAAAGGGAGCCATGTATTTTTGCAGGGTGACCCGTTGGAAAATGTGTATTTTATCTATTCAGGCCGGATTAAAGTCTATAAGAGTGATTTGAGTGGTAAAGAGCAAATTGTAGCTATTATGAAACAGGGAGAAATGTTCCCGCATGTTGGCTTTTTTCGCCAGGGTGAATATCCCGCATTTGCGGAGGTAATGGAGCAAACAACTCTCATAGCTGTTCCTATTAAGCAATTTGAAAAAATTCTTATTGAAAATCCCGAACTTTGCATTAAGGTTTTCCGAGTTCTTGGAGAAAAAATTGTGGATCTGCAGAACAGGCTGGAAGAACAGATTCTTAATAATACCTATGAACAAATTATTAAATTGCTTGTAAGACTCGCAAAGAAATATGGCAAGGAACTCGCAAATGATAAGTTTTGGCTAAAGGGTGAATTTACTAACCGCGATCTTGCCAACATGATTGGTACAACACGGGAGACCATTAGCCGGACACTAACAAAAATGAAAAGGGACGAATTAATCGAAGTCGATGATGAAGGAAATATGATTATCGATCCTGAAAGACTATTAGAAGAGATTTTGCAATAATTATAATATCAAAGGCTGCCCCTGTATTGAGGGCAGCCTTTTTAGTTCTTATTTTTGAGAAGAAAGGTTAAGCATTTCATTCATATCTTCCTGGGCTGTTCCTATTAATTTCAGGTTAAAGGTATCCTGAAGAACATTTAAAACCCCTTCCGAAATAAATTCTGGCGCTTTAGGCCCAATCCGAATATCTTTAATCCCAAGGCTGAAAAGACCTAAAAGAATAGCAACCGCTTTTTGTTCAAACCAGGAAAGAACAATACTTACTGGGAGCTCGTTAATCTCACATTCAAAAGCGTCAGCAAGCGCTTTTGCAATTTTCACTGTTGAGCCTGAATTATTACATTGGCCAAGGTCAATATAGCGAGGAATTTCTGTCCCCGGTACTACCCCATAATCAACATCATTGAAGCGGAATTTTCCACATGATGTAGTCAGAATAACTGTTTCAGGAGGAAGCGAGGTTGCTAACTCGCGGTAGTATTCTCCGCCTTTTCCTGGTGCATCACATCCAGCGATGACGAAAAATCTTTTAATCTTTCCTGATTTCACAGCTTCAATCACTTCAGGTGCAAGGCCAAGAACTGTTTCATGGTGGAACCCGGTTAATAATGTTTCATCGGATTCAATGTTTGCTTCCGGCAGCTCAAGTGCTCTTTCAATAAGTGGACTGAAGTCTTCATTTACAATCTTTTGAACATTTTCAAGGCCAGCAACTTCATAGGAGAACATTCTATCCGCATAGGTTCCCTTAATAGGCATTACACAGTTAGTTGTTGCCAGGATAGCACCAGGAAATTTTTCAAATAAGCGGCGCTGGTCGTACCAGGCTTTACCGATATTACCCTTTAAATGGGAATACTTCTTTAATGCCGGGTAACCGTGAGCAGGCAGCATTTCGGAATGGGTGTAAATATTAATGCCTTTTCCTTCTGTCTGTTTTAAAAGTTCTTCTAAGGCAAAAAGATTATGTCCTGAAACAACAATACTTTTTCCTTCAATTTTGTTCTGGCTTACCCGAATAGGCTGTGGAATGCCAAGCCGTTTAGTATGGGCCTCATCCAGTACTTCCATCATCCTAACAGCTGACTGGCCCACTTTCATTGCCATATCAATATGCTCCTGAACATTAAAATTGGAGTTAGTGAGTGTCATATATAATGCTTCATGCGTAGTAGCGTCAACAAAAGGATCTGTATATCCAAGCTGATTGGCATGAGTTCGGTACGCTGCGATTCCCTTTAATCCAAATATGATTGTATCCTGCAGACTTGCAATCGTTTCATCTTTCCCGCATACCCCTACTACTTTACAGCCGCCTGAAGGCGTTTGTTCACATTGATAACAAAACATTTAAATTCCCCGCTTTCACATCTTTATCTTCTGTAACAGAATACAGGGGAAGAAGCACGATGCCTGTGATTTAAATCACAGGAAAGGGATTGTTCAAAAATCGTTCAAAATTATTTATCGATATAGTGTCACTCACCTGATGAAGGCCAACATCATATACTAGAAAGAAAATTTTCGGAAAGTGAGGAGAGACACTATGTCTTCACAGCAGCAAGGAGATTCTCAAAAGGGGAAAAAAAATAAATCCGAACCCTTTGGAGAGCTAATGAAAACAATGAATGATTTTTTACAGGAAAAGCCTGTTAAGGGATTTTTGCAAACTATTGACGACTTTTTTAAAAATCCTTTCCCTGTTGCGCCATTCCATGTTGAAACGCGGGAAACTGATAAGGAAATGATTATTACAGCCGAGCTTCCTGGAATAAAAAAGGATCAAATCCATATTGATTTAAAGGGGAATTATTTAAATATTTCCGTTCAGCAAAACGAGCTATTAAAAGAAGAAGACGACCATAACCAGATCTACAGGAAGAGACAGTTTCTCCAGCATGCTTCCAGGACCATAGCCCTTCCCCGCCCAGTTAATGAAAAATTTGTTAAAGCTGCCTATCGCGATGGACTTCTTGAAATAAAGATACCCCATGAAAAAGGAAAAATAATTGAAATTGAATAGAAAAGCTGAAATGCCCAAGTAAACCAGTTAGGATTTCTCCTGGGACCGCACCTGAGATTCGTCTCTGAAAGCCCTGCTCGAGGACAAATCTTTGGCACCACACTTGAGATTAGTCCCAGAAAGCCCGGTTGGGCAAATTACTTGAACTAGTGGCAGCTAGCATAAGATGAGCCAGTGAGAAAGGCTGTTCTTTAACCTTCCGATGGATTGGGTTAGACCGCCTGCCCCTAGACATGGATGCATGACAAGAATAGAACTACGGAGGTGCCCCCTAAGTAACTTCAACTTACTCAATGCATAATAAAAAGCTGCCTAATTGGTCCATTGATTTAGACCCTACATGGCAGCTTTTTTGTTTTTATTAAATTTTTTCTACATTCAGCCAGTCGCTGAAATACCCAGTTGGAATATAAAAATAATTTGTAGTGAATTTTAAAAATTGAGCTGTGTCAACCTGCTTGTATTTAAAATGGTTGTAGTAGTCAGATAGGTATTGCATACTGACAGTTTCCGGATCCTTTCCTTTTATGATGAAGTGATCCTGAACCATTTCATAAAGTTTAAGAGCAGGCTGTCCATATACAAATGCAGTGCTTTTAATTTCATTCACTGGCAGATTGGAATACTGTCTTTCTAAATTCAGTTCTTCTGCCCTTTTCATTCTGCCCTGAGAGAAAAGCTGAGCCTGGAATATAGATTCCTTAGCACCTATATGAAAATACATATTAGTGGCGAACTCGGTAATTCCCTCGTCCAGCCAAGCATCGTTGTATTGATCGTTAATAACGACTCCATAAAAATACTGGTGGGCAATTTCATGTACAATGGCGATCTTAAAAAATCTATCATTTTCCGTATAAGGGTCAACTGTTACAACACCAGGATATTCCATATTTTGTCCTTTATCCATAACAATATCCAACTGCTTATGAGGATACTCTCCTATCTTTTCCTGATAAAAAGAAAGGGCATTTTTAGCCAGTTTTAAAGCCTCTTTTGGATCTTTATTGTGATCGCCCTCAGAAAATAGGCGGATCTTCACCCCATTTGAATCAGTATCATAATGTTTCATATCCTTAAAGGCGGCAATAAATACTTCCCTAACATTTTCAGCTTTAATCTCTCCTTTATTTTTCTTAAGAGCTGGATCTTCATCTGCGGAAGAAGCTATAGAATATCCTTTCGGAAAATCATATTTTATTTTAAAATCCGAAAAACCGGTTAAAAACGTCTCCAAGCCATCCTGATAATCCTTTTTATTCCATTTTCCCTTTTCAAAGGTTGCCAGCATTGGATACCATTGGGCAAGGTAATAACGATCCTCTACTTTAGAGAACCTGTTTCCTTCCTCAGGAACTGTAAAAGTATAATCCACAGCAACTGTTCTGGATTCATTTTTTTTCATTTTTCCAGCAAGCTTAACTTTTAAGGTATCCTTATTCAGAATGAATGCTGCTTTTTCACCCTCTACCTTTATGCTGTTGATTTTCACATTAGAAAAACCTTTAACACTTTTATACTGATGGCCCTTTTGGAAAGCATTTGGAATAAAATAAAAAACCAATTCGTTCCAATTCTTTCCCGAAAGATTCTTAGCTTTGATGTTTGCCTTGGCATGAAAAACACCGTTATGATGCATTTTTAATTGAATGTCATAGCCTGCCTGGCTATAATTCTTCACCCCAACATTGGCATCCTTCTCGGCGTATACATAGCTGCCGGCTGCAACGAAGGCAACTGCTATTATTCCGAGAGAAACTCGTTCTGGTGTAAGTCGCCATACTCTTTTACCCTGACCAAATTCTTTCCGTTTTGGCATTAATTTTGGTTCAAAGCCTGTTTTAATCCAAGGAGTCCGCTGATAATTTGATTGGAACCTGTTTTTTAATCCGTTAGCAAGCAGGCTTAATGAAATGGTAATAAAAAGTAAGACTGCAAGAGGAATTAACAATACATGAAAGGTTCCATATACATTTCCTCTTGCCTGACCAACAAGACCAGCAAGCTCTTTAGTAATTGAGTTATAAATAATAGGATCAAAAGTTTGACGGGTCCCGCCCACAAAAAGATTCATCAGTGCAAGCTGACCCATAATTGTAATAACATAAACAATTTCCAGGATAAACATCACTAGAAGAGATTCCTTCATCTGTGGGAAAATATGAAACCAGACCATCCTGTTTCTGCCGGCACCAAGTGTCTTGGAAGCTTCAATATAGACTGATTTATTAATCTCCGCAGATTTTAACCGTACAGATGAAATGATACTCGGAATGCTAATGGCTGAAGTTACAATAATAAAATAAAGAATCAGCTGCATAGGTGTAAGGAAACTGTTTATATTAATTGGGCGTAAGAAAAAATAAAGAATAATAAACAGCGGAACGTAGCTCCAGGCGTTTTCAAAAGCTTCGATCCAGCCCGGAACCTTTTTCCATGTTCCAACATAAAGACCTATCAGGGTTCCCATAGCCATTTTAATAATAGTAACTGCCAGGGAGATAAACACCGTATAGCGAATCCCATTTAAAATCATCGATAGAATATCATATCCCCATCGATCCGTTCCCAGAGGATATTCCTTGAACTTGAACGGTTCAACTGGAGGAGCTAATATCTTGCCGTTTTTATAATGAGTTTCCATTGTCTCAATAAGAGTATGAGGGGCCATATATGGGCCAAATATCGCAAAAAACAGCAGAATGGAAACCAATAAAGCGCCTATATACAATGAGTAATTAAGCCGCAATAATCTATTCATAAATAAAACCTCGTTTAAACAAATAGAGTAATAGCCTTGCAGAAATATAAACAAGCAGAGAAATGACAAGTAGTGAGAACAATCCAACAGCAAGCGGCTGGGCTGCGTTGCTTAGAAAAATAAACTTCGTTATTCCAGATACATTCATGAGATATTCAACTATGAATAGATTTCCGATTGCAAGGGAGATTACTTTAACCAGTTCAGCAACAATAAAAGGCTCAATATTTTTAAAAACGTGCTGAAAGTTAATATAATTAAGCTTCATTCCTTTTGCGACTGCGGTTTTTATATAATCATCACCGCTTATCTGGTAATATTTCACCGCAATATTTTTAAATAAATATAAGGTCGGTGCTATCCCAACCAGTATCATAGGAAACCATAGATTGATAGGGCCAGCATCCGGACGAAGGGAAACTACCCTAAAACCGGTTTCTTTATAGATTTTTACCGCCAGAATCAAAGATAGGATTATGAGGATAAAATCTGGGATGGCAGCAAGCAGATTAAGCATAATGTTAAAAACTCTTGTGAATCTGAAGCGGCTTACAAATACCCCGAAAAAAAGACTGAAAATAATCCCAATATTAACTCCTACTGCTATTAATAGAAAACTAATAACAAAGTTATCACCTATCTCGTCTGAAATCTGTCTTGATTCAGCTCCAATTTGGTATGTACCCAGACTTCCCTGGCTAAGGTTTGAAATGAAATCTGTATAAATCTGCGGCAATCTTTCAAAATGCCATTCAGGCTTCTGTGTTTCCATGTTGACTCCAAGGATATTAGGCAGTGCAGCAAGGAGTAGAATCAGTGTAAAAATGATCACTGATTGCTGGATGATGCGAACCATCTTAAATTCCCCCTTTTTTCTTTCTATTTCTCTGTTTAGTATGAGTGGCTTACCGCTGGTTTTTCAGTAAAATTACCGGTAATTACCAAAATAACATATAGATTACAAAATTTAAAGAATTTTTACTATATTATATCGTGCGATGTAAATTCAAGGAACCTTTCCTTGTGCTTACGCAAAAATCTGTGCGTTGTAAATTCCTGGATGCTTCCCTTGTGACACCGCATTTTTCCTTCGTGCGCTGTTGATTAAAAGAGCTTATTCAATGTCCTGCGGGATTAGCTGTCAGACGAGACCCCACAGGCGTGTCCACCGAGGAGAAAGAACGGAAGAGACCTGTTCAGCGCCGCCAAGCGCTGGAGTGCCTGAGGATGAAGCTGAACTTTTACTTCAACATCCGGACCGAAACGACCTCGTGAGGCTAGTCCTGAAACTTGACAGGCTCACCACACGCCTAGCAGAAAGCGAGTGCCTATGAAGGGAAATCAACAGGCCCCCTCTAGTAAATAAAAAGACTGTAGGCAAACTCGTTCCATGGAGTTTGACTACAGTCTGAGGCGGCCAGTGGCGGCCTTTTTTCATTATTAATTTTATATAAATTAAAATTACCCACTAAAGGTTCAACAATGATAAAGGCAAAGGAATTCCTATACCTTAAACATTCCGCCGAACCCTTTCACTAATGAAGATACCTGGTTAACAGCATTCATCATTTGACCTGCTGTATTCATCATTTTATTAAAATCCACTGATCCATCCTGTGACTTAAAGGAATTCATAAAGCTTTGAAATCCTCCTGGCTGCTTAGGCATCATACCCGGTTTAGGATACGGGTTAGCATTCATATAAGGATTATATTGCTGATATTCGTTTTGCTGGGCATATGGGTTTCCGTAATAATCCTCCTGCGGCTGCAGTGGATTGTGAAACAAAAACTGTTGATCTTTCTGTGAATTAAAATAGTGATTGTTTTGGTAACCCTGCATATTTTGCTGCGGCTGATATGGCTGAATGGCTCCATTATAATAGTTAGGGGACTGATAATACTGATAATTTTCCTGTGGCTGATAAGGATACGGGGTGTTTCGAAAGAAACCGTTTGTATGGTACGGATTCCCTTGCTGCATTTGCCCCGGGTAATATTGATTGAAGTCATATGGTTTATTCGGAATTCCAAACATGGGCAAACATCTCCTCCGCTTTTTCATCAATACAATTTATGAAAGATAGAACCCATGTGTGACTATTTTTTAGATGAAGTTGATCGTTAGCAGCGATCGACAGTCAGCGATAATGCATTTGCATTTTGGTTATGATACGATCTGTTAACATCTACAGCAATTTTTTTAAAAGGGTTTTGCCCTGAAAGGCGCGAGACTCCAGCGAAAAGCGAGCGGCGTGAGCGAAAATACCAGGCAAGATTAACAAAATTGGTGAAAATTGTCGGAAGTTTAAATTTTTTAAAAACTAGAAAAAAAGCTATTTTATGATACAGTAAAAAAAAGATGAAGGAGGAGACAAAGATGGATATTCATGAACTTCAAGCTAAATTTACAGAAAATCGGGATTACCAGACTAAAGATCCGAATGACTTAATGGCTTTTGCCAAGAAGGCTTACATTCATAATGAAATAACATTCAAGGAATACCGTCAGCTTGTCCGCGAACTAGAAAACCAGGGAGCAGTGCAGCTGGACCACGCAGAAGATAACTCCCTCATCGAAAGTAAAAATTAAAAAGAATTGGTTTAAGCTGCTTAAACACTGATTCTTATCAAGTGAAGATTTTTCAATAAGTAAAAAACTAGGGTGCCCTCATTTAAGGGCACCCTTTTACTGTTGTTTTACGGATTCCAACAAAACACTTAGATTATAA
This sequence comes from Neobacillus terrae, assembly GCF_011393025.1. Lineage (GTDB taxonomy): Bacteria > Bacillota > Bacilli > Bacillales > Cytobacillaceae > Neobacillus_A > Neobacillus_A terrae. The sequence continues at coordinate 151,522 of NZ_JAAOEO010000001.1, read as the reverse complement.
TCAATTGATTTGGATGCATGTAAAAATTTAGCTTTGCTTGTTTGTGGGTAAAAGGCCTGAATAGAAATATTTCCAATATGGTCATGAACCGATTCTATTTGGCTGGAGTGAAAATTCTTGGGCCGATGTGTCAAGTACCATTTTAAAGCCTGCTCTTTCCAATCGTCACTTGCTGCCTTAACTCTATCTGCAAAGGGTTTTACTTCATTGTAGAAATCTCCCTCCTGGCCACTTTTTTTCGTTTCCTCAAATGTTTTAAGAATTTGATCGTTTAACTTTAATAAAGTATCAGTCAATACACCCAGACGATCTTCCATATATATTTCCCCTTTTAAAGCCAAAATAAAAGCAGCATTCAAATCGAAAGCTACTTTTCCTTCTTTATATTTTATCTTTTTAAAAACTAAGTTCAAGCCCTAAGCTGTTTACAGTGTGAACTAGAGTTTCACTATGTCGGTCTTGAGCTTCTTTATCAAATGAATCTATTTGCTCCTTAACCACTTCTATTTTCTTAGCTTCAGTTAAATATAACTGATTACGCAATCCAGAAAATGAGGAGTCCAGGAGGTTCTCCAATTCTTCAAGCTGACTGGAGATTTGAGAAATCATAAGTAACACCTGTTCCTTTTGCGATACAGTTTCGTTCATTAATAAAACCTCCTTCATATTCTACCACGAATATTCGCCTTTTATTTTTCCTATCCTTCTACCCTGACAAAACTAGAAGCTATTCGGCAAAGAAAATGGAATTCGATGGCTTTTTCTTTGCCATTCGACACAGACAGATTAAGAATGAAAGGCACGAACCTGGGCAAAATAACTCCGGGAGGTGTTTAAACCATGAAACAGAAGGGTAAGGAAAACAAAACCCAGGCAAGCCGCCAAGATAGCAAAAAAACGGGATATGGTGATAAAAAATTAATTGGGGAAAATCGTCCAGCAGAGTAATTAATGGGCTTAGGACAAAAAGTTTTACATTCAAAAAGCAAGGGATCCCTTGCTTTTTTTTAGCTAATATTTATTTTTTGTCTAATATCTTCTATTGACTCTTCCTTTTTTAATCCCCTTTTTTGTAATCCCATACTTTTTGCAGTGACTTAAGGAGCTGAAGCTGATCTCTTTTATGAATATACCAATCAGTCAAATGAATAGGGTGTCTGTGCTGGACAGGATGTATCCAACTGAAATGAATGCGCCTGTCCAAACTCCAATCTCTATATTCATGTCTATGATGTTCTATAATAGGAAAAGTTGCTCGAAGAAAAGGTGTCTCTCTTCTTACTTTTGTCTTAAAATATTGCTCGAAGTCATGCCGTGATCCTGTATGGGGTGTTTTTTCAGCAAATTCAAGAAAATATGGAAAAAGTCTTTGATGGAATAGGATTCTTACCAGCCTCTTCCCTAAATTAATGCGCTCGGAAAGATTTCTAAAACCATTTACACTGGCTCCATATAACTCTCCGCTGCAGGTTGGAAATAATACACTGCTGAAATGGAGCCAGTCCTGAAAGGAAAAAATTAGGGACCGAAACACTTTATTTTTATACACAGGATGTTCGATAACTGGTTTTTGGATGACATTTTGTTCATTAATAATAAGTGATGTTGTTAACCGGTAAATATCATTCTTATCCCAAAACAGCTTCCACTCCCGCTGGATAAATGCCGAAACGTCAAAATAGTTCAAAAGATGAAACAACGGGCGATTAAATTTCGTCGAATATTCATAGATAAGCAATTGGGGGTATACATCATGAAAAATAAGCCAATTTGCCCTTTCATAGGTAAGGAAAAGCTGTTTTCTTACAGGGGATTCCAGCATCTGAGGAAAAATAGCGCCTTCAAGATCACACATATTCCATCCGCCATTCCTTGATACCATACTTGCAAGGAATGACCAGATTATTTCTCTATTTTTATAAAAAAACTTAAAGTAAGCATCCGTTCTGGTAATGTTATCAACATTGGATCGGGCGGTTTCATCTTCTATTTGACGAATTAGCAATTGTTCCTGTATTGTAAGATGATTCATATTGATAATCCCTTTTCCGGCATAATATTTCAAAGCCTTTAGAGTTACTTCCATTATTCTTGTGCCTGCATAGGATGACCACTTATTCTTTTTTTATTCAACCTATCAAAGTGTTAATTTGATATGATAAGTAATAGTTTGAAAGGAGCTTATCAATGAAATTTCACTACCCTAATGGAAGAAAATACACTCCAAAGGACTCGGAAAAAAAGCCAAGTATAAAAATTGAAAAGAAGTTTAGCTATAGTAATAGAGGAATGACACTGGAAGAAGATTTAAATGAAACAAATGAGTATTACCTTCAACGGGAAATTGCAGTTATTCATAAAAAGCCTACCCCTGTTCAAATTGTACAGGTGGATTATCCAAAAAGAAGTGCAGCTGTTATTAAAGAAGCGTATTTCAAACAAGCCTCTACTACTGATTACAATGGAATATATAAAGGGAAATATATCGATTTCGAAGCAAAGGAAACACAAAATTCTTCCTCATTTCCCTTAAAAAACTTTCACGAACACCAAATCCGCCATATGAGGGCAGTGTTGTCACAAGGCGGGATTTGCTTTGTTATCCTGCGGTTCACATCAGAAAATGAACTGTATTGGCTGGAAGCGAAACATTTAATGGTGTTCTGGGAAAGAATGAATAGCGGCGGAAGAAAATCAATTACCAAGGAAGAAATCCAAACGGCTGGTCACAGCATTCCGCTTGGTTTTCATCCTCGGATTGACTATATTAAAGTAATAGATAAGCTTTATGACCTTTAAAAAAGGATTCAGGTAAAGGTTAGAAAGGAAGGAAAGAGCAAATGGCTGAAAAGTATCAATCAAGAGAAGAACGCCGAAAGAGGCTTAATTCTCAGGGAAGCCAAAAAAGCAAAAAGAAAAAAGGCAGCCTTGTGAAAAAGATTTTTCTTTTCCTGGTAGCGCTTGGAATCTTAGGCATGCTTGCCGGAGCAGCAACCTTTGCTTATTTAGTAAAAGATACTCCAAAACTGGATAAGAAATTGTTAAAAGATCCAATCGCATCCAAAATATATGATAAAGATGGCAACTTTGTAACTGAAGTTGGAGCAATGGACAGCAGGGATTATGTCACTTATGATCAGATTCCAAAAGTCGTTGAGAATGCCTTTATCGCTACAGAGGATGCTCGCTTTTATAAGCATCACGGAATAGATGTTGTGCGTCTTGGCGGGGCTGTTATGGCAAATATTACCCACGGCTTTGGCAGTGAGGGCGGAAGTACAATTACCCAGCAGGTTGTAAAAAACTCCATCCTTACACCGGAAAAAACAATAAAAAGGAAGGTTCAGGAAGCCTACCTGGCCTATCAGCTGGAGCAGCATTATACAAAACATCAAATTCTTGAAATGTATGTAAATAAAATATTCATGTCTGAAAATGCACACGGAGCAGGAACGGCAGCTAAGATTTATTTTGGCAAGGAGCTTAAGGATGTAACCCTTCCGCAAGCTGCAATGCTGGCAGGAATGCCGCAAAGCCCTAATAATTATAATCCGTTTTTGCATCCAGAGGCAGCTGAAAAAAGACGTAATATTGTACTCTCATTAATGCATAAACATGGGTATATTACAAAAACAGAAATGGAAAATGCGATTAAAACGCCAATAACTACAGGACTCGTTCCTCAGGAACAGCGTAAAAAAGACACTCATCCATACGATGCTTTTGTCGATGCAGTCATAGAAGAAGTTGAAGGCAATGGAAATTTTGATATTTATTCAGATGGATTGAGCATTTATACCACACTTGATCAAAAAGCACAGAAGCATGTGGAGGATGTATTAAACACTAATGACTATGTCCAATATCCGGACGATAAATTCCAGGCAGGAGTAACCCTCTTAGATACTAAAACGGGTGAAGTCAGAGCTATCGGCGGAGGGCGGAATCAGCAAAATGTTAAACGTGCCTTTAACTATGCTACGGATATAAAACGTCAGCCTGGTTCTACAGTTAAGCCAATTCTTGATTATGGCCCTGCTATTGAGTACCTTCAATGGGGAACATATCATATGATTGAAGATAAGAAAATAACGTATACAGGCGGCAAGGAATTTGGAAACTGGGATAATAAATATATGGGCCCAATGACCATCAGAAAGGCACTTGCGTTATCACGTAATACTCCTGCGGTACAGACGCTGCAGCAGGTTGGATTGGACAGGGCTAAGAATTTCGCCATTAATCTTGGCATTCCTCTTAAAGAAATTTATGAGTCATACGCTATTGGTGGATTTGGCGGCAAAACAGGTGGTATTGCTCCAATTCAAGTTGCGGGTGCTTATGCAGCCTTTGGAAATAACGGATATTATACAAAGCCTTATTTTGTTAAAAAAATAGCGCTTCGCGATGGCACCGAAATAAATTTAAAACATGAAACAAAACCAGTTATGAAAGACTATACGGCTTTCATGATCAGCGATATGCTAAAAAGTGTTCTTGAGTACGGTACAGGTACAAAGGCGAGAATCCCAGGCCTTCCAGTAGCCGGAAAATCTGGAACAACAAATTATACCGATGATCAAATGAGACAATTTGGCATTACAAATAGCAAAGACGTCCCTGATGCATGGTTTACGGGATATACCACCAACTACACGGCTTCTGTGTGGACTGGATACGCAGACCTTAAGAACCCTATCCATGAAGGCAGCGACCAAAAGATTGCCCAGGGCATATTTAAAAGTGTAATGGCCTATGCATCAGAAGATGTAAAAACAGCGGACTTTACTATGCCGAAGAGCGTAACAAGAGTCCGGGTCGAAAAGGATACCATGCCTGCAAAGCTTGCTGGCCCTTATACACCGGAAGATAGAGTAAGCTATGAATATGCTGTCAGAGGCCACGCACCAAAACAGGTTTCTGAAAAGTATACCAAAATGGATGCCCCTACTAATGTTAATGCAAAATACGATCAGGGTGCCATCACTTTAAGCTGGGATTATCCTCAAAATGGAAAAGATGTTAAATTCCAAGTTGATGCCTCTAGTGATAATGGCTGGCAGCAAAGCTTTACCGTTTCTGGAAAGAGCCTGCAAATTCCTAATGCTGTTCCGGGAAGCTCTTATAAATTCTCTGTGACAGCCCTTTCCGGCTCTGAAAAGAGCGACACTGTGTCTGCATCAGTAAGTGTTCCTGCCGCGCCTGATACTGGTGGCAATAATGGAAACAATGGTGACGGTAACAACGGTAACGGCACTGATAATGGTAACAATGGAAATGGTAACAATGGCAACGGAAATGGTAACAACGGTGGAACCAACCCACCAGCTACCCCTCCGACAGGCGGAACCGGCGGCACTGGTGGAACTACCGGTGGCACTGGAGGAACTACAGGCGGCACTGGCGGAACTACAGGCGGCACTGGCGGAACTACAGGCGGCACTGGTGGTACTACAGGCGGCACTGGCGGAACTACCGGCACTGGCGGAACTACCGGCACTGGCGGAACTACCGGCACTGGCGGAACTACCGGCACTGGCGGAACTACCGGCGGCACTGGCGGAACTACAGGCGGAACTGGTGGTACTACAGGCGGCACCGGCGGAACTACAGGCGGCACTGGTGGTACTACAGGCGGCACTGGCCATTAAAATAAAGATCTTAATAAAGTAAAAGCGTCCAGCTCTTAAAGCTTGGACGCTTTTTTCTTTATAGCTCTTATTGCATTTTGCTTTTTCTGCTCTTCCATTAATTCTCCCAGCTGAATAAAGGAGTGGAATAACCCGGGTCTTGAAATGATAAATCCCAACCTTTCCTCAACATTCACGGGTTTATAAACAAGAGAGTCAAAAGGAATTGGAGACTTTAGAATAACAGGTTTCTCATTACTCCAGAAAAGAAATTGTAAAAAGACTCCTATTCCCTTTTTCATTGCGGGCAGGGTATTCGATTTGTCTCTCCTGGTATGCAACTCCTCAAGGGTAATTTTAATTTTCTCCCACTCTTTCCGAAGAATTGGGAGTGCTTCATTCAGATGCTCCCACGGCCTATGTCTTTCCTCCCCCAGAAAAAATAAGATATCATAAATAAAATTCTCATTAAGATCAAACCCACTTGGTGATACCTTAATCACTATTTCCTTTTCTGGAAAGAAAAATGGATTGGTTAATTTATCAGGAATTTTTATTTTTATACATTCTCTATCCATGGCTCTTTTCCTTTCATTCTCTTTTTCCCTTCACGGCAAAGCTCCAAAAGAGGACATGTCTGGCATTGAGGGTTTTGAGCTTTACAATGATAACGTCCAAAGAAAATAAGCCGATGATGAGTCAGAGACCATTCATCCCGCGGCACTTTTTTCATAAGTGTTTCTTCTACCTGAAGTACACTATCTTTCCAGCGGCAAATGCCAAGCCTTTTACTAACTCTCTCAACATGTGTATCTACTGCGATAGCTGGTATGTCAAAAGCTACGGAAACAACCACATTGGCAGTTTTTCTTCCCACGCCAGGAAATTTGGTTAGCTCGTCCCTATCACGGGGAAGCTTGCCATTATAATCATTTAGCAGCATCTGGCAGAGTTTCTGTATGTTTTTTGCTTTATTTCTATATAGTCCGATCGAACGGATGTCCTGCTGAAGCTCTTCCAGAGGAACCGCCAAGTAATCCTCAGGTTTTTTATACTTTTGAAAAAGTGTGCGTGTTACTTTATTTACTAGGGCATCTGTACATTGTGCTGACAGAGCTACGGCAATAACTAATTCAAAAGGATTTGAATGGACAAGCTCACAATGGGCCTCGGGAAACATTTCCCTCATTTTATCGAGGCAATATCTTACTTGTTTTTGATTTAACAATCGATTCACCTGCTTTTTGATTCATTAGAATAATAGTGCTTGAATATGAGATGTATATAAACTAAAATCCTGAAGGGTATTAAAGGAAAATAACTTTCTATATACAAAAACGAGAGATTGTCTCTCTCGTTTTTGCGGCTACTGCTCGAGCCAATTATATAGGGGAATTGGAGAAGATTTTTGATATTCGTCCTGGTTATTCCTGCCCTGCAGCTGTTTTTGCCTGAATTTACGGCCCTGGTTTCGTGCCTGTTCTATTGTTTTAATTCCATTCTTCTTCCATTCAAATAAAATACGGTCAATATATCTGAAATTTAGTTTTCCAGACATTACAGCTTCGCGTAATGCTGCTTTGATGATAACTGGTTCATGGAGGTCATCATCCATCCACATTGCTAGTGATTCACATTCAAATGGTGAAAGAGGCCGGCCAAATTCCTTTTCGAAACATGTATATAGGTCCATCTCATCTGTGCGTTTATCTGTAGCCTGCTCACTCTTTTGATTAGCTAAAAAATGATCAGCCAATCTTTCCCAGAGAGGTTTTAGTGAGTATTTCTCATATCTGATTCCTTCTGGTGTAAATTCATCACGGATAATTATGTATCCCTTTTGAATAAGCCTTCTAAGCATATCAGTACAATCAGTCTCGGTAATGGTCATACGGGAGGAAAGCTCTTCCGGAGTAGGGAATTCGTTACCCTTTTCGATAAAAGCAATCATATTTAATAATAGAACCAGTTCTATTTCATTAAGTTTCATATTTTTATATTGCGATAATAAAACAGAAGGAATCGTAATATTCCCTTCCTCAATCCACGAAAATAAGCTTGTTTTCATCATTATGGCACCTCCTTTTCAGTATACCATGGAACTTGGTAACTAAATAGATGTGAAGTTTAGCCATCTGTGGTACTTGAAAGCAGGAAGCCCGCAATAGCGGACTTCCCGGTATCATAAAACTAAAAAGGAAATTATTTCTGAACGGAGCTTTTAGATTTTTCTTCTACAAATAGGTGAATCCTTTTAATTGCTTCTTCCAACTGCTCAAGCGATGTTGCATATGACAATCGAATATTATCAGGGGAACCGAAACCAGATCCAGGTATAACTGCTACTTTCGATTCAACGAGCAATGCTTCCGCAAATGCATCTCCATCACTATATCCAGTTAAGCGGGCAGCTTCTTTTACATTCGGAAACAAATAGAAAGCTCCCTGCGGTTTAACACAGGTGAATCCCGGGATAGATATAAGCTTTTTAAAGATAGTCTCCAATCTGCTCTCAAAAGCCTGCCGCATTTCCTCCACTGCTTCCTGAGAGCCATTATAGGCAGCAATAGTTGCATATTGAGAGGTTGTGGTTGGATTAGATGTACTATGACTTGCAAGATTGGTCATTGCCTCAATAATATTCTTATTTCCAGCTGCATATCCAATCCGCCAGCCAGTCATGGAGTGGGATTTTGAAACTCCGTTAATAACAATAGTTTGTTCTTTTAATTCAGGAGAAAGCTGTGCAATAGAAAAATGTTTAGAATCTCCATAGGTTAATTTCTCATAGATTTCATCAGAGACAATTAAAATGCCTTTATTTAAGCATACCTTTCCAAGTGCAAGAAGTTCTTCTTCTGTATAAAGGATACCTGTCGGGTTGCTAGGGGAATTAATAATAACTGCCTTTGTACGGTCAGTAACCACTTTTTCCAGCTGTTCTGGAGTAATTTTAAAATCATTTTCTTCAAAGCCTTCCAAATAAACTGGAACACCACCTGCCAGCTTAACTTGTTCAGGATAACTTACCCAATATGGAATAGGGATAATTACTTCATCCCCTTCGTCAAGAATAACCTGGAATAATGTATAAAGGACATGTTTTGCCCCATTACCGACAATGATTTCTTTTGGCTGATACTGAAGTCCCTGGTCACGTTGAAATTTCCCCGCAATTGCCTTTTTCAGCGCGGGCAGTCCTGCGGAAGGGGTATATTTGGTATGTCCTTCATGCATCGATTTAACAGCAGCCTCTATAATATGCTGAGGTGTATTAAAATCAGGCTCCCCTGCTCCAAGACCAATTACATTTTCACCCTGTTCTTTTAATTCTTTTGCTTTAGCTGTAATAGCAAGTGTAGAGGATGGAGTTAGTGACTTCACCCTTTGTGCAAGCTTTAATTCCATACTTTAGTTCCCCCTCTTATTAAAGGTTTTCAATGCGTTTTACCATTTCACCTGTTTTAAAATCTACACAATAATAGTTTATTAAGTCGCCATCAGAAAGGTAATAGATTTCCCAAAAAGGAATTCCGTTTTCCATTCCCAGCTTGGCAGAAACAATTTTTTCTGGTGTTCTCTTTTCTAGGAGCTTCTTTATAGCTTCTTGTCTAGTCAGGCCGTTTTTAGCCTTCCTTACAACTACATCATGGCTTTTCTCTGGGACCCAGACAATAACCTTCTGGCCCTTTTTATCTGTGCCCTCAAGTACATAAACCGTTTCGACACCATGATATAAATGGAAATGATCCACTTTATCAAGCTTTATTTTTTTCTCTGCAATTGAAATGGCTTTTTCTTCAGCCGATTTCACAGGCTTCATTGCAGTTGAATAAATTGTCCCCATAATTCCGACCAATACAACAAAAACTATGATAAATATTGTAATCCACTTTTTCAATTCAATCACTCACTATGTACGATAAATGGTAAAGATGGCTTTTGTTTTGTCTTCCTGATCAAGCGCAAGGCCGAACATGAGATCTTTTTCTTTAAGCGTCCGGTTGAGCGAGTCAACAATCTTATATAAGTCAGCACTGTATTGTATTTTAACAGTAGACAGTACCTCTATCTTACTTTCCATTTCCAATTTCCTCCTCTGACTTGTGAAAAGGGAGGGCTTTTTATAAAGCCCAAATAAAATATTATCTTCCCATTATAACAGGATCATAACCAGGAATGAATCCTTTCAATCAATTCATCAATATTTCCTTTTTTTACTTTTATAGGCGGAATGGACTTTAAAAAGTCTCTTCCATACCGGGCCGTAACGATTCTTTTATCAAAAACAACTATAACTCCACGATCCTGTTCAGTTCTGATTAACCTTCCAAAGCCTTGTTTGAAACGCAATATAGCTTCAGGAAGTGAATACTCGGAAAACGGATTGCCGCCTTTCTGCTTAATTACATCACATTTTGCCTCCGTAAGAGGATCATCTGGAGAACTAAAAGGAAGTCTTACAATTACAAGGCAGGTTAAATCCTCGCCAGGTATATCAACCCCTTCCCAAAAGCTGCTAGTCCCAAGCAGTATAGCTTTATCGAATTTCTTGAAATTCCGTGTAAGCCTCGATCGGCTTCCGCTAGTAATTCCCTGTGCAATAATGGCGAATTCGTCCAAAAAGCCGCTTTCCTTAATCAATTCGTACGTTTTTTTCAGCATATCCTGTGATGTAAACAGAATTAACATACGCCCCCGTGTGGCTTCTGCAATTGAAATTATGTGTTCAGTAATTGCTGCAACATATTCATCTGCGGGTACAGAATTAATTTCCGGCAGGTCATCGGTAATTAAAAGCTGAACTTGGCTTTCATATTTAAATGGAGATGGAATTTGGACTGAACTGCTTGGAATTCCTTTAAGTCCTAATAGGTCGATTATGTAATCGAAAGCCTGGTTAACCGTTAAGGTAGCAGATGTTACCACTACAGCCTTCTTCACAGCAAAAAAGCTTCTTTCCAGTGAGTCTGCAACAGATACAGGCTGTGCGGAAATCGCTGTGGTATTTTGCGGTGAACGGATATCTGTTTCGATCCATTTTACAAGGCCCGAATTATTAAGTATAAGCTCTTGTATATTGGCCTTTAATTTTTCAAGATCCAGCATTAGAGAATGCAGCTGTTCCATATAACCCTGCTGTTCAATTGTTAGGTCGGGCCGGTTCTCTAAAATCCAGTCAACTCTTGCCTGTATTGAAGAAATTAAATCCTTTACGAGAAAGACAAAGCGTTCTCCGGAACTCACTAACGCTAACCATTCTTTCCCTTTATTACTGAATTCGAAACGAACCTTAATTCGATTTGAACTTCCTCTTTTTCCTTTTTTGGCTGCAAGTGCCGCAATTTTAAAAAACTCATCCATCTCATAAATACTGTCTGCTATAAGCTGATTAACTTCAAAAGTATGGAGTATTTCTCCACTTAGGAAAGTTTCTCCATTTAATAGTTTCTCCATTCGATAAAAGAGCTGACGCTGTTCATACAGCCCTAAATGGCTGAGTAAAAGACGGGTGTTTAAATAATCAAGAGTACAGCCCATAAATTTGGCTGCTGCCTTCTCAAATTGATGGCCTTCATCAATAACGACATATTCATATTCTGGCAATACCGAGTTCCGAGCAGACAGATCTGCTAGCAGCATAGCATGATTGGTAATGATAATATCTGCACCAATAGCAGCTTCCTTTGCCCGCAAATAAAAATCCATTTCCATCCATTTGCGGCTGTTTAAAAATACGGTTTCGTCTCCCTTAATCCTGCTCCAGTAAATCATACCGCCGCTCGATAGATTAAGTTCATCTTTGTCACCTGTTCCTGTTTCAGTAAGCCAAACAAGAATCTGCATTTTAGAAAGCGTTGTATCATAATTATCGTTTTCTTCTCTTAGAGACTGTGCAAATTTTTCCAGACTGATATAATGGCTTCGTCCCTTAAGCAATACAGCCTTAATCCTAAATGGAAGAATTTTTTGCAGCTGAGGTATCTCTTTTGCTAATAATTGCTCCTGAAGCTGAATGGTATGAGTGCTTACAACCACACGGTTATTTGTCAGCCTGCTAAAATATGCAGCTGGCAATAGATATCCGAGTGATTTCCCAACACCCGTACCGGCCTCGATTAGTGTATGTGTATTTCCATTGAACGCCTCGTAAACCTTGTCCATCATGCTGTATTGGCCCAATTTCAACTCAAAATCCGGAATGCTTTTTTCCAAAATAACGGTTTTTTCCTCATTAGTTTCAGGAAAGAAGAAAAGTCCTTCTAATGGTTTTTCTGTTATAACTTGTTTCCTTATTGCAATCCCATTAAATATTTCAATATTACCAGGGAGAATATTACTCTGTCTGTTTTTTTCATCAAGCATCTCCTCCATAAGCTGCTCAAGGTCACTTTTAAGCCCGCCTGCGAGCATAGAAAGCTGATAAAGTGTATGTACGGGAAGCTGATTAAGCTTTTCCATTAAAATAAGGAAGAGCTCTGCAGTAACTAGAGCATCACTATCAGCCTGATGGGGTCTGTCGTGCATTAGGTCATGCTGATCAGCGAGATCAGTAAGTTTGTAACCATCAGCCGTAGGATATAATATCCTTGCCAATTCTACTGTATCAAGAATAGGGCCGTAAAAGCCTTCGTGACCTGCGCTGACCAATTCCTCCTGGAGAAAAGAAAGATCAAACAGTACGTTGTGGGCCACAAAATATGCATCCTCAAGTAGCTCCATAACCTTGGGAGCTATTTCGGAAAAAGAAGGTGCGTCTTTGACCATGTCACTATTTATTCCAGTTAATTCCTCTATAAATGCAGGTATATCAACATTCGGATTTACAAAAGAAGAAAACTGATTTGTAATGGTACCATTTTCAATGACAACTGCTGCAAATTGAATGATCCTGTCGCCTTTTTTTGGGGCATTTCCTGTTGTCTCCAGATCAATTACAACAAATTTGTTCAACATCTTTCTAACACCTCAATCATTCATCATTCAAACGGTACCATAAAAAGAATAAAAAAGAAAAGATTATTGGTTAAATGTTATTTTCTACAACAGTATAAATTATAATTATACTAAAAGAAAAAACCCCCTAAAATAGGGGATTACATAATCGTGTGAGCCGGCTCAGCATGAAGAAGCTGTATAATTTCATTATTTTCGCCCATTATTGCAACCTTTGGTTTATGACTTCCCACTTTTTCCTCGGCAACCATAATATAAGAAATGATAATAACGGTATCTCCAGGCTGTACAAGCCGAGCGGCAGCCCCATTTAAGCAGACTACGCCGCTCCCTCTCTCACCGGGTATAATATAGGTTTCAAGGCGAGCACCATTATTGTTATTAACAATTTGTACCTTCTCATTGGGAATCATCCCAACTGCATCAAGAATGTTTTCATCTATTGTAATGCTGCCAACGTAATTTAAATTAGCTTCCGTTACAGTAGCACGATGTATTTTTCCGTTCATCATGGTGCGGAACATACCTATTAATTCCTCCTTCTGCATTCCTATTTTACGGACATAATTATATTATCAATGAGCCGTACCTTTGAGAATTTTACAGCAATGGCCATTATAATAGAACCTGAAGCTTTATCAATCGGCTTTAATTCAGGATAGCTGTAGATTTCAATGTAATCTATATTTCCTTGTGATTCATTTAAAATAGTGGTTTCTATGATTTTCTTCAGCTCGGGAATATCCCTTTCGCCTTCCTCGATTGCTGATCGGGCTTTCTGCAGACTCCTATAAAGGGCAGCGGCCTGTTCTCTTTCATAGGGTTCAAGATTAACATTACGGGAGCTTTTAGCCAGTCCATTCTCTTCCCGGACAATATCCACTGGAATTAATTTAATAGGAAAATTAAAATCCTTTATTAAGGAATCAATTACTGCAACCTGCTGGGCGTCTTTTTTCCCAAAATAGGCTCTTGTTGGCATCATAATGTTAAAAAGCTTAGTCAGAACAGTAGCTACACCATCGAAATGCCCAGGCCTCGATTTTCCGCATAGGACATCAGTACGGTCCTTTACAATTACAGATATTGATGCTTCACTAGGATACATTTCCGCAACAGAAGGATAAAATAGGAAATCAATATTTTCCTTTTCAGCAAGGCTCCGATCCCGTTCAAAGTCCCGTGGATACGTTGCAAAATCTTCATTAGGCCCAAATTGAAGCGGGTTAACAAAGATACTCATTGCCACAATATCATTTTCCTTACGGGCATTCCTGAGAAGTGTTAAATGTCCTTCATGCAAAAAACCCATAGTTGGAACAAAACCAACTGATTTTTTTTCTGCCTTAACCTGTTGAATGATTTCCTGCATCTCTTGAACTGTAGTAATTACCCTCATTTTACTCCTCCGTATAAACCTTTTAGCTCTTCTTCCTTCATTGTAAAGGAATGCTGGTCTTCAGGGAATCTGATATTTTTAACATCCGAAACATAGGATTGGATTGCTTCAAGTATTTGAGGTTCCAGCGCAGCGTATTGTTTTACAAACTTTGGCACCCTGGTAACTCCATACGTGAGAATATCATGGTAAACAAGCACCTGGCCATCGACTTCCATTCCTGCCCCTATTCCGATTATCGGAATGGAAAGGATGGAAGAAATTTCGGCGGCAAGCTGCTTAGGAACACATTCAAGAACGAGTGCAAAGGCTCCTGCCTCCTCGCATTTTCTTGCATCATCTATCAGCTTTCTTGCAGCAGCTGCTTCCTTCCCCTGGACCTTATAGCCTCCAAGTACACCGACCGATTGTGGTGTCAGCCCCAAATGGGCACAAACAGGAATTCCGGCTTTTGTAAGTGAAGAGATTTTTTCAATAACCTCGTCTGCTCCTTCAAGTTTAACCGCATTTGCGCCAGTCTGCTGGATAATGCGGCCTGCGTTTGCTAAAGTGTCTGAAATGGAGAGGTGGTAGCTTAAAAATGGCATATCAACAACGATAAAGGTATCCTTAGCACCGCGTTTAACAGCTTTTCCATGATGAATCATATCTTCAACTGTTACAGGTATAGTTGAGTCATATCCAAGGACTACCATTCCCAGGGAATCACCAACAAGTATGCAATCGACCCCGCCATGCTCTGCTTGCTTAGCTGAAGGATAATCATAAGCAGTTAACATGACAATTTTTTCGTTTTTTTCTTTCATTTTTATAAAATCGGTTGTTTGCTTCATAATCTACTCCTCCTTTTTTAGAAGAGGCAATAAAACAATCATTGAGTAATTTGTTTTAGTCTCTGTTAAGGGAACATGCTCCCTTTCTTTTAGAGTAGGCTTTGTTCTTGCCTGTTGATTTCGGCTCCCAGCGCTTGCTTTCCGCGGGCGAGCCGGAAGCCTGTCAAACTTCAGCACCTAGCCCCTCGAGGTCGCTTCAGGCCTGACGTTGAAGTAAAGAACGACTTCATCGTCAGGCCCTCCAGCGCTTGTCGGGGCTGACCAAGGCGCTGACGTTCTTCTTTCTCCTCGGCGCTGTGGGCCTGCGGGGTCTCCCTAGGCACGCTTTTCCCGCTGGAGTCTTGCGCCTTTTGCTCCGAATCAACTTAGCTAAGAATCTACAAAGACTTTAACATAGCCTTACAAAAAAACAGTAATACTTAACAGAGTTAGCTCTAAAAACAAATAAAGGGATCCTTCTGAAGGCAGAGGATCCCTAATACTCATGTAAATGTTTCATCCCTCTGTCCTGGTCCGGCAACGGATCTAGGCAGAAACTATATTTAATTATGTTTAAAGTAATTTAGGTGCAGCTCCCCAGGATACCGCCCAATCGAATTATAGCAAAAATAGGTGAAAGTTGGCTAGCAGGAATAATAGAAAAATTAAAGTTCTATATCTGCAGAATAGACTTGATGAATAACGCCATCCTTATCCTCAATCTTTAAGACTCCGTCATCTGTAATCCCTAAAGCACGTCCTTCTATAACGGAAGTGAGCGTCCGGGCTTTTAATGTTTTCCCAATACTCACTGCATAGCTTTCCCATAAAAGTTTGATGGGTAAAAATCCATTTTCCAGGTATATGGAATAAAGCTTTTCAAGATGAGCAAATACACTTTTGATTAATTCTGTCCTCGAGACTGCTTCCCCCTTTTCAATTAGTAGCGAGGTAGCCGTTTGCTCAATCTCCTCGGGGAAAGACTCTTGATTTACGTTAATTCCAATCCCAATAATTACGGAATTAATCCTGTCTGCTTCAGCCTGCAGTTCAGTAAGAATACCCGTAACCTTCCTGCCATTGATGAGGATATCATTTGGCCATTTAATTTCCGGAACGAGCCCTGTGACTTCTTCCATCGCCTGAACCACAGCTACAGCAGCAAGCAGTGTCAATTGAGGCGCACGGGCTGGCAGGATATTAGGCCGCAGAATAATGCTCATCCATATTCCCGTATATTTTGGTGAATGCCACTTCCGGTCCATTCTCCCCCTTCCGCTTACCTGCTCTTCAGCCACAACTACTGTGCCTTCCGGAGCATCATCATTGGAAAGCTGATGGGCTATTTTTTGAGTTGAACCGGTACTTTCCTGGTAATCGATATTTCTGCCGATGAAACTAGTTTTCAAACCAAGCCTGATTTCGTCTTCTGTCATCCTGTCAGGTGTATGTAAAATCCTATATCCTTTTCTTCTTACTGCTTCCAATTGAAAGCCCTCTTTCCTTAATTCCTCTATGTGCTTCCATACAGCAGTCCGGGAGCAGCCTAGAAGTTCTGCAACAGCCTGCCCCGATAAATAGGAGTCTCCTGCATTTGTAAAAGCATCGAGAAGTTTTTTTCTTAGCTCTGATTGCACTTTTTCAGCCAACCCCTTATCTCTTCCGTATTGTTCTTCAAATGTCCTTTTAAAACAGCCCACTCGGCCATCTCAATCATTTCCTTAACCCATGGACCCCCAGGTTTTTGAAACCATTCCATTAGAAGGTTTCCGCTAATCCTAAGTTCAGAGCGGTTTTTGATTGGCAATGCTTCATATGCTTCTTGAAGCATATTCACTGCATCCTGGTCCCTGATGCCGGAGACCGTTTCAAAAAGCCGATAAGCAGAAATAATTTGCTCCTTGCCTGCCGTATAGAGGTCCATCAAATCAAATTCCCTATCCAGTCTTTTGGTAAAAAAGAATAGCAGGGATTGAATCTCTTTTATTTGCCTGGTCGGCAGCTTCCATTCTTTCAAAAAGGAGCTGGCTTCTTCTTTAATACAAAATAAAAGCAGAGCCCACATCTCATTAAGTGTTAAATCTCCGCAGGCAAACTCTGAGAGTTTGTTAAGGTCATCCTCTTTACCTGCCAAACCTGGCAGGAAGGAATAAATCTCTGAATCCACAAGGAGTGCAAGGGCATTTTGCCGATTCCTGCCTTTAAGCAGCTTTTCAAATTCTGCAGACTTTCGCTCCACAGCTATTTTTAGCAGCAGCTTTCCATTTTTCTTTAAGGCATCAAAAGTTCCCTTATCAATTACAAAAGAAAGCTGACTCACAAAACGGACTGCTCTCATCATACGGAGGGCATCCTCACCGAAACGTTCTTCTGCTATTCCGACTGTCCGGATCATTTTCCCTTTAATAGATTTCTGGCCTTCGAAGGGATCGATTAACTTTCCTTCTGCCGTCATAGCAATTGCATTCATGGTAAAATCTCGGCGCTGCAAGTCTTCCTTTAAGGAACGTATAAAGGAAACCTCTTTTGGCCTGCGAAAGTCTTCATACTCAGCCTCAGATCTAAAGGTAGTGATTTCGTAGGTTTTTTTGTTATGAAAAACCAGAACCGTTCCATGTTCAATCCCAACATCTGCTGTTTTATGAAAAACTCTCTTTACTTCTGCCGGGGTGGCTGAGGTAGCAATATCCACATCACTAATAGGTCGCTGCAAAAGATAATCCCTGACAGACCCGCCAACAAAATAGGCCTCGTATCCTGCCTCAATCAGCTTTTTCAAAACAGGAGCAGCTTCTTGAAAAGGTTTAATCATAAACTTCCCCTCTGCCTAACAGCTTAAAATATAAATCTTCATATTGGCCTACAATAACATCCGCTCTGAACTTTGTCCGGACCGTTTCTAATGCATTGGAAGAAAGGCGCTGATGAAGCTCAGGATTTTTTAACAGCATAATCGCTTTATTGGCTACATCATCAATATCACCAAGATTACAAAGATAGCCCGTATCTTCATGGTCAATTACTTCTGGTATGCCCCCAATTTTAGTACCTATACACGGGACACCACATGCCATAGCTTCAAGTGCGACAAGTCCAAAGCTTTCCTTTTCCGATAACAGGAGCATTAAATCACTGATTGAATATAATTCTTCTAGATTTTCCTGCTTGCCAAGCAATAAAACCCTATCCTTTAAACCAAAATCACCAACAAGTTTACAGACACTCTTCATTTCCGGGCCATCACCCACCAGCAAGAGCTTTGAAGGAACTTTTTCTGCTATTTTTGCAAAAGACCTTACTACGTCCTTAACACGTTTTACAGGACGGAAGTTTGAAACATGTATAACAACCTTTTCCTCTTCCTTTATTCCAAACTCTTCCTTTAAATGCAGAAAATCGCCTTTTTGATAAACTCTTTCATCAATAAAATTATAGACAGTCTCAATTTGTTTGTCTGGATTAATCAAATCATAGGTTTGACTTACTAGTGAATTGGAGACTGCGGTTACGGCATCAGATTTCTCGATTCCAAATTTAATGGCATCTGATAGTGATGGATCGTATCCCAATACTGTAATATCAGTTCCATGTAAAGTGGTTACTATTTTCATATCCCGGCCGCTCATCTGCTTTCCTAATATAGCACAAACGGCATGGGGTATAGCGTAATGCGCGTGGAGTATATCCAGCTTTTCTCTGTTTATAACTTCAGCCATTTTACTGGCAAGAGCGATATCATAAGGCGGATATTGAAAAACAGAGTATTGGTTGACTTCCACCTGGTGGTAGTGAATATTATGGTAAACTCGTTTTAGGCGAAAAGGGAGGCTCGAAGAAATAAAGTGTATTTCATGTCCCTTTTCGGCTAGCAATTTTCCCAGTTCAGTAGCAACTACCCCAGAACCTCCCACAGTAGGGTAACAGGTAATGCCTATCTTTAACTTCCTCATTTTTATTCTCCTAATAAATCACGATTTAACAGGGGAGGATTTTTGGTTTTAAATCCTTCCGCATATTGAACTCCAGCCTGTTTGCCAAATAGCCGCTCTCTCGATTCTACCGTCTCAACATACCCGTTCGTCAGCGGGGTATCCACACCCTCATCATTTTTTACAAACTGGCTTTCATATGCATTTAACGAAGCTATCTTTTTATCCATATATTCCGATATATCAATGAGAAAATCGGGGTGATGGAACCCATTAATCATATAAAAGTGAACGTTTTTCGCACGGTGAGGTTCATTGTTACCAGTGGTTTGAAATTTTTTTATTCCCGCGGAGAACACAGCCTCTTCAACAATCCGTGCACAATTCCCATGATCTGGATGCCGATCCTGGAAATAAGGCGCAAAAACCAACTTTGGTTTATACTTCCTTATAACCTCCGCAACCTTCATTATGTATTCTTCTAATAAAAACAGCCCCCTGTCGGGAAGCCCTAGTGAAGTTCGCTCGCTAACACCAAGAATCTCTGCTGCCTTTGCAGCCTCTTCTTTTCTTAATTCTACTGTTCCGTTTGATGATAGATTTGCGTATGTTAAATCGCAAATAGCAATCTTTTTTCCTTCTGCAGAAAATTTGGCTATGGTACCTGCCATGCCGATTTCAACATCGTCGGCATGGGCACCAAAGCATAATATGTCATAATCGTAGCTTATCATTGATTCTCACCTTTATTTTCATTTCGAAGCTCGCGCCATTCCAGCATACCTTCCTCAACGCCTTTAATTAGAATTTCAGCTGTCCCCATATTGGTAGCAAGCGGAATGGAGTAAACATCACATAACCTCATTAATGCCGAAACATCAGGTTCATGGGGCTGGGCAGTAAGCGGATCTCTAAAAAAGAAAACGGCATCCATTTTATTTTTCGCAATCATTGCCCCAATTTCCTGGTCTCCCCCTAGAGGGCCGGATTGAAATCGATGAATCGATAATCCAGTAGCTTCCTGAATTCTTGTACCGGTTGTTCCCGTAGCGTATAGGGTATGCTCAGAAAATATCGCCTTGTAGGCAGTGGTGAATTGAACCAGGTTATCTTTTTTCTTGTCATGAGCGATTAGCGCAATATTCATTTACATAACCCCTATTCTAGAATATTTTCAAGTCCATATACGAAGGTATCCAGTTTCATTGCTGTTTCAACAGCAATTTTCACACCCGACATAAAGGAACCTCTGTGATAGGAATCATGACGGATAGTGATCGTTTGACCTTCAGATCCAAATATTACCTGCTGATGCGCAATTAAACCAGGCAGTCTAACAGAATGTATTCGCATTCCATCATAATCTGCTCCCCTTGCGCCTTGAATAGTTTCTTTTTCCTTTGGATGGCCCTGCTTTTTTGCTTCACGAACCTGAGAGATCATTTCAGCTGTTTTAACTGCGGTGCCGGATGGGGCATCCAATTTTTGATCATGATGCATTTCAATAATTTCTACATCACCAAAATATTTAGCAGCCATGCGGGAAAATTTCATCATAAGAACAGCACCGATTGCAAAGTTCGGAGCAATGATGCATCCGAGGCTTTTTTCATTGCAGATGGCTTCAAGCTCATCTAGATCCGATTTAGAAAAACCTGTTGTCCCTACAACAGGGCGCACGCCATATTCAAGTGCTGTTTTCGCATGGTACATTCCGGTTTCGGGAGTTGTCAGGTCAATCAGTACATCTGCTTGGGTTTCCTGAAAACATAGCTCTATATCCGTATAAATGGGAACATCTATATTTTGAAACCCATCAAGGTCGCTAAGTTTCATACCATTGTTCTTTCTGTCCAAGACAGCTGTCAGCTCAAATTGGTCTGTATTTTGAACCAGATATACAGCCTCTTTTCCCATTCGGCCACGAGGGCCTGCAATAACTATTTTGATTTTTTTCATGTTTATTCACTCCATATTGTCAGGATTAATTCTAGTCCAGCGGTCTTTATCTCTTGTATTAAATTTTTTCATTACATAGTCATGAGCCTCTTCAAGGTTGATATTCTGTGAGTTTGCAAAACAAATTATAACAAATAGCAAATCACCTAGTTCTTCCTCGACTGTTTTTTCGGCTTCATTAGATTTCTTTGGTTTCTCACCATAATAATGGTTTACTTCCCTGGCCAATTCTCCCAGTTCTTCTGTCATCCTTGCCATCATGGCAAGCGGGCTGAAATAGCCTTCTTTAAATTGGCTGATATATGTATCTACTTCCTTCTGCAGCTCCTGCAGCGATTTCCCTTTACCCATTCTGCAACACCCCAAATTCTGTATACACTGCATTTCAAAATATATATACCTTATCTGAAGACTAAGGTACTCGGCTTTTCTTTCATGTTAGCTAAATTAAGAACTATTTACAAATATTTTCGTTCGGTTTTCTAAGTGTTGCTTTTTATCAATTGATATAAGACAATCTATCCTTTATAATAAAAACCGCTTGCTTTGAGAAAATAACGGAAAGAAGGAGGAAGGACAATGATTTTTGGCCTGAGACTGAAAAATACTTTCTTTATCCTGATTGGGGCTGCGATTCTTTCCTTTGGTCTGGTAAATTTCAATATGCAAAACCATCTTGCTGAAGGAGGATTTACCGGGATAACTCTTTTATTGTTCTTTATGTTCAAATGGAACCCTTCCTATATAAACCTGATCTTAAACATTCCTCTTTTCTTTATTGGCTGGAAACTCCTAGGAAGGAAGTCATTCCTTTATACTTTAATCGGCACCGTCGGTGTTTCAGTATTTTTATGGATTTTTCAGCGCTACCCCGTTCATATGCCTCTCTATAATGACATGACGCTCGCAGCATTGTTTGCAGGAGTAGCAGTTGGGGTTGGACTTGGAATTATATTTCGCTATGGCGGAACAACAGGCGGTGTAGATATTATAGCAAGGCTTGCCCATAAATATGCCGGATGGAGTATGGGCAGAACAATGTTCTTATTCGATGCAGCTGTAATTGCTCTTTCGCTTTTAACCTATTTGAATTACCGGCAGGCAATGTATACTTTAGTCGCGGTGTTTGTTGGGGCTAGAGTAGTTGACTTTATGCAGGAAGGGGCATATGCTGCAAGGGGTGCCATGATTATATCAGACAATAATGAAGAGATTGCCAAAAAGATAATGAGTGAAATGGACAGGGGAGTTACCGCGCTCAGAGCATATGGATCCTATACCAAAAGCGAACGAGATGTATTATATTGCGTAGTTGGCCGCAATGAGATAGTGCGGCTTAAAAATATTATTAACTCCGTTGATCCGCATGCTTTTGTATCCGTAAACGCAGTACATGATGTAGCTGGAGAAGGATTCACACTTGACTCGGATAAAAAGCCGATAGAAAACTAATGAGAATATGGATAAGGAATGAGTATGATTTCCAAGATATGGTCCTCGTGGAAAAACTCCATCATCCAGGCATTAAGGGACTAAACTTTGTTAGAAACCGTCACTATTGCCTTTCGTACTATGGCTTTAAGGACAAGTTCCTCTTTGACATTTATTATAGAAACAAACAAAACCCGGCAATGCCGGGTTTTGTTTATTCTATGATAATAATAAACACACTGTTTTCAGCGCGTTTAATCATCGTTTCTGCTCATACCTGTATAAATTAGTACTAGTCTGAGCAACTCAAGGACTGCCACAGCTGCTGCTGCAACGTATGTTAATGCTGCTGCATTAAGAACTTTTCTTGTTTGCCTTTCTTCTCCCCCGGAAACGAGGCCAAGCGATACCACCTGCTGCATCGCCCTATTTGAAGCATTAAATTCCACAGGCAGAGTGATAATCTGAAATAATACAGCTGCTGCCATAAAGAATATTCCTAATAAAATCATTCCTGATAAATGTGCAAAAATACCAATCAAAATCAGTATCCATGAAAAGTTAGAACCTAAGTTGGCAACGGGTACGAGCGCATGTCTAAACCGTAAAAAGGCATAACCCTTTGCGTCCTGTATGGCATGGCCAACCTCATGGGCTGCTATAGCAGCTGCTGCAAGTGAACGGCCATGGTAGATATCCGGTGACAGACGTACTATTTTAGCCCTCGGATCATAGTGGTCGCTGAGGAACCCGCTGCCCTGTTCCACACCTACATTATAAATCCCATTTGAATTTAAAATTGTCTGTGCAACTTCGGCTCCTGTTCTATAGGAGGAAGATTGTACCTTAGAGTATTTGGCAAATGCACCTTTCACTCTCATTTGGGCCCAAAGCGGGACCAGAATAATTATCGCAAAATAAATTAAGTACATTTTGGACCCCCATTCAGCTCTGGTTGTAATTCATTTTAATGACGGCCGTTTATTGAGTCAATTTTTATGCTCTCTTGAACGGTTTTTCCGCTCTTCTTTATCTCCTTTATATTTCCTCCAGCCTACATATGATAACGTCATGGTGATAATACTTCCAGTTGAAATAATAACCCACCATATCGAAGGATCAGCTTGGTCTTCATCCATTTTGGAAAAAATATTTTCAAGATCCATTTGGGCTGTCTCCAATTCCTGCTTCCCTTTAGAATCAAAGATATCCTTTGGAAGAGAATGATCAATGGCATCAATTCTAGCATCCAGCCTTTGAATATCTTCTGCAGGAATATCAATTTTCATACTAGGGTACACAACATCATAGAGGGACAAGAAGCGGTTAAAGTGATCATGAAAGGAGACAGCATCTTTTTGAAAGGCTGCGGATTTAGCCTGCTGGAAAGCACCCATCACCTGCTTTTCCATTTCAACCCAGAGAGGATGACGGCCGCTGGCAAGCGCATCAACCGCAAGGCGGAATTTCGTTACCTTATTCATACGATCTTCATACTTCATACTCGGGCTCGCTGCAGCTTCAAGGGCTTCATCATGTGAGATGGTAATAATTCTTAATTCATCCATTGTCAGAGGCCTGTCTTTTTGCGAGACTTGCGGAAACTCATTTGAAAAATAGTTTAATATTGTTTTTGCATCATCATATCTTTGAGACTTCACCATTTGAAGGGCTTCGTCTGAAATTTCATCTAGTCTTTCTAAAGGTGACAGCTGTTCTGCAGCTGTTGCAATTGGCATTATAAAAAAAGCAAAAACGATGGTCAGCATCCATTTTACCTTCATCCCTGTCCCCCCTTGCATACTACTAGTAATGTATGCAGGGATGGACAAGTAAAGACCTCTTTTTAAATCAATGAATGTCTAATTTAAAGTGTTTAGGGCGCAAGCAGAAATAATAGGCTATGCCTAAAGATATTATTGACAGCCAAAAAGTAAAATAGCCAATTTCAGGGATATATTTATCAAGATCTTGATAGCGCGGGAGCATAAAGAAAACATAATCAATTATATCATTATGTAATGTCCAGATGGCCGCAACAAAGAAATGCCACCATTTAATTTTGTAAAAAGGTGCATACAGGACTCCCTGTATGGCCATGGCACCGTGAGATATCATCAGCATCAAGCCTATTGGGTCTAGATATCCATTAACAAAATATACGAGGAGGTTCATGACAACCGCCCATATGCCATATTTAAAAAGAGTAACAATCGCCAAACTCTCTAATAATGGCCAGTTTCTCCCCAATAAGAAGGCTAATAGGACAAATACAAAAAACAAGCTTGCAGTTGGGCTGTCAGGAACAAACGGAAGAAAAATTGCCGGCGTATCTGCAAGCTGCCAGCCATACCAGTAATAGCCGTAGGCTGTTCCCGCTATGTTAACAATCAGCAAAAGCCATAAAAATCCCCTGTTTGCCAATATAGGATAAATCCACTTCAATGTTAATCCCCTTTTCTTTTGGCTCTTTTCATAAACTTTGTTGTTTAAAAGCAGTTTCTTCCATTTTCAACAATCTTTTAGAAAAAAGCCTTTCTATTTCAAATCATTCCATTAACTTTTTTGATCAGCAAATATGTACACGTTTTAAAAAAAGCTGACGAGTCTCGTCAGCTTTTTAATGGTTTTATTTTGACTTAAGTCCAGCAATGAATTCGGTAAGTGTTTTAAGCTGAGCATCTGTCCCTTTAAAAACACCTGGAGGCATTTTGCCTCTACCATGTCTTGCTATTTGAGCAATTTGTTCAGGTTTTAGGCCTGTATCAAACAATTTAGGACCCATGCCGCCGCCTAGTTCATTACCATGACAGCCAAGACAGCCATTTGTAGAAGCAATTTTGTAACCTTCTGCATTCTTATCAATTTTAGGACCAAAGGTGATTTTACCCTGGCGCTCCGCTTGAGCCCAGTCATGAGTTGCAACTGACTGCCAAGTTAGGAAAACAACAGCGGCCAGTGCTAACAGCATCATACCGGTTGCAACAGGACGTCGGATAGGGCGTCTTTCAGTTGAACGGTCAATAAACGGTGCAAGCAATAATCCGCCAAAAGCAAGGCCTGGAATAATAAATGCTCCGATAACTGTATAAGGACCTGATGCATAAGAATACTTTAACAATTGGTATAAAAATAAGAAATACCAGTCTGGCAATGGAATATAACCAGTATCCGTAGGATCCGCAATCCTTTCAAGCGGAGCCGGATGTGCGATAGTTAAACATAAATATCCAACTAGAAAAACTGCACCTACCATCCATTCTTTCAAAAGGAAGTTAGGCCAGAATGCTTCAGTTTTACCAGGGTATTCCGAATAATCTTTCGGAATGTTCGGTTTACGTTCTGATGGTGCCAATACACGAGAGTCACCTACGAACTTCATACCTTTACCGCGATGCATCGAGCAATCTCCCTCCTTTTTATGTATAGATAAACATCCGTCTATCTATATCGCCATATTTTATAGTGGTCCTGAAATACCCTGTTTGCGAATCATCAAGAAGTGTGCTCCCATCAGGCCAAGCAATACTCCTGGGAGGAAGAATACATGGATTGCAAAGAAACGGGTTAATGTTTGCGCTCCGACAATATGTTCATGGCCGGCAAGCAGGACTTTCACATATGAGCCGATAAACGGAGTAGCTTCAGCAATTTGAAGACCTACTTTTGTCGCAAATAACGCTTTCATATCCCAAGGTAATAAGTAACCAGTGAAACCAAGACCCATCATGACGAAGAAAATAAGTACTCCGACAATCCAGTTCAGCTCACGAGGTTTTTTATATGCTCCCTGGAAAAATACGCGTAATGTATGTAAAAACATCATTACCAAAACTAAACTTGCACCCCAGTGGTGCATGCCGCGAACGATCTGTCCGAATGCTACCTGATTTTGCAGGTAATAGACAGACTGCCAGGCGTTTTTAATATCCGGTACATAATACATAGTGAGGAACATGCCGGAAAGAATTTGAATTACAGTTACAAAGAACGTCAAACCGCCGAAGCAGTATACAAACGCAGAAAAATGGTGTGCCGGGTTAACATGCTCCGGTACCTCATGGTCTGCGATGTCGCGCCACAAAGGCGTAATATCCAAACGTTCATCTACCCAGTCGTAAATTTTGTTTAACAACGATTACGCCTCCTTCCGTGGTTTAGCCTGACCTAAATACAGGTAGCCGCCTTTTTCCTTGTACGGATACTCATCAAGTGGTGCTAATGGTGGTGTACCAGGAATGTTGGTACCGTCCTTTTCATAACGGCCATAATGGCAAGGGCAGAAAAATTGGTTCGGGTGCTCCTTGCTCGTATTCCAGCCAACAGTACATCCAAGGTGTTTACAAACAGGCGATAGGGCCATAATTTTCCCATTGTCATCCTTGTAAACCCATGCAGTGCTTGTTACTTCCGACTCATACCATGCATCTTTTTGCTTGAAGGTAAAGTCGACGCGTACAGGTTTTGATGTCAATTCATCTACTTTTTGCTTTGTCGGTGTGAAACTTCCGGATTCTTCAGCCCGTAAAACTGGATCAACAGCGAATCGAACCATAGGCATTAACATACCTGCAGCCATGAAACCGCCTACACCAGTCAGAGTATAACTCAAAAATTGGCGTCTAGAAACTCGATGCTTGCTCATGCTTTATCCCCCCTCTATTGACGAAGTGAAGTCCATCGGACATAAATTATACACATATAAAACTAGGACATACTCATGATATATCAATCTTTAAGCAAGGTCAATATAATAGTATAGCATTGTCCCTTCAAAATATAGTTTACTGATTTTCTCTCCATTTCTGGGTGAATAAATTCTGCAGCTGCTTTACCTGGCTTCCAATCAATGAGACCTTTTGTGATTCATCCATGCTTTCAAGAGGGAGCAGCGGCATCCATAATAAAGCCCCTGTAAGAGATGATTCTTGCATCCTCCAATCACTGTCAGAGGTTATATAAAATATATGTTTAAACTCGTTTTCTTTTAAACTTCTCTCCCATTCAAGCAGTTCTTCAAGCGGCTTGTCCATTCTTCCTTTTTTAAGATATGAATAAGCAGGAAAAAGAACCATTCTGCCTGTAAATTGCCTCTCTAATTGATTTGTCAGCAAGGTGATAAAATCGTGCATAGATGCAGATTGCTTCATCTCATCTCCGAATGAGACCGGATGCAGAGCGACCACTGCAGTATCAACAAACTCCTTTGCATTTATGTACATTTCAATATCATTGGGAATCCATTTCATTTTCCTCACTCCAGCATTTTAAACTTTCTTTTATCTTACCATGAAAGAAAAAAACCACAAAAAATTACTATATTAGATGAGATAACTTCTCTCTCAATTTGGCTTTGCTTCCTTTCCCTATTAATATTTCACAAAAAAGACAGGGAATCAGCACCCTTTCCAAGGACGAACCCGTCGAGCCTCCTCACTCGTGCATCTGACTGAGTTTGGCAACTCGAAAGTCATAGAGGTAAATCCTTATAGTGGTGTAGGATGTTTTGTCCCTGTTCAAGGACAAATCTTTTTAGGGGAGCATGAGTTTGTCTGTTAAGGACAGGAACTTTTTTTCCAAAACAAAAAGCCTGCCCTAAAGCAAGCTCCCATTACTGACGTGGCCTCTGATGCTATTTAATTGTTCCGTTAACAAACGGAACATCTCTTTATCCTGCTTGTCGAGAGCTTCATCAATTAAATGAAGAAGTTTTTCCCGCTGAAACCTTTCGATGCTGCTGTTTAAAAATTGTTCGGCAAACTCGCCGTCCTTCTCGTTTTCCTGCAAATGGGCAGGGATGAATGGGTTTTCCTCTAGAACTGCGGCATACTGGTGAATCTTATTTGAAGCATGAAAATTAAGTTGGATGTAAATTTCTTCCTCCCGATTAAGGCGAATATCATGAAAAGATTTTTCCGCGTCGGTGGTCATCACGTTTTCTTTATAAAAACGAAATGGAACTTTGTCAACGCAATGGGTGGACATGATCAGCCCTTTGGGACAATACTGCGCGTGTTCTACAAAATGGACTCTCTCCATTAATTGATCGTGGCTCATTAAATAGTTTAATATCCACACACATTCTCTTCTCTTTAGCTGATAATGGTTTAAAAACCAACGTATAAAATCCTTTTTCTCGTTGACAGAAACAGGGGTTGCCATTATAGATTCCCTCCTCTGCGTTTCTTTTTTCTTACATCCCGTTTACATTTCAGTCAGGCGTTCAAGTATTTCGAGGTACTCCCCGTTAGTTGGATCAATTTTTAGCAGCTGTTTAAAAATTTCGGCGGCTTTGGTGTTTTTTCCTTCCTCTAATAAAAAATATCCGTAATCTTGAAGAAAAGTTTCATTATTCTTTAGAAAAGTATATGCAGACTCATATTTGTTTAATGCATGTGAAAATTCTTCAATTCGGTGATAAGCTACTGCCGCATCCCATATCATCTGCGGCTCTTCCGCTTCCTCGACCTCTGTTTCCTTAATCAGGTCCAGTACATCTTCAAATCTTTCTTCATGAAGAAATAGTTTATTAAGTGTTAGAATGGCTTCTGTATAGCCGGGGTCAAGAGCAATTGCTTCTCTTAATAAATTTTCTGCTTCCTCTTCTCTGGCAAGCTTAAGCAATATTTTACCGCCATAAAAATATAATTCCTTACTAAACTCGTCCTGTTTAATGCCTTCTTTGATTGTATCAAGGCTTTTTTCCAGCTCTTCTTCATTCTCATAAGCCTTAGCCAGGTGAAGGTACAGAGAATGGTATTCCGGATCCAGCTCCTTCAACTCATTGAATTTCTCGATTGCAATCCTATAATAGCCTGCCTGCAGAGCAGTAAAAGCAAACCCGAAAAGTGTGTTTATTTCAAGCTTATCTTCTAAGGCTTTTTCATAATAGGGGAGAGCTTCTTCAAAAGCTCCAGATAAGCTTAGGATATCTGCTATTCTTTGGTTAACATCTACCCCTGCTACTTCATTTTGCTCCAACAGAACCTTTTTATAAGCCTCTATTGCCTTTGCTACTTCTCCCTGTTCCTTGAATAACTCTCCAAGAGCAAAATCGATTATAACTTCACCTGGAAGAATTTCCTTTGCGTTTAAAAGTTTCCGTTCACTAACCTCATAAAGTCCCTGCAGCTGATATAGGTCAGCCATTAGGAGAAGTGCCTGGGGGTAGGATGGGTCACTTTGGGAAATACGCTCCAGTACGAGAAGTGCCTCTTCTTCATTGCCTGCTTCAATCTGAATATCAGCCAGCAAAACTAGAAGTTCGCCTTCCTCGGGAAAACCTTTCAAAAGATCTTCAATTAGCGCTTTTGCTTCATTTAGAAACCCGTATTGAAAAAATTCCTCTGCCAAATCATATTTTTCTTCAGCAGTACCGTTTTTTAATAGCTTTTTATATTCTTTCATGGCAGTTTCATGATCGCCTTGTTCTAGAAGCTGGATGATTCTTTCTACTTTATCCATTTTATAAATCCTCTCAATCAACTATATTAATATGAAAAATAGGAAGGCGTAGTAACATTAATATGTTCGCCATAACCGGGTTTATATAAAACATCCTTGCCCGCCATGACAACCTTGCCTTTATGAACCGTTACAAGCAGCCTTTCTTTATGATAAAGAAATAAATCTTTTGTATCAACATTCAGGATTATTTCATTCTTATCATACAAATTATAGCTTAATTCGCCGCCGTGCAGGAGCCCTGCCCTTTCAGGCAATAAACCAATTTTATTTAAAACGGAAAGGGATAGCGGAATTTTATCACAGATTTCTTCAGCGAGGGATGGAATTCTTTCTATTTTCATCTTATCTTGCCATTCTGAAAGGATGGAGGATCGTTTTTTAGGTGAAACCTTATCTAGTACAGGAATGAGTGGGCAATTATATGGAAACAAAGCCTCTCTTATCCATCCCCATGGAACCTTGTCCAGTTCCTCCTTTTCTCCTATTTCAATAAAAATGGCTGGGAGCTTATCCTTCTTACACTTTCTTATTATTGCAGCCGTTAGCTGTTTAATGGGTATTCGGATACCAATCACATAATCTATCGGGGAGTTTATCAAAAGGCTCTTTTGAAGTTTAAGTTTTACGTCTATCTCTTTTTCGGAGGTAACTTTAACATATGTTAGAAGAATCGTACAGCCTTTTGATATGAAATGATCGATGAAATAATTCTTAAATGCCATATAAGATTCAGTTTCAGCAAAGCCTGTGTCAAGCACAGCAAACGTTGGAGTCATTACATATGGCCGCGCGTCCATTTTCATTAAGGCAGATTTTTGTCCAGATTGAAAAAGAGATACAATACGGCTTCCATTTACCATCAGCGTATTTTCAACCATCCGATTTTCTTTACGAATAATTGCATTTTCAATAATATAAGGCACAATGAACCCTCCTTTAACCCTCATAAGACAGGCTATTTTAGAACTTGTTCAATTATGCCAACTGAAAGTTATCTAAAAAAATAAACCAACCCCCATCGGTCAGTTCTTTTCATTTTATGAATTAGGGCCTCGGTGCTCTTCGAGATGCATGAACGTTGAATTTAGTCCAATTGCCAATTGGAGCGTGCATTTAGGAACTTAAGCAGGCAATTCTTTTTCGTAAACGTGCATTACTTCCTTGAAATCGTGCATTACCCAAAAGAAATCGTGCATTCATTACTAAGATTCGTGCATTTCTTTTAGAGAATCGTGCATTTCTTTAACAGCATTCTTCAATTCTTTTAAAAAGTGCTTCATTTCTTTCAAGATTTCTTTGTTTCTATTAAAAAATCTTCATTTTCTTCGAAAATTATTTCTTACCGAAAAGTTCTTTTTTTTCACAGAGCCCTTCTCAAGCAGGGTTCCTATTGTAAAAAAGAAGGCTATCCCCAGCCTTCTTTCCTATAGTCTAAACTTCCCTACTAGTCCCTAGAGTTCTGCTGCCATATTGGTTAGGGATATCGCAGAGGCTGTGATTTCCTCCATACTCGGTAGCGGTTCTGCGCACAGCTGGACACCATGTAGCTCGCAGAGGCAGATTCATCAGCAATACTGGAGATGGCGTCCATACTTCCTGCTATTTATTCGGCCACGGCAGCCCTTTGCAGAGTGGCGGAATAAACCAATACGATGTACGTGGCAACTTGCTCTTCAGTCTGCTGAATCTTGAATTGTCAACAGCCCTAGTAAGTTATTTTATTTTTTTTAGGTTATCAAGGTCTTCAAAAAATTTCGGGTAGGATACCGAGATAGCCTCCGGGTTCTCCAATATTGTTTCTCCCTCAGAAATTAAAGAAGCAACAGCAAGCATCATGCCAATTCTATGGTCTCCATGGCTGGATACACATGCTCCCTGTAAGGCTGTTGGCCCCTGAATGATCATTCCATCGTCTGTTGCTTCAATGTTTGCACCCATCTTCTTTAATTCCCCAACCACAGTATCTATCCTGTTAGTTTCTTTTACTTTAAGTTCACCCGCATCTTTAATAACCGTTACACCATCTGCCTGGGTTGCTAGAAGGGCAATGATGGGGATTTCGTCAATTAGCCGGGGAATCATTTCTCCGCCTACAGTGGTTCCTTTCAGCCTGGAAGAACGTATTAACAGAGTTCCTGCTGGTTCAGCCGCATCAAGGTCCTGTGAAAGGATTTGCAAATCCGCACCCATTTCATTTAGGACATCAACAATTCCAGATCGCGTAGGATTCAAGCCCACGTTTTCGAGAGTAATGGAACTTCCTTCTGATATTGCTCCTGCTACTAGAAAGAAAGCAGCAGAGGAAATATCGCCTGGAACCCGAACTGAGGTACCTTGTAGGTTTTGGCCACCCCTAACTTTAATATTGTTCCCTTCTTTTTCAACCGTTCCGCCAAATTGCCGAATCATGCGTTCAGTATGATCTCTTGTTGCCTCAGGTTCTGTAATAACGGTTTCTCCCTTGGCTTGGAGACCCGCAAATAATAATGCTGATTTTACCTGAGCGCTGGCAACAGGGAGTTTATATTCAAAAGAATTTAAAGCTCCACCCCTAACGCTGATGGGAGCGAAACCTCCGTTCCTGAAGTCAATCTTTGCTCCCATCTTGCTTAAAGGAGTCGCCACTCTTGTCATTGGCCTTCGGGCAATGGATTCATCTCCTTCAAGTACAGAAAAAAAGTCTCTCCCAGCCAGTATTCCCATCATAAGCCTTATGGTCGTTCCGGAATTGCCTACATTTAAAACTTCTTTTGGTTCATTGAGTCCTTGAAATCCGCTGCCATAAATCCTTAGTTCACCTGATGCGTGCTCTTCGATTTTTACTCCCAATTTACGAAAACACGAGATGGTGCTTAAGCAATCATCCCCGAGCAAAAAGTTAGTTACTTTTGTGATGCCTTGGGAGATACTCCCAAACATCACAGAACGGTGAGAAATAGATTTATCTCCTGGAATAGCAACAGTACCCACAAGACTCCCAGAATGTGATGTTAAAAGCCTAGTCTTCATTAAAATCTCCTTTATTTTCAGATTACCTTAAGAGCCATAGGAAGTGGCATAATTACTGTAATGAGCTATGCAGCTTGCTGCTTTTTGTCTGTCCTCATCAGTCTGAAAGCTGATTACCAATACACCGTAAATTTCTTCTCTGGTTTCGATAATACGAATATTAGTTATACTGATATTCTCCTTTGCAAGAAACCCGGTTATTTCAGAAATGACCCCTGGATAGTCAGGTACATCCACATAAAGATCATAAAAGGCCGGGATTGCTCCTTTTTCTCGTGCAGGCAAACCATCGCGAAATTTCTTTGCACCATTAAAGTAGCCAAATATGCCTTCCCCATTTTCTTCCGCAATCATTTGTTTTACTATTTCCATTTCTTTCTCCCAGTCATTTAAAAGATCCAGCAGCTGGTCGCGGTTGTGGAGTAAAATATCCCTCCACATTTCAGGACTGCTCGAAGCAATGCGTGTAATATCCCTAAAACCACCTGCCGCAAGGCGTGGAATAAGACTTTGGGTTACAGAAAGTTTTTCTGCCTGATGTACCAGTGAAGCAGCAATCAGGTGGGGGAAATGGCTTACCATACCTGTTATATAATCATGCTGGATAGGGCTTATTTCTATAAACTTAGCATTTGTTCCTCTTAGCCACTCTTTTAGCAGCACAACTTTTTCCGACGAAATCTGCTGGTCCGGCGTAAGTAAATAAAACGCATTTTCAAACAGAATTTCTTTTGCTGCTGTTATCCCGCTTTTATGGGAACCCGCCATCGGGTGGCCTCCGATAAACGTTATACCCTTCTGCAACAATTCTGCTGCACTTAACGTTATCTTCCCCTTTGTACTTCCTGTATCCGTTACGATTGCTCCTTGTTTTAACGGCAGTGAAGCGAGAGTTTTGATAATTTTTTCGGATTCCATAACAGGAGTAGCTATAATGATTAAATCTGCTTGCTGTGCTTCTTCCTCATATTGAATGCAAAAATCATCAATTATTCCAAGAGTCCTGGCCAATCTGGCGTCTTCTATTCTTAAATCGAACCCAATGATCCTACTGCCTTCGTGTGCTTTTTTAATACACATTGCAAGCGAACCGCCAATAAGGCCTAATCCGATGATTAATATCCTGCCTTCCATTTAATCCCCGCCCTATTACGAAAAGTATCTCTCTTCTATTGGATTTTAATAGATTATTTCAATACTCCAGACTGTAAATAATCGAGTATCAGGCTTTGAAGGCCTTCGTTTTGTTCCTTAGATCCAACAGTTACTCTTACACATGTAGGGAAACCAAGGGCTTTTCCGGATCTTACTATATAACCTCTTGACAGAAGATATTTAAAAACTTCATCCCCGTCACGTTTGAAATTGATTAAAATAAAGTTAGCCTGAGATGGGTAATATTCAAGACAATGCTCATCACAGAAACGGTAAAAAGAATTAAGCCCTTCCCTGTTCTGTTTCTTGCACTCGTTTAAAAATTCTTTGTCATCCACAGCTGTTTTAGCCGCGAGCTGAGCAAATGAACTGGTATTAAACGGTTCCCTTGCCGGCTCAAGGTTGCTGATAATCGATGGATGGGCTACCCCATAACCAATTCTCAAGCTCGCCAGCCCGTATATTTTTGAAAAGGTTCTTAATAAAATTAGATTTCCGTAGCGATTTGCTAAGTCCACTGTATCATGGTAATCTTCAGCCACCACATACTCTGCATACGCCTCATCAATTACAACAAGGGTATCCTTTGGCACTTTTTCCAGGAATGCTTCCAATTCATTATTTTTTATGTACGTTCCAGTAGGGTTATTTGGAGTGCAAAGCCATACAACATTGGTTCTTTCATCTATAGCATCCAGCATGCCTTCCAGATCGTGCTCTCCATTCACTAAAGGGATTTCCCTTATCTCTGCCCCTTCCAGAACAGCATTATGCCTATATTGAGGGAATGTTGGGGCTGCCATTACAGTATTAGCGCCGGGGTGCAGAAGCGCTCTTGAAATAATTTGAATCAATTCATCCGAACCGTTTCCAAAAATGAGCTGGCCTGGCTGCACATTCATCGCAGAGGAAAGAGTCTCTCTTAAGACAGTTGCATAGCCATCAGGATAAAGTTCAGGCTTTGGGGGATTTTCTCTCAGTGCAGATAGAACTTTTTTTGAACAGCCATAAGGATTTTCATTAGAGGCCAGTTTAACGATCTTTTCAAGGCCAAATTCTCTTTTTGTTTCTTCGATTGACTTCCCTGGCTGGTAAGGGGTTAAATCTAGCAGTTGTTCTTTCCATCTCATTTTCTTCACCTCATTAATTTACTTTCATCTATTAACGTACTAAAGTGACGCTATTTTTAGTCTACCATATTTTGTTCATTTATTCTTCTTCATTTAAATCCGGACGAAGTACTTTGGCACCTTCAAGATATATATGTTTAAGCTGCTTTTGTCCTTTTTCAGTATTGATATGCATCATCACTCGCACACACATTTTTAGCGATTCAGTAACAGCCATCTCCTGCATACACATAACCGGAACGTATTTCCACCCGTTTAATTCCCTTAGAGCCCTTGCAGGGAATCCTGCAGTCAAATCATGTGTTGCAGAAATAAAAACGGATGCAACCAGGTCTGGAGAAATGCGATTACTTTCAATCATTTTTCTTAGTAGCCTTTCAGTTGCAGCTTGAATTTCTGCTTCCTCATTTCTCCCGACAGTAATAGCGCCTCTCAAACCCCTAATCATAAATTACCTCCTATTGTTTAAATCCTACAAGCTGCTCACGCAATTCTTCCTCTGATAAAGGAACAATTACTGGTTTGCCAACGTCCTCCAACAGAATAAAATTAACTGTGCCTTCAACTGACTTTTTATCATGGAGCATTTTTTCTAAAAGGCCTTCTACAGTTAACTGTGCAGGGACTTCTAATTGATACCCTAACTTTTCTGCCCAGGCTCGGAATTCTGCCAGATTAAAATCCGTTTTGAAATGCTTCATACTTAATTCAAGAGCAAAGGCCATACCGATCATTACGGCCTCCCCATGAGTTATTTTCCCATATCCAAGTTCGGACTCAATGGCATGGCCAAGAGTATGGCCAAAATTGAGCACTGCCCTTAGCCCGTTCTCCCTTTCATCCTGTGCAACGATTCTGCCTTTAATTTTAATTCCCTTTTTAAGGCAATTAGCAAGTTCCTCTTCTTTTAAACTGCTAAGATCCTTAACGTTGGATAGGAGCCATTGATAGAATTCCTTATCCTGAATAAGAGCATGCTTGATTATCTCTGCAAACCCAGAACGTATTTCTTTTGGAGAAAGTGTTTTAAGGAAATCCAGGTCATAGAAAACGGCTTCGGGCTGATAAAAAGCCCCAATCATATTTTTTCCAAGAGGATGGTTAACAGCTACTTTGCCTCCTACTGAACTGTCATGGGCGAGAATCGTCGTTGGTATCTGTATAAAAGCTATTCCTCTCATATAGGTAGCTGCAACAAATCCAGCAAGGTCCCCAACAGCTCCTCCCCCAAAGGCAAGAATAACTGACTTGCGGTCCAGGTTATTTTTCAAGGCTTCGCTTATAGCTGAATAGTAGACTTCGAACGTTTTGCAGGCTTCACCCGAAGGTGCCTGAAAAATAATAGGAGTCAGGGGATTTAACTTATTTAATAAAAATGAAAGAAGGATTTCTCCTACCGTTTCATCTGTAATAATCATAACCTTGCTAAAGCCCTTCAGTTCTTTCTGCAAAAAGGGGGCTATTTCATTTGCGCTCCCGCTTCCTAGGAAGACATGATAGCTTTTTGACTGGGTTTCAATAGATATGCTTTCCATTAAAATTCCCTCGCAAATTCCCGCTGTCTGCGAATTTCCTCAGCAAGCGTTTCAAGCCTGTCACTGTAAAACTGGTCTGTAAGAGCACTTGCCAATTCCCAGGCAACCACATTTTCCATAACCACAGCTGCTGCAGGGACCGCACAGCTGTCAGAGCGTTCAATACTTGCAGCAAACGGTTCTTTTGTTTCAATATCCACACTTTGGAGTGGCTTATAAAGTGTTGGAATAGGCTTCATTACTCCTCTTACAATGATTGGCATGCCATTAGTCATTCCGCCCTCAAACCCACCCAGACGGTTTGTTTTTCTTGTATAGCCGTGATCCTTATTCCAGATAATTTCATCATGTACTTCACTTCCTGGCTTTCTGGCTGCCTCAAAGCCAATTCCAAATTCTACTCCTTTGAAAGCATTAATGCTTACAACAGCACCAGCAAGCCTTGAATCAAGTTTTTTGTCATAGTGTACATAGCTTCCAACCCCAATAGGCATTCCTTCGGCCATCACTTCAACTATCCCGCCGATGGAATCACCATTGTTTTTCGCTTCATCTATTTTATTCATCATTTCATTTCCAGCTTCAGAATCAAGACATCTTACTGGTGAGACTTCAGTTATTTCCTTCATTTCTCCGAGCGTATGATCTGCAAGATTGTACTTAGACTGAATTCCGCCAATATCGGTTACATGGGAGGCTAGTTCAACGCCGAGTAGTGATAAAAGCTTTTTAGCCACTGCTCCAGCTGCTACTCTTACGGTTGTTTCTCTGGCTGAAGAACGTTCAAGAACATTTCTCATATCCCTGTGCCCATATTTAATGGCACCATTTAAATCAGCATGCCCCGGCCGCGGCCTTGATATTTTTCTCTTGATATCGTCCTCCATGCCCTCTTCTAATGGCTCTGCTCCCATGATA
This sequence comes from Neobacillus terrae, assembly GCF_011393025.1. Classification (GTDB taxonomy): domain Bacteria; phylum Bacillota; class Bacilli; order Bacillales; family Cytobacillaceae; genus Neobacillus_A; species Neobacillus_A terrae. Next base: position 114,191 of record NZ_JAAOEO010000001.1, on the reverse strand, counting down.
TTGACCCAGTGTTTCCAATCGTTGTTTTTTACAACTAGGGTCACGGGAGAGCCTAACGTATAACCATGACGGACACCTGAAAGTATCTCTGCCTGGTCTTTCTCGATCTGCATTCTTCTGCCGCGTCCATAGCCTTTTTGCCTTCTGGCCAATTCTGTATTGATATCCTCTGCTGTAAGCGGCATTCCTGCCGGAAGTCCCTCAATAATTACGGTAAGCTGTGGCCCATGTGACTCTCCAGCTGTTAAATACCTCATTCTCTTTCCCCCTTCAACGCGCTAAATTATTTTATTCAATATACCATACGAAAACAGATAATTATAGTAAAAAGTAAAAATTTTTAGGTGCCTTTTTATTTTATACTTTCATACCCTATTAATCCAAAAAGGGAGCCGCTGTCTGCTGGCTCCCTCAATATTTTTATTTTTTTTTGTAAAAAAATGTGTCTTCGGTTTCGAAATTATAAATATTGGGGTTAAATATCTGTTCTGTACTTCCAACAAAAAAAATACCGTCTTTCTTTAATGCTGCGCTGAATTTATGGTAAAGCCCGTCTTTTGCTTCTTCAGTAAAATAAATGAGTACATTGCGGCAAACAATCAAATCAAATGGACCACCAAATGGGTCAGCTAATAAATTTTGTTTTTTAAAAGTTACAGTTCGTTTTATTTCATCCTTCACATAGAAATATTCCTTTTCCTTTGTGAAATATAAATTTTTAATCTGATCAGGCGCTTCATTTAAAGATCTCTCAGGGTAGATGCCAAGCTTTGCCCTAGCGATAGCATTAGTATCCAAATCAGTTGCTATAATTTGAATATCTCTTAACGGAAGGAATTTATTCATAATCATCGCAAGTGTATATGGTTCTTCTCCAGTCGAACAGGCAGCACTCCATATTTTTGGCTGTTTGTTCCTTTCGAGGATCTTAGGAAGGATTTTTCTTTCAAGGACTTCCCATCGCTTATAATTACGGTAAAATTCTGAGACATTGATAGTCATTCTGTCCAGAAATTCATTTAAGACTTCATTATTTCTATTTAATTCGGAAAAAAATTCACGAAAATTCGAAAAGCCTTTTTTCTCATACAGAGAGGTTAATCTTCTTTTCATTTGTGCTTCTTTATAAAGTGAAAGGTCAATCCCTGTTTTTCTTTTAATATTTCCAACAAATTGCAGATAATCCTGACTCATGATTGAAACTCCTTGTGCAGTCTTCCGGTATAACGGATTATATAATAAGTAAAGCCCGTCAAAAGAAAAAAGGCACCCGTATAGAATACAAGTACCTTTTTTCAGCTAAATTAGTATACCCACTCGTTTACTAATTTTGTATACTCAACAAGCTCTTCTTCTTTAAAGAATAAGCCAATTTCACGTTCAGCACTTGAAGGTGCATCAGATCCATGGATTACGTTTTTTCCGACTGTAAGGCCGAAATCTCCACGAATTGTTCCAGATGCAGCATCCTTTGGATTTGTGGATCCCATCATCTGGCGAGCAGTTGCAATTACATTTTCACCCTGCCAAACCATTGCGAAAACTGGTCCTGAAGTAATAAAGTCAACTAGTTCACCAAAGAATGGACGTTCTTTATGCTCACCGTAATGCTCCTCTGCCAATTCTCTTGGAATGCTCATTAATTTGCCGCCGGCTAATTGAAAGCCCTTTCTTTCAAAACGGGAAACGATTTCACCAATCAGGTTTCTTTGAACACCGTCTGGTTTAACCATTAAAAATGTTTTTTCCATGTACTCCACTCCTAAACCATATGTATAATAACGGTTATCCCTTTAATGGACAATCCACAAAAATATTAACATTGTTTTGAAAATTAAGCAACTTTCTTAAAACTTTCGTCTGCCAATAAACTTCGCAATATCCTTAAGCGTTTTCTTTACTTTGTTTGGAGGGAGTTCATCCAGGATAGCTAATGCTTTATCGAGATATCGGTCACTTATTTCAAGTGATTCCTCAATTGCACCTGATTGCTTGATCAACGAGATTATACTCTCCATCTGGGCTGGTTCTGTCTGTTCGTTTACCTTTTCAATTTCAGCGCGGTACTTAGGATTTCGCATAGCAAAAAGTGCCGGAAGCGTTATATTTCCTTGTAACAGATCACTTCCTGCAGGTTTGCCCAATTCCTTTTCGGTTCCAGTAAAGTCAAGAACATCGTCTGTAATTTGAAATGACATGCCCACATAATAGCCAAAACGGTAGAGCTTCTTATGAATTGATTCCTCCACACCCGCAGCTATTGCGCCCAATTGACAGCTTACTGCAATCAAAAGCGCCGTTTTTCTTTTAATTCTCCGCAAATAATCACGAAGGTTTTGATCATATTGATACTTATCCCTAATTTGCTGAATTTCCCCAATACATACCTCTACAATGGTATTTGCAAGAATACGATGGGCCAGGGGGTTCGTGATTTCAGTCATTAATTCAAGGGACAGGGCAAAAATATAATCACCTGTATACATGGCAGTGCGATTATCCCATTTTGATTTAACAGTAGGCTTGCCCCTTCTCAGGTCAGCATCGTCTATTACATCATCATGAACTAATGATGCCATATGGATTAATTCAAGGGCTACAGCCACGTATTTCATTCTATTAATGTCATAATCGCCAAACTTTCCTGACAGCAATACAAATACAGGCCGTATCCTTTTTCCGCCGGCCTGAAGAGTATGTAAGGAGGCCTGTTTTAGCAATAACGAATCTGGCTGAATCGTTTCCTCCAAAGTCTTCTCTATAATGTTAATATCCGAATTCAAAAATGAATACATCATTTTTAATTTCATTTGTATTCACCCAGCTTTTTATCCTTCTAACCGCTCTATATTCAGTTCTTCTTACCAATATGAACGGCTGCTACTCCCCCGCTATAGGGCTTAAACATTACATTCTTAAAACCGGCTTTTTCGAACATTCCAGCAAGCTCTTTCATCCCGGGGAAATCCCTTGCAGACTCCTGAAGCCATGAATATTCATTATAGCTTTTAGCAAAAAGCTTTCCAAATACCGGCATGATAAATCTGAAATAAAAATAGTAAAGCTGCCTGAAGCCAATCATCGTTGGCTGAGAGGTTTCAAGGCATACTGCCAGCCCCCCCGGTTTTATAACACGGTGCATCTCCTTCAGGACCTGCATATAATCCGGTACATTTCTCAGACCAAAACCAATTGTGGCATAATCAAACGTATTGTCAGCAAAAGGCAGCTCCATTGCATTGCCGTGAACAAGATTAACCTGTTTCAGATGAAGCTGTTCTACCTTTTCCTGCCCAATTTTCAGCATATTCTGGCTGAAATCAAGGCCGGTGACTTCACCGGAAGGTCCTACAGCATCAGCAAGAGCAATGGTCCAATCAGCTGTGCCGCAGCACACATCAAGTGCTTTTGAGCCTGGCTGAACGTTCATCTTTTTCATTGTATCCTTACGCCATCTTATGTGCTGCTTAAAGCTGATAACGGAGTTCATTTTATCGTAGTTATCATAGATTTTCTCAAAAACATGATGAACCCGTTCTTCTTTACTTTGCTGCATCTGGATTAACCTTCTTCCACGAATGTTTTTGCATGGGGCTGATGCTGACTAAGAATGTCAGCAATTCTTTGTTCCAGTACCTCATTCAGGTAAGGAATCTGTTTCATCCCTTTTTCAATTAAGCCTTTTGTATATTCTATATATTTATCACAAACCAAAAGAAGATAACACTGCTGCTCTTTTGAAATGTCCTTGGATTTGAGTTCATTTTTGGGAAATGCCGCTTTCTTTAAAGCATCAAATAAAATAGATGTACCGGCTTGAAGATATTGTGCTTTTTCATTTAAAAGCCGTTTTACAAAGAGAAGGTCGGCAGCCAGTTCTCCCCAGCCTCCTGCATGAAAATAATCTGAAAGTCGGCAAATAAGGGAACCTTCAATTGTTTTAATGCTGGCCATTAATTTTTCAATACCTTCGAAGTCCTTGTGATAAACCGACATCTTATGCTCATTAATTTCCTTAATCCCTTTTGATAGAGCCCTGATCATAAGTATGTCATCTATTTCAGCAAGAAGCGCGTAATAAAGTCCGCTGTAATAATCTCCTGCTAGAACCGTAAGCTGCCGAGACTGTAATTGTGTATCGTCCTGTTCGGAAGCATCCTGGTTCGAAACATTTTCATGAGTATCAAGAGCAATTTGGACAAGCATCGTTGGCAATGCATAATTTTTCATTTCTTTTCCGGACAACTCAAGCTGGTCCAATATAGAAATTAAGAGTAAAAGTTTATCTTCATCCACCATGGGAGTTTGTATGTAATTGAGCAAGTATGGGTGAAACACCTTATGCTCAAGCTGCTCTTTAAAAGCTATCAGTTTTGTCCGTATATCTCGCAATTTGATCACCCTTACTCCCAAATAGTATGGATGTATATTCCATATCATTATATATTACCCGTATAGCCGAAAAACATCGGTTCTTTTTAACATTTTTTAATCATTAATATAGATAAACAAGCAGAGACAATTATATCATATAAGAGTTTTAATGGATAGCTTTCACAAATTAATCAGAAATGAGCTCTTCAGAAGTGAGGATTTCCATATATTTGTCTAAACCGATAAACCGAAACGAAGGAACTTTCACAATAATAATAGCCAGCTTTATATAAAGTTAACTATTAATAGTTCATTAGCTCTTTGGCAGCCGATTTCTTTTAATATTATTCTCTAAAATAAACAGAACGGCTAGCTTACCGTTCTGAATTAGCTATTTCTTCAATTCACTTTCAATTTCACCAAGGGAAGTTAATATCTGTGCATGGCCTCTGATTTTAATAGCGGAGGTATGATCCGTAAATTGCGCTATCATAACTTCCCCTTTATCAAGCTTCTCAGAGTGATGGAATTTCGTATCTGTTCCTCTTGTAAGGCCAATAACGTTGACTCCATCTTCAATAGCCTTAATAACGATATAATCGGAATTCTGGGCATCCGCTTTTGCCATTTTTAATCCCTCACAATAACTTTTGTTATTTTAATTATTCTGATGCAGTTAAACTTGGTTGTGATTCTTCGCTCCAAGTGGCGGTTCGGGCCCCTGTTATATTACAGCGCCAAGACCCTTGAGGTTGCTTCGGTTCTGACATTTAAATAAAAGAACCACTTCGCCGTCTGGCCCTCCAGCGCTTGTCGGTGCTGAACAAGGTGCTTCCATTCTTCTCCTCACCCCACTTCGCTCCCACGTGTTCCCCTGACCCGCTTTTCCCGCAGGAGATTGAATTAAGTTTCGTTGAATTAATACCGCACGAAATGATGTGAGAACATATGGTAAGCATCCTTAATTTTCATTGCACAAAATTATGGTGGGAGCACAATTTACGATAATGGAGGATATTTGAGTTTCACAGGGAACTATTGGCCCTCCGCTACAATCAACTTAGGTAAAAATCAACAAGGATATTCACACATCCATTATTTTATTAAAGATAAAACTTCCGAACGGGCAATAGCGTTATCAACAAAAGTTCCTCGGACAGCGGAAGTGACTGTCATTGATCCTGGTTTTTTTACTCCCCGCATCGTCATGCACATATGCTCTGCTTCAACCACTATCATTACACCGTGAGGTTCAAGCTTCTCCATTATACTGTTTGCTATTGTGCTAGTGATTCTTTCTTGAAGCTGAGGTCTTTTTGCAACAGCCTCAACCGCCCTTGCAAGTTTACTTAATCCAGTTACTCTGCCATTTCTCGGTATGTAAGCAACATGTGCTTTACCAAAGAACGGTACAAGGTGATGTTCACACATAGAATAGAAAGGTATATCTTTAACAAGGACTAGTTCCTCATGGTCTTCCCCAAAGATTGTTTCAAAGTGTGTCTTAGGATCTTCGTTTAAGCCACTGAATACTTCCTCATACATTTTCGCCACACGCTTTGGCGTATCAAGCAAACCTTCACGGTTTGGGTCTTCTCCGATTGCCTCTAGAATTAAACGGACCGCTTCTTCTATTTGGGCACGATTGACGTCTGTCATGGTGCTTCCTCCTAATGTATGTATAACGTTTTATCTATTAAGTTCAAATCCATATTAGCATATCCCTGAAGCCATGCAAAATTATAGATATTTTAACCATATTCCCGTTTAAAAGCAAAAAGGCCGCAGAACAGATCCGCGGTCTTTTTACTTAAGCATTCGCTCAAAGCATATATGTTTATGTAATTATTTTACAGCATCTTTAAGCGCTTTACCTGGTTTGAAAGCAGGAACTTTGCTTGCAGCGATTTCGATTTCATCGCCAGTTTGTGGGTTGCGGCCCTTACGAGCGGAGCGCTCACGAACTTCAAAGTTACCAAATCCGATTAGGGAAACTTTATCACCATTTTTAAGTGCATTTAAGATTGAATCGAAAACAGCATCAACTGCTTTAGTAGCATCCTTTTTAGAAAGTTCACCAGCTTCAGCAACTGCGTTAATTAGTTCTGTCTTGTTCATGCTATTCACCTCCTCCCAAAATGTATAAAAAATTGTAAATAAGTTTACTTATCTACATTTCTAAACAAATTTCGCCAATTCTATACGTTAATACGCATATTTTGTTGACAGTGCTAATATTAAAGCAACATCTTAAAGAATTCAATCAATTTTTTGCAAAAAACCCAATAAAATAAAGGCTTTTTGCTGCTATTGCTAATTCTGTTAAAAGATTATCACATAAAAATCCTCATATCAAGAATAATTCATAAAATAATGGGAATCTTTTCTTCCAGAAGGGATTTTTACAGTGTTTTACGCTTTTCTCGACTGCTAAAAGCCTTTTCCACGGCTATTGTTCCCATTTCCAATGCTGGATACCTTTCTAGTTTTTTATCCCCCAGGATACAATAAATTTGTCGAAATTTGAAGTGACTAGTTTAGAGTTAATAAAAAAAACCTCTGTCAAGCCCGCTTGTTAATTTTCTCTAACAAGGCTGATTTCCTGTGGGCGAAACCGGAACCTTTCATACTTCAGCTCCGAGCCCCTAAGGGTGGCCTCAGTCCTTCTTCTCCTCTGCGCTTTGCGCCTGCATGGTCTCCCACTGGCACGCTTTTCCACTAGACCCTTACTAGATATCATTAAAGCCGCCCACGCACGAAGGAAATGCGAATGCATGGTCGAGGAGTATCGCACCTTTCGCTCGCTCCATCAACATAGCGGAAATTAACAATTTGCTTTAACGCTGACTAAAACAAAAAGCCCCCCAGAGGGAGCCCAATGATTATAGAATGATGGCAATTAATCCGCCTGATCCTTCATTAATGATTCTTTCAAGTGTCTCTTTTAATTTATATCTTGCATTCTCTGGCATTAAACTTAGCTTTGCTTGAATGCCCTCTCTTACAATCGAACTTAAGCTGCGTCCAAAAATATCTGAATTCCAAATTGACAGCGGGTCATCTTCAAAGTCCTGCATTAGGTATCGTACTAGTTCCTCACTTTGTTTCTCAGTTCCAATAATAGGGGCAAATTCCGATTCCACATCTACCTTAATCATATGAATGGAAGGAGCTACAGCTCTTAACCGTACGCCAAATCTGGCTCCCTGGCGGATAATTTCAGGCTCTTCAAGGCTCATGTCCGTTAAGGTCGGAGAAGCAATACCATATCCAGTTTGTTTAACCATTTTCAGAGCATCAGAGATATGATCGTATTCAGCTTTAGCGTGAGCGAAATCCTGCATCAGTTCCAGCAAGTGATCCTTACCTCTAATTTCAACCCCGACAATCTCTTTGAGTATATCATCGTAAAGCTCATCAGGAGCGTACAGGTCAATTTCTGCAACTCCCTGGCCCATTTCCATCCCAGCCAGCCCCGCCCTTTCGATGTATTCAAAGTCACTGAAATGCTGAACAACTCTGTCTACATCTCGCAGTCTCTTAATATCCTTTACTGTCTCTTTAACCGCTTCCTGATAGCTGGAACGCAGCCAGTGGTTTTCTTTGAGGACCATTACCCAGCTTGGAAGGTTAACATTAACTTCAAGCACTGGGAATTCATAGAGAGCTTCCCTCATCACACTTAGGACATCAGATTCTTTCATACTTTCCACACTCATTGCCAATACTGGGATATCGTACTTCTCTGCCAGGCTTGCTCTTAAAGATTCCGTATTAGGATGGTATGGCTGAGCGCTATTCACTACCATAATAAATGGCTTTCCAACTTCTTTCAGTTCTTCGATGACTCTTTCTTCTGCTTCAAGGTAGCTGCCCCTAGGAATTTCACCAATGCTTCCATCAGTAGTAATAACTACACCAATAGTTGAATGCTCCTGGATAACCTTCCTTGTGCCTATCTCAGCTGCTTCATGGAAAGGGATAGGCTCCTCATACCATGGTGTCGTAATCATTCTAGGCCCATTTTCATCTTCATATCCCTTTGCCCCGGGAACAGTATAGCCGACACAATCAACGAGCCTGATATTTACGTCTAGGCCATCTCCAACATGTACACTTGCAGCCTGATTGGGAACGAATTTTGGCTCTGTGGTCATGATTGTTTTTCCTGCCGCACTCTGAGGAAGCTCATCCAGCGCACGGGATCTGTCTGATTCGTTGGCTATATTCGGTAAAACAACCAGCTCCATGAACTTTTTAATAAATGTGGACTTTCCTGTTCGGACCGCCCCTACAACCCCTAAATAAATATCACCGCCTGTTCTCTCGGCAATATCTTTAAAAATATCTACCTTTTCCAAGTGATCCCCTCCCGATCATAGAGTTAGTGGGATAAAATTATCCTTTTTAGGTATTTTTGGACAGTATATGTTTATGATGTTGTCCTATGTGGTTATGCCTGATTTTTTAAATTTTTTACCCCCTTAACGAAAAATTGCCGGAACTTCTGAAAATATATTTATGTCTGTACTTTTATCAAATAAGGGTTATAAGAAAACAGCAGGTAATCTATGATATTAGCTCTGCAATGCAGGAGCCACTGATTTTCCCATAAAAAAAACCCTTCTCCTACAATATATTTCATAGGAAAAGGGTTATGACTAAATCCACATGGGCTGACTCTATTTATTCTTTTTCTCCAAAAAAACAGGCTCTTTTGTATCAGCATCAAATGTATAAGGCACCGAATATGCAGGCACAAACATAGAGTTATTCACAAGAAGCGGCCGGATATCATCTCCAGGTTTATATCCCGATAAACCAACGTTTTTTATGGCTGCCTTTAAATCATTTCTATAATCGATATAAATTTCCCCTTCACCGGAAATAACCAGCGGCAGCCTCTTTTGGGTAAAGGGGCTTAAAGCCATAGGAGGCTGCTTATAGCCAAGCTTTTTATAATCAAGAGAATAGACATTAGCTGCAATTACTTTTTTAAATGGCGGGTACCCGTCCATCTTAATTTTAAGTCTAAGCTCCCGTATTGTATCCGCGACTCTCAGGTCGAATAATTTAACCTCAGGCTTAGTCTCTTCGTTTACGAGAACATATTGAAAAACACCGCCGTTTTCAAAAGCATTTCCCGGAGGATCTGCTATATACCTTGGTGAAATCTTTTTAAAATCCACTGGATAGCGCTGGTAAAGGGGTGTGTTCACGCCCTTTGTTACAATTGGCAGCATCCCCCCATTGTCTTTACGGTAGGAATCTACAGCTGTTTGGACCGCTTTCAGCTGGTCCTGATAGGGTGTTTGGTTTTTGGCAAGTTCTTCCTGAGGATAAGCACAGCCCGACAATAGCATCAGAATTAAGGCAAAAGCAATGCCAAGATAACTCTTTTTCATAAGATCATCCTTTAACAGTATGTATGCCTAAATCAGGCAAAAATGGTTACGAACATGATGATACCCGATAAGATCATAAAAACATAGGCAACGAAGGCAGTAAGGATACGAACAGTTCCTTTTAATTTATGTCTGCTGAACAGTATTAAGATAATAGCAAGAAACATGAATGCCATACCGGCAAAGGATACCCACATTTTTAACATGGCTGGTGACAATAGAAACTCCCCCTTTTTTCCGAAAATTATTATATCACAGGAATCAATGACAGGAAAAAGAAAAAAAGGAGCATTCTGCCGAAAACTGTTTTTTAAGCTCTTATAGCATTTTTTCTTTTCTAAGACGAAATATTATCTCAAAAGAGCACTTTCAAGTAAAAATAAAAAAGCCTGCAAGAGGGAGGGGCGAGTTCCCTTTGCAGGCCGGAGACTAGTTTACCCATTCACACGTTTCATTTTACCAGTTTGCTTCGTTGCATTGTATGCAGGTCGAATGAAAAACGCATCCTCAAATGCCTAATTGACATCTTTTAAACTTGCAAAATTTTTTAGTCTTCGTTCAGGCGTTCACCAATAATATCGGTGAGATCTTCCATTTCTTTGGTTCTAGTCCGTCCCATTAAAACGTCTACCCCATCCTTCGGGTTTTTCCCTTCGAACAAAACTCCATAAAGTGCATTGGTAATTGGCATGTCCACTCTATACTTCTGTGCAAGCTGATAAGCAGCCTTGGTAGTTCTAACTCCTTCAACTACCATTCCCATATTATCCAGTACCTCTTGAAGCGATTGGCCTTTACCAAGTAGGTTTCCTGCCCTCCAGTTACGGGAGTGAACGCTTGTACAAGTTACAATTAAATCGCCAATACCAGTCAATCCCGAAAAAGTAAGCGGATTGGCGCCCATTTTTGTCCCGAGCCGGGCAATTTCAGCTAATCCCCTGGTAATAAGCGCTGCTTTTGCATTATCACCATATCCCAGCCCGTCCGTAATTCCTGCGGCCAGCGCAATAATATTTTTTAGTGCGCCGCCAATTTCTACGCCAATAATATCAGGATTGGTATAAACCCTAAAATTATTGTTAATAAACAAATCCTGTACCATTTCAGCAGCTTCCATGTTTTCTGATGAAGCAGTAACCGTAGTTGGGTGGCGCAGGCTGACCTCCTCAGCATGGCTCGGACCGGACAGTACTACAATATCCTTTAATAATGGAGAAGGCATTACTTGAGCTATCATTTCCGATATCCGCATAAGGGAATCCGGTTCGATTCCCTTTGATACATGAACAATGGTTAAAGGCAGTTCCGCAACAGCGCTTATTTTTTCTAGAACCTCCCGGATTGCTTTTGTAGGAACCGCAAGAATCACGGTATCTATCTGTTCCATTGCATCCTTTAATGAAGCATACCCGATAATCGAATCGGGCAATGTTATTTCTGGCAAGTATCTATGATTGGTGTGGCCGCGGTTAATTTCTTCAACCTGGCTTTCATTATGGCTCCAAAGCCTCACCATATGGCCATTGTCGGCCAGCACCATTGCCAGCGCAGTTCCCCAGCTGCCTGCTCCGATAACTGCGATTGATTGGGTTTTTTGCTGCATTTAGATTTACAACCCCTTTTAAATTTTATTTTCTCTCTCTAGCATATAACTTGATCGGCGTTCCTTCAAATCCAAATGCATCTCTAATCCGATTTTCAAGGAATCGTTCATAGGAGAAATGCATTAGTTCAGGTTCATTTACAAATACAACAAAGGTTGGCGGCTTTATCGCTACCTGAGTAACATAATAGATTTTAAGCCTTCTGCCTTTGTCTGTTGGCGTTGGATTCATTGCAACTGCATCCATAATTACATCATTCAGGATATTGGTCTGAACGCGCATAGCATGATTTTCACTTGCCATATTTATCATTGGGAGAAGGGTATGAATGCGTTTTTTTGTTTTTGCAGACAGAAATACAATAGGAGCATAAGAAAGAAACTGAAAATGTTCCCTGATATTTTGCTCAAATTCTTTCATGGTCTTCTCGTCTTTTTCAACCGCATCCCATTTATTTACCACAATAACAATTGCACGCCCAGCTTCATGAGCATAGCCAGCAATCTTCTTATCCTGTTCAAGGATGCCTTCCTCACCGTCAATAACAACAAGGACAACATCAGAACGTTCAATTGCTCTTAATGCCCGCAATACACTATACTTTTCCGTACTTTCATATACCTTTCCCTTTTTCCTCATTCCGGCTGTATCAATTATCACGTATTCCTGGCCGTCATAAGTATAAGGAGTATCAATTGCATCTCTTGTTGTTCCGGCAATATTGCTTACAATTACCCTTTCTTCACCTAACAGAGCATTAACTAAGGAAGATTTTCCTACATTTGGACGTCCAATTAAACTAAATTTGATTACATCATCATCATAATCTGCCTGATTGCTTTTTGGAAAGTGCTTAGAAGCTTCATCCAGAAGGTCACCCAATCCTATTCCGTGTGAACCGGAAATTGGAAACGGCTCTCCAAAACCAAGTGAGTAAAAGTCATAAATCTGGTCCTTCATTTCAGGATTATCAATTTTATTTACAGCAAGAACTACAGGCTTTTTGGATTTATACAAGATTTTTGCAACCTCTTCGTCTGCAGATGTAACACCTTCTCGTCCATTCGTAAGGAAAATAATAACATCCGCCTCATCGATTGCAATTTCAGCCTGCTGGCGGATTTGATCTAAAAATGGTTCGTCACCAATATCTATTCCGCCTGTATCAATGATATTAAAATCATGTGTAAGCCATTCTCCTGAGCTATAGATCCTGTCCCGGGTAACCCCAGGAATATCTTCCACGATTGAAATTCTTTCTCCAACTATCCTGTTAAATATTGTTGATTTTCCCACATTTGGCCTACCTACAATAGCTATGACAGGTTTTACCATAACATTCACCCTTTCAAGTATTGCTATTTTCATTTATTAAAGGTTGGGTTATTTTTAACAAATAAAAGCAATCAAATCATTAATGAAAAAGAAACCCTTCTTATTCTTTAGAAGGGCCAACTTTAATTATCTTATCAAATGTTAAATAGCAGTAGCAATGAAAACATATAAAAGCTCCTTTGTTTTCGCTTAGGATGTCTTTTGTTTATCCTTCTCATTGTACGCAAAGTAGGTATCAAAATACAAACGGGCATTTTCAAGACAGCTCCAGCCAATTAATAGAGCAGCAGTCAAAGCACAAACATCAAGGTAGGCGAATGAACCTGCCTGATATGGAAAGGGGTACCTTTTTACTATTAAGGCGTAAAGAATTTCTCCCTGCATCGTTCCGCTTATAAGGAGAATGATTCTTCCCTTTAATGTGCCCTGCAGCAACAGAATTAAATAAGTACTAAGTACAGCAATCATCCAGGTTTCCTTAACAATTAGCAAAACAGGATCAAATACTTCTACTATATGAAAAGTAGCGTAACCAAGGGTTAAGATATAGGAGCAAATTAAAAAATAAAAAATGCTTCGTTTCTTTTCACCCATTAAAAAGCTGTATGAGAAAATAAGAGAAAAAAGTGCTCCTGCTTGTATGTCAATACCTCCTATAGGCACGTGAAAACCCGCTAAAATTATGGTCAAGAGTATACCTGCTGCCAGTTTTAAACGATAGGAATTTTCTTTTCTCATAATAAAAGTAATATAAATCCATAACGACCAGGATGTAAAATAAAACATCAACCCATCCAACTTTCCACACCTCCCATTATTTCCATTATGGGATGGAAATATGTTCTTCATACTCCCCGCATAATCTTTTAGCGATAAACCATCTTAAAAAGAGGAGGTGTGTTCATTTGGGTAAAGATCGTCAGGAAAAAAAGTTAAGAGCTAGCAAAAGAGTAGAGTCAGACCGTGACCAGGCTTTGCATTATCCCGGTTCAAGCAAACTGCAAAGTCCCGAAGAAGCACGTTCTCTGAACGACTCCAAATATGATTTATAAACACAAAATCGAAGTAGCGAGTGAAAGGACTGGGGAATCAAGCTTTACACCCAGCTAAGAATAAAGGCAGCCCCATCCGGGACTGCCTCTTTTTTATTTTATAATCTTTCGCTGGCTAAATTCTTTTGTGTTAAAGCCTCTTTGGTCTAGCCAGTGATGAGTATGCCCTAAAACGATCAATGGCACCTGTTGGAGTTCTTTAATGGTATGAGCCCCTAATGCAGTCATCATAAGTGTTAGATCCTCATGTAATGAATCAATATACTCCTGAAGTACTTCCAAACCATGGTTAAGGAGAACTTTTAGGAAAGGACCTGCCATTCCTACCGCATCAGCTCCGATTGAAATCCCTTTTGCAATATCCAGGCTGGTCCGAATTCCTCCAGAACCGATAATTGAGAGGTTTTTGGATGTTTTCGATGCCTCAATAATAGATACTGCAGTCGGATTACCCCAATGATTAAAAAAGGGAAGTTGTTTTTCCCTCCTTTTATTTTCAATCCTGGCAAAGTTTGTTCCTCCGTACCCGCCAATATCAATAGCAGAAACTCCTGCTTCTTCAATAAGCCTTACCGATTCAAGGCTCATTCCAAAACCTGTTTCTTTAATGATTACAGGAACGTTTACCTCTTTTACTATTCTCTCTATTCTGCCTAGTGCACCTGTAAAATCCCTGTCTCCTTCCGGCATGGTCAGCTCCTGGATGACATTTAAGTGGATTTGAATAGCATTGGCACCAATCATATCAATGGCTGCTTTTGCGTGCTCAGGGGATGCCTCGCTGCCTAGATTGGCGAAGATTATTCCGTTAGGGTTTTGTTCACGGACTACTTCATACGTCTTCCTTTCCGTTTTATCTCGGAGTGCTGCCATTTGGGAGCCTACAGCCATTGCAAGGCCTTTTGCAGCTGCCGCAGCAGCAAGGTCTCGATTAATCGTATACGTCTTCTCACCGCCGCCGCCAGTCATTGCATTGATAAAAATTGGCGAACTTAAATAAAGTCCGCCAATTGAGTGGTCCAATCGTACACTGTCTACACTGGAATCAGGTAAACTATTATGGATATATTGTATGTCCTCTAAGACCGAGGATTTTTCTTCTCCCTCTTCAAGGGCGAAGCGGATATGATCCCATTTACGTTTTGATCTGGACAAAGATGATCACCATTATTTTTTCAGATTCTTAAGTTTGTCTCCAATCATTTCACCAAGCTGGAAACCTTTTGTTTCTTCCGGAAGCTCATAGTCAAAGTTTTCATCAGACTCTTTTTCAAGAAGTTCCTTGATGCTTAATGATAGACGCTGTTCTTTCTCATTTACATCCAAAACCTTTACTTTGACTTGCTGTCCTTCTTCTAATACTTCATGTGGTGTTCCTATATGCTTATGTGCAATTTGTGAAATATGGACTAGACCTTCCACACCAGGGAAAACTTCAACAAATGCGCCATAAGATACAAGCCTTTTAACAGTACCGTCTAGTACACTGCCCTTTGGTGCTTTATCAGAAATACTGTCCCACGGCCCAGGAAGGGTTTCTTTAATAGATAAAGAAATTCTTTCATTATCCCTGTCTACATTTAAAACCTTTACTTGAACATTTTGGCCTTCTGCCACAACATCAGATGGCTTTTCTACATGCTCATATGATAATTGAGAAATGTGTACAAGGCCGTCAATCCCGCCGATATCCACAAAAGCACCAAAGTCTGTAATTCGTTGGACTGTTCCTTCCAACACCTGTCCCGTCTGAAGTGAATCAAGCAGGCTTTGTTTCTGTTTTCCTTTCTCCTCTTCCACAACCGCACGGTGGGAAAGAATCAGGCGATTTTTTTCTTTTTCAAGTTCAACAATCTTAAAAGAAAGCTGCTTTCCTTTATAATCAGCAAAGTCTTCAACAAAGAAAGATTCAACAAGGGAAGCAGGAACAAAACCACGGACGCCGAGATCTACTACAAGGCCGCCTTTTACTACATCTTTAACCTCTGCTTCAAATACTTCTCCGGTCCGGAATTTATCCTCCAGGTTCTCCCAGGCTTTCTCAGCATCTACTTTTCTTTTGGAAAGAATAAGTGCTTCTTCTTCAACCTTTAATACCTCTAGCTCCAGTTCATCACCCTCAGCAACCGCATCGGAAGCCTTCTCAACATGAAGGCTGGAAAGCTCACTAATAGGGATAATTCCATCAAGCTTACTTGCTGGAACAGCGACCAAAACTTGTTTTTCTTCCACTTTAGTAACTTGTCCAGTTACTCTGTCGCCTACTTCAAAATTGTTCACTTCGAATTGATTCATATCCTCTGTCATATGTACTCCTCCTTAATCCATTGACTGCTCCTAAATTATATATATCATGTGGCGAATGCCTGACATTCACCGCATATTAACCTGAGAATGATAGAAACTAAGAATATTCAAAAAACAGTTCTTTTTAATAACTTCTTACAAATAGCTAATTTTGTCAAGCGGAAACCTGTCTGTGTTCATCAATAAGCTTTTTGATTTCCAGCATAATTATATCAGTTACTTCTTCGGCAGAAGCTTTTCTATCCCGCAATTCATCCATGTTGATTGGATTCCCGTAAACTACTCTGAGCCTGCCAAAGGTTTTATAAGGACCAATTACAGCACAAGGCAAAACAGCGGCTTTGGATCTCAGGGCAAAAAAGCCTGCACCTGCCAATCCTTTTCCAAGCTCTCCTGTCTTGCTTCTTGTTCCCTCTGGAAACAATCCTAAAACATTTCCATCCTTTAAAACAGCCAAACCTTTTCTTAATGCTTCCCTGTCACTCATACCCCTTTTTACTGGAAAAGCGTTACATTTTCGTACAATATTGCCCAAAACAGGCACATTAAACAATTCCTCTTTAGCCATAAAACTTACTGGCCTTGGCGCGGTAACCCCTACAACCAAAGGATCAAAGTTATCAATATGATTGCTGCAAAGCAGCACTCCGCCACTCTGAGGCATGCGTTCTTTACCAATAATTTCTATACGGTACATTGGCTTTAAAATCGACTTTACCACTGACCTGGCAAATGTGTAAAATGTCATGCTTAACCGATCCTTTCACCCACAAGATCCATTATTTTTTGTACAACATCCATAATTCCCATTGAAGTTGTATCAATAACGATTGCGTCTTCTGCTTTTCGTAAAGGTGCAACCTCACGCTCGGAATCAAGCTTATCCCGGTAGGCAATTTCCTCCTTTAACTGCTCAAGATTGGAGGGAATACCTTTTTGTATATTCTCGGTATGCCTGCGTTCTGCTCGTTCTTCCACACTTGCCAGCATAAATATCTTTACTTCAGCATTTGGGAGAACATGGGTGCCGATATCACGTCCGTCCATTACTACACCGCCATCCACTGCAAATAGCTGCTGCCGGCGAACCATTTCTGCTCTCACATCTTTATGCATAGAAACAATTGAAACAGAGTTTGTAACTTCCGGAGAACGAATTTCTAATGTAACATCTTTTCCGTCCAAATAAACCAGCTGGCCTTTATCCGATGGAATAAGCCGAATTTCTGAATTTAAAAGGGTATGGTTAAGTGCCTCGCGATCTTGCAAATCCAAATTATGCTGGATAGCTTTATAGGTTAATGCACGGTACATGGCACCAGTGTCAATGTATACATATGATAATTTTTCTGCTACTATTTTAGCTACCGTACTTTTTCCCGCAGCAGCTGGTCCATCAATTGCTATAGATATTTTCTTTTCCATAAATCCTCCTGAAACCTTCACTTGTTGTCTTCTTTTTATTTTACCATAATTCACTTAATTGCTCTTTTATTTTAGTATTTTAAATTATAAGCATCTTTTAATAAGATTAATTTTTATTTTTCCGGTTAAGGAGCTTTCCGCTGGCTGTTCGATAGACTCAGCGTCCAACGGCTGTGGGGTTTTGGGGTCTTTCTTAACAACGCTTTTCAGTCAGGAGATATGAATCTGACGTGCCTTCCTTGTCGCCCAGCCTCCGCTCTCATGCTTCCTTGTGGAGGTCCTGCCAGCCTTTTTTCTTATCAACAACCTTAAAACTGAACCTTTTGCATTAGAAAATCTTGGCATTCGCCAAGGCCTTTTTGGCGGATGCCTTAGTTTTGCTTATGCGTTCAGAATTTATGGATATAAATTCTGATTAGCAAAAAAAAGAAGCAGGCACATGCCTGCAGGCTACTTTTCTGAATTTTTTTGGCTTATTACTTCTAAAATCTTCGTATATGTAGTTCCACTGACCCCTTCGTATCTTGTTAATGGATTTATTTCCGGAAATATCCCGAAACGGTGAAAAACAAGCTGAAAAAAAAGGAGAAAAAACAGTTGAATAACTACAAGCTTAATCAGGATTCTCTCAACCCTTTTCAAGCTCTCACCTTCCCTTATTTACGTTTTATATTTAGTATTGGAAGGTAAAGTTGAAATTATTCTGTTTTTATGTCGTAAGCCCTTTTTTCTTCATTCCAAGCTGTTTTTCAAAACAGAGACGTAAAAGAATTTGTCTATCATGGCTGGATATCTCAGAAAACTGAATTGATAGTTTTTTCCTTGTTTCATTATGGGGAATTACCCTGATAATTCTGCTTGGCAGTTTCATATAATGATATTCTCCATTTTGAAACGGAATGACAAGCCAGACCATCAGGTTCAGCCCCTGCTTAACTTCCAAAGATTCGGGAACAAGAACAGCCGCTCCTCCTGCACTAATATCATCTGTAAGTGCAGTCAAGGGGATAAATTCATCGTTTAAAGGGTGTAATGCAGCATCAATAGCAGTCTCAACCCTGACAAACTGTCTTCTCTGAATTTTTATTAAATGGTCTGTACCTGGATAGGGAAGGATAAGCATAGGAATATTTTGTTTTAATTTTCCTTTTACTTCTGTTTCAAATAAAAATACTGAGGATCCGTCTGGACCTACAAACGTTGCCTTTAGCTGTGAGCCATCAAGCAGAAAAACGCTCCGGTTGCTTTTTAGACTAATCGGGTAGTCGATCAAAATATTATTTCCCCTTATATCTACAACCTTGCATTTATATCTTTCGATCTTTTCATTATCCCGCGGCTCGAGTGTCAATACATCTCCAATTTGTATCACTTAGAAAACCTTCCTTTTTCTATATAAGGAAAACCTTGTAATTTTATTATACCTATTAAAAGAAAAAGGAAAAGCAAATCTTGCTTTTCCTAAAGAACTGATTCCGCATTTTTCAATTTTTCTACTTGTTCTTCAACACCTGTTTTTGCATTAATAAATATCCGGTAACTGTCATTCCCCAGTGTCCCTAGCAGTTCATAGCAAAGAACTTCCTCATTTAGATCGTTCACAATGACCGCAAGTCTTTCTTCCATCACTTTAAGCTTAGGATTAACCTTTTTCCTTGCCTCTTCCTTCGAAAGAACAGGAGAAGAAAATTTTCGGTCCTGATGGGTTTTCAAGTAATCCTCTGCGGATAACCCAATGATGCTTCCATCATCTAAAGCTATTTTAAGCTTTATTGATTCTGGATAAATTCTAATATTATTTTGGGAAGTGACAAAATCAAAAACCCCCACGTTGTCATATTGGCTGCTTTCAAAAACCTCCATATTTTTAAAGCCATTATTCTTTAAAAAAGCAGCTGCCTTGTTTCCAGCATCGTTTAGGCTTAATTTTTGATTTTTCACAGCTCGTGAGTTAATAAACCAGATGGGATATCCGCCTTTCTTAGTGATATCCATACTGGCTTCCTGCCCCGACCTTTTGTTCTTTAGTGATACACTGTAAAAACCATAATCAGAGCCATTTCCGTTATCCGTTACCTTCAGTCTTGCATTCTCATCAAAATTCATATATTTTTTGGCAATGGCGGCCGCCTCACGGGAGGAGATTTTCCTGCCTTCTAGCTTATTGAAATTCTCATCTTTTTTTTGCAAATTTGTAAAGGTGGGGCCGAAATCGGTTTCATCGTATCCTGAAACAGTTTTTTCAACCGTTTTAAAACCATCTATTATTGTATTATCAGTTTTTTCTCTTCCGGATGCCAGGGCAAGCTCAACATCCATCCATCTGAGGTTGTTTTTTAGAACCAAATTCTGAGTTTTTCTAAGTTCCCCCTGAATATCACCAGATTGCTTATAAAGTACTTTAAGTGTCTCATACTCCTTTTGTGAGAGAGGTTTTTTATCCAAGTCGCGGACTGCAGTCTTATAGCTGAAGTTTCCGGTATTGGATAAAAACTCTTCTGTTTTATTAAATGGCAATAGCGAAAGGGGAAGCTGTCCAACATCACTATGTGCCTGTGAGGTAATTCTCCAGACCTCCGCCAGGGCTGGCGAAAGAGAACTCCGCGAATTCATAGCGAGTGTAGTTCCAATTTTGTCATGGAGCAAATCCACCTGATATGAGAGATCATGAAAAGCCCTCTGATAGCTATTTTCCGCGTTAATCAGGACAGCATTCTTCTCCCTGTGCTCCTGATAACCCCAAAATCCCAGTCCTACTGCACCTAAAGTTAAAAATGCAATCAATATTCCTCTAAACAAATCCGTTCACCCCGTTATTTACAGAATATGTGTTTTCCAATTTTCTTAATTTGTGGTCTTCCCCAAATCCATGAACTTGTAGCAGTTGCAGGATTAAAATAATAAAGGGCACTCCCTGTCGGATCCCAGCCATTGATAGCATCCAGCACTGCTTTTTTGGAAGTTGCATTAGGGGTAAGCCATATTTGTCCATCCGCAACAGCAGTAAATGCCCCAGGTTCAAAAATAACCCCGGATACTGTATTAGGAAAATTGGAACTTTCTACCCTATTGAGGATAACGGCTGCCACAGCTACCTGTCCTATGTATGGCTCCCCCCTCGATTCACCATGTACTGCATTGGCCATAAGCTGAATCTCATTTTGGGAGAAACCATTGGGTGTAATGGCTGCTGTTGTTTTTTTAGGCCTGGATGCCTTTTTTGCCGTCGTCCCCCCCCCTGTATAATCATATTTCGAAGCTTTAACTAACTTCGCCTTGGTTGTTGCTCCTCCCAACCCATCAACCGGAAGCCCAAACTGATCTTGAAAATTTCTAAGGGCCCAATAGGTGCTCCAGCCAAAGACACCATCAATTTTTCCACGGAAAAAACCAAGGTACCCCAAACGGGATTGCAGCTCAATAACATCATCACCAACAGCTCCCCGCTGAATCACCTGGCCGGTGAAAGCAAAGGTTTCTGTTGCCGAGAGCGGCATTAATGTTAAAAAGCAAAGTAGGATGATTAAAAGTCGGTTCATCTGGTTTTTTTTCTTTTTCATGGATTTCAAACCCCCGGATGTAAATCTTTTATTATTAAACCTATTTTTTGTAAACATAGGGATTTTATTCGCATGAAAAAACTCTCCATCAGGAATGGAGAGTTCTTTTTTGTAATCTGTATTGTTTTTTAAAATGCTTTGCGCTTAATACTTTAGCCATTTTTACTTTTTTCAGGCCAAGCCACCAAAGGAATACCATAAAAGGGAAAATAGCCATTAACCAGTTTTCCTGAGATATCAGGATATAATCATAAAAGCCATGAAGTAGTATTGGCAAACCTAGAGAGAGAATAATCCACTTTGCTTTCGAGCCTTCCGTGAATTTTCCTTTGCCTAAATAAAATCCCATAATGACACCAAATAATGCATGGCTGGAAACGGGAAGCAGAGCTCTGCCTATAGCATGTTCTACTCCGTTTGCAACAAGATAGAAAATATTCTCTGATGTCGCAAACCCAAGAGAAACAGCTGCACCATATACAATCCCATCAAAAGGTTCATCAAAGGCAACATGCTGATACACTGCATAAAATAAAATAAACCATTTAAAAAATTCTTCCAAAAATCCAGAATTAAGAAAGGCATGAATCCATTGTGACTGAATAATATTTTCCGTATCAAGGACATGCTGAATAAACATTATTGGAAAGACGAGCAATGCACCATAAAGAAAGGTTCTGAAAACAACAGAAATCGGCTCGGCGTCATATTCATCTTTTAAATAAAAATAACTTAACAAGGCCAAACCCGGTGCAATACCGGCAGAAAATATCCCCAGCATGTATCGTCCTCTTTTCTAGCTTTATTAATAGAAAAGAAGGTATAACCTTCTAGTCCTTCGCTCTTCTGCTTCATAAAAGCCCATTTTGCTTTTCTTAAATCTTATCATGAAAAGTTAGTAATTAATATCGAAAGTTTAACCACTTGCCTTGACATTGTCTTTAAAAAACAATTTTATCCAGACCACTCGCCAACGCAACAGCAAGTTTTATTCGGGCTTTTTTCGAGTCATTGTCGCTTCCCAGAATGGCACCTTTGTTATATAAATCATACGCACTGCCTTTGTAATCATAGGTAGGATAAACTGCGCCTTCCTCTGCACTAGTGGTGATAACTATTTTAATTCCTTCTTTGATGGCATGCTCAATCTCATCCATCATCTCCGGGGCTACCTGTCCGCGCCCTACACCTTCAAGAACAATTCCTTTTGCACCGCTTTCCCTGGCCGCTTTGATAAATTTGCCGTCAGCATTAATGTAACATTTTATAATATCCACAACTGGAAGCGGACTTTTCACTTCAAATTGCTCTCTTTTTAAGGGCTTCTGAAATATCTGGACTTGATCATTGTCGATAATACCCAGATAGCCAAATCCGAATGCATTAAATCCCTGGATATTGGAGGCATGTTCTTTTTTTACATAACGCGCTGCAAAAATCCGTTCATTAAATACCACAACTGTACCAGCACCTCTTAAATCATCTGAACAAGCTGAATAGATGGCATGACGAAGATTAATAAATACATCGCTTCCAAGCTCTTCTGGAGATCTTTGCGATCCTGTAACAACAACTGGTCTGTCATCTTTTATTGTTAAATCAAGAAAATATGCTGATTCTTCCAAAGTATCGGTTCCATGTGTTACCACTACTCCTGAAACAGTTTCATCTTGAAAATAACCATCAATTTTATTTTTCAATACTACCAGGTCATCAAATGTAATGTGAATACTCGCTTTTTGAAGGGCAGATTCTACAATTACCTCAATATCTTCGGGCAGCTGACAAAGAGAGACCAATTCTTCCCCTGTTAAAGCACCTGATGCCAGCTTTCCGGAATCTTTATTCGGCCTGCTGGCAATGGTTCCTCCAGTTGTTAACAAAACTACCTTCTTCATCATATTCCTCCGGCTATTTAATCTACATCTAAGACAGCTTTATTATATCAAATCAGTTTAAGGTGCAATGGCAAAAATGAATGTCCAATTCTATTTAGCATCCTCGCTGGCCTTTATGGCAATTGCTATTTGCCCCCCGTGAAATCTTCCGTTTTCAATAAAGATTTCATTTGCATTATTACCTGCCGCTATAACCCCTGCAATAAAAATTCCCTTCACATTTGTTTCCATCGTTTCCGGGTTATGAACAGGCCTTCCAGTTTCCTCGTCTATGCCTATACCCATTGCCTTCAGGAAAGTGTGATCAGGATGATAACCCGTCATGGCAAATACAAAATCATTTTTGATCTCTTTTGTTTCGCCCTGCTTTATATAAATGACCTTATTCTCCAAAATCTCTTTTACATGGGAATCAAACTCCATTAAGACCTTTCCATTCTTAACCAGGGAAATAAACTCCGGCAATATCCACGGTTTGATGCTAGAGGAATACTCACTTCCCCGATAAAGCACTGTTACTCTCGCTCCGGCTTTATCAAGTTCAATTGCAGCATCAATACTGGAGTTTTTTCCGCCAATCACGCAAACATCTTTATCAAAGTATGGATGGGCTTCTTTAAAATAATGGGAAACCTTTGATAGGTTTTCACCAGGAATCCCCATAAAATTCGGATGATCATAATAGCCAGTTGCAATAATGACATAGGCGGAATAATAGGTTGTCTTGTCCGTTTCAACTTTAAAATGTTTTTCTTCCTTTTCTATTGACAGGACCTTTTCAAAAGCATTAATACGTAAGTTTTTCCGCTTAGCTACTTCCCGATAGTAAACCAGTGCCTGATTACGTTTTGGTTTATAAGTTTCAGTAACAAAAGGAACATCACCAATCTCCAATTTTTCACTGGTGCTAAAAAAAGTTTGATGAGTGGGATAGTGGTAGATTGCATTTACTATATTTCCCTTTTCAATAATCAACGGATTTTTCCCTGCTTCTTTTAAAGAAATTGCAGCTGCCATCCCGCATGGACCGCCACCAATTATAATAACATCTTCCTGTTGCATTTTTACGGTCACACTCCATACTATTTTTTATTAATAATTTTAAATGTAAGGCTATTATAACTTTAACTTTTTATTTTTTTGGCTTTGTTAAACTTGGTTGTTGGTTTTCGCTCCACAAAGGAATGCTTCTAAGAAGAATCATCGCAGAGACAGGACGCCTTTTGTCTGTCTCGAAGCCACTCGTTTCAATCAACATAGATAAAAAATCAACACTATTCTTTAACACAGCCATTTTTTTAAAAGGGTTAAAATTAAGTTTGAATTTTAACAGCGCCTTATAAAAAAGCACAAGTGACTGTTAATAGATAAAAGGCTAAAGTCCCAGATTCCCTTTCCATCAACAAAATGTTCTTCATAGCTATTGTGACCGAATTTTTTGATGAGGGAGCTGTTTACTTTTTGTTTAACTGAGCCAAATGTAAAAATCCCCTATCGTCTAATGATAGGAGATTTTCTAAGATGTTTCAATGTTAATGGCTTTTACAAAAGTTATATTGAAGACGATGTCTGCAAAAAGACTATTATATATTCATAGTAAGCTTTAGATCCAGCCTCTGAAACGGCTGGCTTCAGCCATTTTTCTGACACCCACCATATAGGCAGCAAGTCTCATATCAACTCTTCTTGTCTGGGCTGTATCGTAAATACTGTTAAAGGATTTAACCATAACCTTCTCCAGCTTTTCTTCTACTTCTTCTTCAGTCCAGTAGTAGCCCTGGTTATTCTGTACCCATTCAAAATAAGAAACAGTTACTCCTCCCGCAGAAGCCAAAACATCAGGTACAAGAAGGATTCCGCGTTCTGTTAGGATTTCTGTAGCTTCGAGAGTAGTAGGGCCATTCGCTGCTTCAACTACGATACCCGCGCGAATATTATGTGCGTTTTCCTCGGTAATTTGATTTTCAATAGCGGCAGGAACAAGAATATCGCAATCAAGCTCCAATAGCTCTTTATTGGTAATTGTATTATTGAACAATTTTGTTACAGTTCCAAAGCTGTCACGGCGATCAAGCAAATATTCAATATCCAGACCATTAGCATCATATAAAGCACCATAGGCATCAGAAATACCCACAACTTTAGCTCCGGCATCATGCATGAATTTTGCTAGGTAGCTTCCTGCATTACCGAAGCCCTGGACAACCACTCTTGCCCCTTCTAATTCCATTCCTTTTTTCTTTGCTGCTTCACGGATACAAATGGTAACGCCTTTTGCGGTAGCTGATTCTCGGCCATGAGAACCGCCTAAAACAAGTGGTTTTCCAGTAATAAAGCCAGGAGAATTGAATTCATCTATTCTGCTGTATTCATCCATCATCCATGCCATAATTTGAGAGTTGGTAAACACGTCAGGTGCAGGAATATCCTTAGTTGGTCCAACAATCTGGCTAATGGCACGTACATATCCCCGGCTAAGTCTTTCAAGCTCACGAAATGACATATTACGAGGGTCGCAAACAATTCCGCCCTTTCCTCCGCCATAGGGAAGGTCAACGATACCACACTTTAAGCTCATCCATATAGAAAGTGCTTTGACTTCTCTTTCTGTAACATTTGGGTGGAAACGGATTCCGCCTTTTGTTGGTCCTACTGCATCGTTATGCTGGGCTCGGTAGCCAGTAAATATTTTTATAGATCCGTCATCCATTCTGACAGGAATTTTAACAGTCATTAGCCTTAGCGGCTCTTTTAATAATTCATAAACTTCTTCTGGATAACCCAATTTATCCAAAGCTTTATGGATAACAGTTTGAGTTGATTTCAATACATCATGTTTTTCTTCTTGGCTGGTATGTTCATTACCTTTCTCGGCTACCATTTGTAAACCTCCTAAAGATCTTCACTTTTACGAATGTTGTCCGCTTTCATGACATAGTATACACCTTTAAGTGATTTATGCAAGAACAAAAGTAGGCAAAAATGCGATATCAGTCAACTAATTGTAAACGCTGTCATAGTTATAAAAACTGAATACTTCTTACTATAAAAAGAGACTTGTAAACCGGGGATTAATGTATGCAAGAATGCATAAAGAGGCGGCAGACCCCTTTTCAGTATTTTAATAGACGATGCTACTTAAAATACTGAAGAATAGTTTCTACCGCAGTGTTTTTAACTATTAGTTTCCCGTATTCCTCCAGCCAATGAGGACTTACAATGGAAGCATCTCCATATTCGGCTAGTATGGCAGCTGCTTTTTCCAGATCTTCACCCTCTTTTTTCTGGAGATGATAAAAATACTGATTATTAATTGAATATAAATTGCCACCCTTGATTCCAGCAATATCTAAACTTTTGCACAGGCAAATAACATCCTCAAAGGCTTGAAAGATGAAAAGGAGATCGTCACAGCCTTCCAGCCTTACCTGCATTTCAATAAAACCATCATATAGGATTTCTTCATCAGAGGCATCATCAACGGTAATGATCATAATCATTCCCTGAGCCTGAAGCGAAAAAATTTCAACACCGACGGAACCTTCAAAATCTACATCAAACTCTTCGCTTGCTTCTTCGAGCATATCATGAAAAAGCTGGTGCCATTTAATCGAATCTTTCCATATATCTTCTTTGGACAGTCCCCTCTCAAACAAATCATCAGAGGATAATGAAATTTTTATTTTATTGGCTGTTAAGCGCTCCAAACGCATGATTTTGCCTCCTGCCATGACATTACTCTTGTTTTAGTCTATGTCAATGCAGGTCGATGGTGAATTGTCTACACTCCACCTATTTTTTCCACCAGCCATTCTTCCCATTCTTCACTTGTCCGGCCAACAAGAAAAGGCTCTACTTGGTTTCTCTGGGGCTGTTTAAGCGAATCAATTGCACTTCCGCCCAGCCCAATAGTTAAGAAGGGATATTTAGATGAAAGATGTTCTGCCAATTGTACAGCTGCTTTAATGTTTTCCCTTAATGTACAGGACATGAATAAAAATTTAGGGTTTGCTGTCTCCAAAACAGCATCTATATCATTTTCAGCCACTGTGGGGCCAAGGTAAATTACATCAAATCCCCTTCGTCTCAGAAAGAGCGTAAAAATCAATAAACCCATTTCATGCCATTCCCCTGGAGTGCAAACAGCAACCACCTTTGGAAGCATTGAATTTACAGGAAAACTGTGCAAAATCATACCAATTCTAGACCTTATGATTGCTGAAGCATAATGTTCATGTGCACTATTTATTTTTCCCTCTTCCCATAAATCACCCAATTTAACAAGAATGTGTCCAAGAATATCTATGACAACTTTGTCAGTAGTAAAAAGTGATAAATATTGATTAATAATATCTTGGGCTCTCATTTCATCAAAATGAATAAGAGCATCAAGCAATTCATCAAAACGGGATGAAAATTGGTCTTCTATTGGCTTGGTCAGTTCCGCTTTCATTTGATTTTTCTCTAATAATGCAACAGCCTGGCTGATCGTGAATCCCTGATTAACCTTATCAACAAGCCATTTTAAGATTTCAAGATGTTTTTCGGTATATAATCTATGGCCTGCCTCGTTGCGGATTGGTGCTATCATCTGATAACGTCTTTCCCATGCACGCAGAGTGCCCGGCTGTATTCCCAGTTTAACGGAAACTGCCTTAATATTATATTTTCCTTCCTCACTTGCCATTTGTTCTCCTCCGTATTAGAAAAACTTGACCTTCGCCAGGTCCTTTTGGCGGATGGCTTAGTTTTGCTTATCACGCTCAAAACGGGACATCCTCGAAAAAGCCTTTCCTTTTTTTTAGTGCGAGGCCAAGCAGCCGATGCTTTACTTGTCCTGTGCTTTAGCATGACTAGGACATCCAAGGAAATAGCTATCGCTTTTCCTTTGTTTGAAGCTGATAATGCTTTACTTATCCTGTCAGTCGTGTGTTCAGAAACTATTGATATAAATCTTGATCAGCTAAAGAAAATCCGGCGATGACTGAGCCTTAAGGTAATGGAGGATCAAGTGCTGCTCTTATCCGTTCAGAACTTATAAACATAAATCAAGATTAGCTTACAGCGCTAAGTTAGACGTATTTTAGTAAAACACTTTTTATAAGTTAAGAAAACTCATTGAATCCTTTAAAAATTTATATTCATATTATAACGGACTTGTTTGTTGTACGTAAGACTTTGATGTGCAGCAAAACAGATCGGCTTATTTCCCTGTAATAGTAATGAGGTGGCATTGAGCAGGTGCACCAAGTCTTAAGGGAAGGGAAGTGGTTCCATAGCCATTGCTGATCAGAATTGTGCTATTTCCAACCTTTTTTATTCCGCCTCTTTTGTAAGGACTGTAGCCCAGTATATGGATTTGGCCTCCATGAGTATGTCCGCTTAAGATTAAACTTATGTTATGCTCTGGCATTATTCTCCCTATTATCTGAGGATTATGGCTGACAAGAATTTTGAAACTTTCTGGATCTGCATCATTTAGGGCAAGGTCCAGCCGGTCCCTCTCCTTGGCGATATCATCAATTCCAAGAAGGGACAATTTTTCTCCTTCATTTGATTCAAAAGTTACTGCCGTATTATCCAAAATTTTAACATTGTTCTCCAGAAGGCTGGCATCCAGCAAATGATAATCTACTTCGTAATCGTTATTTCCCCAAACAAAATAGACAGGTCCGGCCTTCCTTAGTTTCCGAATATTGTTATTTACTCTCTCAAAAGGGACTCCTTTTTCAGTTAGGTCTCCTCCAATTATCACGATATCTGCCTTCCCGACTGTTGAAATCACACTATCAGAAATGGTACGTCTATGAATATCAGATATAAAGAAAATCGAAATTTCACCAAGAGTTTTCGGAAATTCAGAAAATGCCAAGTTATGAACCTCTACATTATTGGAGAAAGCTTCTTTAAGCATATATAGCAAAAGTCCTGCCATTCCTATTGCGACTATTAAAAAAGCCGTTAATATAATCATTCAAAAGTATCCCCTTATATATTTTTTTCTAAAAATATATGGAAATCATAACATAAATCACAATAAAACAGAAAAGGACCAAAGCCTGAACCGGCCCAATATAATATAGAAAGGTAAGGCTAAAAATAATAAACAGCAGTATAAGATCCCCGGCTTTAAAGGATGCCTGCCGCTTAATGACTAAAATGCATCTCTGGATTGCTTCCTTGATTAAGTTCCCATTAATGACAAATCCAGCAGTAAATGCTAGTGCAGCCGTAAAAAACCTTACCGGATCCAC
The DNA here is from genome assembly GCF_011393025.1 of Neobacillus terrae. Taxonomy (GTDB): domain Bacteria; phylum Bacillota; class Bacilli; order Bacillales; family Cytobacillaceae; genus Neobacillus_A; species Neobacillus_A terrae. The sequence continues at coordinate 84,977 of NZ_JAAOEO010000001.1, read as the reverse complement.
GACCAAGGTCAAAAAGAAATCTGCTGCTATAAAGGGATTTGGTATGGGAACCCATTTTATATAAAGATAACCAAACAGCATACCTGCTAAAATTCTAACTAAGTTTCTCAACATAAAAATCCCTCCCATAAAAGTGTATGAGAGGGAAGATTTTTATTTCATAAGATTAGTCTTCGTGAATGTCCAAAATGCGAAATCCATGCTCTTCAAGTTTTTTAACAAACTTCTCCACATTTTCCTTTTTCTCTACCTTTAAGACAATCCTGCGAACAAGTTTATCCGTTTCATCAAAAGTTACAAGTGAAATAATATGTTCATGGAATTGATGGGCAATTTCTGCAAGCCTTGCAATTCGTCCTTCTGTTTCAACAGAGGTAAAAGCAATTCTTATCCCAGGACGATTAACGCCAAATGCACTCTCAAACTGCGCCATAACGTCAAATCGGGTTACAATCCCCAGAAATTTCTTTTGATTATCAGCAACTGCTAATAGCGGGAAACTTTTTAACTCCAAAAGAGTGGTTTCAAACAGTTCATTTCCTTCGAGGTATTTATCCTGATTGGTGGCAATGTTCCTTACCAGAGTTTTTTCAAGAAATTCTTCACGCTCCATACCTGATTCGAAGAAATTCAAATATATTCTGTAGCGAGTTAAGACTCCGAAATAAAGATCTCCATCGAGAACCGGAATTCCGTCTATTTGATGCTCTTCAAGTTTTTCCAGAGCAGACTTTAAATTTTCATCCTGCTGGACCGTTACACAGTTAAATTTCGGAATCATAATGCTTTTTACGAACATATCCATCACCTCAAATTTTGAAATCATAACTTCCTATTTATATTTCAACATATCTTTAAAAATCCCTTTTCAGTTTCATAAATTTCAGTTATAAAAAAAATTAAATCTCATAAAATGAAACGATATATTGACAAAAAGGAGGTCCATCAATGAATCCACATCACAAAGCATACAATCCTTATATCAGCCCTTTTGATCCTTGCCCCCCCATTCAAACTAAAACTTATTCAACCCCACCTCATTTGTATATGGGATTTCAGCCATTAAACCTTGAACAATTTACTCCTGCAGAAGCCTTAAGGGCAGGAACACTATGGAAACCATTTTTTGATCCCTACTTCAGTCCACATGAACTGGCTAAAGGAGGCGGACAGTCGTGACTCAGGTTCCTGCAGAATATTATCAATTAATGGAACAGCTGCAAGCTGTTGATTTTGTTTTAGTTGAGCTAACCCTGTATTTGGATACCCATCCTGGAGATCAGCAAAGCATTCAGCAGTTCAATCAATTTGCAAAAGAGAGAAAACGTCTTAAAAAGTTATTTGAAAGCCAATTTGGCCCGCTTTTGCAATATGGCAACAGTTATTCTGCCTATCCATGGAACTGGTCTGAATCTCCATGGCCATGGGAAGTGTAGGAACAGGGAGGGATTATACCATATGTGGGTTTACGAAAAGAAACTTCAATATCCAGTAAGAGTCAGCGGCTGCAACCCCATGCTGGCCAAGTTTTTAATTGAACAATATGGCGGAGCCGACGGGGAATTGGCAGCCGCTTTAAGATACTTAAACCAAAGATATACAATACCAGGCAAGGTGATAGGCCTTCTAAATGATATTGGTACAGAAGAACTTGCCCACCTAGAAATGATTGCAACAATGGTTTATAAATTAACTAAAGATGCAACCCCTGATCAAATGAAGGCTGCTGGCCTTGGGGAGCATTATGCTGATCATGATAAGGCATTATTTTATCATAATGCTGCAGGTGAACCATGGTCTGCCAAGTATATACAGGCAAAAGGCGACCCTATCGCTGACTTGTATGAGGATATCGCGGCAGAGGAAAAAGCCAGAGCAACTTACCAATGGATTATTAATATGAGTGACGATCCTGATTTAAATGACGGGCTTCGTTTTCTTAGAGAAAGGGAAATCATCCACTCACAAAGATTTAGAGAGGCCGTTGAGATTCTCAAAGATGAAAGAGACCGCAAAGTGATTTTCTAATATATTTCCAATAATAAAAAGCAGCCGCAGCTGCTTTTTATTTATTCTCATGGAATAGATTAATGTCATATTCTTTTTTCATCATATCAAATACCAGATGCCGGTTCGCCCATTCATCTTCTTTTTTCCATAAATCCTTGCTTCGATCAACAATCTCACATCTTAGGGCATGATATTCTTTCTCAAACTTTTCCCGTTTTTCCCTTAATAGATTCATTAAACCATACAATCCAACACATACCGTAAGGAAAAATAAGTTATTTGAATCATTTACGAAGGCAGAAAACATAGCAGCAAACGAATAGGAATAGTTAACTCCTACCGTATAATACAAATAACCAAAATAAAAAGTAGCCATTCCTATGGTTGCCCAAACTGAAATAAGATGACGAAATTTAAAACGTTCGAATTTCTCTTTTCTTTTCACAACATTTTCCAGCATCTGTTTTGTCGCCATATCTGTTCTGTTATCCAGCTGAAGAATTGAAGATCTCATCTTAACCCCCTCCATTCCTCCTACATATGTATGAACTTGTCCTTTAATATATACATGGAATGGAAAATGCACTAAAAAATGAGACGACTAATTAAAATAATAAAACACAAAAAGCTGACATAAGTAAGTCAGCTTTAATTATTTAATGGAATTTTAAGAACTTGTCCAGTTTCGATTTCATTATTTTGAATATGATTTGCCTCTTTAATGGTATTGATACCAGCCTGAGAATTATAGTATTTCATGGCTATCCGGAAAATGGTCTCTTTAGGCTGAACCGTATGATAGACTACTTTTCCGATCGGTTGTGGCGTTTGCGGTGTCTCCTGTTTTTTCTCGGCTGGTGGTACGGCAGCAATTTTCTGAACTGGCTGTTTTTTACCTGGAGCCTCTACAGGAGTACTGTTTTTATCCGTATCTTTCGTACCTGATAAATCAGGAGGTGAATTAGGGATAGTCAATATTTTATTGTTTTCAGCAACATTAACCTTGGGTTCATCTGCCTTTTGGCTTTCAGCAGGTTTTTCTTTATTGCTGCTGCTCTTTTCTGCCTTATATTTTTCAATGCTTACCGTATCATATCCACCTTCTCCACCGGAAACTTTACGATGAACAGAAAAGTCTTTTCCGTTTATATAGGAATACGCACTAAAAATCGTTACAGGCAGAAGTATAAAAAACAGGACAAGCAATCTAATTACCGGATATTTTATCTTCCATTTCGTTTTCTTCTTCTTACTGCGATGGAGCTCTTCTCTGGGAGGAAGCGTTTCTTTTGCTGCCGGCTTTACATTTATCTTTTCAATTCTCTGCCTTAGGCGCTCAGCCTGGTCACGATATGGATCTTCTTTACTCATTTTGCAACCCTTCCTGTTCAGTATTACGGGAGTAATTCTTAAATTTTATGTGCAGTCCGAGCAGAAAGTCAATTGTAAAATGCATCACAATTGTTACTGCCAGATTGCCGGTCCATTCGTAAATAAAACCAATAAAAAAGCTCAAAGTTACAATATTTATGAATAAAAACCAATTGAATAAATACCGGTAATGAATAAGAGCAAAAATAAAACTTGCGATAATAAGACCTGTTTTAGTTTGGATAACTCCCCTAAATAGAATTTCCTCGCTTATGGCCACTATAGCTGCAATGAAGGCTGTATGAAAGACATTCCTATTGCGGAATATCTTTTCATTAAGGCCCCCATCATCATACAGGGAATTAGGCAAGAGCCTCATTAGTAAGATATCCAATAAAACAACAGCCATTCCGCATCCAGCGCCGACCCAGAGAATTTTCGTGTCTTGCCAGTTCATATTTTTCAAAAAAGAAAAATCATCATACATAATAATACCTAAAACAATTGTTATCGTTAATAGTACTATTTGAGTAAGGTAAAGGTGAAATAACAGTTCTTTGTCACTCAGTTGAGAAACTAGTTCATTTTGCCTATTTTTCATTTTGGAGCACTCTCATTAATCAATAATTTCCTCAAAAAACCTTTCCACATAAGATACTCCTCTTTTTCCCCCTCTTGCGGTACCCGGGATTCATAGTTTTGCAAATTCACACCGCAAATATCACAGCATTGGGATGGAGTGATTTGAGTGTCACCATTTTCATTAAAATACTGAAGGATGTTCAGCCTTCGGCATTCAGCAGAGTCAATCCAAGTTTTCATTTTAAAAATATTGGTATGTTTTGAAGCCAGCCGCTCTTCAACAAATCTTTTCATTTTATCTCGAATTAACTCCAGTGGGATACCTTCTATTAAATGTACAGAAAGAAAGTCTTCCACTAAACGCCATTGTACCTCTGTAAAGCCTCCCATCTTTCTTAAGTCCGGTGAAATCGTGCTATTTTCCTTCAAGAAATCGGGGTTTGATTTTAGGGAAGAAAAAAACCAATCAAGCTGGGCGGATGAAGGTAATTCGCCCTCCGCAAGCTGGAAAGGAAGCTGTTCGTCTCCCGGAACATATAAAAGGATGGCCACACTGGGACCTTTATCCCTGCCTGCTCTTCCTACCTCCTGAAGATAGGATTCCAATTGAAGCGGCATATGAAAATGGACAACATACCTTATATTATCCTTATTTACTCCCATGCCAAAAGCACTTGTCGCACAGATAATATCAAGCTGCCCATTCAAAAATTGCTGCTGAACTAAAATACGCTGTTCCTGTTCCATGCCGCCATGATAGGCCATAACTCTTCCAACACCTTTTCCCCTTAAAAAGGAAGCCGTTTGATCGGCAACTTTCTTACTGGAGAAATAAATAATTCCTGGAGGCTGGAGCTCTTGGACCAATTGAAAAAGCCTATCAAATTTTTCATTATAGCGGTTCCACTTCTCCACTACTAATGCGATATTAGGCCGGTCTACTGTTGTAACTACTCGATTTGCATTACTCAGCCCAAGGGAGTTAAGAATATCCTCACGCACCTTTTCCGTAGCAGTTGCCGTTAAGGCAAGAGTAATCGGGTTTCCTAATTTTTTTCTAAGCTCCCCAAGCTTTAAATAATCAGGCCGAAAATCATAACCCCATTGGGAAATACAGTGGGCTTCATCTACAGCAAATAGTGAAACCTTTATATCCTGCAGTCTGTTAACAACCCAATCTGAATTAACCATTTCAGGGGAAATAAAAATAAACTTATACTGATCCAGATGATTCATGGCATATCTTTTTTCTTCCTGAGATAAAAAGGAATTAAGAGCAATAACCCGTTTCTCTCCCATTTTCATCATTTGGTCAACCTGGTCCTGCATTAAAGAAAGCAGCGGAGAAATTATCAAAACTGCTCCCTCAAGCAGATATCCTGGAAACTGATAGCAAAGTGACTTTCCAGTTCCTGTAGGAAGCATTGCAAGAGTGTGTTTTTTCTCCAATATGGAGGTAATAACTTCTTTCTGGCCAGGTTTAAAATAAGAATAGCCAAAGTATTGATATAAAATTTTCTCTAATTCCATTACTATTCACCTAGTTTCGCAAGGACAAGCCGAATTTCAAAATAATTGGCCTGCGGAACACTTTCCCTAATCGTTTTAAGCTGCCGCGTAGGCGATGACTTCGCAGCACCTATTATTTCACCCTGGACTTCCTTCTTTACAAAAGAATGAATCGAAAAATCTTTTACATTTAACGCGATTTCTACAATATGGTCTTCAATGGTACTTTTTTTCAGCCTTCTAATTGAAGGTAATTTTTCAAAAGGGATTCCCCTTTGCAAAAGCTCATAAGTTTTACGTGAAGACAATGTCAGCACAAGAGATGGATCCGTTTCCATTAAGAGATCTGTAAGGATGGAATAACTTTCTGGATTTTTCTCCAGGTCCTGTATTAAAAAATGAAGCAGGTTTAAAAACTCTATATGATAGGCTGTTCTTTCCATTTTCAATTCATCCGCAGCCTGCATGGAGGTTAGCCCGATGATCTGGTGGCCGGTTAGTCTTAAGCTAAGTACTAATGGATTCAGTCCTTCTCCTCTTTCAAGACAGGAAGTAAGTTCATTAAAAAGCTTTTTTCCGATTTCTGCTCTGTCCATACTATGCTTTCTTAGAACATTTTTTAGCCACTGATGGATCTCTTTTCCCTTCTGTATAGGAATGTATTTGTTTTCCTGATACACAAGATTGGAGACAACCTGGACAAGTATGGATATTCTCTCCCATACCAGTTGTGTTAAAGGGTGATACTTTAAACCATCTAGATAGACAGGCAGGGGCCGTTCTTTAAGCAGCAATTCAAGAAAGGCATTCCCTTTTTCAGTCATTGTATAATGCTGAGGCTCTAATTCTGATTGCAGAATATAACCTTGTTTAGACATGGAGTGTACTGCCTCTTCTAATGAACTTCTTGTTAAAGTCATAAAGACGCCAAAAAATTTTGTTAGGGAGAAAAGGTGGGCATCCTGTATGGTTTGAGCTGACTTCTTTCCTTTTAGAAGGTGATAGACTGAATATATTGTCCGTTCGCCGTTTAACTGCTTTAAACAGTATAGAATGATCAAATCAAAATAAGCCATATTGCCAGCCCCCCTTAATCTTCCGAAGATAAATTACATGCCTGCGAGAGTGTTTTTACGTGCTTTTTCTTTCCCTCTATTTTAACATGAAACATAATGAACTGCTGTTGTTTATTGTTGAAAATTGAAGAAATCTGAAGGTGAAACCCTTGCGTGATAAGCATTCTCATTACATTTACTATTGAAAAGTTAGACATTCAGTTTTACAATAGAACTTGAGGAATACGTTTCCATGTAACCATGGAAATAGGGTTTGAATATCTGCTTAATTTACTGGGAGGTTTTTTTACATGGCAAAGTATACAATTGTTGACAAAGAAACTTGCATCGCATGTGGTGCCTGTGGAGCAGCTGCTCCAGACATCTATGATTATGATGATGAAGGCATTGCATATGTAACTCTTGATGACAACGAAGGTATCGTTGAAATTCCGGATGTATTAGAAGACGACATGATGGATGCATTCGAAGGCTGCCCAACTGATTCTATTAAAGTTGCTGATGAGCCATTTGACGGCAACCCTACTAAGTTCGAATAATTTCAATTTTTAAAAATATACTTAGAGCTGCCCTTCACTCAGTTGAAGGGCTTTTCTTGTTCACAAATACACAAAAGCGGCAGGAGACTCCTGCCGCTTAAATTATTATTTTTGTTAGAATCCGCAAAACCTGCTGCTCTTTTAAATCAAGCGTGGGGCTCAAAAGTAAAAGCTAACTGCCCTTTTATATACTTAGGCATTCTGTTTAGCAATCCAAGGCTGCATTTTAAAGAATAGCAGCAAGAAGATGGCTGACATGATAATCCCTTTCACAAAATTAAAAGGCAGAATGGCTGTTGTCACCATTTTATAAGTTGCATCGGCTGACATCGCTGGTGAATGAAGGAAAAACGTGTATGAAGGCAATATAACAAAGTAATTAAGGACACTCATCATTATTGCCATGATAATAGTGCCAATCACCAATGAAATAGTCATTCCTTTTTTTGATTTCAGTTTTATATACATAAAGTATACTGGCAATACAAACAGGACTCCGGCTACAAAGTTAGCCATATGTCCAACTGGTACGCCCGTGGCACTTCCTGTCGCAAAGTAATTTAAAATGTTTTTGAATAACTCCACTAACACACCAGCAAGCGGTCCAAAAATTAAAGCAGCGATCAATGCAGGGATGTCGCTAAAATCAATCATTAAAAAATTAGGAAATGGCGGCAGCGGAAAATTTAAAAGCATTAGGATATACGCTAAACCGCTTAACATTCCAATCGATACAGTTGCTTTAACACTTAGTTTTTTCATTTTTCCTCTCTCCTTTGTGATCCATCCACTTCAGAAGAAAGGTTCAGCATAAGCAATCTTGCCTTTTAAAAATAAAATCCCCCAAGTTTACAACTTGAGGGAGAATAAAAGGCACGCTTAATAAATGTTCAAAACCTGCTTTTTTGAACATTTGCAGAACCTCCATCTTCTCCCATCCAGACTTTACTGTCGGCTTTGGAATCTCACCAAATCCTGCCCAAAAGGCTCGCGGGCTTAGAGATAATTATCTCATCACCGCCGGTCGGGAATTTCACCCAGCCCCGAAGATAGACCTATATTATGTTATACGAACTCATTATACTAAAAGAAAGAAGATGTGTGAAGAAAAAAACATTTAAAAGAGGCTGGATTTTCCTCCAACCTGCATCCCTTTGCAAAAAAAACAATTGTTTAACCCATTTATTTTTGGATGGAACCTAAAACGAGAACCTGATTAGGAAAAATAACATCTGAGGAGAGCCTGTTCAGTTCCTTTATTTTTTCAATCGCCAGGTGTGTTTCTTTAGAAATGGAAATAAGGGTGTCACCCTTTCTCACAATGTATTGATTGCCTGATTCTTGCTGAATCTTCAGCACCTGACCCGGAAGAATTTTGTCTTCAGTCATGTTATTCATTTTTTTAATCAAATCAGCATCGGAATGGTTTTTTTTAGCAATTGACCAGAGTGTATCACCATTTAAAACGGTATATGAGCTCACGGTCTGAATATTTTTCTGATCCCCGTTTGCCTTTTGCTCCACTTCGTTTTCTTCATATCTGGATAGTGCCTCCATAGCGCCTTCGGAATTCTTAATGCTGCCTGCATGAACAGTTTCACCTACATGAGCTAACCCAAGAACCATTTCAGGATTTAAAGCATGTTTTTTATCAAATGTCCATTCCGTTTCATGTACTTCAAAGTGCAAATGGACACCTGTGGATTCACCTGTAGAACCCATAAGCCCAATCAGGGCTCCTCGCTTTAACTGCTGTCCTTCCATGACGAGACGTTTGCTTAAATGGGCATAAACTGTCACAAAATTGCTGGGATGCTTTACAAAAATAACATTTCCATATGTATCCGATAAATATGACTTCTCCACGACTCCATCGTCTACTGAATATATTTTAGTACCCGCAGTTCCGGCTATATCAATTCCTTTATGTTCGCCATGCCTTGTCCCAAATTTATCAGTAATGACCCCGTCAGCGGGCCATTTCCATTCGAGGCTGGTATTATTATCATCAAGCATGCTTGCCTGAGGGTGCCTGACTCCTAGAAACAACAGACTGACAAGGAGCATCATAATTCCTGCAATCAAAAACCGTACTATGTATTCCCGCATTCTTTTCCTCCTTATATTGCAATCCTCTGTACTCACCTTATGTCATCGTTTTTACGAATAGAACCAGAAGTCATGCAGGCACTTAAAAAGGACACTGTTATATTTTGGAGTTTTTTGTTAAATTTATTCTAAAATTATAAAAAAAAGATCAGTCATGAAGACTGATCCGGCAATCTATTTATGAAGCGGCCTATAATTTGGGCCAACTGGAACCTTATTTTCCACAGTTAAATCAAAAGGTCCTAATTTATCTATAGGAGGATTGAGTATTTTAACCTTTTCTAGTCCAAAGTCTTTTGCCGTTAATAAAAGTGCTTCATACGACTGTATAACGGATGGCTCATCTGACATTGTCGCTCCTGGAGCAAATTTCACCAAAAGAGTTTTACCCTTAATTGAAACCTTTTCAGAAATTAATTTGGCAGGCAAAGATGCTTTCAAGTTGGAAGTTGGCAAATCCTTTTCCATCGCCAGGATTGCTTCCCTTATTGTCTTATAGGAATCTGCAGTAGGAACGAGGAAAATAGTCCCTTTTCCTTCAGGTTCATGTTTCAGGAACGCCCTGTTTTTTCCTGGTACTATTTCATCCTCTTGCTTGTCTCCGTAGTTCCCTAGCATAATACCTGAATTCGGCTGACCATCCGTTGTATATTTAATTTTCTTCACGTTACTATTTGATTCTGCAAGGCGCAAAAGGACATTCACAAAGGAAGTTTCATTCTCTGATCCTTCCGCATAAGGGTGATTTGCAGGTACATCCACATTTAAGGTATTTTCCTTTTCATTAAATGACAATTTTGCTTTTAAAGGATAATAATCAGTTAATCCCCACTCATCTTCATCAAGAGCAGACATATTTTCGTTTATCAGATCGATCCAATTTTTACTTGTATCTGGAGGTACAACAGTTGTGACAGGAACAAGACTCATCGCCTGTTTATCAGGAATCCAATAGGTTAACACCCTACCTTCAGCAGCTTTATCATCGTACAGTGCAGTAACCTCAGACAGTGCATTTAGCACAGAAACTTTTTTCCCTGTATCCATCTTTCCATGGGTAACATCTGAACCAGCTGCATCTTTTGAAGCAGCTTCATAATTCGAATCCTTTTTAGGCTCTGTTTTCAGAGCCGTGGCCCTGTCGCCGCTATTAGCGGTCTTCATGCTTCCAGCTGAAGACATATCTTCCATTTCCGTTTTATCGGAACTGCCTCCAAACTGAAATAACCCTGGTGAAAGAATTAATATTAAAATGGCTGCTGCCGCCGCTGCAAATCCTGGCATGATCCATGTTCTAGTTCTTCTATTATGTTTTTCTTTTTTTACGGAAAGGCTTTGAAAAATCTCGTGGGGGTGGCGATGATCTTTTATTTTAGGCATTTGCCTGAGGAGGTCTTCTAGCTGTTTATCGCTCCACTCTAACTTTCTCACTTTTATCACCCTCCCTTTCCAGCAATAGTTCCATTTGTTTCTTTAAAACATTTAGTGCTCTGTGCTGGGTGGTCTTTACCTTACTTTCGGTCCAGCCCAGGGCTTCAGCTGTTTCCACAATAGAAAGCTCTTGCAAATACCTCAGGATAACTACTGTACGCTGATCTACCGTACATGCATCCATTGCCTCATACATCCAGCGGATTTCATCCTTTTGGATTGCAATTTGCTCAGGAATTGGATGCTCATCTTTAACCTGCTGAGTATCCCAGTCAAATTTTTCAAGTAATCTTTGTTTCCATCCCTTTTGCTTTCGAAAAGAATCAATCGCCACATTTCTTGCTATTGAAAACAGCCATGTCTTTTCACTGCTTTTTCCTTCAAATTTCCCATAAGACTTTAATACCCTTATATAAACCTCTTGAACTAGGTCTTCTGCTTGTTCTCTATTTTTTACAAGGTAAAAAAGAAATTGGAAAACGTCCTGATGGTATTTCTCATACAGCTTATCAAAAACGGAGTCCATTGGTTTTCCTCCCCGTTCAATTTAATAGTCGTCTTTTCTATCTAAAAAGTTACATCTTTAAATATAATCTGTTTCACATAAAATTTAAAGGTATATTTTGCCAAAAGGACCAAAGCTCCTATAAAATAATATCTCATCTAACCATTTCTATCTGGAAATCTCCAAAATAAGGACTTGTTCATTGAAAGAAGTGAACTAACATAGATGTAGAAAGTGATATAAGGAATATGACAGGAGAGCCATATCTTTGAAGTTCTATTTCTAACAGCTATTTTCTTGTCCACACTCTTAATAGGCGGATGTCAAACTGCTGAAAAGCGAAAAGAAAGCATTACGAAAATACGCAAACACCAAAAGATGTACGGGAAATTGGCTGAGATTCACTTACACTAAAGAGCGGGAAGATATTATTGGGATTGAAAAGTCGCAACAGTAAGCAAGGTGATTTTGGACACAAAGAGATTTGGTTTAATCAAACGTTCTTTCCAAGGAAAAGAAGTAAAAATGGTTACGTTTCATTCTAAAAAAAAGTGCGATATTGGGTGACATTAGTAAGCGGGATGACGAAAACTCACAAAAGGTTGTCGGAGGAGGTTATCGGGATTGAATATATTATTATAGGGTCATTCTTTTAAAACCCTATTTTTTACTTACTTGAGTCTTACAAAAAAAATTGTCGTAAATACTGTCTAGCTTTGTCGTGTTTGAAAATCTCAAAAAAATAAGAATGACATCCCTTTATTCGTGGAAAAGAGTACTTGAAATCTTGAACATCACTGCTTAAAAAAATGGAATTTTCCGAAGACACTACCCGTATGCTTGTTTTTGGGTGTTATTAGAAAAAATGCAAAAGTTTAGTTGATTAAATTTCTTTTCTAAAAAAAGCCGGATAATTTGTTTATTAGGTTTCGTTTTCGGGGTGCAAAGAAATAAATAACAGAAAAAATGGCATTAAAATTGGAAACAGTTTTGGCATGACTATTTCTTGTATACATTTAGTTCCAAATTTTATTTTTAAAATGAATTTTCTTTTTATACGGCGCTCGCATTTCCCGCTAGACGTTAATTTTTCGTCCATGAGTAATCACGTCACGAAAAAAATGTTGTCGCATTTTCGTGGAGCTCTCAGCTCACGCTCCAATAACATAGTGGAAAATCAACAATAGGCCTAAACACAACCTAAAAGAAAAATGGCACAGTCAATTCCTGTGCCATTAAGTTTGATATTTAATCAATACCACAAAAGATTCGTTTTTCAGCTTTTCACTTATTTAAATTCTATTTATTCCACACGATTTAAATATTGGTTTCTCACGATTTCTGATAAACCAGCTCGATCAAGATATTCAACAGGAGCGAGGAATGTAACAGTTACTACTCCTGGATGACGCCCTATTTCGATGGAACCAGTAATAGTAGCACGGTTCATGACCTCCGGCACAGTAATCCCTAATACGTCAGCAGCCCGCTGCAGTCCGTTTTCCGTTGCTTCGTTTAGGTTTGCTCCTGTACCAACAAAGGAAACTGGCAAGGACTCTTCTAATTTTTGTACATTCCATTTATTTGCGACAGTCAGTGCTGCTTCCTTCTCTTTTGATGTAATTGGCTTTGCCAGGTAAGGAAGATCTTCCTGAACAGGAAGCAGAATGGGCCCGTCAATGTTAAGTCCCTTAATGACTTTCACTTCTAAAGTAACAATACCGGAAACATCCGCTGTATGGCCAGCGATTTCCCCATTTCCCTGCATCGCATGCATATCTCCAAGGTAAACTCCGCCGCCTTGAACTTTAACCGGGCAAATAAGTACAGCACCTTCGCGGACACGATTAATGTCCATGTGGCCGTCTGTTTTATCCTTTAATTCTTCTTTTGTTACTCCGTATTCATGCGGGGCATCAAGCAGGAACTGACCAAAGTCACCAGCATTATGAGAATCTGGAAGTGGTCTTGATGGAGTCGTTCCAAGCTGTCCCAAAAAAGGACGCATTCTTGCCACTGTACCGACCAGGTCATGTGGTGCAAAAGTGACAACTGGGTTCTGAACAGAATTATCAGGAGTAGCCATATAGGAATGTCCATCCCTCGCAATCTGTTCAGCTGCTTCTTTTGGAAGAGTGACGCCCACCTGGCTGTTCTCATCAAAAGCAATCGTATATCCGTTCGTAAAAACAAATGGAGTGACATCGGCACCACAGTTCGCACAGCGGATCGATTCAGGTCCTACTCCTTCAATTCTAGTTTCAGGATAGAGCGTCCCGCATTCCGGGCACTTAACAGCAACAAATGGATCTCCAACAAATCTTCCTTCTACAGGACTGTCATTGCCTGAAGCAGTTGCAGCTGAGGTGACACGGATGGATTTAATAGAAATCACAATCGCATCTCCTACCTCTGCGCCTTCTACATAAACAGGTTTTGTCACTTCGTGTCCTCCGCGGATACAAGGTGTGATCATCGGACCCCAGCAGCCAGGTGCCGTATTGGCAATAATAAAACCGCCATCCTTTACCGGACCCATCATTTCCTTTTCAGGATCCAAAATTCCGTTCGTAAACTCATTTACCAATACCGTTTGTTTAGCATTCATCTCTTTGTCTCCCCCTATCCTTCAACTTTCGAATATGCTTGCAAGATTAGTATAAAACTAGAAGTAACCGTTTACAAAAATATAGACTTGAAGATTAATATAAAAATATTTGTATGTAAATCCTGATTTAAAACAATTAGTTACCCCTTTTCTTGTTATTTTTCCATTTGGGGTCACTATGTCCTCGTTTACTTACACTCTTTCCAAAATTCCAAAACAATCTATTCATTTCGTGCAAATCTTATTCAGTAATCGGAAATTTTTCAATTATTTCCTCGGCAAGCGCAAGAAAGAACAAAATAATCCACTGAGTGAAAAATTGTCAAATTACGGTGATTTAAGAATGAAGTAAAAATAAAATGGCGTCAGCATATTGCTGGCGCCATAAGCAGATAATAAATATCAGGGATTCCCTGAACCTGATTCTTTTTGAACAATATCCTGAATGATATCTTGAATTGTCACATTTCCTAATTCCTTTTCCATCGATAATTGGGCTGCTGACAATACAGGAGAGATCGAATCGTGTATATTCCTGCCTACAATGCATTCATAAAGAGTATTTTCATGTAAACTAAACAGTTCATTTTCATGTACTACATCGACGGCCTTATAGACGTCAAGTAGTGATATATCGGATGGGCTCTTTGCCAGTTTTGCCCCTGCGATCCCTGGCTGCACCTCAATTAATCCGGCTTTTTTCAGCATGCCCATGATTTTTCTTATTAAAGTTGGGTTTGTGTTTACGCTGCCCGCCAAAAATTCTGAGGAGGTCTTCTCCTCTTTATTTAATTCAATAAGGGCTAGTATATGAACACCAACCGTAAATCTGCTGCTGATGGCCATATCATTCACCTTCCTTACAGTCGTTTATGAAATTTACGATCATGTATTTAATTTGATTACAAGTCATTATACCCCAAAATACATAAAAAATAAAAAAGTTTTTAAACGTTGACAAAGCAAAAAGAAGTATCTATGATGAATACAGGTAACCAAAACAAATACACGTTAGGAGGAACTGACAAATGAAAATATTAGTAACTGGAGCAACAGGAAAATTAGGAACCAAAGTTGTAGAAACATTGTTGAAAACTGTACCAGCAAGCGAGCTGGCAGTAAGTGTCCGCAATCCAGAGAAAGCAGAAGGATTTAAGGCTCGCGGAGTGGAAGTCCGCCAGGGAGATTTTGACCGTCCAGAAACATTGGATTCCGCTTTTGCAGGAATTGACAGACTTTTAATCATCTCTGCTGATGGAGACAATGAAACAAGAATTCGCCAGCATTTGAATGCAGTGGCTGCGGGAGAGCGTGCAGGAGTAAAATTCATTGCTTACACCAGTATCGTGAATGCAACGGAAAGTACAAACTTATTCGCGCCAACACACAAGGCCACAGAAGAGGCCATTTTGAAAACAGGTATTGCATATTCCTTCCTGCGCAACAACTGGTATTTAGAAAATGAAATTCCTGGCATTCAAGGTGTCCTAGCAGGAGCTCCTTGGGTGACATCAGCCGGAAATGGTAAGGTAGGCTGGGCCCTTCAACAGGACTATGCAGAGGCTGCTGCCGCTGTTCTATCAGGTGAAGGACATGAAAATACAGTCTACGAGCTTTCTGGTTCTCTATTAACTCAAGAAGAATTAGTTGCTGTTCTTGCTAAGGTGCTAGGAAAAGAGGTGTCCGTGCAGCAGGTTGATGACACAGCTTATGCTGAAATAATGAAGGGTGCAGGTCTGCCTGATTTCCTTATTCCACTTCTTGTAGACATTCAAAGAAGCATTCGGGAAGGATCATTGGCAGTCGAAAGCAACGATTTCGAAAAACTAATTGGCCACCCTGCCACACCTATTAGTGAGGCATTGCCACCATTGGTCAAGGGAATTTCCAAAGCTGAATAATACACATATTTAAAACCGGCCCTCTCATAAGATAGGCCGGTTTTTAAATCCATCCTTTAAACAGCGCTTTACAATCTCCTGCTAAATTTTTGAATGGAATCACTAGAAAAGTGAACAATATATAAATGCGAATTATTTATTTTAAGGAGTGGATATTTTTGGCTGAAATGAAAATAAGTGTGAACGCTGTTTGGGATGGTGGGGTAACAGGAAAAGGAAGACTTAAAGCGGAGTATCTTGATACAAATATCGCTATTCCTGCATCCTTAGGAGGCAGTGGTAACGGAGCAAATCCTAAAGAAATTCTCGTTGCTTCTGTAACGACGTGTTATACAGCAACTCTTACTTTTGTTCTCGAAAGCAGAAAACTGCCTGTAGCGGAACTTACAGTGAACTCTGAGGCAAATATATCTGATAATGAGTTTAAAATTACTCATTATGCTAACATCGTTTTATCTGCGGATGCAACGGAAGAACAGATTCAATCTGCACAAAGAGCGACAGAAGCAGCAGATAAAGGCTGTGATGTCGGAAATTTATTGAAAAAAGCAGATGTTATCATTGAAGTTCAAGGCAAAGTTACTTCCAAATGATATTCGTTATCCAAAGATGTAATTTCTTAGACCAACAAATTAATTTAAAACTCTAGTTTCTTTTTAAGGCGAAGGTGGCGAAATTGCTGCCTTTTTTTAGTGCGGAAATAACTGTCCTCAAAAAAGCCCCTGTACCGCTGCCCTGCTACGTATTTTAATTACTTGAGCCTTGCAAAATTTTTTTGTAAGTATTGTCTAGTTTTGTCAAATACTGAAAACTTCATAAAAACAAGAATGACATCCCTTTAATCGTGGAATTGGAAGGTTACCACACACAACCAATACGACAAAAAAAAGGAGATGTCATATGGTTATGGTAACTTTCCACTCTGCTATCGTCAAGTTCCTTGTCACTTTAAGCCTCTGCTTATTTAAGCCCCAGTTCAGCCATCTGGTTTCTATCATGCATTGCATCATGCCCATCATCCTGGCTGAGGGCAGGAAGACAATGACGCAGATTCGAATCCATTCCGGGAAGGACCGTGACCTAAGCTGTATGACCCGTTTTCTAAAGGAATCCCCCTGGTGTGCCAAATGTGTTCAGCGCGGGCGGATGGAACATCTTGTGAAAATCCATTCGGTATGCTCGCCATAAACAAGGCGATGATCGACCCATTGTTTTCCTGATCGTGGATGACACCGGATGCCACAAGGACCGCTCGACGAGAAAAATGGAAGCACTGGACTTCGACTTCTCCCATTCTAAAGGGAAAAGTGTATAGTCCCATTGCCTCGTAACTACCCATGTAGTCGCTGAAAGGTTATTCCTTCGCATGGGATTTTCGTCCTTATTTTAGGCAGGAATACTGCGAAGAACATCATCTATCCTTCAAAAGTAAGAAACACCTGGCTATGGAAAAGATCCAGGCATTTCCAGCCAATGATGAGGAACAGGTCTATGTCCTGATGGACAGCTGGTATACAAGCAAGAAACTGGTTGATACCTGTAATTCCAAAGGTTTTCATGTGATTGGCGCCGTCAAATCGAACCGGAAGATCCGTCCGAATGGAATCGAGGTATCCATGGCCAAATTCGCAGGCCCATACATCCGGAACTCCGACCTTCGCTCTGTGACCGTGAAGGGTAAAGGAAAGTTCCGGATATACGAATACGAAGGTCCCATTTCGGATATGGAAAACGCGAAGGTCCTGATGTCGTGGGAAAGAAAATTCAATCAGAACCAGACCCCGTTTTGTCTCCTGTGCACCGACCTCACTCTGGATGTCGTGACCATCCTGGAGTATTACAATGTCCGCTGGGAAATAGAAACGGGATCCCGTTATTTCAAGGAGCTCCTTGGTTTCGATCAGTATCAGCTGCTTTCGTTCAAGGCCATCGAACGATATTGGACCATTCAATATCTGGTGCAGAACTTCCTGGAATTTCAAAGGTATGAATGGTCGAAAGTCTCGACGGTGACATTGGGTGACACGGTCAGAGAATTCGGAGCGAAATGATTGGGCAGCTAGTGGTCTATGCTTATCAGGAAGGAATGGGAAGCACACCGCTGAAAAAAGTATTGAAAACCTTAAAGCTGATTGCTTAAAAAAACGATTTTTCTGACTGCACTACCCGTATGCCCTTTTTTAGGGTTTGTATTAAAAAATGCATGAGTCAAGTTACTTAGTTAATAAATCAAAAAACCCGCTTATAGGATGCGGGTTTTTTGATTAACTTATTATTGAGCGAAGTGCACCTATTTCTACTTTACGGCTGCTGCTCTTTTACTTAAAAATGTTTCCCGTGAATCAAGATCAGTCGGCAAGAAAAGTGTTTTTCTCCCTATTTTCGGGGAAGAAAGAAGGAAAATGTCGTTCCCTGCATCTCTTTGCTTTGAACTGAAATATGGCCACGATGGGCCTCAATGATATTTTTTGCAATGGCAAGCCCAAGACCTGTTCCCGCCCTTCCCCGAGTCCTTGCTTTGTCCGCTTTGTAGAACCTTTCAAAAACGAACGGTAAATCCTCAAAAGGAATTCCGGAACCTGAATCTTTTACTTCAAAGTTAATGCCTTTTTCTTCTGTATGAACCAGTACTTTTACTTCGCCATCTTTTGGAGTATGCCTCATTGCATTGTCAATAAGGTTGGTAAGTACCTGTTCAATACGGTCAGGGTCAAAAGAAAACTGGAGATCATCTGGAATAAAAACAGCACCTAGATTAACCTTATTTTCTTTAGCTAATCCCTGAAACTTCCGGATAATTCGGCTGATATAGGAAGAAACATTTACTTCGTCATATGTCAGCTGTATACGACCTGCTTCCATTCGGGCGAGATCTAGAAGTTCATTAACCAGACGGCCCATTCTCAAGGATTCGTCATAGATAACTCTGGCCATTTCCTTCTTCTCTTCCTCAGTTTCAGCAATATCATCTATAATTGCTTCACTATAACCCTGCAGCATCGATATTGGTGTACGGAGTTCATGCGAAACATTTGCAATAAAATCTTTTCGTAATTTATCAAGCTGACGCTCTTCAGTCATATCTCTAATAACAGCAACGGCACCACGGATGAATTTATTGCTGTATAGAGGGCTGACAATTACTACCCAAAAGCGTCCCTGAATGGAAATTTCTCCAAGCTGCTCTTTTTCAGTATCCACAGCCTGCTGAAACAACTCCATTACCCTAGAGGGAACCTCTTCATTATTTAAGCTGCTGCTTCCTTTTTCATAATACCAATGCTGAAGAAAACGATCAGCAGGCGGATTTGTAATTAGGATGGTTCCATCACGATTAAACGTTATAACCCCATCGGCCATGCTGCTTAGAATACTTGCCAGCTGTTCTTTTTCCTGGCTTAGCGCATTCATATTAAATTTTAATTGCCGGCCCATTTGATTAAAAGCAGTTGCCAGCTCTCCAATTTCGTCATGGCTCAAAATAGGAACCTTCGTATCAAATTTTCCTCTGGCCACCTCAAAGGCTGCTTCTCTCATTTTTCTTAATGGTGCTGTAATTCTTGTTGAAAGAAAAAAAGCAAAGATAGTCGTTAAAATAATGGCTACGCCGGCTACCAAAAGGATAAATTTAGTTGTAGAATTCGTTGTTTCCTTTATGACATCAAGAGATTGATAAATAAAGACTGCACCTGTTTTACCGCTTTCCAAATGAAGCGGTACACCTATGATAGAATAACTAGCAGTGCTGCCGGAAGATAGGGTTGTTACTTTTTCAACCGATTTTCTGCCATTAAAAACCTTCGCAAGTTCCTGGTCCTTTTTAATATCTGCAAGAGTTAGTTTTTTCGATTTTTCTGTGTTCGGAGAATAATAGATTTCATTTGGATTTTTTATAATAACCACTTTTGTGGAATCATCGATAATTTCCCATGAAATCTCCAGGCCAATCGGATCATTTTGATGCTGCTCCAGAACGTTGGCTATTTTCACGGCAGTTCTGGCCAGGTCTTTTTTTGTTTCATCAACGTTATGATTTTGAAAATACTCAAGCAGCATAACAGTAAGAATAAAAAGGACAAACGAAACGAGCAGAAGAATGGTAAACCAAAGTTTACCTACAACGCTACGCCAAAAAATCATTCATTAACAACCTCAAATTTATAACCGACACCCCAGACAGTCACGATTATTCTGGCAGCTTCCTCGGAAACCTTGTTAAGCTTTTCCCTAAGGCGCTTAACATGAGTGTCTACTGTACGCAAATCACCAAAGAATTCATAGTGCCAGACTTCTTTAAGGAGCTGTTCACGATCGAATACTTTATCCGGTGCTTTTGCAAGGAAATAAAGGAGTTCATATTCTTTAGGTGTCAGGCTTACCTCTTTCCCATCAGCTGTTACTCTGTGGGCGTCATTGTCAATTGTCAGGTGCGGGAAGACAATTACATCTTTAGTAGTTGTATCTGTCTGCAAGTAGCTTGTTTGAGAGCTTCTGCGCAGCAGTGCTTTAACACGCAGTACAACTTCACGGGGACTAAATGGCTTCACGATATAATCATCTGTACCTACCTCGAAGCCCTGAACCCGGTTCACTTCTTCGCCTTTTGCTGTAAGCATAATAACTGGAGTTGCTTTTTTCTCCCTTAAGTCACGGCATACTTCAAGTCCATCTTTACCAGGCATCATCAAATCCAGAAGAATAACATCATAGTCATTAGCCAATGCTTTTGCCAATGCCTCGTTTCCATCTTCTGCTTCATCTATTAAAAATTCTTCGCGTTCAAGATACATTTTCAATAAGCGGCGAATTCTTTCCTCATCGTCAACTACTAAAATCTTAACGTCTTTTTCCATTAATAAATCCCCCCATGCAGATATTTTACAAAAAGCCCTTTCAATTTACCATGCTTTTCATGTGATAAACCTTGCTAATTATAATAAGATTCACAATTTTGATACATTTTATTCGTGAGCAGGGTATTGACTTTAAAAAAAAAAGCCTCACTAAGGAAAAGTGAAGGCTATAAAAATCAAATAAATGGATTAGGAACCAGCGTACGAATGAAGTCCTGCAATTACTAGGTTAACAGCTACGAGATTAAACATAATGATAACAAAACCTATTACTGCAAGCCATGCTGACTTTTCACCGTGCCATCCTTTTGAAAGACGAAGATGAAGGAATGCAGCATAAAATAGCCAAGTGATAAGGGCCCAAACCTCTTTTGGATCCCATCCCCAGAATCTTGTCCATGCTACCTGTGCCCAGATCATCGCAAATATTAATGCACCCAAAGTAAAGACTGGGAATCCAATAAGGACAGAACGGTAACTAATTTCATCTACGAGATCAGTATTAATATTTTTTACAAAAGGTTTTAATGAAGCGGCTACTCTCTTCCTCAAAATCAATCGGAGCAGGCCATATAGTACTACACCCCCGCCAAAGGACCAGATAACAGTATTTAATTTTTTTGCGTTAATAAGGGCAGGAACCTCAAGAATAGGTTCAAAAGCACCTTTCGTCAAAAGCTCTCCTTTATGAGGACCAGTAAGGGCAGGCATAGTGTATTCGACTTCTGCAGGATTATTGTTTTTATCGACCCAATTGAACTTTTCGTGGTAGTCGGCAAGTGAAAAGGCACTTGAAACGAATACAAATCCCAGGGTTGTTATTAAACCAAACATTACAACTTCCAGCCAAAAGGTTCTCTTGCTTGCACGGTTCTGATCAATCATCTTAACTAGGTAAATTAAGCCTGCAGCAAAGCTGACGGCAAGAATCCCTTCCCCAATTGCAGCAGTAGTAACATGGATATAAAGCCAGTAGCTCTTTAATGCAGGTATCAGTGGTGTAATATCCCTAGGGAACATACTTGCATAAGCAATTACAAGAACCGCAACCGGCATAGTAAACAATCCAAGAAGAGCTGTTCGATATATCGCAAAAATAATCAGGAACGCACCAACTAATGCCATTCCAAAGAAAGTTGTGAATTCAAACATATTACTGACAGGCGCATGGCCGGAGGCAATCCACCTGAGGATAAAGAATCCTAATTGTGAAATAAAACCGGCAACTGTAAGAATAACAGCGATTCCGCCCCATTTGTTAATATTCGTTTTTTCTACCTGACCTTTTTTTGAATTAATGGCTCCCCCAAAAAATAGCGTTGCACATAAATAAAGAATAAAGGCAATTAACAATAGATTACTGCTGAGTGATACCAATCAGGCTTCCTCCTTCTCTATTTCATTTTGTTGTCTTTGAAGCTGATCGTAAGGCATCTGCAAACCAGTATCCGCCAAAACAGCCTCTATCTCACGTTTTATTCCATACCAGTTTTTATTTGTATGGGCTGCTACCCATACTTCCCCACTTTTGTTCTGTATCCAAATTCTTCGGTGGTTCCAGTACATCCCCTGGATTACACCAATCATAAAGATTATTCCGCCAAGAATGATAGCCCAAAGAGTATTGTCTTTTCGAACGGTTAGACCGGAAACATTATTTGTTGCGATCCCTCTGAATTTCAGTTTATATTTGTTGTTTCCAAAAGGCTCAATAGTCTGTTTTATTGCAACAAAGCTTGTTTCACCTTTCGGTTTGTCAGGCGTTCTCATTTTAAAGACAAAAGCTGGATTGTTAGGTATTCGGGATTTAGTTGTCGGCTCCCCATCTTTTCCAAACTCAAAGTCAGGGAAGTAACTGAGAAGTTCAACTGAATATCCCTTCCCTAGATTATATTTTGTATCAGGATTATTAAGATTTACGGTTAGGTCCCCGAATGATTTACCTGTAGCCTTATCAGTTAGAGCAAAGGACATTTTGTTCAGCTCGTTTAATTTATAGTCCACCTGATACAGAGAAAACCCTTCAAAGGTTAACGGCTCATTTACACGGATGCCAAAATCCTTAAGTTTTTTCAGCTTTGGCTTTTCTCCTGCCACTGTATTTCCCTCTGCTTTATAAAGAGTGACATTTGACTGATAATTTTTCGGTATATTGCCTGCCCGTTCAATCGCTTCACCGAAAACCTGATCATCCTTATTTTTATCATAGATTTGTAGAATAAATTTATTGTTGGTTATATAATACTTCCCATTTGTTTCAGGAACAACTTTTGTTTCCCCTTCACGTACCCATAGAACCTTATCCACGTACATACCTGGGATAAAACGAAGCATCGCACCAATTAAAAAGATAATAAGTCCAATATGATTTATATATGGGCCCCAGCGAGAAAAACGGTTCTTTTCTGCGAGGAGATCGCCATTTTCTTCTCTGACATGATAACGTTTTGCTTCAAGCTTTTGTTTTAAAAGAGGAAGAGTCGCAGCTGTCTGAGCATTTTTAGTAATTCCGAAAACCCTCTGTCTTTTCAGAAACCCTTCATGCCTGGTTACTCGCTGAGCCTTCAGGGCTTTGTATAACGGTATTACCCTGTCAAGACTGCAAATGACAAGTGATACACCAATGGATGCAATAAGGACCAGATACCACCATGAGCTAAATAAATTATGAAAGCCCAGCTGGTAATAAAGCTTTCCAAACCAGCCATATTGATCCTGATAATATTGCTCTGCCGGCATTACGGGAGGAATATACATTTCCTGAGGTAGAATGGTCCCTATGGCTGATGCAATCAGGGTAACTATTATCAGCCAGACTCCTACTTTAACAGATGAAAAGAAGTTCCATATTTTATCAATGATTGTTTTGTTGTAAGTTATTGACCGCCGCGCACTTCCTTCATACCGCATATCCAGGAGATTTTTATCTTTTTCCTGCTCATCCAGCACCTTCCCGCATGCTTCGCATAATACGGTACCATGAGGATTAACATGGCCGCATTCGCATTTTACATCTTTCATGATTAAAACTCCTCATAATTACGGTTTGATTTGCTCCATAAAATCTTTAGCCTCTTTTTCTGTAAGCTGGCCCGTATGATATTTCACTACAACCCCATTTTTATCTATTAAAAATGTTGCAGGCAAAGGGTCGATTCCGTATTCAGTCATTACCTGTTCATCTCTGTCAATCATGATAGGAAAATCAAGAGAATGCCTCTCAGCAAACTTAGTTACAGCCACATTCGATTCCTTAATATCAACAGCGAGAACTTCGATACCTTTTTCCTTGTATTGATGATATTGGTTGTTTATATATGGCATTTCAGTTTCGCATGGCTTGCACCAGGTTCCCCAAAAGTTCAGGAATACGCCCTGGCCTTTATAATCAGACAAACGGTGTTTTTGACCATTCATATCCGTCAATACAAAATCAGGTGCCTTTTCCCCAACGGCCACTTTCATTGTATTGTCCTTTGTAAAGTTCGCATAAAGCGTATAAGCCACGGCCGCCAGCAAAACGAACAAGATGATGCTTCTGACATATAAACGCCGTTTTTTCACAAAAAAACCCCCAGCTCCCTATATTCAGTTGAATTATACCATTTTTCATTATACCTATAGTGTAAATATTAATTGTGAATATTTTATGAATTTTTATTAACTGATTCCTGTGCAGCCGCACGTAATTGTTTTACCTCATGGTGAGTTAATTCACGTGCCTCTCCTGTTTTAAGACCACCAAGAGTTAAAAAAGCATAACGTTCCCTCTTTAGTTTCAAAACTCTATGACCGATTTTTTCGAACATCCTTCTTACCTGCCGGTTTCGGCCTTCATGTATAGTGATTTCAATTATTGAGGTTTGCTTCTTTTTATCCATAGACAAAAGCTTCACCGTAGCCGGTGCCGTTTTTCCATCCTCAAGCTGAACACCTTTTTCAAGCTTTCTCAAATTTTCCTTTGATGGGATACCTTCTAATTTCGCCACGTATACCTTATCAATTTGATTCCTAGGGTGCATAAGAAGGTTAGCAAATTCCCCATCATTTGTTAGAAGCAATAATCCAGAAGTATCGTAATCCAGCCTTCCGACAGGATAGATTCGTTCTTTAATTTCATGAAAAAAGTCAGTAACTACTTTACGGCCTTTTTCATCCTTAACACTGGAAATTACGCCTCGCGGCTTGTACATGAGGAAATAAACAGGTTCCTCTTTTTCAATTGGAATTTCGTTTACTTCAACTTTATCTGATGGCCCAACCTTTGTGCCCAGTTCTTTTACTACTTTGCCATTAACCTTTACCCGTCCATCCAGAATCAGTTCTTCAGCTTTTCTTCTTGAGGCTATTCCAGCCCCTGCGATTACTTTCTGCAATCTATCCATTTATCTTCACTCCAAACATTATACTGCTAAAAGATATGTTCATCATTTCTATCCTCTAGAATTATGACATAAGTTTGTCTAATTTCAAAGTAACGGTTATTTTATCCAGTAAAAATACAACTGCCTGTTTGTACCGCCGTGCAGGCTATCATTTGCAATTAAATTAAAATTTCCTTAAAATTTTCGCAATAGAATTTTTGAGAATAAGATTGGAGGGGAACAGAGTGGTTTATAATGTTGAAAGATTCGCCTTCCATAATGAATCTGGTGCGTTTGTGTTGGACGTTTGGAGAAAAGAAGGAAAGTACTATGTTCATGCAGTACAGGCAGATATTAAGCAAAGTGCAAAAGGTTTTGCTGTTCATGAATTGCAGCGGACAGCAATAGAACTTGCAATTAAATATGTAGTTGAACAGAATAAGAATTTTTTATATTAATTGATTATAGTACCTCTACTGATTAAGCTTGGCTGTTGATTTCCGCTCCCGGCGCTCGCTTTACGCGGGTGGGCAAGCTTCTGCATGAAGGTAACTTCAGGAGATACATCTGTGGCCAGGTGCATGCTGATTTTCGACGAGCTGAAGGTAGGTTTCTTTGAATATTCTATGAGGCAGGAACTTATAGGAGTTTTCCGGAATCACCGCACTGCCAAATAAGAAAAGCGCAAGCGCCCGTTCAGCGACGTATGGCCATTTGAAGAAAGGCTAAGGTCGCCACGTCCTTTGGCAACGCCTTTCTGACCCGCGTCCTGCGGGCCTCCACTTCGACTGAGATAAAGGATACACGAAATGCAAAGCATTTCGATGTTGACTTATCGTAGGGAGAAGCGGGATGGACACTAGCTGCACCAAGTATCACCTAAAGGTCATACTTGATGCAAGATACTCAAGGAAGCTTTACAGAGATGAAAACTCGCTGGGCGCTGGAGCTAGACAATTTAAAAGGTAAAACTATATACTTTCTTATCAAAATATAAAAACCGGATTATGTGTACTTAGGATCCACATAAACCGGTTTCTTTATTGTTGAAATTTTTCTTAGTACCAAATATACACGACAACTAAAATTGCTGCAGCAATTCCAGCAACATCTGCCAACAGTCCAACTTTTAATGCATCGCCCATTTTCCGTATTCCAACTGCTCCAAAATAAACAGTTAGTACATAAAATGTTGTATCGGTGCTTCCCTGCAAAACAGAGGCCAATCTGCCAATAAAGGAATCTGGACCATGAGCTGCTATCAAATCGGCTGTCATCCCAAGTGCAGCAGTACCAGAAATTGGTCGAATAATAGCCAGTGGTACAATTTCAGCTGGCACACCAATACTTTTTAAAGCAGGCCGTATAAACTCCATTAAATAATCTAGTGCTCCGGAAGCACGGAATACAGAAATGGCAACGAGCATACCAACAAGAAAGGGAATAATAGATATGGCAATCTTAATTCCTTCCTTGCCGCCTTCAACGAAGCTTTCATAGGTCGGAACACCTTTAAAGGTTCCATATAATAGAATAAACCCAATTAAAATGGGAATAAACCATAGAGAAATAAGCGAAAGTATACCCATGCTATTCACCCTTTACGGCTTCTGCGGTAATAAAAATAACGGTCTATTAATATTCCGCATATGGCGGAAATGATGGTGGCAATAAGGGTTGGTACTACAATTTCTGTAGGAGAAGCCGAATGGTAATTCATCCTTATGGCGATGACCGTGGTCGGAATAAGGGTGATACTTGAGGTGTTTATTGCAAGAAAGGTAACCATTGACCGGCTGGCATAATCCTTTCCTCCATTAAGCTCTTTAAGCTGCTCCATTGCCTTGATACCTAAAGGTGTTGCTGCATTTCCCAATCCAAACATATTAGCAATAATATTGGATAGTATATATCCCATTGCCGGGTGCCTAACCGGTACTTCCGGAAAAAGCCATTTAACAACAGGTCTGAAAAAACTAGAAAGTTTCTCAAGCAATCCTGACTCCTCGGCTATTTTCATCATCCCCAGCCAAAAAACCAGTATGCTGATCAGCCCGATACAAAGTGTTACGGCATCCGCCGCGCCTTTAAAAATTGCTTTGTTTACTTCATCCATTGTTCCATTGGCAATGCCAAATATGATTCCTATAATCGTCATGCCAACCCATATGTAGTTAACCATTGGCATTCACACCCGTAAAGGAAAAAAGTATTTCTTTTAAGGAACTTATAAAACTAGTCTTTTTTGCCTTTGGTTTTTTCCCAAGATAAATAGGGACCTGATTTACCTCTTTTCCATCAAAAAATACAATTGCTTTTCCAGCTATTTTAGGCTGTTTGCTTTTTCCAAGCTTAATTTTTTCAATTTTGTATTTTACCTCAAATAAATTCATCTCATTTTCTTTTGCAGGATAAACTACTGACTTTTTTAGAAATAAACGTTCCTTCTTATATGGATTCCCCTCAGGTTCAATTGTTCCTTTGGATAATACCTCTACCATATCATAATTTCCGAACCCTGTTTCAAACATCGATATATGATCGTTCCAATCATCTGGTGCATTTAGTGTTACTGCAATCAGCTGCATATCACCTTTTTGGGCAGTTGTTACTAATGTTCTTTTTGCCCTTTTTGTATAACCAGTCTTTCCTCCTGTAC
Organism: Neobacillus terrae; assembly: GCF_011393025.1. Lineage (GTDB taxonomy): Bacteria > Bacillota > Bacilli > Bacillales > Cytobacillaceae > Neobacillus_A > Neobacillus_A terrae. The sequence continues at coordinate 57,460 of NZ_JAAOEO010000001.1, read as the reverse complement.
AGTATTCATATTTGGAAAGGAGGCGATTTTTATTTTTCCAGACACGATCCCATTGCTCACCAGGATTTGGTGCCCGATGTGACTTGGCTGAGGATATTTTTTGATATTCAGGGTTTTGCATAGCATACCTGGTCAAAAGAGCCATATCATAGGCAGTTGAGTAATGGTTCTCATGGTCATCGAGACCATGCGGGTTAGAGAAATGAGTATTCTCCATGCCTATTTCTCTTGCTTTTTGGTTCATTAGAAATGCAAAGCCATCAAGGCTGCCCCCAACATATTCAGCGATGGCAGCTGCAGCATCATTTCCCGATCTTAGCATAAGGCCATATACAAGATCCCTCAGCTTTATCTTTTCGCCTGGTTTTAAATATATGGATGAACCCTCCGTTCCTGCTGCTGATTCACTTACCTTTACATAACGATCCATCTTTCCTGATTCAATGGCCAGGATTGCTGTCATAATTTTTGTAATGCTCGCAATCCTGCTTATTTTATGTGCGTTTTTTTCATATAACACCCTTCCGGTTTTTTGTTCCATTAAGATGGCACTTTTTGCGCTCATCGTTTCCGATGCATCCGCATAATGGGGAAGGAAAGCAATGAAAAGCGAGACAATGAGAGCAAGTATGCCTGGTTTCCTGATCCTAACCATTTGATAACCTCGTCTCCTTATATGTTTGTACAAGTTTATGCTGGACAAAGGCTGATATGACAAAAAACCGTCCAGGACTTCCTGAACGGTCAGAAATAATACTTATTTAATGGGTAAAATGATAAACAAACAGGCAATACTTGATTTAAATTACAGGCCATTTTAGTTCTCTTGCTTTTTCAAATCTGTTTTTTACATTTTCCCAATCAACAATCTTCCACCAATTTTCAATATATTCTGTACGGTTATTTTTATATTGCAGGTAATAAGCATGCTCCCAGACATCCAAGACAAGCAAGGGAATTGCGTCCCATTGTGCAAAGTCCATATGTTTTTCTGTTTGTAAGACTTCCAAATGCCTTGACCTTGGAGACCATACCAGCAGAGTCCATCCATTCCCCTCGACCTGCTTAGCTGCCTCTGTAAAATGTTTTTTAAATGCTTCAAAACTGCCAAAATAGCTTTCTATGCTTGAAAGCAGCAGCCCTTTTGGCTGTCCCCCGCCGGTTGGACTCATATTTGACCAGAAAATGGTGTGGAGATTATGGCCTGAACCGTGAAAAGCGAGTTCCCTTGACCAGTGCTTAACTAATGAAAAATCATTTGTGTCTCTAGCCTTTTTCAAATTCACTTCTGCTTTGTTGAGGCCATCTACATAGCTTTTATGATGCCTGTCATGGTGGAGTTTCATAATTTCCTCTGAAATTACCGGCTCCAATGCACTATAGTCATAGGGAAGAGGGGGAAGGTGATGGCCGCCAGGAGGCAGTACAGTTTCATGGACATATATATTGCCAATCTCCTGCTTTCTTTTAAAATAATTCTCAAAATCCTCATGTACCATCTCTGCCTTTTCCTGCAAATCCAGAAGATCTTTATTGTTTAAAGGATCTGAGACTCCCTCCATGATCTCTGTAAACCACTCCAGCCTTTCCCATAGCTCTGTACTTGCACCATCGTTCTCTGATTCCAGAAAATTTTTCATCTGCTCATTCCATTCGAATAATTCATTAACATACTGACGGAAACGGTCCATAAATATCTCCTTTCAGGTAGGACTGTTATAGAGACTGAGCCCATTTATAGAGATATTTTTATAATATGAAAAATGGTCGCAGGGGTTCTTATTAGAAAGGCTCTGTAAAATATGTCTGTTGATTTCCGCTTCACAAAGGAAAGCTCCCTTGAAGAATCATCGCAGGGACAGGCCGCAGTTTGCCTGTCACGAGACGCTCGCTTTCCGCGGGAGTCTCGCTCCTTTCTCTCCAATCAAAATAGTGATAAAAACAAAAAAGTGCTTTAACAGATACTATTTATAAAAAAATTAATGTTAACGATGTTGTCGTTTCTGAGGGAATTTCCGGTACTCTTCGAAAATGCCTTCGCATTTCCTTCGTACAGTGTTTAATCGAGGATGCTAGTTCAAGGAATAATGGGCTGGCAAGAGCCAACAGTAGAAACGAGTGAGGGGACTTGGCATTTCGTCCGCGGAAAGAGAGCAGATTCCCCCCTCTTTAAAAATTCAACAATAAATGTTAACACAGTACTTAAACAAAGGATAAAGAAAGGCACAAGAAAATGGACTGTATTTGCTTTAGTGCAATACAGTCCATTAAAAAAATTTATTTAGATTGAATCATTTTAGTCCGGTAATCTGTTTCATAGAATTCCAATTCTTCGCGCATACGCTGGAATTCCGCTTCAAGACTCTTTACCAGCTGCTGTACAGCTTCCGGCACTGCTTTGTAAAACTTAATTGAATTTTTTCCTGTATAAGCAGAACGGCTATCCTCATACCATGCATCATTTTTCGGAGAGAAAAATTCTTCAATGCACTGATGGAAAATCCGATATAAGGTTTTTTCAGCAGCAGCTTTCTGAAAAGGCTCGCTGCCTAATATTACTGCACATGCGTCATGGGTATCCTCACAGTTAACAAGCAGTTTCCTGAGACTTGAGAGAATTAATTTGCAGTAATCCTTATCGTCCTCATTGCCCGAAGAAAGCTGTTGTAGTGTCGTATCATTCAAAAAGTCCTCTAGCTTGAATTGGGTTGCTTCTAAAAAATTTTTAACATCGTTCAATTGTGTTTTTACTAATGTATTAGCCACTATTTTACCCCCGGATGATCAATTTGCTTTTAGCTGTGCAATAAACTCGAGCGGAGACCGTAATTCATATCCATTTTGAGTTCCCAAAGAGTTGAAAACTTCCGGCAGCTTTTCGAAATTTATACCTTGGAAATAAGAAACAAACTCCTGCTTTGAACTAATATAAACCCTCTTTCTATGTCGAAGGCCTGGATTTTTCAACAGGCACACGAGGGCTACTGTATCTTTAAATGTTACCTCCTGTGAACCAGCAGTAAAAATTGGCTCCTGAGTGAATGGAGTAAATTCAGGGAATAATTGATCAAAATAACGGACGTACAGAACATGCAGAGTTTTTTCTGTCCCTTCTTCAATAAAGGTTATTTCACTTCTGTTAAAGAAATCTTCCGAGGTATTTGATTTTTCCTTTACGAGCTCGTATCCCTTGCATTCTTTGATTAACAAAGATTTCTCCCCCTTGTACTATCCTATAAGAGTCCACCTTATTTTAACACAAATATCATCAAAATGTTTGAAAATTAAGAGCGTTTCCGCACCATCAATTACTTCATTGTTTCCTGGAACTTTTCGAAGAATAAATCTGCCTCTTCCTGTTCAAATTCTTCCTCCACTCTGTCCGGTAGAGGTGGAAGCTCATCAATATTTTTTAACCCAAAATAATCGAGGAATTCTTTAGTGGTTCCATATAGATAAGCACGGCCAGTACCTTCATTCCTGCCTACTTCCTTTATTAAAGCCTTAGCCATAAGAGTCTGAATAGGCCTTTCTGTTTTTACGCCTCGTATTTCTTCTATTTCCACTCTTGTTATCGGCTGCCTGTAGGCTATAATGGCCAAAGTTTCAAGGGCTGCTTGTGATAAGGTATGGTTTCCTGGGGAATCAACCAGCTTTTTCAAATATGGTGCATTTTCTTTTTTCGTTGCAAGCTGAAACACACCTGCCAACTGGACAATGATGATGCCCCGATCTTTGTTTTGTTCCAGTTCTGTTTTAACATCTTCGATGATATCCCTTGCGGTTTCAGACTCTATCTCTAAGACCTCCGCAATCTGCTTGAGGGAAAGACCTTCATCACCTGCAGCAAATAATAGGCTTTCGAGTATGCTTTTCCAATTAATAATTTCCAATCTCCCTTACTCCTTCCCCAATTGCTTCAACAAAAATCTCCTCAAAGTTCCCTTGCTGTTCCACATCTATTTCTTTTCTCTTAATCAATTCGAGGATTGCCAGAAAAGTTATCACTATATGCTCTTTGTCGGGATAGGGGAAAAGATCATTAAAGCTTTTTCTCCCATTAAAGGACTTAAGATCAGACAAAATTTCATCCATTCTCTTTTCAATCGATATTTCCTGCCTTGCTATTTTGGTAGCCATTGGCCTTTGCAATTTTTTTCGGCGCATCAGCTTTTGAAAGGCACTCAGCATATCATAGAGTGACACATTCATATCTATTTTTTCCGGCTTGATGTCTTTCGCAAAATCGGACAAATCACTTGGCGGCTTGGTATACATTAGGCTTCGTTCCTCTTCAAGCGATTTAAGGTCATTTGCTGCTTCTTTATATTTCCGGTATTCAATTAGCCTTTCGACAAGCTCATCACGCGGATCTTCCTCATACTGAATTTCGTTTTCCTCATCTTCCAGAGTTTCCTCATGCTTTGGGAGCAGCATTTTGCTTTTGATCGCAAGCAGTGTAGCTGCCATAACAAGATATTCACTGGCAACATCCAGCTTTAAATCCTTCATCGTATGTATATACATTAAGTATTGTCCGGTTATTTCAGCCACCGGAATATCGTAAATATCAATTTCAAGGCGATTGATCAAATGAAGAAGCAAATCAAGCGGTCCTTCAAAGGCATCAATCTTTACATTATAATGCTCGTCTTGCATGTCTCTCACCAATATTTCTTCACATATTTGTCCTTTGTTTTATGACTATTAATAGTATAGAGGATTCCCTAGGCTTATCCAATAGAAAATTAACCCTTACGCCGTTTTTCAGGACATCTGCCTATAACATATTCGTCACCTCTTACATATGATGTCAGGGAAAACAATCAAAATTATAGGAGGTTTTATAAATGTCCGGTGGTGGATTCGGCTTCGGCTCTGGTTTCGCTTTAATTGTTGTTCTGTTCATTTTGTTAATTATCGTAGGTGCTTCCTGGGTTTACTAATTGAACAAAAGGCTTTAGCGACCTTGCGCTGAAGCTGGATTATAATAACCTTGTCGGAGTTATTGGCAAGGTAAAGATCCTAGTTCCCTTAATACCTAGAAAGCAGACAAATCCTGCCAAAAGCCCGCTGATAATAGCGGGCTTTTTTCATGTTTAAGCGGGGCATATTGAACTTGAACATTTGAAGATATACCAGCAGCTACGTATCCTCTTTCTCGATTCAAGTTCTTCAGTTATGCTAGAATGTATATACTTGCGTATGGAGGATTTTAAGAATGTATTCAAAAGCTTATATTGAGTATTTAGCCCATTTCCATGGCGATCGTGATTATTTTGAATGCCATGAAATCCTGGAGGAATATTGGAAAGAAACAGACCCAGGCAATAAGAACTCTATTTGGGTAGCGCTTATCCTGCTGGCTGTTTCCTGTTATCATCACCGCCGGGACAATTTCAAGGGTGCTTTCAGAACCCTCAGGAAGGCATTGGATCTATTTTCTGCTTGCAGGGAAACCATTAGCGGTCTTGGAATAGATCCTTCAAGTTTCTTTTGTATCCTTGAGGAGCGTCAAAGCAGAATTGAAAAAAAAGATTCATTTCAAGTTCTTGATATACCCCTAAATGACCAGAAGTTAATAATGGAATGCACTGAGATGTGCAAAGTAAAAGGTTTTGAATGGAAGAGTCATAAACAATCCCCAGAGGATATTATCCACAGGCACTTAACGAGGGATAGAAGTCAAGTGATCCGGGAAAGAGAGCAGGCTATCCATATTAGAAAAGTTTAAAAACAATTATGTATAAAACAAAAACCAAGGCAGCGAATTTTTTATTCGCTGCCTTCTTCTGAACAATCATCATATTTTATACACTTTTCCATAAAAGGTGTAATAAATTCAGTAGCCTTAATCTGTTTTTGCGGAAACATATCCAGAAGGGCACGCACCATTTTTTTCCCTACGCCCTGATAGCGATGTGAAGGATTAACGGAAATATGCTGAACTTCCCAGACATCCTTTTCCAGAAAAAGCACTCCAAGAAGGCCTATTATATCATCTTCCTCTTTCCAGAGAAACAGCTGCCAATTTTCTTCATTTTCATATTGCTTCATGGTTTGCTGAAGTTTTTTTAAATCCTTTTCATTTGGCATGAAGGATAACAAACCCATCGCAATTTTCTCGAAAGTTTTTTTATATCTAATTAACATATTAACCCCTCATTATTTCAAATAAAAACAGAAACTTGTGGTATCCTATTCTTTCCCCTGAAGATTGCATTAAACGCTCTAACAGGTGTAATTTATTATATGTGCTGAAGGAATTATGTTTCATTACTCAACATCATACAAAATAACGAGCAATTGAGCAAACAATTATTATGGCCTTACTTTGGGGCAATGAATATCCAATAAATTAATCCCCATAATATTGCAATCCCCAGTAGAATCCCAAATAAGGTCCAATTGCTTTTTTTCATTAAATTCACTTTCCTTTTAAAAATTAAGTTCTGTAAGTTGATTTAGTCCATTCTACACCAAACCAAAGAATTAATCCATTTTCGTTCTAAAAACCCACCCTCGATAAAACCAAATGGTACAATATTAATTACCCCCTATGAAACTTTAAAACGAGATTTTACGTTTAATATATTGGGGAATATAAAATGAAATACTCACAATTAAAGGAGATCATCCCATGAAAAAAATGACCTTGTATTTAATCCTATTGTTTCTTTTCTTATTGCCGGTACACAGTTTTGCAGACATGGCAGAAGGAGATATGATTGTTACTCTTGGTGAAAATTTAACCCAACAGCAAAAAGCTGATCTTCTGGAAGAAATGAATGCTCCCAGCAGTGTGCAGGTTATCACCGTTTCTAATGCTGAAGAACATAAATATCTTGGAAAATATATTTCAAGCGCCCTAATTGGGACAAGAGCTCTATCCTCATCGGCGATTACAATGGCAGCTAAAGGAGACGGAGTTTCTGTTAAAACCAAAAACATTACATGGGTAACAGACGAAATGTATGTTAATGCCCTTATTACGGCAGGCGTAAAGGATGCGAAAGTTTATATCACTGCCCCAAGTCCGGTTTCCGGAACAGCAGCTCTGACCGGAATTATAAAAGCCTATGAAATATCTGCTGATAAAACCATTCCTGAAGATGTAAAACAAGCAGCCAATGAAGAAATGGTAAAAACAGCAAAGCTTGGTGATTCCATAGGAAAAGAAAACGCAGCAGCCTTGATTGCTAAAATAAAAGAAGAAATCGCCAAAGATAAGCCAAAGAATGATGCTGAACTGCGGCAGATTATCGAACAGGCCGCAAAGGAACTTAACGTCAAACTTACTGAACAGCAAATTCAGTCGCTCATGGACCTGTTTAACAAACTGAAAGACTTAAATATTGACTGGAACCAGGTTGGCGATCAGCTAAACAAAGCAAAAGACAGAATTTCAAAATTCCTTCATTCTGAAGAGGGCCAAAGCTTTCTCGATAAACTCAAAGAATTTTTTATCAGTCTAATAGACGCTATTAAAGCTTTATTTAGCTAAATGAATAAAATCAGCCCCGCTTTCATGAAAGCGGGGCTGGTGTATTTTATTTGGCTCTTTTCGTAAACTTTATTGTTTATTAAAACAAAAATAGACTCGCTTTCCGCGGGCAACCAAGCTACTGCCTGTAATAACTTCGTGATTAAGCATCTGTGTTCAGCTACTTGCAGCTCTGCGACGAGCTGAAGATTGGCTTCTTCGAGTATGCTGTGGCGCAGGAGCACGCCTCCTCGGTCGTGAACGATCTGCGGGGTCTCGCCTGGCTTGCTTTTCCCGCAGGACGTTGAGATTGCATCGGTCAATCGTCACCACACGAAGGAAATGCAAATGCATTTTCGAGGATCTCGCCTATTTTTGCTTACTGTTTCTTCAATTTGCAACAATCTTTTAGATAATAGCCTTTTATTTTAATGGTAAGTCACAGCGCAGCAAGTCCTCATATGTTTCTCTTCTGACTACAAGAACTGATTCTCCATTTTCAGTAAATACTACAGCAGGGCGCGGCAGGCGGTTATAATTATTCGACATTGAATAGCCGTAAGCACCTGTAGAAAACACTGCCAGAATATCTCTTTCTCCTGTTTCCGGAATAGGGAGATCCCAAATAAGCATATCCCCTGATTCACATGCTTTCCCAGCGATCGAAACAATCTCTTTAGACGGGGCTAACGGTTTGTTTGCAAGTACAGCCTCGTACTTTGCCTGGTAAAGCGCAGGTCTGATATTATCGCTCATTCCTCCGTCAACAGCAAGAAACTTTCTGATTCCGGGAACGTCTTTTGATGAACCGATCGTATAAAGTGTTACTCCCGCGTCACCAACTAGAGAACGCCCCGGTTCAATCCAAATTTCTGGCATTTTTAGAGAATATGAAGAAGAAAGCTTTTTCACTTCTCCAATAATTTCCTCCACATATTGTGATGGGGCAAGAGGCTCATCTTCCTTTGTATAGCGAATTCCAAATCCACCGCCAAGGTTTAAAACTGAAGCCTCAAAACCAAGTTCTCTTTTCCATAAATCAAGCTTTTCATAAATTTTTTGGGCAGCCAAAAGAAAGCCCACCGTTTCAAATATTTGAGAACCAATATGGCAATGAATTCCCAATACCTGAAACCGGCATGAATGAATAGCTTTCTCTAAAGCTTTTTGCGCTTGGCCATTTTGAAGATCGAAGCCAAACTTGGAATCTTCCTGACCGGTCAAAATATAATCATGGGTATGCGCTTCAATTCCAGGAGTTACCCGCAGCAAGATAGGAACTGAAGTGTTTTTTTCCGAGCAGATGCTATCCAATAAATCCATCTCATAAAAATTATCAACGACAATGCAGCCAATACCTTTATCAATGGCCATTTCAAGCTCATCACGGCTTTTGTTATTCCCATGAAAATGAATGCGTTCAGGGGGGAAATTTCCTGCGAGAGCAGTATAAAGTTCTCCTCCTGAAACAACATCAAGGGACAGCCCCTCTTCATCCGCAAGCTGTACCATGGCAACTGTTGAAAAGGCCTTACTAGCATAAGCGACCTGTGCATTTACATTTTGTTTTTTAAAGGTATCTTTAAAACCTCTGGCCCGATCACGGATCAGTGCTACGTCATAAACATACAATGGGGTTCCGTATTGTTCGGCAAGCTTTACAGCATCCACCCCGCCAATTTCAAGATGTCCAATTTCATTGACCTTTACTGTCATTTTTTGCAACCCCTTCTCCCGACCCTTTTAAAAAATAGACAGAATCCACGAAAGATACTGTCTACTTTAGTCCTTTATTTAATTAAAATTACTTTATCATAATTTAGGCCTTTTACGCAATCGCTTTTAATGTGGCTGCCGATACTTGTTTCTTGGATGTACAATGCTCGGCCTGATTTTTGAACCGGGAACAGCCCGGCGAATAACTATCTGCAAAAAGGCTTTTGGTTCAAAAGGCAGAAACGGCCAGAAATAAGGAGTATTGAGAACCCTGATATTGATGATAAAAAGGAAAAACAATGTACAGCCAATAATAAAACCAGGTGCATGGAACAGAGCAACTAATAACATTAAAATAATCCTTGCTATTTTATTGGCTACACTTAATTCATAGCTTGGAGTTGTAAACGTTCCTATGCCCGACACAGCGACGTAAAGAATAACCTCCGGTACAAATAATCCTACATCAATCGCTATTTGACCAATCAGCACGGCTGCAATCAAGCCCATGGCGGTTGACAGTGGTGTAGGAGTATGGATGGCGGCCATCCGTAAAAACTCAATCCCCATATCCGCCAGGAATAGCTGAATAATGATAGGTATATTGGTCTGTTCATTCGGGCCGATAAACGCTAATTTATCTGGGAGCATTGAAGGCTCTAATACAAAGAGCAGCCAAAGCGGCAGCAGAAAAAGTGATGATAAGACACCAAGGAACCTGGTCCAGCGGACAAAAGTGCCAACCGCTGGCGATTGCCTATATTCTTCAGCATGCTGTACGTGATGGAAATAGGTAGTCGGCGTAATAATTACGCTTGGGGAAGTATCGACATATATAATAACATGGCCTTCTAATAGATGGGCCGCCGCGACATCTGCCCGCTCCGTATATCGGACCAGCGGATAGGGATTATATCCCTGCTTGAGTAAAAATTCCTCAATCGTTTTATCTGCCATTGGTATTCCATCTATAACAATATTTTTAATCTCTTTGCGTACAATTTCAATTAAATCCTGGTCCGCGACATCCTGAAGATAGCCTAATGCTACGTCTGTTTTTCCTCTTACTCCTACTCTAAGCATTTCAAAGCGGAGCCGTTCATCGCGTATTCTTCTTCGTGTCATGGCTGTGTTAAGGATAATATTCTCTACAAATCCATCCCGTGATCCCCTTACAACCTTTTCTGTATCAGGTTCCTGTGGCGACCTCCCGGGATAGCTTCTTACATCAACAACAAGCCCGATCCCTACTCCATCGACAAAAACAACAATAAGACCGGAAAGAATCTTTGTAATACAGTCATCAAGAGTTTTAAATTGCTCAACAGACTGGTTTACCAGCCTGTTTTCCACTATTTTGAACAAATCGGTAGATAATTTTTCATGGTCATTGATACTAACTAAAACTTTAATTATCTGTGTAATATACGCAGTATCACACAGACCGTTTACAAAGTAGATATGTACATCCTTGCGAAGGATTTTAAGTTTCCTGACTCCCAGGTCAAAACTTTTTCCCAACCCGACTCTTTCTTTCATGTACTGCTCGATTTCATCGACAGTATTAGGGACTGGCCACTCCACTTTACCTATATCTACCATTCATAACCGCTCCTTTCCAAAATAAGTTCGACCGCTTTTTTTGTAATAGGTGCACCGCGCTCGTAGTGATCGCGTCGAGACATTTTCCCAATATCACCTATACCTACAATAATGGGTACATTCAATTGGTCGAGACAATAGACAGTATCTCCATTAATGCGGCCCATCTCCATTTCCGGAAATCCATATTTATCGACCCCATATGGTGTTAATTCCCCGTCTCTGTCGATACAGACATCGACCTTTGTCCATTCTTCCTTCCTTGTCTTAGAAGCAACAGCTATGATTCCAAGCACCTCAATATCTTCATGGAGTGCTACATACTTTAAGGCCATTTCCCCCAAACCTTCTCCCAGCAGACCTCCATCATCAAACATCACCAGGACAGGATCGTGATGGGCTTTTTTAATCATCTCTACCAGTTCCGGACCATTATGGACAGAAGGGTTCCCATGCGACATGGATATACAGCGGCCGCCTATTTCATAAGCCACATGCTCTACTGCCCGTCTGGCGTAATCATCTCCATCTGTTATGAGAATAACTTTTCTCTTCTCGCTCATCCTATTTTTCCTTTCGCCCGAAAGTTTAATGATGAATAAAATAAACCCATTGAAAAATAGATCCGAAGATTTTTCCAAGCACAAGAGCCATTAATAATGTGACTATCTCTCCGTCCATTCCAATTCTCTTGGCTAGAATAGGGATTACATTTAGGACTTCTGTTAATGCTGCAGCAAGCATACCCACATAAACCCCTCCGGCTAAGCCTAAGGGTATTAAAAACCATGGATGGATTCCCAGCACCGGGTCCCTAAGACTTGCCACAATGCCAACCACCGTTCCTAAAATAACTGCCATTTCATACCATTGAATCATCTTCATGGTTTTACTAAGCTGAGTTAACCTTGGAATAATACCAAGTACTGTTAAAAAAGCGACAAATCCTGCTCCGACTGCCAGCCCTCCGGCAAGGCCGATAAAGATAACAAATAAAATTTTAATCGTCATCATTAATTCTTTTAATACTTTCCTTGTTTTGACTGATAATGACATAATTATCGAGGTCCATCTGATAATTAAACATCTCTACTTCTAAAGGGCTGGGTTCTTCGTTAATTCGCTTTCGGAATATATGATTAAAGAACAGGATCATTCCCAGTCCAAGCCCAATAGAGTATGGGATTTGAAAAAGAAAAGGCTTCGGATCCTGTTTGCCGGTGATTATTGTTGTCAGCTTTGCCTGTACAGACCTCATGCTGACATCATCATGGAAGTTCATTATGGCGAGAGCAGAACCAAAGAAAAGCAAAAACCATATTAAAAGAAAAATGGGAGCAGACACTCTTTTTTTCTTATAAACCACTTCTATAATTGTTTGTACGGGTCCAATAGTTTGTATATCTGCTTCTTTAAATTGGTCTGTAATTTTTTCTAATACCTTCATTACATCGATAACGATAATATTGAGATCCCGCGGTGAAACCTTGTATATCACCATTTTTTGCAAGGCGGCAAGCATGTATTCGGGCGCAATAATTTGTGCCATATCTTCTAAGATCACTTTATCATCAGGCCGAACCTGAACACGCTGCCGCAGGCGAAGGTAGATCGTTTTTTCCAAAACTCTCACTTCCCACACAATGATTTCCTCGTATAGATTAGTATGGATTAAATCAATATTTTCATGATATCCAAAAATTTACAAAACAAAAAAAAGAACCGCAAGGATTTATATATCCATGCGGCTCTTCATTTCCTGTAATATCTTTTTTTCCAGCCTTGAAACCTGAACCTGCGAAATTCCCAGCCTTGCAGCTACCTCTGATTGAGTTTGATCCTTGTAATAACGCAAATACACAATCAGTCTTTCACGTTCATCGAGTTCCCTAATGGCTTCTTTTAAAGCGATTTTATCAAACCATTTGCCATTGTTTCCATCATCTATCTGGTCCAGCAGAGTAATAGGATCGCCATCGTTCTCATAAACAGTTTCATGAATAGACGTTGGAGTCCTGCTTGCCTCTTGGGCCATGATGATATCCTCGGGCGGCATTTCCAGATGTTCGGAAAGCTCACTGACAGTTGGAATCCTGCCGAGAACCTTGGATAATTCATCCTTTGCCTTCCGAATCCGATTGCCCATCTCTTTGAGGGAACGGCTGACTTTTACTGTCCCATCATCCCGAATAAATCGCTGTATTTCACCGATAATCATGGGAACAGCGTAGGTAGAAAATTTGACATCATAGGATAGGTCAAACTTATCTACTGACTTCAACAGCCCAATGCAGCCAATCTGGAATAGATCATCCGGGTCATAACCTCTGTTTAAAAAGCGCTGAACAACAGACCAAACAAGGCGCATATTCTTCTCAACAATGAGGTCTCTTGATTCCTGGCAGCCATCCTGGCTTTTTTTAATAAGCTCCTTAACCTCATGATCCTTTAAATACGTTTTGTTCTGATCGTTCTTGACCTCCACATCCATTGGCAAGTCTCCTTAATTGCAAAGCATTTTGCTCGATGACAAATGCTTACGTAATCTGACTTCGGTTCCTTTGCCAGGCTGTGAATGAATCTCTACCTCATCCATAAAATTCTCCATGATAGTAAATCCCATGCCGGAACGTTCCAGATCCGGCTTTGTTGTAAACAATGGCTGACGAGCTTCTTCCACATCTGCAATTCCATGTCCGATATCTTTAATGGACATCTCAATCAATCCATTTTCAATGGTTACATTAATAAAAACAATCCCTTCCGGGTCATTATCGTAGCCGTGGATAATTGAATTGGTAACAGCTTCTGAGACAACTGTTTTAATTTCGGTCAGCTCATCCATTGTTGGATCAAGCTGGGCAATAAAGGAAGCAACAGTAACACGGGCAAAAGATTCATTTTGGCTAAGAGCACTAAACTGTAGTTTCATTTCATTCTTCACGGTTACGCTACCCCCAATCTTTGCAAAGCAAATTCTTCTGACGGTTCCATGCCAATAATTTTAAACATGCCCGACATATCGAATAATCTTTGAATAGCAGGAGAAATAGCGCATACAACCATTTCACCGTGTACTTGCTTGATTTGCTTATATCTTCCCAAAATAACGCCCAAACCGGAGCTATCCATAAACGAAAGTTGTTCCAGATTCAAGACAATATGGCGAATTTGATGCCTTTCAATTGTCTCAGCTGCTTTCATGCGAAGTTCTTCTGCGGTATGATGATCTAATTCACCGCTCAAACGCAGGCACAAAACATCATTTTTTATTTCCATATCAATGTTAAGACTCACTATCCCTGGCCTCCTTAATCTGGTATAGTGAGTCAATTCGCTTTTAATTTGGCAATATCCTTCCCCTAAGACAAAACTAGTCGGCTTTCGCTAAAAGAAGTGCCCTTCCTTATCGTTTCGACAGAAGGTGGTGTTGGATTGATAATGGCCTGCTTTTATCGCCCGCTTTTAACTCCAAAGAAAGATTTGGCTTACTAAATGCCCTCTCTTTGTTACCGTTTTTCCTTCCGGTTGAAGGTTTGATGACTAAAGGCCTCTCTTTGTTACTATTTTTCTTTCCCATAGAGGATTTCGGTCACTAAAGATCAATTTAGATTTTTAACTTAAACTCTTATTCACCGGACTTTGTAAACATGCCGAATGCTCTCTTATAGAGGTTCCACCAGCTTGCTTCCTTTACATCCTTTTCAGCGACCAGAGGGCTTTCCATTAGAACTTTTCCACTTTTTACAAGCTGAATTGTTCCCACCTTATCTCCTCTTTCAATTGGAGCCTGAAGGTCTTTCATTATAACAATCTTTTTCTGGATCTTAGATGTCTTTTCTCCCTTCTTTGTTAGAAGAGAAATAGGTTCACTGGTTACAGCATTTACTTTACTTATTTTCCCTTTGCTGATTTTTGCAGTTCCTACGCTTACATTGCGTTTAAACATAGGATGAGTTTCATATTGGCTAAATGCATAATCTAGCATTTTTGTTACCTGTGCATTACGTTCTTTTGAAGTCGGAGCGCCAAAAACCACTGCAATGACTCGCATGCCATTTTTTTGCGCAGTAGCGGTAAGGCAGTATTTTGCTTCCGATGTAAAGCCTGTTTTAAGGCCATCAGCCCCAGGGTAGAAGCGGACAAGCTTGTTCGTATTTACAAGCCAGAATTTCTTATCTGTATCTTCACGAAGGTAAGCCTCATACATTCCGGTAAACTTCGTTATATCCTGATACTTTAATAATTCCTTTCCCATAATAGCCATATCATGTGCAGTGCTGTAATGGCCTTCAATCGGAAGTCCAGTAGTATTTTTGAATACTGTGTTTTTAAGGCCAAGCTGTTTGGCTTTTTTGTTCATCATTTTTACAAAGGCAGGCTCAGATCCACCTATTCTTTCGGCCATAGCCACAGAAGCATCATTTCCTGAACCAATAGCAATTCCGCGGAGCATTTCTTTTACCGTCATTTCCTCGCCAGGCTCCAGGAAAATTTGAGATCCGCCCATTGAAGCAGCATATTCGCTTGCTCGAATCTTTTCATTCCAGGATAATTTTCCTTTATCAATTTGTTCCATAATTAACAGCATGGTCATGATTTTTGTCATGCTGGCAGGGGGAAGCTTTTGATTGCTGTTTTTCTCATAAAGAATCTTTCCTGTATCCCTTTCAATTAGAATGGCAGACTTAACATTTTTGACGAGACTATCATCACTGTTTTCTTTGGCAAAAGCTGGCATGCCAAGGGATGAAATCAGTAAGAACATAACTATAATTGAGACGATTCGTTTCATTCGCATAACCCTCCTATTCTTTATAGGGTCATTTTTTCCAAAAGAAACATTTTTATACAGGATTTTCCTTCCCATAAAGAAAAAAGCCCGGGAAAGAATCCCAGGCCTAACTCAAACAACTATTCAGTTATTTCTCCATGTATTAAAATAGGCGCTTCTGCCTTTGCAGAAGTAAGAGTTATATTGTTATAAAGCATCTCTTTCACTTCATTTACATCTTCAAAATTACTATATATTGTAACGATTGATTCGCCCTTCTTTACTTGGTCGCCAATCTTTTTGCGTAAAACAAGCCCAACTGCCAGATCAATGACAGATTCTTTTGTTGCTCGGCCAGCTCCAAGGAGCATAGCTGCTGTTCCTACCTCGTCAGCGACGATTTCAGATACAAAGCCATCTTCTTTAGCTTCAAGTTCAAATGTATATTTGGCTTGGGGCAATTTCGATGGATCATCAACGATGCTTGCGTCACCGCCCTGGGAACTTAAGAAGACCTTAAGCTTTTCAAGGGCGGAGCCATCCTTGATAGAAGCCTCGAGCAATTCACGAGCTTCTGTCAGTGAAGAAGCTTTCTCAGCTAGATAAACCATATGGCTGCCCAGTGTGAGACAAAGCTCTGTTAAATCCTCTGGGCCTTCACCTTTAAGCGTATCAATAGCTTCCTTAACCTCCAAGGCATTTCCAATTGCAAAACCAAGCGGCTGACTCATATCAGAAATAACGGCCATTGTCTTTCTGCCAACATTATTTCCGATTCTGACCATTGCACGAGCCAATTCCTTTGAATCTTCAAGAGTCTTCATAAAAGCTCCCGCGCCTGTTTTTACATCCAGGACTATAGCATCGGCTCCTGCGGCTATTTTTTTACTCATAATTGAACTCGCTATCAGCGGAATGCTATCCACAGTCGCAGTTACATCTCTTAACGCGTAAAGCTTTTTGTCAGCAGGGGTCAGGTTTCCGCTTTGGCCAATAACAGCAATTTTATTTTTATTGACCAGATTGATAAATTCACTGTTCTCGATTTCAACATGGAATCCTTTCACCGCTTCAAGCTTGTCAATTGTTCCGCCAGTATGGCCCAATCCGCGCCCGGACATTTTTGCAACAGGTACTCCTACTGATGCAACAAGTGGCCCAAGTACTAGGGTAGTAGTATCACCAACGCCACCGGTTGAATGTTTATCAACCTTGATTCCCTGAATCTGCGACAAATTTATTTGATCACCGGATTCAACCATTGCCATTGTTAAATCTGCGCGCTCTTTCTCCGTCATTCCTTTGAAATAAATAGCCATGGTTAAAGCGCTGACCTGGTAGTCAGGTATACTTCCATCTGTATAGCCTTTTATTATAAAGTTAATCTCTTCTGAGGATAACTCCAGCCCGTCACGCTTTTTTTCAATCAAATCAACCATTCTCATTGCGATCATCACTCCGCTTAAAAAATAAATTATTCAGCCATGCTCAGAACAAGCTCTTTTACGTATAGCAGGAAGTCAGATTTTACTCTCTCAGTTGTTTCGATAACTTCATCATGTGTTAACGGCTGATCGAGAATTCCGGAAGCCATGTTTGAAATACAAGATATGCCAAGCACTTTAATCCCTGAGTGGCGGGCTACAATTACCTCTGGCACAGTTGACATTCCCACTGCATCTCCGCCTAGAACACGAATCATCCGCACCTCTGCCGGTGTTTCGTAAACAGGACCCGTATTGCCAAAATAAACACCTTCCTGGACTTTTAGATTCAGTTTTCCTGCAACTTTCTTTGCAAGGCTGCGAAGCTCTTTGGAATATGCTTCTGACATATCAGGGAACCGCGCACCCAAGCGGGCATCATTCGGTCCGATCAGCGGGTTGGAACCCATGTTATTAATATGATCGGATATAAGCATTAAGTCCCCTGCCTCAAAGCTTTGGTTAACGCCCCCGGCAGCATTAGTCACGATAAGAATTTCAATTCCAAGCTCTTTCATTACACGAACGGGGAAGGTTACTTTATCAAAGGAATATCCTTCATAAAAATGGAACCTTCCTTGCATAGCAACAACTTCTACTCCACTAATTGTGCCAAAAACAAGCTGACCTGCATGCCCTTCAACAGTTGAAACAGGAAAGTCGGGAATTTCGTTATAGGGAATCTTTACCGGATTTTCAATTTCATCAGCCAATACACCGAGGCCAGATCCCAGAATAAGACCGATCCTAGGCTTGTTTGAATATTTCTCTTTTAAAAAGTCTGCTGCTCCTTGAATTTGTTCTAATTTCATTTTTATCCCTCATTTTAACGTTATGTAAAATTTATCACCCGCTTTTAAGGCTATCCAGGTTAGGTACCTTACCTGGCAGCTATAGCGGGCGATAGTTGACACTTAAGCCTTTGATTAGAGCACTCTCTGCATTTCTTATTTCAATTCACTCAGGAAGCTTTTACCATACTCAGGCATTGTAACGTTGAAGTTCTCTGCCACAGTTGCACCGATATCAGCAAAGGTTTCGCGAAGAGGCAGCTCTTTTCCTTCCTTCAATCCTTTTGAATAGACTAAAAGAGGCACATATTCACGGGTATGGTCTGTTCCTGGATGGATAGGATCATTTCCGTGGTCCGCGGTGATGATTAAAAGATCATCTTCCTTCAGCTTAGAAAATACCTCCGTAAGCCTCGCATCATATTCTTCCAGTGCCTTGCCATATCCGATTGGATCGCGGCGATGTCCATAAAGAGCATCAAAGTCCACCAGGTTCAAAAAGCTAAGACCTTTAAACTCCATGTCCAGGGTTTGGACGAGTTTATCCATTCCATCCATATTCGAAACTGTGCGGAGTGATTGTGTTACACCCTCTCCATCGTAAATATCAGAGATTTTCCCTATTGCAATTACATCTAGCCCTGCATCCTTCAACTCGTTCATTACAGTCCGGCCAAATGGCTTAAGCGCATAGTCATGGCGATTAGCGGTTCGCTTAAAGTTCCCTGGTTCTCCAAGGAATGGTCTTGCTATCACACGGCCAACCATGTATTTTTCATCCAGTGTCAGTTCCCGTGCGATTTTACATATCTTATATAATTCATCAAGAGGGACAATCTCTTCATGTGCTGCTATCTGAAGGACTGAGTCTGCAGATGTATAAACAATCAGCGCACCCGTCTTCATATGTTCCTCTCCAAGTTCATCAAGAATTTCTGTTCCGCTTGCTGGCTTATTTCCAATTATTTTCCTTCCTGTGCGGTTTTCAAGTTCTGAAATTAGTT
This sequence comes from Neobacillus terrae, assembly GCF_011393025.1. GTDB lineage: Bacteria > Bacillota > Bacilli > Bacillales > Cytobacillaceae > Neobacillus_A > Neobacillus_A terrae. The sequence continues at coordinate 38,606 of NZ_JAAOEO010000001.1, read as the reverse complement.
CGGGCGGAAAACCATCTGGAAAAACACGGAATGGAATTTCAATATTTAACCCCATAATTTCCCAGTGGCCGGTCATGGTATCTTTTCCATTTGAAGCTTCCTGCATTTTTGTATAAGAGGCAAGCGGCTTTTCTGCTTTTTCTACTCCGCCTATTTCACGGATGTTGCTCAAACCGAGCTTAGCCATATTTGGCATATTAAGGCCATTCATCCTCTCAGCAATATGGCCAAAAGTGTCAGAACCTTTATCACCAAATCTTTCCGCATCAGGTGCTTCTCCAATTCCCACAGAATCCATTACTATAAGAAAAACGCGTTTATATGCAGCTGTCATCGAGTTACCCTCCTTGGGATGAAAACGGTTACTTAATTACAGAATTAAACAGCTTCAGCATAAAAAGCTGAAACTTATTTATTCTGGAATACATAAGTGTATATTACCCTTTTTAGTTTAGATTAACCAAAATTTGCGAATAAATTCGTCAGAAGTCTGACATCTTTATTTTACTAAAAGTTTAAGAAATTACAAGAAAAAGCCACCCATTATTTATGGCAGCTTTTCGACATTTCTAGCAAAATATTAAGCTCTCGGATGAAATTGGCGGTAAACATCCTTTAACCTTGTTTTGGTTACATGTGTATAGATTTGGGTGGTTGATATATCTGCATGTCCCAGCATTTCCTGTACAGCTCTTAAATCAGCCCCATTTTCAAGCAGATGCGTTGCAAAGGAATGTCTTAGTGTATGCGGGGTAAGTTCTTTCTGTATTCCAGCTTCTTCTGAAAGCTTTTTGAGGATTTTCCAAAAACCCTGCCTAGTCAGCCGCTGTCCGCGAAGGTTCAGAAAAAGTGCATCATCCTTGTGTTTCTTGGAAACAAGCCTGCCTCGAGCGATCTCAAGGTAATTCTGCACTGCATTGGCCGCCGTTTTACCAAGAGGAATAATTCTTTCCTTATTTCCCTTTCCAATACAGCGGACAAATCCCATTGTTAAATGGATGTCTCCCATATTCAAGCCAATCAGTTCGCTGACACGGATACCTGTTGCGTATAGAAGCTCGAGCATAGCTTTGTCCCTTATTCCATAAGGATCGTTTAGTTTTGGGAATTCAAGCAGCACCTCAACTTCTTCCAGGCTTAATACCTTTGGCAAAGACCGTTCCATTTGCGGAGATTCAATGTGCACAGATGGGTCATGGTCTGTCGCCTTATCCCTTAGAAGAAATTGGTGAAAGGCACGAATGGAAGCTACATGCCTTGCCTGAGTTTTAGCAGACTTCCCCTGTTCCTTGAGATGTCCGAGGAAATGGACAATATGCACACGCTGGACATCGTTAAGAGTAGCAATGGTCTCTACATTTTTTAAATAAATCATATAACTCTTTAAATCACGTTCATAAGACACGATGGTGTTTTTTGCAAGTCCTTTTTCTACTATCAAAAAATGCATAAAGTCCTTCAAATGGTCTTCCATGTTTACATTACTCCCCGTTTAAGTAAAACAATAATAGTCTATCAAACCAGGAAGAGTTTTCATTTTCTGCCGCAGCGGACACTTTTACCGCTGCCCCTTCCGGCTTTTCATAGCGGTGGTAATTCTGATATTCTTCATTCATCCACATAATAGCATAATAAAAAAGTATCGTGCATCCAGTAAATAAAATAAAAACCTTTAATGTTTGATAAACCATTTTAAAAAAAGAAAACATAAGGGCGTTCCTCCAAATTGTCATAAATATGAGCCAGGGAAGACAAGGCTGATACTTGCCTGAAGATTCCGGCTAATAAAAGGTATGCCAATTTGGACAAGATTTATACCTCAGAGTCTTGTTTATCTATTAAAAAATAAAGAACCTCGTCATGAAGAGAAGGTTCCGGTTTCATTATTCAACTTGTCAGATTCTGTTTCTTTTTCCAGGCAGCGATGGCAAATACCATGGAATGTCAGCCTGTGATCTTTAATTCTAAAATTCCAACGGTTTTCAACAATAGCTTCCACATCTTCAAGCAGGTCCTCCTGAATTTCATCCACTGCTCCGCATTCAATACAGACAAGGTGGTGGTGAAAATGAGCGGCACCCTCCTGGCGAAGATCATAACGGGAAACTCCGTCGCCAAAATTAATTTTATCAACAATTTTTAATTCAGTAAGCAATTCAAGCGTCCGGTAAACAGTTGCAAGCCCGATTTCCGGCGATTTTTCTTTAACAAGGAGGTATACATCTTCTGCACTCAAATGATCCTCTTCATTTTCTAATAAAACTCGAACGGTAGCTTCACGTTGGGGTGTCAGCTTATAGCTCGATGAATGCAATAGTTTTTTTATTCTCTCAATTCTTGTCTCCATCCCGAAGTCCCTCCCTCGCTACTGTTAATTTTCATTATAACAGAAGGAAAACAGGATTCAAACTAAAATTATTATAAACAAGTCTATATAATTATTATTATATAATAATTATTTTTTAATAACCTGAACTACTGTTTTCATAAGTCCCGGTGACAGATATGCTTCTATTCCCGATGCAGCAGAAATAAAAACCGCTGCTGCAATAAGAGCAGCAAAATATCTTTTAATTAAAGGGGTAAATGGCTGACCTACTTTTTTCATAAACTGCCTGCTAATCATTTTTAATGAAAAAGAAACGGATACCACTGCCATTATTATAAATATTGGGATAATAATAAGGTTCTGAGGAAGAATGGAAACAAAGGCAAGCAAAAAACCATTCCATCCCATCTGGTTAACTAAAAAGCCAACCGTAAATCCTACAACCATACCTTTTATAAAAAGAAGAATTAGAATAATCGGAAGGCCAATAATGGAAATACCGAGAATCCACATCAATCCGATAAATTTGCTGTTATGGAGAAAGCTTTGAAGGAATAAATCCTGATTTCCCTCTACCTTTCCGTTTGAAATATCTCCGAAAAACTGAGAAAGATAATAGAATAAATCTTCTTTTTGGGACAAACTCATGCTGTTGACAACAACTGCTCCAAAGATTACTCCCATTAAAAATAAAATGATCACAAATAGAAAAATTGAGGAATGCTCGCGGATATAACTTGCGGCGACGTTCTGGTACATTCGTTTCTTCATTTCGGCTCCTCCTACTGCTAAATTACTACATTCTATGCCTGTCCTTTTGTTGTATGACAAAAAGATAGAGTCGCCTTATTGAGGGTGATATACTGTTTAGGAAAAATATAGTATTCCATTTGGGAGTTTTAAGAATTAAATAGTTTTATAGGGGATGTTAACTTGACAGAGATTGCTGAATTAAACTCAGTCGAAGAAAATATGGATGAACTTTCGGAAATGCTGATTAAGGTGGTGGAAGATGGAGCATCTATTGGTTTCTTACCCCCTCTTAATCTGAAGGATGCAAAAGCTTATTGGGAAACCGTAAACGGAGATGGGGTCTTATTATTTACAGCAAAGATAGATGACGCTATTGCCGGCTCTGTCCAGTTGCATTTAAACTCTAAACAAAATGGAAGCCACCGTGCTGAAATTGCTAAATTAATGACTCATCCGAATTATCGGCGCAAAGGGCTTGCCCGTTTGTTAATGGAGAAGGCAGAGGAACGTGCCCGGGAGGAAAACCGAACACTGCTGGTCCTCGACACCAGAGAAGGAGATCCCTCTAACCTGCTTTATCGATCACTCGGCTATATAGAGGCTGGCCGCATCCCTCAATATGCAAAGTCCTCCAACGGGGAGCTGGATGCGTCTGTCTTTTATTACAAATTGATTTAGATTGTTATGATTTGTCCTCGAAAGGCTCCCTCAGGCACAAATCCCACGCTGTTCTTATGAGTTATGTATTCGAAGGGCTGTCTCTGGGACAAATCCCTCGCTGTTCTTATGAGTTATGTATTCGAAGGGCTGTCTCAAGGACAAACCCCCTGGCTGTAAAAGAGCTCATAAAAATAAAGAAGGGAAACCACTCCCGAGGCTTCCCCTTATCAAACCATAAATGTCCTATTAAGGCATACGGCTTACCGATATGTTCAATCTGACAGCCGCTTATCAGCTTTTTGAAACAACGGTTCCGTATTTTCCCCCTCCACCTGCATTCAGTGACAGGGTCCCTTCTCTCGCCCGCATGATGAGATCAGCTATTTTAACAGGTACAACTTGTTTTATGGCTTCATAGGGCACTTCATGCAAGACTGCCATTTCTGTACCAAAATGCTGAAGCAGCGTATCCAGCATTTTAGGACCTAATCCCGGAATAAATTCCAAAGGAACCTGATGTACATAAGGAGGTCTCCAAAGTGGTCCCTCTTCCGCCGTTTTCAGTTCTCTAATTCGGTCAGAAACGCCTTTAACTATCTTCTTCTTTCCGCAATGCTGGCAAATTCCTTCACTTGGATCTATCACATGCATGCACTCCGCACAGACTGTTTTGTGATATTTCCCCAAAAGGGGATCGAGACCATAATTAGCGGCTATTTTACGCCCGCCTTCCCTCTTCAAAGCTTTCTCAAGCTCCTTAAAAGTAGGTTCTTCCATTTCAATCACCTGATATTCACGGGCAATTTTCGCAAGCGAATGTGCATCTGAGTTAGTAAGAAAAGCATAAGGGTGCAGTTCTTCAAGAGTATCAGCCATTGATGTGTCGGCACTTAGTCCAAGTTCAACTCCGTCTATGAGTGCCGGATCAAATACTTCTGTCAATGAACGCTGAACCCCTTTTCCAAAAAGGCTTTTAAAAGGAGTAAAAATATGAGCGGGAATAAACAATCCGCCAAGGTTTTTAACCACCTTTTGTAATTCCCTTCCAGTTACATAAATCCGCTGAGAGCTTAGCTGAATATTTTTCAAATGACCGCTCAGCCATTGAGAAAAAGAGCGCATTTCTTCCAGCCTTGGAAAAAAGCAAAGCACATGAACAGGTCCCTTACAATTTTCATCATATATTTCGAGTTCTGAACCAGGAATGATGGTTAAATCACCGTAAGCGATCCCTCCACCTTCATTTTCAACAATCTCCCCAGCTTCAATTAGCTGCTGCATTTCCAAAATGACCTCTGGAGAATGGCTATCGATAATTCCAATCATATTAAGGCCCTTTTCATTCCGGGCATGTGCAATGATATTCGAAAAGGTGAGCGTTTTTGCTCCTGTTATTTTTACCGGCTTGCCTGATGCGGTTCGCCCGATGTGTATGTGCAAATCGGCGTAGTATTTTTTCATTTTCCAGATAACGCCTCTTGAAGTTGAAAGTACTGAACGGCGTAAACTGTTTTGGCATCATATATTTTTTGTTCTTTAATATATTGCAATGCTTCCTCGAGGGTGATTTCTTCTAAATTCACAAACTCATCTTCATCAAGTGAAGCAGCATTTTCCTTCTTAGTTAATCCCTTTGCCTGATAAACATGGACAATCTCATCTGCAAATCCGGGAGATGTATAAAAAGATACCAGCAGTTCAAGTGATTCACACTCGTACCCTGTTTCCTCCTCTAATTCACGGCGAGCACAAACAGCTGGTTCTTCACCCTTTTCGAGCTTTCCAGCAGGTATTTCAACAATTGCCCTTTCGAGTGGTTTACGATACTGTTCCACCATTACAAGTTTATTTTCATTTGTGACTGCCAGCACTGCTACGGCACCTGGATGCTTAATAATCTCACGCTTGGAGGTTTTTCCATTAGGAAGCTCAACTTCCTGAACCTCCAAGGTAACTATTTTTCCTGAAAAGATCTTTTCGGTATGAATGGTTTTTTCCTCAAGGCGGCTCATTCCTGTCACTCCTGTTCTAATCCGTTATATTTTGCTCATACATTTTACCATACTTAGTATGGAGGGGCTGTCATGAAGGTTTATCTTCATTCAAAAGGCTTTATTATGGTCGGCAAAGGCTGGGAGATTGTACAAAAATTAAAGGAATACAATAAACATTATTCTTCCGTTTCTGAATGGATTCAATCCGTTAAGAGTTCAAAGACACATCATTTGAAGTAAGCCTCCATGTACCGTAAAATAGTGCAAAAAGGAAACGGGGCTGGCAGATGAAAAAACGTAAGCTTGGAAAATCAGATTTAATGGTAAGTGAGCTTGGCCTGGGCTGCATGTCAATTGGAACAGAGGAGAAAAAAGCGAAGGCTATTATCGAGGCAGCCTTAGAAGAAGGTATTAACTATTTTGATACAGCTGATTTATATGATTTTGGTGAAAATGAAAAGCTTATCGGAGACGCTTTAAAAAATGTCCGAGACAAGGTTATTATCGCCACAAAAGCAGGTAATCGCTGGAACGAGAGTCGTGAAGGATGGTACTGGGATCCATCCAAAGCACATATTAAAGAAGCAGTAAAAGACAGCCTGAAGCGGCTAGGTATAGAATATATTGACTTATACCAGCTTCATGGAGGAACTATAGACGATCCGATTGAGGAAACAATTGAAGCCTTTGAAGAATTAAAGTCTGAGGGTTTCATCCGCTATTATGGAATATCATCCATACGGCCAAACGTTATCAGGGAGTACGTTCATAAATCCAGCATTGTATCAATCATGATGCAATACAGCATTTTGGACCGCCGACCTGAGGAGGTTTTACCATTCATCCACGACCATGGCATTAGTGTAGTTACACGCGGACCGCTGGCCAAAGGACTGTTAAGCGATAAAATGCTTGAAAAGGCAACTTCAAAAGGGTATCTTGAGTACGGGTTGGAAGACTTGAAGGAAGTCCTTCCTGCTATTAAAGAAAAAGTGGCTGGAGCCCGTTCCATGACAGAAATTGCTTTACAGTATAATCTTGCTAATCCGGCCGTTGCATCGGTTGTTGCAGGTGCAAGTTCCACAGAGCAAATAAGGGAAAACGCAAGAGCAGTAAAAACCTCACCGCTGACTAATGAGGAATTATCTTTAATTCAGTCTCTTTCCAGAGCAGATACTTATCAGGACCATCGCTAAAATGCATAAGAGGAGAGCCCCTGTTTTGGCTCTCCTCTTATTTTTCAGCCCAAAACATTGCTTTTTTCTCCAACTCTTTTATTATCCCGTTTTTAAACTCAATATAAGAATCAATATTCCACGGAAACTTGGCAGCAGCCTCTTCCTTTACCTCAGCATATCGCCTTGCTTCATCCGGGAACTGTCTCAAATAATCCCGAAACACTAAGTGCCGCTTAATTTCAGGATTCCCTTTTTCAAAACCATGCAGATGAATAAGCCTATTCCCCTTTTCATCACACTTGAAAAAATAACGTCTTCCCGCTATTCCGTTTTCTCCTTTAGCTATATAACCTGAATTTTCGAATTGGTGTGTCTTTAAATCGAAATAATTCAGATTCGCCGTCTCGGCGAGAATATCAATAATTGGCTTGGCACACAATTCCGGAACAGATGTGCTTCCAATATGATAGAGATTTATTTTACAGGGAGAAAAGTCCCTGCTGATCAGCTCTTTTTCTGCCTGAAATTTCTCTATCCATTCCTTATTATAAGGAACCACTTCAACCTTTCTCTTTGCCATCTATTTAAAATCTTTCCAATTCATTTGATTCTCGTTCAACAATTCTTCAAAGCTTTTATTTTTTTCACGAAGCCTTCTTTCTTCCCTTTTTCTTGCTTCTTCCTCTTCCGCTTTTTTGGTTTCTGCAGCTTTTAGCTCCTGCTGCTTATCTTTTAATTGCTTGAATAAATCCTGGTTAATCATATCTCCAAGCGTAACCGGCGCGTCATCCTTTTTTGTTTTTTGCTGGATGTTTTTCCTTTTTTTCATCTAACTTCCCCCTTATTTTATTTGCAGTAATTATAACATTTAATGATGAAACTATCCTTTTTGCCTTATCGCTAAAGGTTATCTAGTATCTATTTTTCCAATCAACTTAGTGCAAAATATGACTTTAACACAGCCATTTTTTTAAATTTTCGTGTCTATCCACTATTGTCCCTTTCAAAATAAACAAGCTATACATATCATAATTAACTTTATAAAAAGGGTGGTGTTACTATGGGCTACCAGGGCGGTGGTGGAATGGGCAGCAATTTCGCTTTGATTGTTGTTCTTTTCATTCTGTTAGTTATTATTGGGGCTTCTTTTATGGGCGGCTACTAATATAGAAATAGTAGCTAGAATGGTCTCCGATAATATAATTATCTCACTGGGAAGCGTGTATGAACACGCTTCTTTTTAAATTCTAAAAATACCGCAAAAAAGACGAAACTAGTAAAAGTTTCGCCTTTCTTTTATTGCAAAGTTAAAATGCATTCAATTTAACATTGTCATCAACCTGAAGCTCTGCTTCTGTAGACTGAATGATGTCCTTTACTGTAAAACCTTCAGCTACTTCCACCAGTCGGAGACCGTTTTCGGTAACATCCAAAACGGCACGGTCAGTGATAATTCGGTTTACAACTCCCTTACCAGTCAAAGGAAGAGTACACTCCTTCAGGATTTTTGATTCACCCTTTTTATTCACATGCTCCATGATAACGATGATTTTTCGGGCTCCATGCACAAGATCCATAGCGCCGCCCATACCTTTAATCATTTTACCCGGAATCATCCAGTTGGCGAGATCTCCTTTTTCTGATATCTCCATTCCTCCAAGGATGGCAATATCAATATGGCCGCCCCGGATCATGGCAAATGATTCAGCACTATCAAAATATGAAGCACCTGGAATAGCAGTAACTGTTTCTTTCCCCGCATTTATGAGATCTGGATCTACTGCACTCTCTTCAGGGTAGGGGCCAATTCCAAGGAGACCATTTTCCGACTGAAGCACTACTTGCTTATTCTCGGTTATGTAATTGGCTACCAGAGTTGGCATTCCAATACCCAGATTCACATAAAATCCATCTTCTATTTCTTTTTCTGCTCTAATGGCAATCTTTTCACGAACATTGACCATGTTTATCTCTCCTTTCCCACACTATCAAAACCTATTTTTTTACCGTCAGTCTTTCAATCCTTTTTTCCTGCTGACTTTCAATAATAGCCTGAACATATATGCTTGGAGTGTGGATGTAATTAGGATCCAGCTCGCCAATTTCACAAAGGGTTTCAACTTCTGCGATGGTCACCTTGCCCGCTGCTGCTATCATCGGGCTGAAGTTCCTGGCAGTTTTGTTATACACAAGATTTCCCATCTTGTCGCCCTTCCAGGCACGTACAAGACTGAAATCAGCCGTTAATGCTTCTTCAAGAAGATATTCTTTACCGTTGAAGATCCTTGTCTCTTTTCCATCAGCAATTGGCGTGCCCACTCCTGCAGGTGTATAGAAGGCTGGAATGCCTGCTCCCCCCGCCCTGATTTTCTCAGCAAGGGTTCCTTGTGGAAGGAGTTCAACTTCCAGCTCACCTGAAAGCACCTGGCGCTCAAATTCTTTGTTTTCACCAACATAGGAGCCGATCATTTTTTTAATCTGCTTGTTCTGCATCAGCAGACCAAGTCCCCACTCGTCAACCCCGCAGTTATTTGAGATAACAGTTAAATCTTTTACTCCTTTCTCGACCAATGCGAGAATAAGGTTTTCTGGAATACCGCATAATCCAAATCCGCCAACCATAAGGGTTGCTCCATCCTGGATATCTGCTACTGCTTCCTTAAAGGAAGTACAAATCTTTTTCATTCTGTTCTCTCCCCTCAAAATTCTCAGGCAAGCTCTACAATAGTTGCTACACCCTGGCCGCCGCCAATACAAAGAGTGGCCAGTCCCTTTTGTGCCTGTCTGCGTTTCATTTCATGAATCAAAGTTACAAGAATACGAGCACCGCTCGCACCGATCGGATGGCCAAGTGCAATGGCTCCGCCATTAACATTGAGAACTTCCTGATTAAATTCTAGATCCCTGCCTACTGCAAGCGCCTGTGCAGCAAATGCTTCGTTTGCTTCAATTAAATCGATATCTCCAATGCTTAAGCCTGTCTTCTGAAATACTTTTCTAACGGCTTCAACCGGACCAATTCCCATTACGCTTGGATCAACCCCGGCATTTGCATTCCCTTTAATGGTAACAAGCGGTCGAACGCCAAGTTCATCGGCCTTCTTTCTGCTCATTAAAATAACAACTGCTGCTCCGTCATTAATGCCGGAAGAATTACCAGCCGTTACACTGCCATCTTTCCTAAACGCCGGTCGCAGCCCTGCTAATTTTTCAGCGGTTGTTCCCTTCCTTGGAAATTCATCCGTGTCAAAAATAACAGGCTCACCCTTACGCTGCGGGATCTCTACAGGAACGATTTCATCCTTGAATTTTCCTTCTTCAATTGCTCTTACAGCTCTTTCCTGGCTCTGTGCGGCAAACTGGTCCTGTTCTTCCCTTGTAAGCTCATAACGATCACAGAGATTTTCTGCTGTAACACCCATATGGTAATTATTAAAAACGCAGGTTAAACCGTCTGAAGTAAGGGTGTCAATCAATTTCTGATCACCCATTTTAAAGCCTTCTCTGGCATTTTTTAATATATATGGTGCCTGGCTCATATTTTCCATACCGCCGGCAACTATAACATCTGCTTCACCCGCAAGGATGGCCTGAGTCCCAAGGTGCACAGCCTTCAGCCCTGATCCGCATACCTTATTAATGGTTAAAGCGGAAACGCTTTCAGAAATACCAGCTCTTAATGATGCCTGCCTTGCCGGATTTTGTCCCAATCCTGCCTGGAGAACGTTCCCCATGATCACTTCATCAATCCATTCAGGCTTTACTCCTGATTGTTCGAGTGCTCCTTTAATTGCGACAGCCCCCAATTCAACCGCGGAAACACTTTTGAGGCTTCCGTTAAAAGTGCCTATTGCTGTGCGAACTGCACCAACAATTACGACTTCTGTCTGTGTCATTTACATCCTCCCTTTGCTTTGTGCTACTTTTTATTATTTCTAGTGAAAACGTGAAAATCCTTTTATTTTGTCAAAATTTCTATTATTCTTGATTTCTCCTAAAAAATGCCTCTACAATAAAAATATGAATAGAGGAGGGAGAACATGTATCTTCAATTACCTGAAAAAGTAACAATCATCGAGGTAGGACCTCGGGATGGCCTTCAAAATGAAAAGGTTTTCATATCTACAGAAATAAAAAAGCAGTTTATTTCAGGGCTTCAGTCATCCGGATTAAAAGAAATGGAACTGACGTCCTTCGTTTCACCAAAATGGGTGCCTCAAATGAGCGATGCGGCTGAAATTGTTTCTGATTGCCTTGATCCTTCAATCCGGAGCATTGTACTCGCTCCAAACCGAAAGGGGATTGACCGGTTATACATGACTGATTGCCAATCCGTTGCGGTATTTGTAGGGGTAAGCAATACCTTTAACAGGAAAAATATTAATAAATCAACGGAAGACAGTATGGCGGAATTAAGACCTATTATCAAAGAACTGAAAGAAAAAGGTTATTTTGTGCGCGCTTGCATTTCAACTGCCTTTTATTGTCCTTATGAAGGAAAAATTGAACCGGCTGATACAATCAAGCTCTGTCGCCAGTTTGTAGAAGCGGGTGCCGACGAATTGAGTGTGGCGGACACAATTGGCATGGCAGCGCCAACAGAAGCTTATTCCCTTTTTTTCATGTTGAAAAATGCTTTTCCCCAGGTCTTAATAACGGCTCACTATCATGATACCAGAAAACTTGCGCTTGCCAACATTCTTGCTTCGCTTCAAGCTGGAGTAGACCGGTTTGATACTTCTGCCGGCGGACTTGGCGGGTGTCCTTTCGCTCCAGGTGCTGCTGGAAATGCAGCCACCGAAGATGTTGTTTATTTATTAGAAAGAATGGGAATCCAAACAGGCGTTGATTTAGCAAAGCTTGTTTCTGCCATTGATATTGTGAGGCCTCATCTTACCAGAACCATTGACAGCGCTTATTACCAGCTAAATACCCAAACTGTTTAGATTAGACGAATAACCCTGCTCCCAATCAACCATCTTATTAAATGAGACCATTTGAAGGGAGATACGTTATGAGCCAAAAACGAGATAAAGGGTACAGTCAAAAAGGAAAGCCCAACGCTGATACCGTAAAGAAAACAATAGCCGCAGAGGAGCTTCAAAAAGCCATTCATCCAACAAAGGGAGAAAATGCAGAGTAAATATACTTCTGTGCTATTTGGCTGAGCCGCAGTTATCTGCGGCTCTTTTCATGCACACAAGTCCTTTCAGCCATTTCCCCTTATGCTTTAAATGTGTTTTAAATTCATTAAAATGGTAAAATTAGAGAATACAGTTTCTTCTACTCTGGAGGGATTTTTTTGAGAAGGGCCTTGCGAATTCTGTTTTCAACACTGTTTGTCTTATTTTCTTTTGGGATTTATTTTACAAACAGGATTATGTATATGCGGCGAAAAAAAGATCAATTCATTCTTAACCGTGAAAAAGAGACGGGATGGTTCAATCCGGAGCAATTTGAAGCCCTTCCAAAACGAGAAGTATTAATTTCCTCTCCTTTCGGATATACCATTAAAGCACAATTAGTCGAGCCTCATGACACCAACCGATATATTATTATCGCCCATGGGGTCACTGAGAATAAAATTAATTCAATTAAGTATATGAATATTTTTCTTAACAGGGGCTTTAATACCCTTATTTATGACCATCGCCGTCACGGTGAGTCGGGTGGAAAAACAACAAGCTATGGGCATTATGAAAAGTTTGATTTAAAAGCCGTTGTGGATTGGCTCAAAAATGAAAAAGGCCAGAATATTTTCCTTGGCATCCACGGTGAATCAATGGGAGCGGCTACCCTTCTTTTATACGCAGGGATGCTCGAGGATGGTGCGGATTTTTATATTGCGGACTGTCCCTTCTCGGATTTTAAGGAACAGCTTGCATATAGGTTAAAAAAAGAATTGAAGGTTCGAGGAGATATTTTCCTTCCCCTTGCCGACCTCTTCCTTAAATTTCGGGATAAATATTCGATTTCTGAGGTTTCACCTATCTCTGTCATTGAAAAAGTCAAACATCCTGTCCTTTTTATCCACAGCCAAAAGGACGACTTTATCCTTCCTTCCATGACAGAAGAACTCTTTGAACATAAAAAAGGTCCAAAGATGCTTTTCATGGCGGAAAATGGGTCTCACGCTCAATCTTTAAGGGAAAATCGTGAAGATTATGAAAAAGCTATAGATGAATTTTTAGAAAACTATGTGCTTTTATCTAAGCAATCAGTTGTTACCAGGTAATAGGCACAAAACCCTTCTTTTCAAAATGGAGGGTTTTCTTTTTAGAAGGTTTTCGCAATCTTGCTGCAAAAATAAATAATGAAAACTTTAAACTACCAAATATGGTGAAGAGCCTTATTAAGAAAAGCAGCAAGCGCCCGTTCAGCGAAGCAACTACCTTAGTAGACTTCCTATAACGGCTTCTTTGAATAGACGACATGCTGCTTTGCGACGAGCTGAACATAAGCTTCTTTGAAAAAGCTGTGGCGCTGGAGCCAGACAATTAAAAAAGCAGCAAGAGAGCTGCTTTTTTAATTTAAATTATTTAGACTTTTGTCCGATCAATAAGGCTAATACGCCCGTTCAGGATTTCTCCAGGGCTTTTTAGCTGAAAGCAGTTAGAGACACTTGAAAAGTCTAAGGTCATTTTCTCATCAAAAAAAACACTTCTTGATTTCTGAATATAAAGAGGAACCCCGTTCGTTTGAATCTCTACTTCATCATTATCCAAATCCCTCTCCAGGGAAAGAACTGCTACACCATTGACGGCACAGCCACATCCGTCGATATCATAAAGCAGCTTTAAATAACCGCCATTTTGCGTTTTTTCTTGTATTTTTCGAGCTGCCGCCTCGGTTATATTTATTTCCACTTCTCTTATCCCCTTTCCTTGCTCCAGTATCTTAACACAGGCCGGGGAAATTTTATTTCTATTTGCTTTTTCCACCTATTCCCTTTAACATTTAAAAGAGATAACTAAGAATTAGGGGTGCCGAGATGTCAAAAGTACAAATAAAGGTAAACGACAATGGTTCACTTCGTGTTTCTGGAGAAGTAGAACTTCTTGACGGCGAAGGCAATGTAATTCAAACAAAACCTGCTTTTTCCCTTTGCCGTTGTGGGCTTTCTAAAAACAAGCCATTTTGCGATGGTTCCCACAAAGGTGTTTTCCAATCAGAAGTACGTGTACAAAAAGAGGACGAATAACTCAAAATGTTTTTTTAGGCAGTTCTCCCTGGGGAACTGCCTTTTCTTTTTTTTCGTTTATCTCCAGACTGGTGTCCCTCATAGCCTTAATCGTGCAGCCGGACATCAGCAATATTCTTCATCGGAATCCGATGGACCTCTCCAAAATTATCGACTATATGAAGGTTCTGCGACAGTTCATCCCAATAGTGAATTTTTCCGAGCACAAGTTCATAATTTTGGCCTCTATAATGAGTAATAGCAACAGTCTGGTTAAATTCCATGGCTTCCCCAAGTACTTCGCTCATTAATTCAAGCTGCTGCTCATCCAATTCTTTTGGCTGTTCATACGTGTCCTCTTTTACCCATTCCCTCAGCATCTTTACATGCTCAGGAAGCATCATCGATGTCCATTTAATTCTTCCTCGGTCCCGGATCATCCTGTATCCCCCATTTCTGCATTACATTTTATGCCCGCCAACAAGCTGCGCCCGCTGTTTTGCCGTTCCGGCAGAGGTATAGGAAACGGCCCGCAAGAGAGATCCTGATCCAAATCTGTTGCGGATTCTATCCACTACATAACCCAGGTCCCTTCTTTGATCCCCTCGCGGATCAAACAAACTAAGCTGGATTTCACTGTCATCGACAATATTGCCGAGTGAAATGGAAATCTGCCTAACGGTTTTTCCGGAGTAATTTTCATGAAATAATTCAAGGCAAATGCGATATAAATCCATGGTGACGTTTGTTGGCTGAGCAACCGTCCGCGATCGGAGGAACCCTCCGCCAAATTCATCCTGGCTATAGCCAATGCCCAAACTCACTGTGCGCCCGGCTTTACGATGGGAGCGGGTTCTTCGGGCCACCTCCTCACACATTTCAAGAATAACGTTTTGAATTTCCTTGGCCTCTTTGTAATCTCTTAATAAAATCTGGCTTTTTCCGAAGCTGATCTGCCCCTCAATAATCGGAGCGCCCATATCGGAAAGGTCAATTCCCCAAGCATGGTAATAAAGCTGATTGCCCATAATCCCGAACTTTTTCTCCAACTTTTCCAAATCGTAACGTGCCAGCTGGCCAACAGTGAAAATCCCCATTCCGTTCAGTGTTTTTTCAACACGTCTTCCAATTCCCCACATTTCCCTCAGCGGTGAAACACTCCACAGCTTTTCCGGAACCTCTTCATATGTCCATTCCGCAATGCCATGTTTCTTTGCCTCTAGGTCAAGGCAAAGCTTAGCCATCAGCATATTCGGCCCTATTCCTACTGCGCACGGCAATTGAAATTCGCGTTCAATATCATCCTTTATTTTCCTCGCAATAGTCCACACATCACCCCAAAGATGAAGAACTCCATCCACCTTGATAAAGCTTTCATCGACACTGTATGTGTGAATAGCTTCCTTAGGAACATACCGGTTAAAAACACGGGATATTTCGGTTGAAATCCTCAAATAAGTTCCCATCTTCGGTTCAACAATTTTAATTCGGGGATCATTTGGGATTTCAAAGAGCCGCGAGCCCGTTTTAATTCCAAATTCTTTTTTCATCCGGGGAGAAGCAGCCAAAACGACACTTCCCTGCCTTTCATGGTTTCCAACAACAGCGAGATAACAGGTTAAAGGATCAAGTCCCTCCATAACAGCGGAACAGCTTGCGTAAAAGCTCTTCATGTCCACACATAAAATCTTGTTTTTCGGAAATTTGCTGTAATCAACCATTTTCCTTTCCCCCAGCCTGCTAAATAAGTAACGAACATCCGTTCTGTATCATTCTACCCATTATCTTAAGCGAATATGCGTTCTGTTTCAATGGAAATTTTTCCGAGAAAAGCAGAAGCGCCCGTTCAGCGAAGCTACTACCTGAGTAAAACTTCCTGAAAAACCTACTCTGAATAGACCACATGCAGCTTTGCGACGAGCGAACATTAGCTTCTTTGAATAAGCTATGGCGCGGGGCGCTGGAGCTAGACAATAAAAAAAGATAAAAATTAATTTGGCTTCTTTACCATGGTGGATATTGGCGAAAAAAGAGGTATAATCGGGTTGAGGTGCGCCTAATGGAGAAAAAATTCATTTTAAAAATGATTAAAAATTGCTTTAAACAATATTATGCCGAGGCAGAAACACTGCCTCTTAACGAAGAGGATTATGAAGAACTTTACAAACGAATTCTAATAGTGATGGACGAGCATCCGGATGCAGAGCTATATGAAATCGTAAATGATTCGGTTTATGAATTTATAACGGGGTGAAAACGAAAGCGGAGTGGCCCGGTTAGTGAAGCAACTGCCTGAGTAAACTTCCTGAAAATCCTTCTCAGAATAGACAACTTGCAGCTTTGTGACGAGCTGAACATTAGCTTCTGTGAATAAGCTATGGCGCAGGAGCACTTCGAAAGGTTCCATATTGACTTATCGATGGGAGGTGTGGGATGGACACTAGGCACCGGAGCTAGACATCAAAAAAGAACGTCTGCCTAAGGTTTAGGCAGACGTTCTTTTTCATCCAGTAAGATCAGTAGAAGAAATACTAAAATACTTTTTCTTATCGGGGAGATTAATACAAATGGAAAGAGTAACAGAGAGAATTACTGCGATAAGTGAAAAAATAATGGAGACTGGCTGGAGAGTAAAAATATCTGCCAGGAAACCAAGAATAAGTGTGAAGATAATTTGAATAATGGCCTGCAAAAGATTTGTGACACTCATAAACCGCCCCATAAGCCTGCCAGGTACCTGATTTTGCAGGAAGGTTGCAAACCCAGCATTGGCGAAGGATGCAAAAAATCCTAAAATAATAAACGCTGCCCCTGCAAAGAAAAAATGGGAAGAACTATAGAACAGCAAATAACCAATCATATTAAAGAATAACCCGATTCCAATATATGATTTTAATGACAGGCGGGAAGCTAGCGCAGTACATGCAACCGAGCCTGTAAGGTAGCCAACTCCGGCCATGCTGCAAAGTATTCCGTAACTTCTGTCTGATAGATTGATTACTTTTTTTATAAAGGTTACCTCCTGTGAATCGAGAGCAAATCCGAACAGAACGGCTGCCTGAAATAGGATATAAATTAGCATAAAATAACCTGCACCTTTTGCAAATCGGCTAATTTCTACCCAATCCCCCGCAAGAAGGGAAAAATTCATTTTTTGTTTGTGGCTAGGACTAGTATCAAGACCAGGCAAGAAATAAATGGCTAATGCACAAAGAAAAAAGGATAGGGCGTTTAAATAAATAGCCGTATCAATGTTTGTATAAAGGATTAAAATTCCAGAAAGGCCGGGACCAATTAAAATAGCGCCAGAATTTGCAAAACTGAATAAAGAGTTGAATTTTTGTCTTTTTTCAGCAGGCACCAATTTAGTTATATAAGCAGCAGAGGCCGGACCAAAAAAGGCAGTACCGAGGTTAATAGCAAACAAGACAGCATAAACCGCCCAAACGGATGTTAAAAAAGGAATGACTGCTACAAGCACCCCTCTTATACAGTCCATTATTATCATAAGCTTCCGCTTATCAGTCCGGTCAATAATACCTCCGGACCAGCTATTAGTAAACAGCATTGCAATTGGCCTAATGATAAACAGACCCGCTACCGCAGCAGCAGAACCAGTCATTTTAACAACCAATAGATTAATCGCCACTAAATAAATCCAGCTTCCTAAATTTGAGACCCCAATCCCTGCTACCAAGAGAAAGTGGTATTTTCTGTCATTCAAAGGTTCTCCTCCTCTCCCCTTTCGTATTATTCTATAGTTAACAGTAGAAACCCTTTAATAATTACAAATGACGATTCAATATCTTAATTAAAAAGAGAGGTTCAGAATGAATATTTTTGGTGAAAAGCTTGAGGGTGTTACATACAATCATTTTAGAGGATGGAAAGGCTGCAGCAGTCAAAACTTCAACGGGCTATTTTCTCCCTAGGGGAGGAATTGAAAGAGATGAAAGTCATGAGCAATGCTAAGAAAGAGAGTGTTTGGAGGAAATCGGGTTTAAAATAAATATTATGGGCTTTGTAGGAAGAGCCAAGAAATATTTTTATTCGACGACAAGGTTCGAATATATGGTAAGTGACGGTTATTTTTATTTGGCAGAATTAATCGGGGAACAACAAAAGCCAACGGAAGAGGACCATGAACTCGTTTGGATTAAGCGGGATGAGGTAAAAGAATTGCTTTTCCTCGAACATCAGGCATGGGCAGTTGAAAAAGCATTCGAAGTGAATTTTAAATTTTAAAAAATAAGAGCAGGGTTACCCCGGCTCTTATTTTTTATCGAATGCCCTCTTGCCAATCCGCTCGAACATGCGCGGAAAAAGGGCGAATACAATGCTGCCCATGTTCATCCAGCGCGGAAGATTAATCTCCCTGGTCGGGGTAAGCATCGCATCAACAACCTTCAGAGCAACATATTCCGGCTGAAGCATGTACCTCTGAACATTTTTTACATATGTACCCTTCTCATCGGCAATCTCAAAAAAGTTTGTTGCTATGGGACCTGGATTTACCGCTGTTACAAATACATGAAAGTCTGAAACTTCCATTCTAAGACTGTTTGTATAACCAAGAACAGCATGCTTGGTAGCAGAGTAAACACTCGATTTTGGTGTGGCAATTTTGCCGGCCTGCGAAGCTATATTGATAATATGCCCGCTGCGGCGTTCCCTCATTTCCGGAAGCACCATTTTCGTACAGGCCATCAGTCCAACTACATTGACGTTAAACATATTTTTAATTTCTTCCACCACAGCTTCATGCGCTTCACGAAAAATCCCAAATCCATCCGAAACTTTACTTCTGATTTTTGAGTTTTGTGTGTTTCTTCCTTCAAACTGATTTTTGATTCCAGAACAGCAAATATAACCCATTACTTTTAATTTTTGTGAATATATTCCAATAATTCTAGTTTCTCCAGTCTAATACGGTATAATAAATTAATGGCAAATTCAACTTAGAGATTTGAAAAAACTATTGTCTAAAAATAATAATGGAGATAAGAAAAATGAACGTAAGACAATTTTTAAAATGTAATGTATGTGAATCAATTATTTTCGTTCGTACTCAATTGGGATGGCTTGAAGAATATCCTATACGTGTACATTGTGGTAATTGTGGGATACTTATTTCAGGAAAAGCATATCAGGATCCATTTAATGGGCGTTTTAAAATTACTTTCGATAATTCAACAAATGTTCCAGAAACTAACCCAGATTATTATATTGAAGCTTCCGGAGAATTACTTACTGAAAAGTTGCAACATGCTAATTTTGATAATAAATATTTGTACAGTTTACCGCCTTTCTTTAATGCATTATTTTCCATGGGTGATGAAAATTATGATACTTTTAAACAAAATACCATTGGATTTTTAAGCAAAATTAAAAGTGATTGGCCTAGAGTGAGAAGAATATTTGAATTATTTTTAACAGGTAAGAAAGAATACTTGAAAAAAGAAGTAAATAAACACTTGCCAGTTAAGCAATTCCCAATGAATAATGAATTAGAATATGTTAGAGGAGTTCATCACCAATACTTATTTTTTTTAAGACCAATAATAAATGAGAACTTTTTTAAATCAATTACAAAGTTTATATGGAATGAAATTAATGAAATTTCAAAAGTGGAAGGAAAAAAGCTATTTGAATTAGCAAAGGAATTTGGGGATAATGGCTTACTTCAACGATATAATGAAAAGATTTTTTCATTATTAACTCAATTCGTAGATAATTTCCAATACATGTTACCTGTTTTTGGTATTCAATACTTACAAAAAAACGAATATAAAAATACTAAGGGTATTACTACTGCATCATTTGAGGACTTAAAACAATTTTACGTAGATTGCTTTGAGGTAGCTGGAGAATTAATTGTTCTCTTAATTTCCTATAACAATCTCAAATATAGAAAAGATTTCAAGTTAATGAAAAAGAAAAGAAAAGATGTACAGTTGCTTGAAAATTATCTAAAACTAAGCAAGGGTGCCAGGGTCGAATTCTTAGATGGAGAAGAAAATTTTGATAAACTTATAATTCCAACTATAGATAGTTCCATTAGAAACGCTATTGGTCACAATACATATAAGTATGATGGTGCAAAACAGGAACTTACTTATTATCCAAAAGGTAAAGAGACCACTTCAGATGCAAAAACTATATCTCTAGTAGATTTCATAGAAAAGTGTTGGAATTTATTCCAATCGATAAATGCTATGGCTGAGTTAGTATATCAAACACAAAAAATATATTTTGTTGGAAAAGGTAATAAACCTATAAACCCGAATATTTTTGAAGTTAAGTTAAAGAAAAAAAAGATTGGAAGAAATGATCCCTGTTACTGTTCGAGTGGTAAAAAATATAAAAAGTGTTGCGGAAACAATCAATAGCTTTTATGAAAAATTACAATATTTAACAAAAATGTTCATTTGCCACAACCAAGCTCCAAACTATGCTGAACAATAGGATAAAATGTGGTAAAAGGCGAAATCCTCAAATGGATGCCGCCTTTTCTTTACTTAAAATAAGTTAACAAAAGTTTTTTTCAATATTAAAACGTTTTGAGCAAATTATCGATTTCTTCATCAATAATTTTTTGTATCGGTTTCACCTTGCTATAAATCACTTCAATTTTACAGCTATTCAATCTGTCTATAGTCCTAGCCAAAATGTTACCTTCCCTGGTAAGTTTATAAAACTCATCAAAATTATATTTATTAAGCCTTTCCAAGGAAACCGTATTGTACATTATATATATAATTATACTTTTTTCTACCATTATCCTAATACTTGGCTCTTCAATAAAAGTATCTTTTAATAATAAAAAATATCTAAATGTTATATCATTTCGGATATAGGGAGTAAAGCCTAAAAATGATGTAATAAGTAAAAGATCTATAATTTGAGCAACATATGAAAATGTTGCTACATTAATAATTTGAAGATTTGTCAATCCCCTAAACTGAGGAAACTCTACTTTGTATTTCTCGCACCTTTCTTCCAAAGTTAATTTATTATCAAATTTATCAACAAAAACTAAATTATCTAATATAATCTGATCGAGTTCTTTTTCAATATCGGATAATGAAGTAAAGCTCTTAAAAAACTCTGCAGAGTTTTTTACTTCTTTTTTAAAAATTGTAGAAATAAACCTCCAATAAAAGGTTTCTATTAATTCCTGATTATCAGGGTTATATTTATTAACTATTTCTTTAGCAGGGAGTATATGAATTGCATTGGAATAATTTTTTGTAACTTCTAGAGTATCCAAGTAGGCTCTTTTAAAAACGTTTAAAATAGATTCATCTTTAAAGTTTTCACTTGACACTCTAAAAAATCCCTCTAACTTTAATAAAGGATCATCTACAACATGGTACTCTCCAAAAAGATTAAAGAAAAAATGTTCATTGTCTTTAACATCTAAATATATTGCTCCAGAAAGCAATAGGCTTTCTTTAGATTTAGCCCAATGCTCTAATTCAAATTCAATTAAGGGTAACCTTTTATACCAAAATAATTTTACTTCATCAATTATTGATAATAAATTAGACAATTCTATTTCGTTTATATTTTCAATTTGAGGTAGAAATTTGGTTAATAATTGACTATATTCTATTTGAATATTAATTAAAGCCTCATTGTTATAACCCATAAGTTAATTCCTTATATTTTAATTTATACCATTTTGGAAATTCATACACACTAGACAACAATTCAATGTGCTTTTTAAAAATTTTATCTATATCATAAATAACGCTTGGAAATTTTTGGTCAAAACCTAAATCTGCTACCGTGTGATATTTATGTAACGGGTTATCGCATACCAATTGGGAGCTTTCTCTTACAGCTCCCCAAAATCCATGAGCATAGTTAGTAGTATATTCATAAAAAATTTCGTATAATTCCCTTTCTCCAACTTCCTCAAATTTTCTTTTTATATTTTGTTGATCAAAAAAACGCACATCAATATTCATAAACTCTTCCCACATTGGCTCATTCACAATTACATCTACTATAGGAACCGTTATAAAACTTTCTTCACTCAGCTCGCTCTCACGCAATCTAAGTAAAATATGTTTATATTTCCCTATGCCGTATAATTGATAACTCTTAAATATACTTTCATTATTCTTCTCTTTAAGAATGAGATACTTCATCATTATGAAAACCTCAAGAATTGTTCTAAATGCGTGCCGCCCTAATATGCCATTTTTTAGACCACTTGATATAACTTCATTGTATATTTTAAGCATATACCCAGTAGACCCAATAAGCACATTGAATTTAGGGTCCTCGATTGATTTCTCTTTATTTAATAAAATAATATTTTCAAATGCTTTTTGAGTATCCTTCAAAAAATAATCGTCATTATTTTCTATATGTTGAGCGATATATTTTGGTGAACAATCAGTCATTAAACCAACCTCCCTCCAAAAATTATTAATAAATTTAGTGTCAGGATCTTCTAGATCAATAAGTTCAATACTTCTTATTGATGGCCTATAAAAACTCATTTTTTCATCTTTATGGTCTGTTTTACTATAATTTTTAAGAGATTCAATTGTCATTTCAACTTTCTCTGAAACATGTACCCTCCCTTTGAAAAGAGGTAGACAAATGGATAAATATCTTAAATCTGTTGCAGAATCTGATTGTTGACTATAAAACTTCTTTACAGTTTCTTTTAAAACTAAAATTCTATTTTCTACTGTTTGTTTATTAATATAAAAAAAACGGTTAAAAGTTTCATTCTCCTCCCTTCGATAAACTATTGTTAGCGGGGATAGTATTACTGGATCAATAATTGAACTAATTATTTCATAAATTTTTTCCTGATTTACTATTGATAATTTTAGAAAAAGTGAAAGTTTCGGTTGGACAATATCCAAATTCATATTTGAAATTTGATAGAGGATATTCTCTCCTCTTTTTAATCCTTCTTCTCTTCCATAATAGTTTAAAATTAAGCCCAGCCATAGATATTCTGGTAGTCTTTCTTTAGTCCAGGAGTTTAATTTCAGTGTTTGTCCAAATGCATTGTTAATAGGAGATTCAATTATCCCTTTAGTATATTTATGATCTGATAAATTACTTAAATTTTTCTCAACCATATTCTTTCTCCTATCGCCTAAATTGGTATTTTACAAATTTTACATTTAAATTATTTAATCCTACATTAACAAATATTCTTAAAATTGTTAATTATTTTTTAACGACTTTGGCGGAATCTAATCATTGTGATGAAATTTGTTTATTTTTGTAGAAAAATTTTCACATTTGCCTATTTTTTCTATTTTTGACTAGTTCATAA
The DNA here is from genome assembly GCF_011393025.1 of Neobacillus terrae. Classification (GTDB taxonomy): domain Bacteria; phylum Bacillota; class Bacilli; order Bacillales; family Cytobacillaceae; genus Neobacillus_A; species Neobacillus_A terrae. The sequence continues at coordinate 15,202 of NZ_JAAOEO010000001.1, read as the reverse complement.
TTAAAATCAAAAGGAGTGATGAGATGAGTAGATTGCTATTAATGGAGGTTGCTATGAAAGAAGAAATACCTGAGTTATATGAGATTTATTTTGGGGGTTCTGTACCAATTTATTATGATGAAAAAGTTCCTTTTATTGTAGTGGGTACTTCATCAAAAATGAGTAAAAATGCTGCCGTGGAATTTATTAGAGGATGCGAAAACTTTAAAGAATATCACAAAGAGTTATTCGGAATAGAAGTTAAATCTTTTGTTACTGATGAAAAGAACTTTAAAAACATTAAGAATTGGTGGAATTACTTTCATCCCAATGGTATTTACGGATGAAAAAGTTTCGAAGGGGAATATAGCTTTCCCTTTGGATATTAAAGAAAGAGTGAAAACTGGAATATATTGAATAACATCCTATTTATTAATAAATTACTTGTTGTCCATTTAATGATTGTGTATTTAGTACCTTCACATTCCTATAGGGCCACCTTTTTAATATTAAATTTTTCCATAAAAAGGTATAATTTAGATATTATTTTTTATAAGAGGTGCACGGGATGAACAAGGAGTATTTTGCGAAATTTTTCGAAGAACCCAGTCGCGAAGGTTTAAGAGAGATATTAAAGAATCAATCAGGTGAGCATAATGAGTTGGATTTTAAACAACAATGGCCATCCTCAGGTAAATTAGCAAAGCATATTTTAGCCTTTGCTAATTATGGTGGTGGTTGCCTAATAGTCGGTGTGAGTGAGGAAAACGGAGTTCTAGAGTCTGTCGGAATGATAGAATTCAAGAAAAAAGAAGATATTTTTAATGAAATTGATAAATTTCTACCAAAAGATTTAAATCAAGAATTGTCAATTCTTGATTTTGAATATAAAGATTCAGAATATCCCACTATTAAGAATAAGAAATTTCAGGTTTTAGTTGTAAATGATTTACCTCAAAAAATTCCTTTTGTTTCTCCAAAAGACGGTGAAGGTATAAAAAAAGACCGTATATATACACGTAGAGGCATACAGACTGTTGAAGCATCTTATGAAGAAATACAGCAAATTATTAACAGAAGAATTGATACTGGTTATTCATCCACGACTGAAATGGAGTTAGAGACTCATTTAGGACAATTAAAAACGTTATATAACGAAATAAAACAATATAATTACTACTACAAAGGAGGGGCATTAACTAACTTTGGTAGTACAATTGCCGAATCACTTTACGGTGCACAGATTAAGAAAAAAAATCCACACTACCCTGATGAAAATTATGAACAATTCATCTCTAGAGTCATCGCAAAGAAAAAAAAGAGAATTGAAATGGATCTTGATGTAATAGGAATAGATTAAAGAGCAACCAAAGGTTGCTCTTTATTTATAAGGTATTATTTTCTTCAATCTATCGAGTCTAAAACAAATTTAAGATAATCACAAAAACTACTTGTAGGAAAATATTGTTTTGCCCATCTTGTTGCCCGGGGGTTATTACTTAAAACCTCGCCAATTATCATGTTATGATCGTCGCTTGTAACTTTTGAAATTTCATCCCCTAATAATCTAGCTATATAAAAACGATTGTGGCTATACCCCATCTTCAATATACTTTCAAAAGCATTCTCATATAAATCTATATTCTGCTGTATTCTTGGTACAATATTATGAAAAACAAAATTTGCGATTGTATCGGTAAAACTATATGAGTGGCCGCCTTGAATTAAAGTTAGAAAATTTTCTACAACCTCATAAAATTCTTCCAGATAGCTATTGTACATTTTTTCAATGCCAGCTTCATCCATATTCATGAAGTGCTCTGTATAAAGAGTATAATCAGTATTATACTTATTTAGTAAAGTAATAATCTCCCAAAGAGAAGTTAAATCACCTGTATCATTATATTTATTATAAAAAATATTAAATTGGTGCGTTGATGTTTTTAAAGCCAAATTAATTCCCAAGGCCATATTTATTCTATCTCTCATTTCTTGTATTGAAGCAAACCTTCTATACTTATTAGAATGAGTTGCCTTCCGAATAATTAATTTAAGCTTTGAGGAAGCAATCTTGTCATAGTCAATTGAAACAGGCAAATCATAAGTAATAAGTTCATATAAAATTTTTCCAAGTGAAAAGATATCTGCCCTTTCATCTACTTCTTTAGAATCAGAATATTGTTCAGGAGCTGCAAATACATCCGATCCTAAAGCAATATGTGTTTTTGTTAATTGAGTGTTACCATTCAAAAACTTTCCTAATCCAAAATCCGAGATTTTAAGTACTTCTTCTCTCAATTCATTATAAACTAGAATATTTTCAGGTTTTAAATCCCGGTGTATAATCCCTGCTTTATGTGCATATTCCACCCCATCTAATATTTGGTTAAAATAAAATACAGCTGTTTCATCATCCATCCTACCTATATTATTTAACCTGAATTGAGACATAAGATCCCTTAAGTTTTTTTCTGCTAAAGGCATTGTATAATATGCAAAACCTCTTCCATCGTCTCCAGGCAGGGAATCATCCAACTCAAAATTAATAATAGGAACAATATTTTTATGCTTAAGTTGAGAATGGATTCTTATCTCTCTTTGAAACCTCTCCAGTGTTTGATGGTCAAGTTGTTCTGGCTTTAATATTTTAATAGCTGATAAGTCTTCATCCTCATCACTAAAAATATCTCGGCATTTATACACTCTTCCAAAACCTCCTTCCCCAACTTCACCTTTAAGATGATATAAATGCGGCTCAGTTCTCGACACATTTCTCCCTCATTCCGCTTTTTTATACAAATTATAACATTTTTGTTTTTGTTTTGGTTAAATATGCTAAAATAGTAAATTGAAGAAATAAGAGTGGAGGTTAGTATCATGGATACGATAAAGAACTTTTTAGGTGATTTTTATAAAGGAATGACTCTTGCCATTATTATTCTATTAATGATATCTGTATTTACAGATCAAAATGTAGTCGTTAATAATATATTAGCGATTGCTGCAATAATAACATTTCCTTTATCCTTTGCTGACTTTTGTTCCTCTGCGTCAGATTTTGCTAAGGCTAAGGAACAACCTAAAGAAAAGATATTTTTTTATTCTTTATTTTGGATAGGTATAGCAACTACTTTAGGCATTTTTATAAAATTAATAATCCTTTTAACTCAGCAGGGCTGGGAAAGGCCCTTTTATCAAGATTATGGTATTCCTATTGCATATGTAGGAAGTCTTTCGGGCGCCCTGTTTTTTTATACTTTAGCTATAAAGAGAGAAATTGAAATAGTAGAAAATAAAGGTAAAGGGAAATTAATGAACCTTACAAATATATTAATAGTTATAGCTGTTACTTTTATTGTAGTTTGGAATGTGAAGCAATAATACTACTTATGATATAAAAAATAGCCCTATAATTTAGGGCTATTTTTTATATCATCTTGCTAAATTTCATACTTCACTTGACTTTTATATTATCAATAAATTACACCTGAAACTTAACCTTATAGTTTATTTTTATGAGAAATTATTTTTTGTTCAATATACCTCCAGTTATCCTTTCGGCTATACCCGGAAAGAGGTTATATAGAGTGCTCCCCAAGTTCATCCATTTAGGTAAATTCAATTCACGTTTTGGTTTAAGCATCAAGTCCACTATTTTTTCGGCAACTTCATCTGACTTTAGCATGAATTTTTTTATGTTTTTAACATAATTACCTGATTTATCAGCATTATTGAAGAAATTTGTTTCAATCGGGCCAGGGTTAACTGAAGAAACAAATATATTTGTTTCTTCAAGCTCCATCCTTAAACTATTTGTAAAGCCAAGAACAGCATGTTTTGATGCGGAGTAACCACTTGATTTTGGTGTAGCTAATTTGCCTGCTTGAGATGCAATATTAATGATGTGCCCAGTATCCCTTTCAAGCATAGAAGAAAGTATCTCCTTTGTACAGGCCATTAAACCAAGTACATTTACTTCAAACATCCGTTGAATATCCTCAAAATTAGCTTCCTGAAATGAATCAAAGACCCCAAAACCAGCATTATTTAGAAGAATATCTACATGGTCTACTTCTTGAAGGAGTTGTCTAAAAACTACTTTCACCTCTTCGAAATCACCAACATCAAGTGGGTAAAATATACAACTCACATCAAATTGTTGATTAATTTTTTCACACACATCATTCAACTTATCACTAGAGCGAGCTAATAATATTGGTCTTGCACCCATTTCTGCTACTTTAAATGCAATTTTTTCACCTATTCCTGATGAAGCACCTGTTATTACAATATTTTTGCCTACCAAATTTTTCATATTCCACCTCGTTTAAATCAGCCTCATAATTACAAACAATTAATACTAAAAGTTCATTTTTAAATTACTAGTCTTCTTTTACACCTTGGCTTTAGGAAAGATTCTATTTTTTCTACAGTTTTAAAAATCCTATAATAATTTTCACACAAATAAAAATCATTCACAATAATTTAAGCAATCATTTCTCCCCCGATAGCCTTCAGAACTTACAGAAATGCCTTTAATACGCTCTTGATCTTTTTAATCTCACATTAGCCTTCCAAATGGTTAGAAACTCAAATACAAAGCTTTAGAGCATTTATAACACATTAAAAAGCACACCAAATTACTTTTTCGGTGCGCCAAATATCAAAAAACACTTTAAATATCCATTCTGACCCCAAAGTTTCTTAACCACTCTTTTCTTCGCTCATAATCACATAAAACAGACGCAAGTAAATCCCAAAAGTTTTGCGAATGGTTTTTAAATAACATATGGCACATTTCGTGAACAACAATATAATCAAGTACTGGAGAAGGAGCCATAACACAGCGCCAGTTAAACAAAAGTTCATCTTTTGAGGTGCAACTTGCCCACCGTTTCTGCTGCTCTTTTACCTTAATTGACGAAGGTTTCTTTTTAAAATAATGTTGATAATAATTGATTCTTTCCGTTACCTTTTGTACCATTTCTCAAATGCTTGTCTTATCAAATCTTCATCTTTTTCCGCACTTGTAACGAGGAACTTTCCTTGAAATAATTTGACAATTGGTTGCTTAACTTCTTTATCAATTAGAAATTGGAGGGAATAGTTACGACCTAAATACATAAATGATTCACCATTAACCATTTCTCTTTCAATTTTTTTATATTCCATCTCCTTTAAAAGATATAATCTCTGAACAATCCACCCTGCCTTGTTCTTAACCTTTTGAAGAATAATTGCTTCTGGTGTGTTGGTCGGAGCCACAACACTTACATTATGAGGAGGCTCAACGCTTATTTCCATTGTCTTTCTTTTTCGATATTCGATTGAAAACTCAATGGTTTTCGTTCCATAAATAATGGAATGCTTCATCTATCTCATCCTCTTAATCTCTTGTTGCAAAATGTTTTTTCGCAAGATGGAGTAGTGGTGTTATTAGTTGCTTCCGTACATCCATTTTAATTTGTTTAAAATATTTTGAAGTTAGCATCATAAAGATTGAACGTTCGATATCGGCAGTTTTAGTAGGGTTAGTTGTCCAATCGATTACCCAAGTATTTGCCACAATATCAGCAACATTTTGTGCAATATCCTTTGAAAGATCAAGGATATCTTGACTAATGTATACTTCTGATGCTTCTTTTGCTTTTGATCCTGCTGCTTCATCCGGTTCTAATAAATGTTTCTTTATTATTTCAAAAAAGGCATATTCCTTATTTGTTAGTCCTAATGCTTCAGCTTCTTCTGTTTCACCCATTTTTACGTCATTATTTATGAATTCTTCTAATTGCTTTTTCCGTTCAGTCCAATCGTTCTTCGTTTCGTCAAGAATTTGCTGTAGTTTTTCTAAAAGACTAGTATAATACACAGGATTATCACTCATCTTAACGTTAATCACATGTTTAGCAGCATGTTCCATACTAGATGCAATGGCTTCGTCTGATTTTAAAGTTTCTAGCTTCTTTTTATAGTCCTTGTCAAATAAAGTAATAGGCTTTATCCATTGCTCCACTCCGTAAGAAGTAAGATGATCGTTAATAATCTGACGTACCTTTTCACCACAATCAGAGATATCTAATTCTGTATCGGGTTCAAAACGTGCTTTTGCAGCTGCACGGATGTATGAGAGCCAACGTAAATCATTTGTGTTATCAGTCGATACATGACCGGGCATTAATTGCTCCATTGTACCAGCAAATTGCTTATAAGAGAGTTCAAATTCAGCGCGTTTATCCTCGGGTTCCAACTTTTTTACCAATGCATCTAAGTTAGTTTTATCAATCCCTTGGAACCTACTCCTTCCCCTTGTAATGTATTAGCAATGCGATAAGCATCTGATTTCCCTTTTTCAGTTAGCCCTCTTGTTCTTTCGTTTTCTCCCGTCTTTGGTGAGTCTCCATGCCTCACCATGTAAATGTATGTATTCATAAATTCCCCTCTACTTAATTAACTTATGACGTACGAATTATGAAATGGATACTTTTGTAATTATTATACGAAATATTCCATCTGTTAAAATAAAAATGCCTTTTCCTTCTTTCAACATGCCCGGTTAGTGACACATTAAAAAAGACTATTGGGCAGCCCCGCCTTGTTCAACTAACTAAAGCACCCAATAGTTTAAGTGAATACCTTCACAAAGTTATTATTTTTCCAATTCGGGGTACCGTCAGGAAAACGCGGATTTACAACGCTAAGCCTATTTTCCTGACGATTCTCCCGTTTTTAACAACGTTAAGAAAGTTTCAGTGGTCTTAAAGAATCTAATAAGATCACTTTCTCCGAATTAAAATGGTATTCTCCTAGCAAATTAATATGTTCCCAGCCTAAAGGTGACATATGGTGCAATAAGTCTTCATTAAAACTACCTGTCCGCTTTTGATATTCAACTGCTTTTGTTAGATGTAGAGTATTCCAGATACTGATGGCATTTATAATTATATCTAAAGCACTAGCTCTTTGAAGCTGATGCTGTATGGTTCGTTCCCTAAGCTCTCCTTGTTTTCCGAAGAAAATAGCTCTTGCCAGTCCATTCATGGCTTCTCCTTTATTCAATCCTCTTTGTATTTTTCTTCTTAGAGATTCATCCGAAATGTAATTAAGAATAAAAATCGTTTTTTCTATTCTCCCCATTTCGCGTAAGGCTGTAGCTAAGCTGTTTTGTCTAGAGTAAGAACCTAATTTCCCCATAATAAGGGATGCCGAGACTGTTCCTTCTCTTATTGAATGGGCTAATCGCAAAATATCCTCATAATTTTCTTCAATGACTTTTGTATTTATTTGTCCACGTAAAATAGCTTCAAGTTTTGGATACTCACTTGCTTTATCTATTGTAAATAATTTTGAGTCCGATAGATCCCTTATTCTTGGAGCAAATTTAAATCCTAATAAATGGGTCAATCCGAAAATTTGGTCTGTATAACCAGCTGTGTCTGTATAATGTTCTTCTATGTTTAGATCCGTCTCATGGTGTAATAAACCATCCAATACATGAATGGCATCCCTTGAATTAGTATGAATAATCTTTGTGTAGTAAGAAGAGAATTGATCACTCGTAAATCGATAGATAGTGGCTCCTTTTCCGGTTCCGTAATGTGGGTTTGCATCTGCATGTAGAGATGAAACCCCTAACTGCATTCTCATTCCATCTGACGAAGATGTTGTGCCGTCTCCCCAATAGGAAGACAATTGTAATTTGTGATGAAAATTTACTAATACAGCTTGGGCTTTATTCATTGCGTCTTCATACATGCGCCATTGAGACACATTGGCTAGTTGCTTATATGTCAGTCCGGGTGTTGCTTCAGCCATCTTACTCAATCCAATATTCAGTCCCATTCCTAAAAGGGCAGCCATGATAATGGTCGTTTCTTCTTTATCTGGCTTTCGATTATTGGAAGCATGAGTGAATTGCTCATGAAATCCTGTTAAATAAGCAATATCCATGAGTAAATCGGTTAATTTTATTCTTGGGAGCATCTGATAAAGACTTGCACTAAATTTCTTTGCTTCTTCTGGAACATCTTTTTCTAAGCGTGAAATTGATAACTTTCCTTTTTCAAGAGAAACTCCATCTAATTTGTTGGAATTTGCAGATAACCACTTTAATCTTTCATTAAGGCTGCTGTTTCTCTCTGTCATATATTCTTCGAATGATAAACTAACTGATAACCTCGTATTTCCCTTCGTTTGATTCCATGTATCCTCTGAAAACAAATATTCCTCAAAATCTCTATATTGTCTACTGCCCACAATGGATACATCACCAGCCCGAACATGTTCCCTTAGTTCTGTTAAGACGGCCATTTCATAATAATGACGATTGATTGTACCGTCATCCTCATATAAGTGTTTTTTCCAACGCTTTGAGATAAAGTCCACAGGTGAGTCGTCAGGTACTTTTCGCTTTCCAGATTCGTTCATTCCTCGGATAATCTCTACAGCTTGTATAAGTGATTCATTTGCCTTTGTAGAATGAAAGTCCAATACCCTTAATAGCGTTGGCGTATATTTTCTAAGTGAATAAAATCGTTTTTGCAGTAAGTCTAAATAATCATAGTCGGCAGGACGTGCAAGCTCCTGAGCTTCTTCCACCGAAGAGACAAAAGAATTCCATTCAATAACGGATTCTAAAACCTCAAATATGTCTAATTTTTCCTCTTTTGCTTTGATTAAAGCTTGTCCGATGTTCGTAAAGTGTATAACCTTTTCATTCAGCTTTTTACCGTTTTGTTTCTGAATTTCTTCTTGAGCCTTACGGCCTTTTGATAACAGACTGAGTATTTGTCTGTCATGAATTTCAAAAGCTTTATCCGTTAACTCCTGAGTAAGATTGTATAAATAGACGGTTAATATCGAATATCGTTTATTTTCTTGAAAGTCACGGCATAAGGCTCATATCTTGAACCTAAGCGAGATAGCTGTAACAGACGATTGCGATGCAAATGACTAATTTGTACTGTTTCTAATTCCATATCTCGTATGTATTCGAGTCGTTCTATTACTTTTAGAAATGTTTCGGGTGAAGGATGACCCGGTGGTTCTTTTAACCAACCTAATATCGTTTTATTAGATTCGGATGGATGCTGCGAAGTAATGATTTCTTCAAGCTTTTCTTTTTGCTCATTTGTCAGAGATTGACTAACCGTATTAAATAGCTTCTTTTCAGCCATTGCCCTTGCCTCCCACACCATTCTCTCAAGTGTAGTGATAGCAGGCAGTATGATTTTGTTTATTCTTAGAAAATTTATGCATTCATGTAGTAGATGAATGGCATCACCATTTTCCAAAGCTAATTGATGAAGATGCTTAAATATCATTCGATATTCTTTTAGAGTAAAAGTTACAAAGTCGTATTCACTTCGAATTTCTTTCAAATGATCCCAAAGTGTATTTTCTCTTTGAGGATAAAGACTAAGCGAAGATGGACTGGAACCGATTTGTTTCGATATATAATGTATGAATGAATCCGGGATGCTTTTGATATGAGTGTATGGCCAACCGGGATACCGAAGAACGGCTAATTGAACGGCGAACCCTAAACGGTTTTCTTCTCTCCTTCGTTTATTTATAATTTCTAAATCTCGTTTGGAAAAAGTGTAGTAGGTTCCTAGCACCCACTCATCTTCAGGAATTTGCATAAGGGCCTGCCGCTGTTCTGGTGTAAGCAATTCTCTACCTCTCGCAATTTTCATACAGTATCATCTCATTTCTGTAATTATTCAGTTAATTAGTTCAATTATATATCAATAGAGTGTACTCTATTGATACAAGTGTAGGAGACTGATAAAATCATAGTTAAGAGCGTCTCATAAGACTTGTCTCAAAAATGAGGTGATATTTTGCGGAAAATCGGTTATATACGTGTCAGTTCAACTAGCCAGAATCCTTCAAGGCAATTTCAGCAACTGAACGAAATCGGAATGGATATTATTTTTGAAGAAAAAGTTTCCGGAGCAACAAAAGATCGTGAGCAACTTCAAAAAATGTTAGAGGATATACAAGAAGGTGACATCATTTATGTTACGGACTTAACTCGGATTACTCGTAGTACACAAGATTTATTTGAATTAATCGATAACATACGGAGTAAAAAGGCAAATTTAAAATCCTTAAAAGATACATGGCTAGATTTATCAGAAGATAATCCCTACAGCCAATTCTTAATTACGGTTATGGCGGGTGTAAACCAATTAGAACGTGATCTTATCCGTATGCGGCAGCGTGAAGGAATTGAACTGGCTAAGAAAGAAGGAAAGTTTAAAGGTCGGTTAAAGAAGTACCATAAAAATCATGCAGGAATGAATTATGCAGTAAAGCTTTATAAAGAGGGAGATATGACTGTAAATCAAATTTGTGAAATTACAAATGTGTCTAGGGCCTCATTATATAGAAAGCTATCGGAAAGGAACAGTTGATGAGTTATACCAAAAATCGGAAATATATAATAGAAAATAAATTTCATATAGAGGTGGAATTATATGCCTAAAATTGACAATATGTTAGCAATTCTATGGATGCTTCGTTCAGGTGAAAAAATTACTGCAAAACAAATTTCAGAAAAGTTAGAGATGAATATAAGGACTGTGTATCGTTATATTGATACAATTTCAACAAGTGGCGTACCTATAATTTCAGAACCAGGACATAACGGTGGATACACTTTATTGAACAATTTTATTGAGGCTCCTCTTTTTTTTGATTTTGAGGAGCAAACTTCACTATTTCACGCTGCTGTTTTTGCAGAAGAAGCCGGATATTATGGAGGTGAAGCACTAAATAGGGCCATTTCAAAACTAAGTAAATACTCAAATCAAGAGCAGGAAACAAAGATAAACCAACATTTAACTAGTCTTGAAGTAATAAGTCGATTAAGTTCACTCTCTATGGAACCTTTTTTGAAGGAGTTGGAGCAGGCCGTAGCTGACGGGTACTCAGTAAAAATTCTTTACCATAAAAGTGGCGAAAAGCAATTAAATTATAGATTGGTCGATCCGTACAGAATTATCTATTGGAATAATAAGTGGTATGTGATTGGATTTTGTCATCTTAGGAATGATATCCGTAGTTTTAGAGTAGATCGAATTGAAAGTCTAATGCTAACCGAAAATAAGTTTAACCGGCCAGAAAATTTTTCAGCACGTGACTTTTTTATAAAAAGTCTTCTTCCAACTATAGAAGATAAGGAAGGGATTATTTCTTTGGTTATTAATGGGGATAAAAGTGTATTGGCTGATATTTGCCAACATTGGTTTTTAGGACATTATTTACAAGAACGGACTTCAAATCAAGCAGTTTTTCTTCTTGAAAAAGATATGATACATACATATGTACCTTATTTACTTTTACCGTACAATAAATCTATTAAAGTTATTGAGCCAATAAGTCTTAAGAAAAGACTTATTGAAGTTCTGTCGGAATTAATAAAATTTCATCAAGTATGATAACTTCCCTGACGTTAACTGTCAGGGAAGTTATATTATAATAGCTATATCAATTGTGATTGGAGTGTTATTGGATGCAAACAAAAAAAGTTTTTCTATATGTATTTAATACAATGTCGGACTGGGAATATGGATATTTAATTGCTGAACTAAACTCAGGAAGATATTTCAAAAAAGATTTAGCACCTTTAAAAGTAATTACAGTAGGAGCTAATAAAGAAATGATTACTACTATGGGAGGACTGAGCATAAAACCAGATATTTCCCTTGATGAATGTACTCTTGAGAGTAAAGATCTTTTAATTTTACCAGGAGGGACTACTTGGAGTGAAGAAATTCATCAACCTATCTTGGAAAGAGTTGGCCAAGCTTTAAAGCTTGGCACTATTGTTGCTGCAATTTGTGGTGCAACTGAGGGCCTCGCGAATATGGGATACTTAGATACTAGAAAGCATACAAGTAATAACTTAGAATATACTAAAATGGTATGTCCTAACTATAAAGGAGAAAAGTTCTATGAGTTGGGATCTGCGGTATCTGATGCGAATTTAGTTACTGCATCAGGAATAGCTCCTCTGGAATTTGCAATGGAGGTACTGAAAAAAATAGATGTATTTACACCAGATGCATTACATTCATGGTATAACCTAAATAAGACTCATAAACCTGAATACTTCTTCCAGTTAATGAATTCAATAAATAAATGAAGTAACTGAAAAGCTCAATTTCTCTATTTTGATTTGTAGAGAAGTTGGGATTTTTAATTTGGAATTTCCTTATCGTTGTAAATCCGCATTTTCCTGACGCTACCCCAATTCATTTATTACAGGAATGCTGCCCCGTTGGTAGAGTAAATTCTTCCAAAAAACACATTTACCTTTGTTGGAACAACTCCGTATTATCATAATTAAAAAGGCATCTATTTAATGACAGATAGAACTTAATTCATTCTTTATTTAATAAAACACTGAGGTAGGAATTACTGTCGCAAAAGGTTTCGTTTGAAATTAAATCATTCGAAATCACATAGGTTCCAAATAAATCTCCCTTTTTTATTTCAAAGTAATGCGTCTTTGGCATAATAGGACTTGTTTTCCTCTTTACATTATCTCTAATGATTTCTACCCATTTATTACTTTGTTGGTCTTTGTCTTCCTGGTTCACATTCGTTGCCCATATCGTTTTATCTCTTTTAATTATGATGAAAATATCTTTTTTGTGAATTACGCTAGGATTTATATGTGCCATAATAGGGTCGGCGTATACGGCAGTAAAACCACCAATGCATTCTACTTTTTGTTGGCTTATGAATTTCTTAATCATACGAAATCCTCCTAAAACTTTAAAAGTTTAATTTTTAATACTCTGAACCACTACTTAATGAATACTTGTTTTACGACTTTTATCTATTGAAGGTTTCAGTTTTTATGAAACTTCTTCTACAAACCTGCCCCTTTAGCAACAAAAGAAAAAGGCTTTCCTATCTAATTAAGGAAAGCATCCGTTATTTCAATTAAAAACCTGCATATATAACAGAATTTATATTTAAACCTTATTTAAATTTCAACTCATGTTTTTCTACATAAATGAATTGACCTTTAGTATTAAAATATATTTACTTGGAAATGACTTCGCCATTATCATTAAAAGTCCATTTATCTAAATCTTGGTCAAAAATAATTTGGTCAAAGTCCTCATCAAGAACTTTAAATACCAATAAGGCAACTTTACTCCCTTGGTCAATAATAGTTTCAGTTACACTTTGGCTACTTGTGAATTCATAGTCAAATCCTTTGACTCCCACTAATACCCCTGCCATTTTAACATATTTGATTGTACCAAATTCATAACGACCAGTAGTTGGAGAATTCGGGTCTCTTGGGAGACTATTGAATATAGGTTTTAAAACAGTTTGTAGATTTTCTTGAGGTTTCCCTGCTTGATCATAAAAGAATGTTTCTCTTGTACTTGTGTTTTGAGTTGTATTAATTTCTTCATTAGCATTAGCATGAAATTTTTCTATTTCCTGTTCATTAGCTGCAACCCAAGTTAATGTAGGTTGGTTCATAAAGGTAATCGTCCCTTTTAAATGTATAGCTTTTATTCTACCTTCCCAGTCCTCTTCTTTAAAACCTCTAAGTATAGCTAATTTTATTCCTTCGTCTTCTGCAAAGGTTCTGGCACCTCTTGTATATCCTTCAGTCGTAACAACAAAAGCTTCATTAGGGTTAATTTGGTGAATGGCACCAAAGAAATCCCTTACTATACTTATCCCAACTTTTGAATCATAGTCTTTACATTCAATTAAGATTCGTTTAGATACATTTGAGCCTGGGCTTTGAACTGTAACATCTATTTGATGTCCTGTTTTCTTACCATCTCCACGAAGAGTTAAATCATGAATAACAACATCATTCTGGTTTAGTATTTTAAATACTACTGCTGCAAGTTTTTCATACTTTGTACCTTGCTTTAATTTTTCCTCTGCAATATTTTCGTTATAAATAGTGTCCATTTCTTTACTCATTCTAACTCACCTTTTTACCTTATTATACCATTAATTACAAGTATAAGGATGGCTGAAATAAATGAATTACATAAAGTGAAGTCAAATACTTAAAACTATTTATCGCTTTTATGGTAGACACCTTATTAAGCTAAACTGCCCCTTTAGCAGAACAACAAAAAAAGACTTTACTCCAATTGAAGTAAGGCCCCTGTTAGCCTTAAGAACAATTCTTCACAATCTACTTATACATAAAGTAGCTATTATTCTCGATGCTAATTTATTGCCGTATGTCCAACGCTGTTTGGAAATGGCAGCTAAATCTTTAACATTTGAACCTGTTTGTGAAAGTTAAAGTTAACCCAATAAGTCATCAATCATTAAAAATTTTTAACACAAAGTACATATTCTATTAATATTTTTACTTTAAAATAAATTTTAGTGGGGATAGCATGAGTGGCTATCACTGTATTTGGCGTAGGCGGAGCCAAATACTTGCGCAAATCGAATGTAGGGTAATCTACATTCCTGATTGCCAAGCAATTATAATAAAAGTAGTCCATAGAATTGTTGCCGAAATTAATATTATATTTATAGTGACCAATAAAATATGTAACTTATATTTGTTTAAAGACATACAAACAATTGAAGATAAGGAAAAACAGTAAGACAAAATCGCACCTACCCAGAATCCAATCCAAGTAAATGATCCACCAGGTCCCCAATAAGCCATCCCCTGAAACATCATACTAAAAGTCACACCAATAATTGCTAAAACCAAAGTTGTAATTTCCCATTTATTAATATTATCCATTATGTATCACCCTTTGTTTGAAAAGTGTAATTTTACACTAATTATAACAAAGGTTTCCAACTGATGCTATAATATTCCTTCACTTGTTAAACTTACCTGCCACTTTAGTGAAACAACAAAAAAGCTTTACTTCTCTTAAAGTAAAGCCCCCTTTAGCCATCCATGCAGCGGGAAAGATTTTCGCAGCTCCACAAAGAATGAAAATATACTGAACTGTCTATACTGTTTCTGAATCCAATCAACCAATTTATATTTTGTTACAATTGTGGCCCTCACCACTTTTTTAAAAGGAATGAGACGGGTTTTCTTTAGTAATGTCTTTTTTCAGAGTTAAAGAATTTTATTTTCATGGTAGTTTAAGTGAAAACCTTCACAAATGCTTCTATAAAGAAAACTTGGAAATCCAAGTTTAGTTACTCCTTATTTACTGCCATAAATATTTGTTATTTCCATGCGGAC
>NZ_JAAOEO010000019.1 GCF_011393025.1 Neobacillus terrae | reverse complement strand
AACTAAATAACTCAAAACCTTCCAATTACAGTATGAAGGAAGGTTATTTAGCATGCTTATTTTTAGTATACCATGGCAAAATTTCTATTTTTATTGAAAAGTCTTGACAAACTATTAGCTGGTTTAGCTGAATAAGAAAAAGCCACCAAATGGCAGCTGGAACTTCAACTCTTGCACTATTAGTTAATCAAGTTAATTGTTATTTTTTCTGATGAAAGGTAAATCAGAAAAAGCTGAACCGAGTAATATAGCTAAAGGCAAAAATAAAACCTTTTGAAAATTTATTTCAGATGGTTTTTTAATGTAGTAATAAATCAAACCGAGACAACTAATTAGAACAAAACTAATAATGAATTTATACAATCTTTTTCTTATATCGACCCATTCAATTTTCCCTAAATTTAATATCGTTCCAATTACGAAATAAACAAGAAATAAAACAAGAAAAATCACATAACCATGTACAAATATAGTGGCAAATGAATTATCAATGTTCTTCTTATACACGATAAATAATGTAATGATTAACCCGACAATACCTAACGTATACATTAGAATCGCAAAAAGATTTTTCCTCATTAATGAACCGCCTTAATTTTTTATCATCGTCCAAACTTTATTTTCTCAAAATGCAACTTATTTTATCTACTGGTAACTATTACTTATTCAACTATTCTGCCACGTTAGCGGAATAAGAAAAGCGACAGTTCTATTGAACAATCGCCCTCATTAACGAAATAAGTATCATTTTATTCTTTTCCATTGGAATGTGACTCAATTAAATTAATTTTTTGAAGAACCACTTTTACAAATACTCCAATTAAAATATAAAACGGGACAGAGTATAAGTGATTCCATTTAATTTTTTTGTATACCCCAAACCATTGAAAGATATTTTCTCCTAAATATGAAGCTATAAACGCATAGGTTAAAGTTGCTAATATGTATTTTTTCCACATAGGAAATCTCTGATAAATCATAGAGTAAATAAAGGGAACAATAGATAAATCAGCAGGGGTAAATTCATCTCTTTCTAATGGTGTTAAAGTATATGGATATATCCAAAAACCTAGGGATGTACCAATTTGATCCAAGATGAAAGCAATTCCTGCTGTAATCAGCCCAACAAGACTTATTTCTTTTAATCGAGTTTTATCGACAAATCTCCACCATAAAAACAATGGAAAAATAATAACAAAAATTTCAAACCACCACTGAAATGTAAAAACTACTTCTTGAGTCCAGTAATCGAGCCACAACTTTCGGAGGTAGTCATAGGTCTTTTCTAATTTTTGAAAACTGTCCATTACTCTCATCCTTTTTTAATTAAGAACCATTTACATTTACATACATCCCTGTGCATCTATAACAATTTTTTTAATATTCCTCTTAATATACCCAATTATTACTATTTCTTTTTTAACTAGCCTGCCCTTTACTTGAATAAGAAAAAAGCCTTGCTCCTTTGTTTAAGCAAAGCCCAAGAGATTTGAATAAAAAAAAAAAAAATAAAGTTAAAACCATAGCTAAAAATGGCAATAAAATAAGAAATAATATAACAATTCCTTTTTTTCAATTATTTTTTATTTGAAGGCATCCTACATTGGGACAGCTAATCACAATTAGAAAGGCTTGGACATAATTAAAATACTAATAAATATAGATCTATAGTATAAAATTTTTCAATATCGTAAAGAATAAGAGTAGTATTCCCCATTTGCCCTCTAGAATCAGAGGGCTTTTTTTATTGGAATCTTCTGGGGTATCACTAATCCATTCAGCCCGTTTTAACAAATCATAAAGGCAATAACTTGTTTTCAAAGAGTGATATTGTATAAGTTTCCTATTGAGAGATATTATGGGAGGGTGAATCATGAGAAGACCATCGAAAAAGAAGATAACAGAAAAAGATAGGATCATTTATGAAGCTCTATGCGAATTAAACAATGAAGTAACGGCGGAACAAAGAAAACTTGGTTTCGGTCCTACACAGATTGGTGTTAGATTAGGAAGGGATAAATATGATGCCTCGTCTTATTGCACTCTATCATTAAAAAAACTTATAGAGTTCAGGTTGGTCGAAAAACTATCTAATGGCCGCTATCTGCCGTATATTAATTTGCAAAACAAAAAGGACTGAAACCAGTCCTTTTAATATTTCAACTAACGCCCCCGTTAGCCATCCATGAATCGCTAAAAACCAGCTCTTCACCACAGAGAATGAAAGTAGCGTTATTGTGGTCATAATGATATTGCGACATGAGGTTTTATTTTAGGCTCAGCTTTTTTAAAAATTATAATCGCTGGGTCTACTTTAGTATTGTCGTTTTTAGATTTTGACTGCTTTGTACTTCCATGGTAGTGGAATAAGACCCTTTCCAAAAATGCAATTATGAAAATACTCAACCCATAAGCCGTAATTGACTTGTGTAGATTATTTCACTTATTTTCAATTACAACACATCATCGCTTAATCAATCCCGACAGGTCTACTTCTAATACTTTATCTTCTTTATCGTTGTAAGTAGATAACAATACAGTAATGATTCCCGATTCATTCTTCGTCTCTTTCTTATCGATAACCTCGGCGATGGTATACAATTTATCACCAGGATACACCGGTTTTATAAATTTCATATTATTCATCCCTGTTCCAGCGATGATATCATCACCATAGATACCTTGTTCAATCCAAAGCCTTACTGAAATGCTTAATGTATGTAGTCCGGAAGCGATGATTCCATCAAATCTCCCCTGCTTTGCTTTTTCCTCATCTAAATGCATATATTGAGGATCAAATTCTCCTGCAAATCTCATAATATCCGCTTTTGTCATTTTGAAGGACTTAGTTTCAAACACCTGTCCAACTGTAAACTCATCAAACTTCATAATTACACCTCTTATTTAGAAACTTTTGCACTTGTTTATATTAAGGTAGCATCAAATGCACATCAAGTTAAAAAAAAACTCAAAATCCTCTAAAATCAATAGAAAAGAATACTTTTTTTAGGATATATATAATTCATCTTTGCAATTGTAAATACCTTATTTAACTATCCTGTTTCGTAAGTTGAATAAGAAAAAAAGACGCTGCTGCAGCAACCTCTTGTTTAACTCTTGCCCCAATAGTTTAAGTGAACTTATTCACAATATCATTTATTTTAAACCTTAAAAATGTATAACCCTGTCCTAAAAATAGAACAAGGTAAACATAAAGTTGTTGTTTAATTATTGATAAAAACACTTTATTGATAACTTTTTCTACATAAAGTTACTTCTGCATTATCTGAATAAGGTTGCGGTATGTATCGTCGAAGACAGCTATTGTGACTTAGCCCATTTTTGTCCGCTCTATAGTAAACTTCACGCCGTTTTCCAATAATCGGTCGAACTCTTTACGAATATCTGCAACTCCAAACATTGTTGCTGGGATGCCTTCGGCAAATATCTTCTTTTGATACTCTTTGGCACCTGGATGGTTATTTATACGATGTATACTTATCGATTTCCGGGTACTATTCTCTAAAACTAATTTCTTGTTCTTTTATCCTAGAATATTTCTTTTCAACAGCACCCGGTTTACGTTCTAAGATTTCTCCAATTTTTTGCCAACTGTATCCCATACCAACTAAATACTTTAATTTAATTTCTTCTTTTGTGGTCCATTTCTTATAATTACTTACTTTTTTACTTTCCTTCATTTCTCTAGCTACCCATGATGGTTCTGGTAGGAGACTTTTAGCTTCATATTGTGAAAGGTCTACTTTTTCAAGATGTTCATAGCACCAATCCCAAAAATCTTCAATCTTAATAAACGTGTATTTTTTCTTACTGTTCGTTACTTTTTTTGAAGCTTTTAATGAGTGGCGGGAAATCCACCCTATTATGGTATTCCGGTCAATTTTTAAAATCTTTGCTAATTCTCCTGCTGTTAACATTCCTGTATGTATCTTGGTATTGGAGGTTCCGTTCTTTCGAATCAACATAATTTGTATTGTTCTTACCGGCATTTCCAATTTGTCAGCGATAGATTTTAATGATTTTTGCCCTATATGGTTCTGTATGTAATCCCATTGGTGTGTCGTACTGTTCATATGTTTTCTTTATTTCCTCCTAAATACTCAATTATGCTGGAACAATAATAATAAAGTAAACTTATCCTTAAAAATCCTAGTTGCTTGAATTCTTTTCATATAAAACTGGGAGTAATATCCATCGTTTCCCCCTTCTCTATTAAGTTTCTATATAGTAAAATACATTCATATTCGCCTAAGGAATAGGAGACATTATGAATAAATACGAAGCAGAATTCAGCAATCTAGTCCGTCATTTTAGAAAAAAACATATGGGAAAAGGACCAAGTAAAATAACGACAACCTTCTGTAAAAACTGGGCTATAAGCGAAATGGAAGGCAATCTTTCTCCAGTAGAGAAATTTATTGCCACTGCCTATGAAGGCAAGCAGGCTTTAAGAGCAGCAAGAACTGAAATGGTAAAAGAGATTTACCAAAATAATCCCCCTGTAGAAATGGAAGAATTCTTAGGATGCAACTTTAAGGATCTCTTTGTGGATATAGATATTGATAGAGATTTGGGTATGTCTATTTTTGTTTTTGATGAAGATATAGAATCCAAGTTTTCTAAATGAAAGATAGATTTAGTTGCAATTTTGGGTTGTAAATTATTCAGAAGAAAGCACCCTACTAAGTAGTATCTTATACTAAAGTTATTAGGGTGCTGTTTTTAAAAACTGATATTCTTCAACTTATTTTTAGATTTTTTTACTTTAAACTAGATTCGAAACTTACTCACAGTATCCTGTAAATCCTCTGCCATTTTGGATAAATTGTATGCGGAAGCTGAAATCTCTTCCATTGATGCCAGTTGTTCTTCAGCTGAAGCAGCTACATTTTGACTATGCATTGAAGACTCTTTAGAAATAGAGGTCACTCCTGCAACAGTTGCTGATACCTCTTGGGTACTGGCTGACATTTGTTGGGCGGTTGCAGCCATTCCGTCTATTTGCTCTCCCATTTCATTCATAGAGTTTAAGATTTCTTCAAAGCTATCTTGTGTTTTAGAAACAATCCCCAATCCATTTTGAACCTCTTTTTTCACCATATCCATTGAATCATTTGAACGGTCCATATCATTTTGTATATGCTTTATTAACTCAGAAATTTGTGAGGATGAATCTTGTGATTGTTCTGCAAGTTTTCTTACCTCATCTGCTACTACAGCAAATCCTTTACCGTGTTCTCCTGCCCTTGCAGCTTCAATTGCTGCGTTTAAAGCTAATAAATTTGTCTGATTTGCGATTTCTGTTATCAATTTTGAAAAATCACCAATTTGTTTAGATCTTTCATTTAGTAGCATTATAATATTCCCGGTATCATTTACAGTTGAGTGGATCATATTCATCTGATCGGCTGTTTCTTGAACAAACTTTTCACCTTGTTTAGCACGCTGACTGGTTTGTGTTCCATTTTCAGCTATGGTTGCAGAAGATTCAGCAATATTAGCTATACCTAATGTTAATTCCTCCAGAGCTTTTGAGCTCTCTTCAATACTTTGTGTTTGAGTATCTGAACCGCTAGCTATTTGTTGGATTGCTTCTGTAATCTGTTCAGTAGCTTTGCTGGTTTGTTCAGCTCCTGCGGTTAACTCTTCAGATGACGCAGCTACCTGCTCAGAGGTCTCAAGTATAATTTTAATCATATTACTTAAATTATCCCTCATATTGTTATAGCTTTCAGAGAGGTCACTTAACTCATCCCCGGCATCGTCCATAACGACTGTTGTAAAATCACCTTTTCCTGCATTCTCTAATGCACTAGAAATGGCCTCCAGTCTTTTCTTTAATCGGCTAGTAAACCACAGAATAATAAGAACAGAAATTATAATTACGGAAATCACTAAAATTATAAATTTGGTTAAAAACGATGATAAAATTTCATCAATTATTGTTTGAGGAGCTCCCACATAAAGGATACCCATTGTTTCACCACTGTTATTCTTTAAAGGCATATAAGCAGTTTGATAAATTTTACCGGAAACTGAAGCTTCACCGTAATAGTTTTTCCCCTCTTTTATCACGACATCACCAACTTCCTGGGAAACTTGAGTTCCGATATTCCTCTTTCCATTTACAATTACGTTTGTTGCTATACGTGTTTCCCCCTGAAAGATTGTTACTGTATCACCCGTATCTTTTGCTATTTTGTCTACTATGTCTAAGCTATTATTAAAAGAATAATCTCCTTTGTATAACTTTCCATTTTTGATTTCCCAATCACCAGGAAACTTATCTTTGATGTACCGGTAACTTAAACTTAAGTCCCCTTTTGCTTTCTCAACCGCAAATGACTTAATTCCCTTTGTCACTTCGCTGACTACCACAATTCCTATAATTATGGATAATAATAGGACAATACTTAAAACAATCAAATTGATTTTTGTTCCTAACTTTAACCTTTTATTAACTTTTTTCTTCATCATTAGTTGTTAGTCCTCCCGCTGTATTAAGGTTATATATTATTCAAATTCTCTTCGGTTTCATAATGATTATTTATGTATTCTCCCCGGATATAATCCAAATTCTTAAGATTGGAAATTATTTCTTCAATATTTAATATTGTTATCATACGTTCTCCTTCCAGGGCGATCCCCTCAAAAAATGGACTATCATTCAACATTTTAACAGGGTTTATTGAGTCACTATCAATGCTAATTATTTCATTTGTGTCCTCTACCATTAATGCAATTGTTAATCCATTAACATCTAATAAAATATATCGAGTAACTGCATCAGCAGGTATCCTATAGTTATAAAACACATGATAACTATCTATTACAGGTACTACTTTGCCTCTAATGTTTACAATACCCACCATATATTCAGGGGTTTTAGGTAGATTGATTACATCACTTTTCTTTTCAATTGATACTATTTTTTTAATGTCAATTCCATAAAAAGTTTTACGAGCTTCAAATAAAACAAAAGTCCTTTTCATGATTGCTTTCTCCCAATATTGCTGTTTTTGTAACCTCATAATTTTACTCTTAGCTAAGATATTCATAAGAAACTTACGCATTCACTATAACCTTTGAGGCTTCGAAATATAGTATCCTTGTACAGCTAATATACCTAAGTTACACGCAGTGACATAATCCTCTTTTTTTTCAATGCCTTCAAGCACCACAACCGAATGGTTATCTGTAATAGCCAGAAAAGATTCAATGTCTGTTTGTTTCTCTAGCGACTTTGCTAGATTTTCTGAACAAGTTCGATCTAACTTCGCAAAGTGAGGTTTAATCTGAATGATTTTCTCAAAAGCATTTGAGGTGAAAGATAAATCATCTAGAGCAATCAATAACTTCATGCTCTTTAAAAAAAGTAAACCGTTAATAAAATTTTCTTCATTCCATAGTTTCGATTCTATTGGGTCCTCATTAATTTCGAATATCACTCTGCCTTTTATGATAGGATATTCGTTAACTAAACCCTCGATAAATTCAGTAAATTTAGGATGAATAATAGTCGAAGGGAATATGTTAACAAAAAGGAAAAAGTTATCCCAATACGAATCAGGATATTTCTTAATAGATTTCGAAATGGAAGCAGTATCAAAATCATATAAAACCCCTTTTTCTCTCCCCTGTTTAAAAATAAGGACTGGATTAATCCTCGGTTCAGTACGTAATAATGCCTCATAAGCAAAGACTTTTTTGGATTTAGTATTCCATAAAGGTTGATACTCATGGAAAAATGATTGTTCTCTTACCAGAATAGAAAAATTTTGTGCATCATTGCTCATTAATTCTTACTCCTCATTTATTTGTTCTAACAAACAATTACACTCCAACATAAGCACTAATTAACCTTACCGTTTCAAATTATTTCAAAATAAAAAAACACTTCTTTTCGAGAATTTACATTCAAGAAAAAGGAAGTGTTTTAGCTTTTTGACAGGTTCGCTACCAAAAATCCTAATATCCCTTGCAAAACGAATTGGGTAATGTTAATAAGCAACAGGTTCGCTGTTCTCCATCACACATATACCAGATCTAGTACTTTTGAACCAACATTACCAAAGTATAACAGGATTACATAAAATTTCAATGCTTTTTTTGAAAAAATTCTAAAAAAAATTTATTTCTATACATTAAAATTATTATTCCATAGATTATTATAGTAAAATGTAACTATTTAAAATGATCTATCTTACTATAAAGACTCATAGGAGAATATATGAAAACCCAAATACCTAGACATAATAATATTGGAGATAAATTACGAGCAAAAAGAAAAGAAAACGGAATGACATTAGAAGAACTGGCTAAAGGAATTTGTTCTGTAGGAAAGATAAGTAATATAGAAAATGGACATATATCAGTATCTGTGGAAGACCTTACGAAATTTAGCAGGAAACTTAACACACCTCTGAGTTTTTTTTCCGATCCTAACATCGATGTCAAAATAAGAGAGCTTGACTATCAAAAACAAAAAATAAATGATTTAATCGGTTTGCAACATTGGGAAGGAGTAAAAAGCGAACTTTTTACTTTTAAAGAAAATATAGTTACATACCAAATACCAAGCAGAAAAATTGATTTCAATTTTCTTGCTGGGATCTATTATTTGAATACACAACAATCAGAGTCTGCCATAGAGTTTTTAACAAACGTGATCGAATCCAAAGACTCAAGTAATTACAGCTTACTAATGAAACTAAAAGCATACAGCGCCATTGCTAGTATTTTGTTTTCCCAAAAAAAAGTTTCTCAAAGTGTCATTCTTTTGGAAAAAGCTTTGGAACTTTCTAAAGAAAATCCAACTATTACAAAGGAAGAGAGAGACAATATATATTTTAACCTCTCGATACTTCATGTCTATATGGGGGCCTATTATAAAGCCTTAAAATGCATTAATAATGTTAAGCACCATTTGATTAGCCCTCTTGAAACGGAATATATCAAGATCCTTATAAGATTTTTAGAAAACACAGCAATAAGTGATATTAGAGAAGATTTACTCTCGCTGAGAGAAAAATTACAACAAAATAAGGATAAAGATGGAATACTTCGGGGATGGGCTTTAACCATTTACACTCTTCTCACTTCATATCCTACTTCTGATTTAACGATTAAATTAAGAGAAGAATTTTGGTCTGATACTGAATTGATTTGTCAAATGGATAAGTACAAAGAAACTGGTCTATCGTTAATGCAATTGGGTATATATGTTTTATTAAAAAAAGATGTAGATATGTCATTCATACATGAATTAATTAATAGGACTAAACCTTTACTGCAGCACATACAAACCAAATTGATTATTGCCAGAAATTATTATTTAGAAGGTAAATTCCTAAAAAAATATACAAAAGATAGTGATAGTGCTTTACTTTTATTTCAAAATGCACTAAATGTTTTAGAAAGTAACTATGATGGTCTGATAAAAGCTGATATTCTTTATGAAATCAGCAAAATTAAATCTTTAAAAAACGAAGCAGTGATTGCTTTAGAACTATATCATAGTCATTTAGAAAGCCAATTTTTGTATACTCATTTCCACGAGTTAACTCTGCCCCCTTTTAAATATAATTTTTAGCTATGTAAAGTATAATGCAATGTTCAAGAAGTAAGTTATTTAAGACAAAAGCTTCAAAGTTGATTCAATTCTCCTTTTGATTATACTCAAATATACAGGGGAGTTAATTGTATCCTATACAAGGAAATCCGTAAGAGAATAAGAAAAAAGACAGCAAGTGTTCATTGTTTTTGATTATAATTGAAGAAATCTTGGGACCTCTCCCAAGGTTTTTTTATAAAATGTTGTATTAAAAACCTTAATTATGAAATTCATATAAAAAAAGAACCATTGTTGTATTCACTTCATGTGGAGTTCTTTTTGTAACATCTTATTCGACAAAAGCCCCCGTTTGTTTAAGTACATTTCTTCACAATCTTGCAAATAATAATGTAGTGATAGCATTCATAAAACGCTAATAAAAAAGTCGTAGAATGAATGTAGTATAACCACGGACCATAGTGAGCTTGTTTTTTTGTAAATATAACCAAAGATTAAGCCAAGGAGAAAAATAAAAACGTGAGACGCAAAATGAAAAAATGTTCCGTTATGGATCCAAATCGGATAGTGTATAAACAAGAATAATAAAGCCGTAATAACATTTGCTTTCCAAAAAGAAATTCTTTTATTTATCTCTTTTAGGATAAGTCCTCTAAACACTATCTCTTCGGTAATCCCGACCACAAGGAACCCATCAATATAACTGTCCAACGGCAATAAGAAATGAAATACTCCTTGTTTATCAAGATAAACTGCAATGGCAAAACACAATAAACCATAGCATAAAGAAAGAATAATACCCCAAAACAACCCTTTTTTAACATTGATGTTCATATTAAAGTAGTACATTGGGTTGGTATTTAGATAATACTTTACATAAAGCCAAGCTGGAACTATCCAAACCAAAACTTTAGCTGATGCATTAAATAAAGCATAGGTTGTTTCACTAAATAAATGAAAATAATTAATTACCCATAATTCTTTCAAAGCCCATACAAAGTAAAAGACAAGTAGATAGAAGATAAGTGTTTTTACACCACAAATTTTTGCTTTAGCTTCGAAATTTAAATTTAATTGCATTTCCCCCTCCAAATTTGTTCAGGCTTTACTTTTATTCAATATTCTATTCTATCAATCCTGGTTATTTCCTTCTTGAACTACCCTGCCCCTTAGCTTAATAAGAAAAAAGATGCTGCCGCAGCAACACCTTTACTTAACATAAGCACCCGTTCAAAATATTCTTTTTTTAACTGGTACAAATAAATGAACCTTAGATTTCCCTTCTGAGTCTTCATCGGGGTTATTCATACTAAATTCAAGGTTATGTCTATCGTAATCAGGTTCATAGTCACTATTTGGCAACCATTGTTCGTACATATATTTATATCCAATATTCAACATACCAGGAGTACCATAATATTGATACAAGGCGTACTGCCCACCTTCTAACTTTCTAAATTGTATATTATTATGTATTTCTTTATCAAAACCATCAGGTATAGTAATACAGGCATCGTGACGACAATTATGACTTTCTACTAAATCTGGATTATCTAAAGAAATTCCTATGAAAGATTGTTGAGGTTAGAGAATGGTTTTATAAACATTACCAGAAAAGACTTAAGGAAACTACAAAGAGTAGTAGAGAGTACATGATGAAAAAACATTTATTAGATAATAACTTTTCTCAAAAGCCGCTTTCCTTAATAACTGTCCAAGACATTGATTTATTTTATAATTTGAAACTTGATGAAAACTGCAGTACCAACTATATTCGAAAGATGCATCAAATGCTCTATCAAGCATTTAGCCAAGCTGTAAAATGGAAAAAAATCGAGCATAATCCTGTTTCAGAGTCAGACCCTCCCAAGGTAATTAAAGAGGAAATGAATATTTGGTCCATTAATGAAATTCATACCTTTTTAAATAGCTGTAAGAATGAGAGAAGTTATATTACCTTTTTTTAGCAATTTATACAGGTATGAGGAAAGGAGAATTACTAGCCCTAAAATGGAATGATATTGATTTCACAAAAAAAGTTGTTTATGTAAAGAGAACTGTATCTCACATTCCGAGTATGGGGTATGTTACTACTACCCCAAAAACTAAAAACTCGGTAAGACAGATACCAATATCTGATGAAGTAATTAGAGAGCTTTTATTACATAAATCCAACCAAAATAAAGATAAAACAAAACTTAATGATGCTTATCAGGATCAAGACTTAGTCATTTCAACAGAATTGGGAAAAGTTCAAGACCCACGAAATCTTTTAAGGACAATGAAAAGACTAATTTCTATATCAGGAGTGACATCGATACGATTTCATGATATCAGGCACACACATGCCTCCATTTTGATTTCAAGTGGCATAGATGTTGTAAAAATCTCTGCACGATTAGGACATGCAAATCCTAAGATTACATTAGAGATTTACGCTCATCTGTTACCAAACATTCAAAACGATGTTGCTGATATATTTCAGGAAACATTAAATAAACATCAATGTTAGCAAAATGTTAGCAACAGATTTCCTTGTTAGGATTCAGGAAAACCAAAAGAGCCAGAAAACCATTGTTATTTCAAGGTTTTCTGGCTCTTTATCTTATGATCTGAGAGGGATTCGAACCCCCGACCCCTTCCCTGTCAAGGAAGTATTCTCCCGCTGAACTATCAGATCGCTTATTTAGTACATTAATAATTATATTTGAATTGGTTAGAAAGTCAATAGCTTATTACCTTTCTTTTCTCAGTGTCTATTATTTAGATTTCTTAAGAACGTTTTTCCTAACCTAAAATAAATTTCAATTTATTTGAATAAAGAACGTTTGTTCGTATATAATAGTAACAAAGGAGTGATAAATCATGAATGGATTACTTTTACGTTCTCTTGAGGAAAAACTGCCGCTTGAGGTTATTTATCTTTCTGAAAAGCAGCAGATTTCCCAGAGAAAAATGATTATAAAGGAAATAAACAATAATACAGTAAGAGCTTATTGTCTTTTGCGCCACCAGGTCAGGACCTTCCGCATGGAGAACATTTTATCCGTTATGCCTGAAAAACGCTTGCTTCATTAAAAGCTACTGAATATTCGATAGCAGCTTTCTTTTCATTGCGATTAAAGTACCTGTATGCATACCTTCGTGATAAAGTGTTCTGGCAATGACATCTCCTATTGTAGTGATACCATGCTCGGATGGAGAAAGTAGTTTTTCTTCGAAGCGGTTTTCAAAGGTGTTTATCAATAACGATGGCTGCTCCTCCATGAGTTGTTTAATCGTTTCCATTGAAGGTATTGAATCAAGGTCCTTCCAATCCTTTGGGGAAGTTCCGTATCCAAAGAAGGCTGAAAACTCATTTAATGGCATTTCATCATTGATTTTATGGTAGAACCATAAATACTGGTCAAGCAAGATATGGCCTGCGTTCCATCTGACTGAATTATTAAATCCTTCTGGAACAACATCCGTTAATTCCTCTGGAATGGAATTTAGTATCTCCATAGTAATACCTCTAACATCCTTTAAAAGCTGCCATGCTGATTGAATCATAATACTTCTATCTCCCTTTACTAAAGTGTTCTGCTACACTTATTCTTTATATCTCTTGAAAAACCCTTCCCCTCTTCAAAAGCTTTTCTGTTCTAATTATGATAAACTTCAAATATATAAATAAAATGCTTCACTGCAGAAACGGGGGAGTTTTGAATGGAGTTTCCAAGAGGAACCATTAATGAGATTACCATTGATAGTAAAGCCCTGGGAGAGAAAATGGATGTCCTGGTATACCTGCCGGCCAACTTTTCTCCGCTGTATAAGTATTCCCTTCTTATTGCTCAGGATGGACGTGATTATTTTCAGCTTGGCCGAATAGGAAGGTTAGCTGACGAACTCCTGTATGAACGTGATATTGAAAATATCATTATTGCCGGAATCCCTTATAAAAATGTTAAGGATCGGCGTAGGAAGTATCACCCGGACGGGGATCAGCAGGATTCTTATACTCGATTTTTATCACACGAGCTCGTCCCATTATTAGACAGTGAATTTCCTACCTATCATATGGGGTCCACAAGGGCTCTTATTGGCGATTCTTTGGCAGCCACTGTCTCTCTCATTACTGCACTTCAGTATCCGCATACATTTGGTAAAGTACTGCTCCAATCTCCGTATGTTGATGAAAAGGTTCTAAATGGAGTAACAGCCTTTAGTGAACCGCAGTTTCTTGATATTTACCATGTTATAGGGACTAAGGAAACAGAAGTTAAAACTACATCCGGAGAAATCAGTGATTTCCTGACGCCAAATCGACAGCTGTCAGACCTTTTAAAAAGCCGTTCTTTTCCTTATTTTTATGAAGAATTTGAAGGGGATCATACGTGGAAGCATTGGCAGCCTGACTTAAAGCGTGCTTTGAAGAAAATGTTTTGACCACATGCTCATAACCATATGGGCAAATAAATTAATATTTTTCAGAAATTTGTTATAATAGTATGAAAGCCTTTTCCAAAGAAGCCGCTTTTTTCTTCTAAAATTATTTAATCTATAATAAAAGAAGTAATTCCCACTAATGGAGGTAAATGTATGAAGTATGGTGTTGTAATTTTCCCATCAAAATCGCTACAGGATAAAGCTAATTCCTACCGAAAAAGATATGATTCACATTATGCCTTAATTCCTCCTCACTTGACCTTAAAAAGTTCATTTGATGCAACTGATACAGAAGCACGGGAATTGGCTGGCAAACTGCAGACTATTTCAGAAAAACATAATCCTTTTACATTAAAAACAATAAAAATCAGTTCTTTTTATCCAGCAAATAAAGTTATTTACCTTAAGATAGAGCCAACATCTTTCCTTGAGAAACTTCACCAGGAGATTAACGGAGAATTAAAAGTTAGGGACTCAAATGATTATGCATTTGTACCGCATATTACAATCGGACAGGACCTTTCCGATGACGAACATTCCGATGTTTACGGTTCATTGCGTATGATAGATATGGAGCACGAAGAAACAGTTGATCGTTTCCACCTGCTTTATCAGCTAGAAAACGGTCAATGGACTGTATATGAAACATTCCGTTTGGGAAAGGAAGTATAACATTCAATGAACGTGAAAATCGCAGTAAACCGGATGGAACTGGAGGACGCATTTTCAATCCGGAAAACAGTTTTTATAGAAGAACAGAATGTACCTGCTGAAGAAGAAATTGATCAATATGAAAATGACTGCACTCACTTTGTTCTGTATAGGGACGGTTTCCCTGCGGGAGCCGGCAGATTCCGTGTTGTAGATGGTTACGGGAAGGTAGAGCGTATCTGCGTTCTAAAAGAGCAAAGACAAACCGGTGCAGGCCAAGCAGTTATGAATGCAATAGAGGCATATGCACAGGAAAACGGAATCAAGAAACTGAAGCTCAATGCTCAAACTCATGCGATCCCTTTTTACAGCAAACTTGGATATGAAACGGTATCTGAGGAGTTTATGGATGCTGGGATCCCTCATAAAACCATGATTAAGCAATTATGATTTCAAGAGTATATAAAAAAGCTCTTTTCCTGTCTTACCTGGAAAAGAGCTTTTATTTATTAGGTTAAATTAGTTAAACTGATTCATTAAACAATCGGCCGCGGCCAGTCATTTCTCCGTATATTTTTTGGACGCGTTCTTGCTTAACAGCTTTCTTTGAAGGTTTTTCCGGCATTATAAAAAACGGGGCTTGAGCTACTTCAGTATGCGCAAGGGCCGCCCTCTTCTCTGCTGGTGCTATGCGTGCAACCGGAAGTATTTTATAAGGATCGTAGGAGACACCTATTTCTCTATTTTGATATTGTGCATATTCATATTGATTAATAGGAGCAATATATCCCATTTTCCGCACCCCAGTTCTTTTTTTTATATAGTTCGTAAGTTTCTCACTGTTTATGTACCCAACTTGATATGGAAATAAACCTAAAGATGCTTTCAGGCTGCCAGGAATTTTGTTAAGATAGACTTTGTGTGATTTTGTATTTTAAATGAGGGAAACAGTATGAAAACCGCTTTATATAACGGCAGGCTAATTAATTTAGATCTGCTTGATCGTTCTCAATTCCAAAAAATATATCTGGCAGGAAAAAATGGAGACCTTCAATGTCCCGTATGTCATGAAAATATGACACTCTATCTGGGAATTGAAAAACTCCCCTGCTTTTTTCATATGATTTCAAAAGATAAAATATGCCAAGAGCCTGTAAAAGCTGCAGCGCCACCACAAGCATCTAGGGAAGTCTCTTCTGAACATAATGGCTTTATGCTGCCGCGTTCCAGATCCATAACGGAAGAAAAACCAATGTCCCCTTCCCTTTTTCAGCCTGCGAAGCATATTTCTCTTGGCCTCACTCTTCCGGAAAAAAATCTTAATAGCACCCTGGATTCAGTACCAATATATTTGGAGCAGCTCAAAGAAACAGGAGTAAATCTGGACAGCAGCCAGGCGTCTGCGGTTATGGACACAAATGGCCCGCTGCTCGTATTGGCTGGGGCGGGGAGCGGGAAAACAAGGGTGCTAACTGCAAGGACTGCCTACATGCTTGAAGTTTTGAAAATTGATCCTGGCTCGATGATCCTTGTTACCTTCACAACAAAGGCAGCTGCCGAAATGAAAAACCGACTGCTAACCTATCCTGGTTTGGACAGCAGGAAAGTGAATCGCCTGGTTTCCGGTACCTTTCATAGTATTTTTTATCGTATCCTTATGTTTCATGAGCCTAACCAATGGGCTTCAAACAAATTATTAAAAAGAGAATGGGAAAAAGAAAAAATTATTAAAGAGGCTGGAAAGGCGCTCGATCTGTCCGACAAGGATTTTGCCTTTGACCTTGTCCTTCAGCAAATTGGATTCTGGAAAAACTCCATGAAGTTCCCTGCTGATGTTACCCCTACTACTGAATGGGAAGAAAAAGCTGTCTTCCTTTATGAAAAGTATGAAGACTATAAAAGGCGTGAAGGATTATTTGATTTCGATGATATGCTTCTGGGATGTTATCAGCTTTTTAAAAATTATCCACAGATTTTGGACAATTATCAAAGTAGATTCCAATATTTTTTAATTGATGAATTCCAGGATATCAACAAGGTTCAGTATGAATTAATTAAACTTTTATCAGGCAAAAACAAAAATGTGTGTGCCGTTGGAGATGATGATCAAAGTATCTACTCCTTCCGGGGCAGCGATCCCTCCTACCTTTTGGAGTTTGAAAAAGACTTTCCGGGGGCCAGAGTAGCCATTCTCGATCAAAATTATCGCTCCTCCAATGAAATCGTCTCGGCTGCAAACCATATTATTACGGCAAATAAATTGCGCCGTGCGAAAAAAATGAAACCACAATTTGAATCAGGTCACCAGCCCGTCCTTTTCTTTCCTTATGATGAAGAGGAAGAGGCGACCATGATTGTAACAGATATTCAGGAGAGAATAGCGGCAGGTGCCAATCCCAGTGACTTTGCGATTCTCTTCCGCACTCATTCTAGTGCAAGAGCCGTATTTGAAAGACTGGCCAGCTCTTCTCTTCCTTTTAAGCTTGATCAGGATTCTGAATCCTTTTATGAAAGACGTATTGTAAAAAGTGTTCTGGCGTTTCTTAGATTAAGCTTAAATGAAGATGATCAGACGGCCCTTCCATATGTTATAGCACCGTTATTTCTAAAGCAAAATGCTCTTAGTGACCTAAAGGCTTCAAGTATCCTTCAAGATTGCAGCTTTCTGGAAGCTCTACTTCACCTGAAAACAGGACATGCCTTTCAGGAAAGAAAGTTAAAGAAAACGGTTAGTATTATTCGTACTCTTAAGCATAAAAAGCCTCTTGAAGCAATCGAGGCAATCGACAAAGAGATAGGTTTCCAGGATTACTTAAAAAAACGAGGAAACGAAGGCAATATGTTTGATAAGGGTTCTGACGATGTAAAAGACTTAAAGGTTGCTGCGAGAAATTTTGATTCCATTCAGGAATTGCTTGAGCATACGGAGCATATGTCGGCCATGAATAAAGAAATAAAAAAATTAGCCAAGCATTTTGATCAGGCAATTTCCTTAAGCACTATCCACCGCTCCAAGGGCCTTGAATATAACACGGTTTATGTTTTAGGGGCTGTTGATGGGAGCCTACCTCATGATTATGCATTAGAAAGCTACCGCAATGGAGACAACAAGCCTTTTGAGGAAGAGCGAAGACTTCTCTATGTGGCGGTAACTAGGGCAAAAGAAAAATTGTTTATTTCCGTTCCTGAGAATAGAAGAGGAAAGAAAGCAAACCGCTCCCGCTTTTTGCAGCCTATTTTAAAAGTGCAGTCGAGAAAAGGGAATGTGAATATTAAAGTGAAAGGGGACCAATAATCTGGGTCCCCTTCTGTTATTTCTTATTAAGCATTTGTGAGATTGTATTGAAATCAAGCTTCTTACCATCGTTTACGATGGACTGAACAATTTTATCTTCCATTTCCTTTGCAACAGGTCTGTTTGCAATTTGAGAAACCCTGCGGATTACATTCCTTACCGTTTTTTCATCCTTAAAATTCGCGTTCTGCAATGAGTTAGCCAGCTCAAAGATATCCTTCATATTGACGCCGGTTTTCTTTTCAATATTTTTAAAAAATCCATTATCCATTTAATGATCACGCTCCTTCATAAACTACTTTATTGTATGAAGGAACGAAAAAAGTGTGATAAGAAAAGGGCTGTACCATGTGTACAGCCCTTCTTTTGGCAAACTGCCGCTATTAAGGATTAATAGAAGCTAGCGCCAACAATGATCAAAAGGATGAATAATACGACGATTAGAACAAAAGTGGAACCATATCCTCCACCGTATCCATAGCCGCCGTATCCGTAGCCACCACAGCCCCAGAACATATGCAGTCACCTCACTTTGGTTTCTCCTTACCAACATATGAGGAAGTACATATATGTGTATAGGCAAGCTACCTAGGTTTGTTTTAGTTAACAGCCCAATTACTAAACTCTTTTGCTTTTAGGCTTTTATCCTTTTGGTTTAAAAATTAATGCTCCTATAAATCCAAAAACGATGGCAGCAGAAATACCTGAGCTTGTTACCTCAAACATCCCTGTCAGCACCCCTACTATACCATGCCGCTGTGCTTCCTGCAGTGCTCCATGCACCAGGGAGTTTCCGAAGCTTGTAATGGGGATAGTTGCTCCTGCACCTGCAAAGTCCACCAATGGTTCATATAGGCCCAGTCCATCCAACACCGCCCCCACTACTACCAATAAGCTAAGTGTATGCCCAGGTGTTAATTTTCCAATATCCATTAGCAGCTGGCCGATCACACAGATTAATCCGCCAATTACAAATGCCCAAAAAAACATAGCCAGCATAACTTCACCCCTTTTCTCCCTGCATTTCAATGGATACAGCATGAGCAATACACGGTATGCTTTCCTTTTGCTGAAAGGTCAGCGGTGAAAGCAATGCACCAGTGGCAACAACTAAAATTCTTTTAAATTCACCATTCCTCATCCGATTTAAGAGATGGCCGTAAAGAACGGTTGCAGAGCATCCTGCACCGCTTCCCCCTGCCTGGACGGGCTGGTCCTCTTTATAAAGAAGTAATCCGCAATCCTGAAACTTTTCTCTATCAATTTGGAGGCCGCTTTTTGTTAAAACTTCATAGGTGGCTTCCTGGCCAATTTTCCCTAAATCCCCTGTAACAATCAAATCATAATAGTTTGGCTCAATTTGCATGTCCCGGAAGTGGGCCTGAATGGTATCAGCTGCAGCGGGTGCCATAGCCCCGCCCATATTAAACGGATCCGTTAATCCCATATCAACCACTTTCCCAATTGTGGCGGAAGTGGTAACCGGATTTTTGAACGTCCCATCATTCTTAGTAATGAGTGCAGCCCCTGCTCCTGTAACTGTCCACTGAGCGGTTGGAGGCTTTTGACCTCCATACTCAGTTGGATATCTAAATTGCTTTTCAACAGCAGAGTTATGGCTTCCAGCTCCAGTTAGTATATAATCTGCTCCAGCATTATCTATAATGAAGGAAGACAGCGCAAGCCCCTCCATGGAAGTAGAGCAAGCACCAAACAGACCAAAATAGGGAATTTGCATTGTCCTTGCTGCCATACTGGATGGCGTAATCTGATTAATTAAATCCCCTGCCAAAAGGAATTGCACTTTCTCTTTTTGTAAGCCCCCTTTTTCAAGAGCTTTTTCCAGAGCCTCCTCCATTAAAACCCGATGAGCTTTTTCATATGAATCTTGTCCCATCCACAAATCCTCATGTAAAACATCAAAATCATTAGCCAAACGGCTATTTGCTTCGAAGGGTCCACCGGATACCCCCGTTGAAGCTATTACGGGACGGTTTTGAAAAACCCAGGTTTGATGCCCCTTTAACAATTACAAAACCCCCCACATCACCAATAATGTTTTAATAAGCGCAACTACAAATGCAGAAAAGACACCAAATAAGATAACTGAACCGGCAAGCTTAAACATATTGCCGCCAACACCTAAAACAAAACCCTCTGTCCGATGCTCAATAGCCGCGGAAATAATAGCATTACCGAATCCTGTTACAGGGACTGCGCTTCCTGCACCCGCGAATTGTGCAATATGGTCATATACGCCAAAACCGGTTAAGAGCATTGAAAAGAAAACCATTGTTGCTACTGTAGGGTTTCCCGATGTCTGCTCGGTAAAATTGAAATAGTAAATATAAAAATAGCTGACTGCCTGGCCAATCAGGCAAATAAGCCCGCCTACCAAAAATGCTTTTATACAGTTTTTTAATACAGGTCTCTTTAATTCATGCTTCTTTTGCAGCTGCTGGTATTTCTGCTGTTCAGGTGTTACTTTATTTTGCTTGTTTCCCATACTTTTTCCCCCTTAGGTCATTTCCATCTGCAGCTTAATAATTTTTTGCAATTCCTTTTCGGCTTTATCTTTAGGAAGGCCTTTTTTATGGATCCGCTCTTTTAGCCTGACCGCCTCAAGAAATATTTTATAATCGCTTGAAACAGTGAAGTTTTCTTTCGGATACTTTTTCTCAAGTCTTTTATTGAGTTTTTTTTCTATTGTTTTCATCCGAAACCTTTGCATATGCTTTACCTTATAAGCAATAAGAGTATCTTTTTTTCCTTCAATGACCGCAACATCGTATATCTCAGGCATTGAGCTAACATCTTTCTTTATCGTTTCTGCGTTATCTTTCCCTTTTGCTGCGATATTTAGGGGTTTCGGATTTGTTGCATTCAGAAGAGCATTATTGCTCCCATTCCCGTTGTCCGCTCCACAGCCTGCCAGGAAAAAAACCATAAACACTGTAGTGCTGATTTGCCAATAAAGTTTTTTCAAATTTTTCACCATCCTTGACCCTCTTATGTACAACTTAAAATAAACCCATGCAATCGACTGAAGGTTTGTACTTTTATAATTCAACAATTACAACCGTTATATGTATTTCTTTTAGTATTTTTATCTTAAAAAGGAAAACACCCATCTTAATGGATGAGTGTTCTATATTATCTATTTAGTTTTTTTTCCGCAGCCACAGCCACCAGCTTTTCTACGCCTCTTCATATATTGCGGTCGAACTTTTTTATTTTCGTTCACCTGATTTTGTGATTCTTTTGCTTTTTCCTTTTCGAATCCTTCCATTTTTAAATTATCCTTTCTATATAGATTATTCTTTGGTTAAAAAATACTGAAAAAAAGATGCACATCCAGCAATGGCAAAAACGGTAATAACGGGTAATGAAATAGTTGGAATTAATTTATACGCAAGATAAAGTGTTAATGTGGACCAAAATCCAGTACACCAATGGCAGCTTAAAAGTTCCCCGATCCAATACCTGAGTCCACTGCCCTTAATTTCAATGTATGTTTCCACTCTTCCGTCCGGAGCCATTTCCTCGACCTCGGAGTGAAAGAGGCGGCGAATGAAGTCAGTTATTTTATCATAAACAATTAGGCGGGTTAAACGTAAGCTAGCAAAAACTAACAGTATAAAATCCAGCCAGCTGTCCATGTCTTTCCTCCTTTAATAAGCAACCTGGCTCATTGCATATATGCTTCATCGCACCATTATATGCTGGTAAAAACAGTGTGAATAGGCTTCGCTCATATGTATAAACAAACTTTTATTACCTTTTCCTAAACGCCTTTTGAGCAAAATAGACTAATACCCACACCAAAAAAAAGCGCCCTCATATTCTATTAAGGACAATAAGTCTAAAATAAATATAAGGAGTGGAAAATATGGTTTGTGGAAGTCACGGATCACATAGTGGTGACAATTGTGTATGCACAGTACTTCGAAGGATTGCTGATGTTCAGGATGAAGTATCTCCTACAGTTTCTGGTTGTAATACGAGCTGTGAGAAATCCATTGATGAATTATTAAATGGCATTTCACCAGTATCATCAAATTTAGATACAATACCACTTATTCTGTATTGTGGTGGATGTGAACCTTTCAAGGCAACAGGTGTCAAACTTAAATCCCGGGGAAATGGAGGAAAAGTCAAGCTTAAATGCTTCCAGACTTTCTTCTTCAGGGTCACCTCAGTAGATGATGATTGCTGTGCCACATTGGAGTTATTAACTACTAATCAAGACCCTGGGGAGGACTTTGATGATCCTTGTGATCAAATCAAATGTCTACCAGATGAAACAATCTTTAAACGTACAGGTGTCTGTATAACCTTGGATCTGCATTGCCTCTGTGGTGTAACTTGCTTAGACGCTGTAATGACATCATGATGAAGTAATTAGCAAAATGAGGTTTACAAATGTAAACC
Organism: Neobacillus terrae; assembly: GCF_011393025.1. Lineage (GTDB taxonomy): Bacteria > Bacillota > Bacilli > Bacillales > Cytobacillaceae > Neobacillus_A > Neobacillus_A terrae. The sequence goes on along the minus strand of NZ_JAAOEO010000019.1, from coordinate 60,916 downwards.
TCAAGGCTGTTGAAAATCAACAGCCTTTTTTGCGTTTATATCCCTAAAGATGAATAAAAGTGTTGGAAAGGACACGATTAGAATGAAGGGAATTAACAGGAATAATCGCGCAAAACAAGTGGCTGCTTCTATTGATCACCTGATACCAGAGAATTTTATAAAAAAGGAAAGTTGAAGGTACATTGGTTTTACCCTATTTTTTCATTACCAGCTTAGAACATAAGATGGAACAAGAGGTTCAGATGAACAATGCTTATCATTGGTTTCTTGGATACTCCATTGAAGATCCAGTCAAGGATTAAATATAACCTCAGAATACGGTTTCAACATAGAATCATTTTTTTGGACGTTTTAATGAGGTTGTCCGCCAGGTACCACAATATGGCTAGTTTAGGGAACACGCTTATATGACCGCAAATTGCCAAAACAGCAAAAATAGCCCTTCATCCCGCCAATAATGGTGGAATAAAGGACTATTTTATAAAGGTGAATAGTATTTTTCAATCAACTCGTTTTCTTGACAATTGAATAGGTTTACCCAAAAGAATTAAAGACCATTTAATGTTATATCAATCAGAGAGTCATACGAAATTCGCAAATATTCCTTTGTCTCAATGCTATAGATAAGCAAGTCTCCTTCAATCTTAGAAATAAAGTAACCTAGGTACTGTTTATCATTTGCAATAAAAATATAACGAATTTTAGCAACTGGATATGGAATGATCTTCATATATTCGCATTTTCCCTTTAAGTCTAAATTACGAAAGTTAGTTTTATTCATAGAAGTTGTTTTATTATTTTCTTGTTTCCCGTCTTTTTCTCTTGTTATAAATTCCTCTTTTATATTTCCCTCTATTTTTTCACCTTGTACTTCGGCGTAATCTAAAACAGCTTCATAGCTGGGCTCCTTACTTTCCGCATTCGAATTGAACACCAGCTCATCTAAATTATTTTCTTTAACATCATTATCTTTTTTCTCAATTTTGTTTTCGATTTCAATTTCTTGTTTTTTTCCAGGCGGCTTCTTCGGTACATCATCTCCATTTGCTAAGGTTTTATAGCTGTTCTGCATTTGTGCTTTAGGCGGTTTCATAAATGGCTGATAAACATATAGCATTGGAATTACGGCTTTTATTTTTTTACTTTCCTTCATGTGGCTACCCTCCCTCAAAATCATAAATATAATATGAGAAGAAGTACGATTGGGTTCTTTAATTAACTCAATGTTTCCTTAAGCCGGCATGCTCCCTAAGTTTTTTGTATAGATAAAAATAAATCTATACTCCCTGCAAAACTGGTCATATAATGTTAGAAACATTAACGTTAAGGGGTAATGAGATGTGTTGATTCCGGATATTTTATAAGCAAAAATTCTCCCACTGAAGCAATAATGGCCAAACTCTTGGAATCAATCGCAGCAGAGGAAACAGCTCTCGCCCACCTAATTTCTTCTGAAGCTGAAAAAATTAATGCATTGTCGGAAAAAATGTAGATTTCCAAACAGCACCTTCAAACCAGGATATCCTCGCTTTTAATTACTCTGTAAATAGGATAATTGATTCTGTAATAATGAAAGAGTGGCTTTTACTAAGAAAACTTGAAACGCTTTTCTCTCTGAAAGATAAAATAGCTAATGAAAAGCATTTTGATAATGTTGAGGAATTTAATGACGAAGAGTAAAAAGGTGAAATAAGTGGATTCTAAATTGCATTTAAAGTACACGGAATTATTTAATGATACGCAAGTAGCCCTCAGTCACTATCAGGATTCCTTATATAGAATGAAAGAAGCAGTGGAAACAAAGAAGTAGACCTGCTAGAGATCTCATAAATAATACAAGAGATTCCAAAATAAATTACTAGGATCATTTTTGTTTTGTTATTTGGCTCTTTTCTAAAAGTTCGCTGCAAATTTAAGAAACTGTGAGTAAAAAATAGGCGAGACTCCGCGAAAATACATTCGCATTTTCTCCGCGCCTGCCGATTCACCGAAGCATAAAAACAAAGTTTACGAAAAGAGCCTATTATTTAGACCTTTTCTATATTTTTGAATTTGTTAAGTCATCTGCAGTTTAAGTCCAACGGCAATTTTTTTACAGGCAATAACAATTTTTTCAATTCTTTTTGCTAGAAAAATTATTGGCCTTAGCAAGCTTTATCCCCCAATCAAAAACGATTTAGAAAGGATATATAATAATATGGTTATCCTGATTCTAAAATCACACAAACCCGCCTCTTAATAGAAGCGGGTTTGTAATGTGGCTATAACAGCTATGTTGAAGGGAATCATAGGTACGAGACTCCAGTAGTAAAAGCGGGTCCTAGGAGACCCTTCAAGTGCACGCACCGAGAGGCTTCCGTTATTATTAAAGTATATGGTAACCGGAATCTACGTGTATGTTTTCCCCAGTAATGCCACGGGATAGGTCACTGAATAAAAATACTGCTGTATCGCCAACTTCTTCTGGAGTTGTTGCCCTTCTTAAAGGCGCTTTTTCTTCAATTTCCTTCAGGATGGAATTAAAGTCGCTTATTCCTTTAGCTGATAGTGTGCGAATTGGGCCTGCAGAGATGGAGTTAACGCGGATTCCTTGTTTACCAAGGTCAGACGCAAGGTACCGGACACTTGCATCTAATGAAGCTTTAGCAACACCCATTACATTATAATTCTGAATAGCCCGTTCTCCGCCAAGGTATGTTAAAGTAACGATGCTTCCGCCTTCTGTCATTAAATCCTTTGCTTCTTTTGCAACAGCAGTTAAGGAATAAGAGCTGATATTGTGAGCTAACAAGAAGCCATCACGAGTTGTATTCATGTAGTCTCCGCTAAGCTCTTCTTTATTAGCAAAAGCGATGCAGTGAGCGAGGCCATGAATCGTTCCAACTTGTTCTTTAATATCAGAAAAGCATTTGGCAATGGCTTCGTCGCTTGTAACGTCACAAGGCAAAACAATAGTACCTTCAGCTTCCAGTGAGCCAGCAAGGTCGCGTACGCTGCTCTCAAGTCTTTCACCAGCGTATGTAAATATAAGCCTTGCTCCAGCATTATGAAGGGATCTTGCAATACCCCATGCAATGCTTCGTTTATTTGCTACTCCCATGACTAAGTATGTTTTTCCAGCTAAAGAAAGAGTCATTATTAAATCCCCCTATTATTACATGTTATTAGTAGTTGGTACTAATTCTACACTAACACGGCAAAAATGAAAAGCCTCACACGTGTTTTTAATGCTAGCAAGTTTCGCAAAACTCAAGTTCCCTTTTCAAATCAGTCACATACTCTTTCGAACCGCTCACGATTAAATGGTCATCCAACTGCAGTTCAGTATCGCCATGGGGAATAATTGAGTCCTTTCCTCTAAAAATGCGTACAAAGATAATATCTCCTGTAAAAGGAAATTTCCGTATTGTCATACCATCAAAACGTTTATTTTGCATGGAAATTTCATGAAGAGCTGTCTCCTGATTGGTTAAAATATTCATAATGCTGGGAGACTCAATTAGTGCCCGCAGCAGAACTTTGGTAGACATATAAAGTGAATAGGTTTCCACTCCCCTAGCCCGGAGGCCTTCCTCAAGAGATGGAGTTTCAATTCGGGTAATCACTCTTTCTACTCCCAGTTCCTTGAGTTTAAAGGCTAATCTAGCATTTACTTCCTCATCCTTTGTAGAGACAACAACAATATCAGTCTCAGATACATTCTGTTTCTCAAGCGTCTCTATAGAATAATCCTCTATTTCTCTAATTTCAAACAAGGAATTAGAAATCTGCTCTTCTGATTTATCCAATTTGGTATGAAAAAGAACAGGGTCATATATAGAGGATTTGAGCTCGAGTGAAACCGGAAGGGTAACCTGGTTTGCCCCAATAAAGGCCACCTTGATTTTTCTGCCGGCAGCAGCTTCCTTTGGAAACAGCTTTTTAAAAACAATTGGAGTGATTATTGACGTAATGATTGCAACTAGAATAAGCGTGCCGCTCATTTGCTGAGTAATAATCTTCATCCTTTCCCCAATTGTTGCCGCAGCAATTACAAGCGATAAGGTACTTGTCAGCAAAAAGCCTGAAGAAATCACTGTCTTGGTGTCATACCATTTTTTTAGCAAAAAGACGGGCAAAAGCTTAGATAACAGCAGCCCCCCTAATAAAAGCGGAATCAGCATAAGTAATCTTTTATCACTGAAAAGTGACCAAACGTCCAGTTTAACCCCTACCATAACAAAGAAAATCGGTATTAAGAATCCATAACCAAACGAGTCAAGCTTATGGACCAAATCCTGATTAGGAGACAAAAGTGACACCAGTACACCAGCAAGGAAGGCTCCTAATATATTTTCTGCCCCAACGGTTTCAGATAACCCTACCAAAACGATAATTAGTGTAAAAACTGCCCTTGTACCAATCTGAACTGTTCCTTTAGACAAAGCATCAAGAAAGGCTCTGTTTTTAAAGCCGCGGCCTATAAAATAAAGGCCAATCCCAGCTGCAAATAAAACAAGAAGCAGCCATGTATTTCCATGGCTTTTTTCATTTAGTGAGACAAAAACAGCGAGCAGTATCATTGTGACAAGATCTGCAATAACTGCCACAAGCAGAATAATTTGGCCAATTCCTGTTTTCATCAGATGCGCTTCCTTTAGGGTAGGCACTACAACTCCAAGAGAAATCGTTGAAATGATAAGAGTCATAAGGAATGCATTATGAATAAAACCTGCAGCCACAAATAAATAGGACAGTCCCAGTGAAACGGCAAATATTCCTGCGAAAATAAGCCCGGCTACAGCAAATGTATTCGGCTCCCGTTTCCCAGAGGGCAGCATCCCTCTCTTCTTATTTCCGGTAAAAGCAGTAAAATCAATTTCCAGGCCGCTCAAAAACATCAGAAAAATAAACCCTAGTGTGGAAAGTGTTGCAATCCAGGGATCCTTACCAATAAGATCAAAACCGCTTTTTCCAATAATCAGACCCATGATAATTTCTGCAACTACAACCGGGATAAAGCCTAATTTCAATTTATGAAGTATGATTGGAGTAACAAATGCCGCAACAATCACAATGACCAGCGATGTAACTGATGAATGTTCCATAAAAACTCCTCCTTTTCCCCCATCAAATAAGATTATTCAGCAAAACATCCTATATAAATCTTTTAAATAGTTTTCATCTATTATAAATGAAGGGTAAAGTGAAAAACTAATCATAAGGATGCATAAAAGGGAGGGATTCAACTGAAAATCGATATTATTGGTGATATACATGGATGCTATAAGGAATTTGATACCCTTACACAGGAGCTGGGCTATAAATGGGATAATGGAATTCCTCTTCACCCTGATGGCAGGATACTGGGTTTTGTAGGTGATCTCACTGACCGGGGGCCAGAGTCACTAAAGGTAGTTGAACTTGTATGGAGATTGGTTGTTAAGGAGAAAACTGCTCACTATGTTCCCGGAAACCATTGTAATAAGTTATACCGCTTTTTCATTGGGAACAAGGTTCAGATAACACACGGTCTGGAAACTACAGTAGAGGAATTCCAATCGCTTGAAAAGAAGGTCCAGCGTGAAATAAGAAACAAATTCGTAGCTCTTTATGAATCTGCCCCGCTCCATTTGATACTAGATGATAAAAAGCTGGTCATCGCCCATGCCGGTATTCGTGAGGATTATATAGGTAAAAATAATTCCCGAGTTAAAACCTTTGTTTTATATGGAGATATTACTGGTGAAAAGCATCCGGACGGTTCACCGGTCAGAAGGGATTGGGCAAGGAATTACCAGGGTAAAGCCGTCATAGTATACGGACATACGCCAGTTGAGGAGCCAAGGATTGTGAACAATACCTACAATATTGATACTGGCTGTGTATTTGGAGGAAAACTGACAGCCTTAAGATATCCTGAAATGGAACTTGTATCTGTCCCCTCCTCTATGCCTTTTACAGAAGAAAAGTTCAGAAAGATTGACGAAGAATAAAATATAAGGCTGCCTGTTTATTTAGGGCAGCCTTTTTAAAATCGAGATCATATCATCGGGCATCGGGGCCTCTAATGACATTTCAAATTTAGTAAATGGATGGATAAAAGTTAGTTTTTTGCAGTGAAGGGCCTGTCTCTGAATAATACTTCTTTCTCCCCCATATAAATCATCACCTAGTAGGGGATGTCCTAAATAGGCCATATGAACGCGAATTTGATGCGTACGGCCTGTTTCCAGACGAAGTACAATATGGGTGCAGCCTTTGAAACGCTGAATAACTCTGTAATGGGTGCAGGCATACTGGCCGTCTTCCCGGACCTCTCTTTCGATAATACTGTCCGATCTTCTGCCAATTGGCTGATTAACGGTGCCCCGATCTTCAGGAAATCCCCCGCTAGCTAAGGCTTCATACATTCGCTTCACTTGCCCTGCTTTCTGCTGCTTACTCATTAAATGATGAACATGGCGGTGCTTCGCAATAAGGACAATACCTGATGTGTCACGGTCAAGGCGGGTAACAATATGGGCAGTAGCTGGAATTCCTCTTATCTGATAGTATCCTACCAGGGCGTTTGCCAGGCTCCCTGTGGGATGTTCCCTTGAAGGTATCGTATTCATATTTGCAGGCTTGTTAACGACAAGCAAATACTCATCTTCATATAGGATATCGAGGGGTATTTTTTCCCCCTTCAGCCCATCTGAAGTTTCCTCAGGAGGAAAGATAACCGTTAAAAGATCATTCGCCTTAAGAATGTACCGAACATTTTCTTCCTGTGCATTCACGAGGATTTTTCCACCCTTAAATTTAATATCCGTAAGGGCGGTTTTAGAAATCTCATGTTCCTTTAAAAAGTGCCGGATGAGTTTACCCTCACTGCTGCTATTAATTTCCCAGTCCAAGCTAAATTGCGATGACATGTCTTATCAATCTCCATCTGCGATAAACGAATCATGTACCCTTTTCCAAAAAGGGAAGGGCCGGAATCTGGCAAACCGGATTTTTTCTTCGGGAACTCTGAATTGAATCGATTTCACATCTTTATGAAGAAGTGTTAAATGATCAATGGTCACCTGGAAGTCCGACAGATTGACAGGTTTAAGCATGCACGTATGATGGGCAGGCAAAATTAACGGGGATCCGATTGTCCGGAAAACCCGGTTATTAATCGAAGCCATTTCAGCTACCTGGATAGCGGCAATCGACGGATGTATTATGGCTCCTCCAAGTGCCTTATTATAGGCTGTACTTCCTGAAGGAGTGGAAACGCAAAGGCCATCACCGCGGAAACGTTCAAAATGCTGGCCTCTGATCTCTAAGTCCATAACTAAAGTTCCTTCAATACTTTTTACAGTGGATTCGTTTAAAGCAAGATACCTTGATTCTTTCCCACCATGCTGATATCGGATAATGATCTCGAGGAGCGGATATTCAATTACCTGAAAAGGAGTTTTAGCAATGGCAATGACCAGCTTTTCAATTTCTTCAGGGACCCAGTCAGCATAAAAACCCAAGTGACCAGTGTGAATTCCGACAAATGCCGTTTTATCCAACCGGCTGCTATACCTGTGAAACGCATAGAGAAGGGTTCCATCCCCTCCTACTGAGATAACAATATCAGGCTGGTCCTCATCGTAAACAAGATCAAAATCAAGCAGATAGGTTCTTATCTTATGCATAAGCGTATTCGATTTTTGATCTCCCTTTGAGGTGATGGCAAATTTCATTTTTCAAGCTCCTTATTTTATAAGATTTAATCAGTTCTGATCTTCCTGCTTTTGATCTTTTTTTCTAGTAAAGAATGCTTGCGCCTCCTGGATTTCTCCTCGTATAAGCGACATTTCCTCATCAAGCCTGAAAGCTGCTTCGGCCGCTCTCTTAAGCCTCAATTTTATATCCTGTGGAAAAGCCCCTTTATATTTATAGTTCAGCGAATGCTCGATCGTTGCCCAAAAATTCATGGCCAGTGTCCTGATTTGAATTTCTGCCAGGATCTTTTTTTCACCATGGATTGTCTGAACAGGGTATCGGATCACCACATGATAAGAACGATAGCCGCTTACTTTTTTATTGGAGATATAATTCCTTTCTTCAACGATCTCAAAATCGTTCCTGTTTCTCAGGAGACTAACCACTCCATGAATATCATCAACAAATTGGCACATCATTCTTAGTCCGGCAATATCCTGCATTTCTTCTTCAAGTTTATCTAGGGCAATCCCTTTATTATTGGCTTTGTCAAGGATACTCGCTATAGGCTTTACCCGGCCTGTGACAAATTCAATCGGTGAATTGGAAGAGTCCATTTCAAACTGGCCCCTCATTCCTTTTAACTTTACCTTCAATTCTTCAACTGCCTGTTTATAAGGGGCTAAAAATTGATCCCAATGTTTCATTTTTCTATCACCCGGCCCTAAAACAAAATCTTAATGGATGAATGGCTGTTTATTAGAAAACAAGTTATTCCCGATATGACGGATTTACAAGTTCTCCTTTATCACATATGTGATCCTGCATTAGAAAACAGCTTCGACCTTTGTGACCATTTCCTCTCCGTAGTTACTATTACCCTTAATATTATCGGTTAAATATTCAAGTTCTTCAAAAAAGTTGAAAAGTTTAATCTGTTGTGTTCCATCTGATAAAATAACCGCAGCCCTTTGGTCCAGCGCAGTTTTTAAAGATGGCCAAATGTTTTCCATTAGAACTATATATGTATAATCACCATTCTCCTCCATTAAGTAAATAAAGGCGAAACTGTCAGAATCAACAAGCATCTGCCCGGCAGGAACAAGACCTGAAACAGGCTGAGCCGCAGACAGCAGCAATTGGTTCTTTTCTAAATTAGCTATGTCTATTCGAAGCTTTTTTTTCATTATTTTCTACCTCCATATATACTCTCCTATTTTAGCATAAGCAGTTCAATTCTCCCAGAAATTGCAGTCGCCATAAATCAAAGAGATAATAAAGAAAAAATATAGGAGGTAAAGTACCTTGTCACAACATCTTGAAATTGAATTTAAAAATATGCTGACGAAATATGAATATAACCAGCTGAAAGAAGCCTTTCAAATAAACGAAAACAACTTTTTCACTCAGGAGAATCATTACTTTGACACAGCTAATTTTGCTTTGAAGGAAAAAGGATCTGCACTTAGAATTCGCCAAAAAAAGGGCTCCTATGAAATGACTTTGAAACAGCCAGCCTCCCAAGGTCTTTTGGAAACCAACCAGATTCTTACCTCCATTCAAGCACATGAAGCTTTCAATGCAGGCAGGCTCCCTGAAGGTTTAGTAAAGATGGCCGTTGAGGAATTAGGGGTCAATTTTAATATGCTTGCTTACTTTGGGGCTCTTACGACAAAACGAGCTGAAGTAAAATATCTATCCGGTCTGCTCGTTTTAGATTATAGTACCTATTTAAATATGGAGGACTATGAGTTAGAATACGAAGTAGAAGAATATGAGACAGGCAAGAAAGCCTTCTCTGATTTATTAAAAAAACACCATATTCCTGAGCGGCCTACTCTTAATAAAATTCGCCGCTTTTATGAGGAGAAGTATCGTCAATCTACAAACTTCTCAACCGAATAAAACTTCTTAAGGAGCTTTTAGATGAGTATCGATAAATTAAAGGCCATGCTTGAATTAAAAGCCTTTCAAGGCTTTGGTTCTTCATCGGAAGAACAGGATAACTCAAATATGTTTACGGACCTTCTAAATCAACTTTTAGGGGATCAAGAGCGTCCTTCTTTTACTTCTGATCCATCTAACCAAGGATCAACGGACGTAAACCTGGTGAATGATCTAACTTTGCCTGAGATCTCAAATACTGTTACTCCCATGGTTCCCGGTTTAATAGCTGCTAATTCCCTTGGCTGGATTGGAAAAGCACCAATTGTTCCTCCTGCTGGGACAAGCCAGAACCAGAATTCATCCCAAAAATACGATGATATTATTGAAAAAGCATCCAGGCTTTATCAAGTGCCCGCAAAATTAATTCGTTCTGTGATGCAGCATGAATCAAGCTTTAACCCTAATGCTGTCAGCAGAACAGGCGCCTCTGGACTCATGCAATTAATGCCTGGAACAGCACGCGCTATGGGGGCTGAAAATACGCTTGATCCTGAACAAAACATCCTTGCAGGAACCAAGTATCTTCGCCAGCTTATGGATAAGTATGATGGTAATATCCACTATACCATTGCAGCGTATAATGCTGGCCCGGGAAATGTGGATAAGTATGGAGGTATTCCTCCTTTTAAAGAAACACAAAATTATGTCAGGAAAGTAACCGGTTCATTTTTAGCATAAAGTTTAATGACATCCAAACAGTCCTAAATCAATTGAGAAGCCCCCTTTTTGGGTGGCTTTTTTATAAAGGCAGAAAAAAGAAGGGGGAACATTGGTCATGCTTCCCCTTCTTTCAGTATTACTCTACCTTTGCATACTTGCAATCTCAAATGGCCTAAACTCTTTGCCGAGCAGCTCAGAAATGTCATCGATAAATGTAAATGTTGTATGTGGCGTATCATAAAGAATATTGAAATATTCATCTCTTTTCTCAACTGGAGTTGCATCATACGCCAAACCGACCATCCAGCGTCCATAGTAATAGGAAGGATAATACGTTCGTTGAATTCTATCAGAGAAGAAACGGAATGCATTATTTGCTTCAATTGTATTAATGCTGCCTTTATGAATCATATAATCTATAGCTTCTTCTTTGCTTCCTTGACCAAGATTATATAGATAGCACGCATTGGTCGTGTACATCCTCTGCAGATCCAAATAATTACGGGCCAAAATATATTGATGCTTGGCTGCCACATCTACTCCTGTGGTCTCCTGGTTTAATTCATCCCATCCCAAGAAGTGAAGCGCTGTTTCCGGACCACCTTCAAACAAAGCGTTCGTAGGACTATTGATTAAATAATAGGAAGCTTCTAACGGAAGCTTTCCCTGCTTAAATAAATGATCCCAGCGGCAATAAAAAGCTTGATGACCTGGGTAACCTTCGTGGGTCATGATTTGCGCCAAAATTGGCTCGCTCCATGGACGGTCAATATTAAAAGTTAGATTACCACGGTAATTTCCGGTGTATTTAGAATAACCACTCCAGAACACGCCGCGTATTGATTTGATTGCGTCAATCCCGTCTTCTTTAGGAAGGGAAATAACACGTTTCAAAGTACCCGCCTTGCTTCGTTCCTTAAAGTTTTCTGCCACCTTCGTCACAAGTTCGGGTTCAATCAGCGTATCCTTTCGCCATTGTTCACCCATCTCTGCAACGCTCCCCTTGTAACCAAGGTCTTTAAGTCCTTTTTCCACCTGTTCTTTCATAAAAATAATTTTTTCATCGGAAATAAATACAGATGGAAGCTCTTGAATATTCAAAATCAATTGATCATATGGAACGTTATCACCTTGGAGGCTTCTGGCAAAATAACGAAAGCTGTTTACCATGGACCTTAAGTAACGGCCAGGGTGCCCTTCTAACGATTGAATCTCCTTTTCCACTTCCTCAATCGTTTTGCCGATTTCATCAAAGGTATGAAGACTCGACTTTACATCACTGTAGCTGGCAGTTGCCACTTCCTGTTGATATAGCTTTTGCACCTGATCATTTAAGCTTAAAACGATATCAACTATTTTTTCTCCTGTCTTTTCCTTCGTCCAACGCAGCATCAAGTACCCCCCTTAAATTTGAGTTTGTACTGGTTTGTTAACCTTCCACATGTCTTCAAAGTCCTTTAACATGAGCGGAATCATTGCTTGATACAATTTTTCTCCTTTTTCCACAGTTGCTGCTCCTGCATTTCCTAAATAGCCTTCGGGAAAAATTGATCTCCCCCAGTTGCGGTACTTTATTTTTGGTGACAGCTCGATTTGGTGATTGCCTACTTGGCTAGTATCCGCAAGAGATTCTGAGATTGCCAGTACTAATGAAGTCTCATCTTCACCGGCATGGCCAGGCTCAGCTGCAATAGTTTTAATCGTATCGCGGTAATCCACCCACCAATTAATCATTAAAATAGTTAATCCTAAATCGGCTAACTTTTCACCAACCGTATTTAAGCTGTTAATGTTTCCACCATGCCCATTAAAAAACACTAAATTTTTAAAGCCGCTCCGGTGAAACTCCTTCCCTACTTCAAATACATAGTTAGAAAATGCCTCAACTGAAACATCAATGGTCCCTTTGAAAGACTGCAGCGCCCAGGAATGACCATAAGAAATTTCTGCTCCAATGACTACTTTTTCACCTATAATCCTGTCCAGCCGTCTTAAAAACTCCCTCGGGATTAACACATCTGTTCCAAGCGAGCAATGGGGACCGTGTGCTTCCACCATACCAATCGGTAAAATGGCTGTATCAACACCGCTTTTTAACACATCTTCAAATTGGCGCAAACTTAAATCCATCATGTACATGAATCGTCACTCCCATTAAATATTTTTTTTCAATGCTTCCGCCAACAATGCTGCACGATATGGTAAGTTGGCCAATACCACATGCTCATCATCAGAATGGGCACCTGCTCCCTGTGGCCCAAGGCCATCTATGGTTGGGATTCCAAGGCCTGCGGTAAAATTCCCGTCACTTGCCCCGCCTGATGAACCTTCTTTCAATTCATATCCATGGCCGGCTGCAATCTCTTTTAGTTGTTCATATAACATAATGACTTCAGCATTCCTCTCCAATGGATACCGGTTTATCCCACCGCTCACCTCAACTGTTGTACCATTTAAAAATGGTGTAAGGTTTTGGAATTCACGTTCCAACTCATACGCTTGTTCCTTTGCCGTAAATCTTACATCCACTTCTGCATGTGCATGCTTGGCAATAACATTGGGCCGGCTGCCGCCTTCAATTAATCCAACATTCACTGAAATCCCTTTTTCTTTGTCTGCTAACTTCTTCATCTCCACAATTTGCAATGCTAGCTCTTCAATCGCACTTGCACCAGCCCAAGGATCTATACCGGCATGACCGGTGACTCCTGAAATATTAATTGTGAACCATCCAACACCTTTTCGAGAGGTTTTTACTGCTGCATCCGGGGAAATACTGGATTCTGGTACATAGACCATTGAGCTGTCTTTGGCCAGCTTTTCAATTGTTTCCCTGGAAAAAAGGCTGCCGACCTCCTCGTCCGAACTAACAAAAAAGACAACCTTTCTTTTACCAAAAATATTAAACTCTTTTAATGCCTTTAAGGCCCAAAGGGTAGTGGTTAGACCTCCCTTCATGTCAAATGTACCCGGACCATACAATATGCCATTTTCTTTTTTAATCGGGAGTGCCCCTTGGCTCCATACGGTGTCATAGTGGGCAATGATTAAAATTTGCTCTTGTTCCTCACCAGTCCCGTATGTAAAACAATATTGGTTTCCGACCCTTTCCTGAGGAATAATCTCAGCCTTGCCGCCAACTAATCTTTCAAATTCCTTTTGCAGTACAATGCCGCATTGGTCGGTTAATTCTTTGTTAGTAGAGGGAGATTCTGCTTCAACAAGCCTCAAAAGCGTTTCTTCCATTTCTGACTGATGATCCTGTAAAAATGACAATATATCAGACAATATTTCTCACCCCTTTTTTAAATTCGCCCCTTGCTCTAATGCTCGAGCGATACTTAATAATTCCCTGTCTTTATTCAAAGGTCCTGCCAATTGCATCCCAATCGGCATTCCTTCATTGGAATAGCCAAGATTAATTGTGACTGCAGGATGCCCGGAAACATTAAAGGGACCAGTAAATGTCATTTCATTTTTATCATGGTCACCAATCACTGGATCCTCTCCGGGTGCAGGAAACGCGACCGTTGGCATCAACAGTACATCCACTTTAGTAAAAACCTCAGAGACGGTCACCCGAAACTCCTTTTGCTGCTGTAGCCCTTCAAGGTAATCTACTGCTTTTTGTTCCATACCAAGTTCGAGTTGACTAAAGGTCAGGGGTGCGTAATCATGTTTACGATTCAACCAATTTTTATGAATTTGCGCCGCTTCAGGAAGCAATATCTTCATAAGGATATCCTCGGTTTTCTCCCAGCCTGGAATCTCTACTGTTACGAGCTGCCAGCCAAGCTCTTCTGCAATGTCCAGTGAGTGATTGTAGACTTCTCTTACATCAGACTCTATACTTCTTAAATAAGATTCTGGGAGTATACCAATCCTCTTTATTCCATCTAATGAACCCTTGGTATTGAATTCTGAGATTGCATCCCAAACTAATAATAAATCCTCGGCTGTTTTGGCAATTGGCCCGGCGTGATCGAGTGACCAAGAAAGTGGGAAAACGCCCTGTACGCTTATCGCATCATAGGTAGGCTTTAATCCAGCAACACCACAATAGGAAGCCGGAATTCTAATAGAACCGCCTGTGTCCGAACCCATAGAAAAAAAGCCGAGCCCGGCCGCCACTGAAGCTGCGGAGCCGCCGCTAGAACCTCCGGCAGTTTTATTCAAGTCCCAAGGATTGTTGGTTTGCTTGTATTTCGGGTGAACAATTCCGTAAGCAAACTCAAGCATATTGGTTTTCCCTATAAAATTAGCACCTGTGTCCGTAAGCTTCTCGACCACATCAGCGTTGTGATCAGGAATAAAGTCTTTCAGTATCGTTGACCCGCAGGTTGTTAGCCTTCCTCTTGTATAAAATAGATCTTTTAAGGAATACGGCACCCCAGTTAGTAGGTGAGTTGGCTTTCCTTGTAAAAATAGTGCTTCTGCTTGCTGTGCTGAAACCAGCGCATCCTTCTTGAAAAGTGAAATAAACGCATTTAACTTTAGCTCTTCTTTTTCAATACAAGAAAACAAATAGCTTACAAGTTCGACTGGAGAAAGCTGTTTACTGCGATATAAATTTGCAAGATTGATTATTGATCCTTTTAATATTTCCTTCAATCTATTCACCTACTGCAAGAAGTGGGTCATTTTCATTAATCGCTAATGAGGTTACCAGGAACAAGACAGCTCCATTTGTGTCAGAATGGAAAGTTTTCACAACATGGCCGAACTCATCAGTTAAATCGCCAAGCTTATCGCCCTTACGAACCATCTCACCAATTTTTACGCTCGGGTACCATAAACCTCTTTGGTTGGCACGGTACCAATCAAATTTCGATAAATATTTTGACTTGAACCTGCTCACTTCTCCCTCCAGAACGCCAAGAGAACGAAGGATATTTTTCGTTCCTTCCTGTAAAAGGACAGAATTCTCATCACTTAAAATTCCTTGCTGCCCCGCTTCTGCTATAATGGCAGGAATCCCCTGCTCCGCAGCTGCCCCGTAAGTAGAACCGGGAACCTGTCCGCTGCTGCCAACTACATATTCAATTTCAAAGAGTGATGCCATTTCTTTTGATTTCTCGGCCACCTGTTCGTCCTTTGTTACATGGTAAATCGTAAAGGGTATCAAGGCTTCAATCATATCGCCTCCATGGAGGTCAATAAGGTAATCCACATTTTTAATGGCTGTTTCATTTAACCAGTATGCCAGTCGTTCTGCATCTGTACCGTCTTCCTTCCCAGGGAACATCCGATTTAAATTTTTACCATCACGGGGATGAACATAGATACTGCGGGAATAAAATGAAGCCGGATTGGCTATTGGCAAAATGGCAACCTTGCCTTTTACTTCCTCTGGGTTAAGGCTCTGGCCAAGCTTTAAAGCGGAGTCAATTGAGGTATATTCGCAGCCATGAATCCCGCCAATAATAAGAACCCGGGGACCTTCCTGGCCATTAATCAAAAATAACGGAAGCTTTTCTTCAATGTCCGGAAATTCTAAATATCCTTGAACTTTTTCATTACTCGAAGCAGCTAAATTACCGAATTCCCACATTAGCCTCGCCCTCTCCAATATTTCTATAAATTTCCTGAACGGCAGAGATAATATTTTTCCTGCCGTTCAAGAAGATACTATGATTATTCCTTTGTCATCTTTTGGAATGGCACATACCAAGTATTCATTGGGTTAATTTCAAAGCCTTTTACCCAAGTTTTCTTAGCAACTTGGACCTTTCTTTGTGCTACGAAAATATATGGTGCTTCATCTGCCATAATGGCTTGAACTTCTTTATAATCTGCATCACGCTGTGCATCATCAACACTAACACGAGCCTCTTGTAACAGCTGGTCAACCTTCTTATTATCATAGAATGCAAGGTTAAAGCCTGGCCCTTTACTAGAGGAGTGTGCAAAGTACCATAGGTTGTAATCTGGATCGGCATAATCCGGTGTCCAGGCTGCTAAAGCAAGCTGGTGCTTACCATTCGTTACCGTGTCAAGGAATGTTGGCCATGCCAAGGTTTTAATATTCAATTTAACACCGATTTTCGCCAAGTCAGATTGAAGCATAACCGCAATATTCTTACGGACTTCATTGTTCTCGGAAATGACAATTTCTAAGTCAAAGCCTTTTTCATAGCCAGCTTGTTTCAATAGATCCTTTGCTTTATCTAAGTCGTAATCATACAAAGTAGCCTTATCGTTATAACCAAACATTCCCTTTGGAACGATGCCATTGACGCGCTCTGCACCACCAAGCAGCACGTCTTTGATAATAGAATCATAGTTCACTGCGTGAGCTAATGCCTGGCGGACTAATTTATTATCTAACGGTTTTTTCGTCATGTTCATTGATAGATCATCAATTTGGTAGCCAGGAGACTTCACAACTTCCACTCCATTTTTTCCATCCATTTGGTTTAGGACATCTGGAGAGATCATTGTGTCATCTAATTGATCGAGCTCACCCTTTTCCAGCATTAAACGGGCAGTCGATGGTTCTGGAACAATTAAAATATTTACTGTCTTCATCGTTGGAGCACCGCCCCAGTAGCTGTCATTAGCCTTTAATACAAGCTTTTGGCCGCGGTCCCAAGTTGCCAGTGTATATGGACCAGAGCCCATTTCGTTGGAAGCTAAGTATGATTCTCCATTGTCTTTTCCTTCATGCTCCTTTAATTTTGGATTAACGATATTTCCATACACGGTTCCTAATGATTTCACAAATGGACCAAACGGCTTCTTCAAATGGATTTTAATCGTGTTAGCATCAACAATTTCGAAGCTTTTGTCATCGACAATACCTTCAAAAATTCCGGCAGCAGATTTTTTCAATTTCATGGCACGTGTAAAGGAATATTGAACAGCCTCCGTCGTAACAGGTGTACCATCATGGAATTTGGCATCCTTGCGTAAAAAGAAGGTATACGTTTTGCCGTCTGGAGTAACTTCCCATTTCTCGGCGAGTTGAGGTTTGATTTCTGTAGTAGTTCCATCATAAGTAACTAGGCGGTCGTAAAGCATATAGGTAACACGAAATGATGTATTGGCAGCTGTTCCATGTGGGTCAAGGTGCGGAATATCTTGGTTTGTAGCAAAGTTAAATACATCTTTATCCTTTGGCTTTTCAGCATCCGTCTGATTACCTGTATTTTGTTTCCCGTTATTTTTAGCAGGAGTTGACGATTCTTGATTGTATTTGTTACACCCTGATAAAACCAGCCCAACTATCAGCGCAAACATAACCAACTGCATCCATAACCTTCTTTTCTTCATGCTTTATTTCCCCCTTGGTTATTTCGAATATTTTAAAAATATTTTTGGCAATTGTTGTTCCACATTCCCTCCCAACTAAAATGTTTTTTCTTAAAATATTAACGCTGCTTAGGGTCGAGGACGTCACGCAGTCCATCACCTAACAGGTTAAAACCTAGAACCGTAAACAAAATGGCTAAGCCAGGGAACGTCGCTGCCCACCATGCTTCGCGAAGAATCTCCCGGCTTGATGAGAGCATCGCTCCCCATTCAGGTGACGGCGGCTGTGCACCTAATCCTATGAAGCTTAATCCTGCTGCTGCTAATATTACAAACCCTAAATCAAGGGATGCTTGAATACTTGCTGGTGCAATTGAATTGGGAAGGATATCTTTAAATAAAATTCGAAACGGATGGGCACCAAGTGCACGAGATGATTCGATAAACTCGGCATTCTTAATTGACAGCACCGATGAGCGAACAATCCTTGTGTACCAAGGCCACCAAACCACCGCTAAGGCTAACAATACGTTTTCGATTGATGGACCAAGTGCGGCCGCGATCGACATCGCAAGTATGATTCCAGGAAAGGAAAGGAAAATATCTGTTAAGCGCATGATAATTTGATCGACTAACCCACCAAAATAACCGGCAATTGCTCCAAGCATGGTGCCAACTGGAAACGAAATCACCACAACTAAAAGACCTACTTTTAAAGAAATTCGCGAACCATAAACGATACGGCTAAAGATATCTCTGCCTACTTCATCTGTGCCAAAAATATGGGCACTACTCGGTGGCTGCAATTTATTTGAAAAATTCACTTCTAAAGGATTATAGGTTGCGATCAACGGAGCAAATGCAGCCAGGAACAGTAATATAAACACTAAGATAAAACCGATTAAGGTTAACGGACTGGAAAAAATTCGCCTAACCATTCAGCGTGCTCCTTTCTACTCATATTTCAATCTTGGGTCAATCACCTGATAGAAAATATCAATGATTAAGTTTACAAAAATGAATAGGACAGCAATTAATAATGTTACGCCCATAACGGCAGGGAAATCCAAATACGTAATCGCGTTTACTGCGTATTTTCCAAGTCCAGGCCAAGAAAAGACAGATTCCACTAAGACGCTTCCACCCAGAGAATGACCAAACGTCATCCCAATTAATGTTAATATGGGCATCATCCCGTTTTGTAAGGCATGGCCGTAGAGGACACGATTTTGAGAACCGCCCTTTGCATAAGCCGTACGAACATAATCGCTTCTTAAAACTTCAAGCATGCTTGATCTTGTCATCCTGGTAATCATTCCAATGGTTACCGCTGCCTGAGTAATACCTGGCAAAATGAGATGGATAAATGCAGATTGAAAAACTGGCCAGTTTCCAGTTAATAACGCATCTATTGTATACATTCCAGTTATGTGCGCAGGAGGTGAAACCCAAGTGTCCAGCCTGCCCGCTCCGGGCAGCACCCCCAACTGAAGGTAGAAGAACAATAGCAGGATAATTCCTAGCCAAAAAGCAGGCATAGCGACACCGATTAATGCTGCAAATCTTGTAATTTGGTCTGGAATTTTATCCTTTTTGTTCGCACTGATAATACCGAATGGAATTCCGACCAAAACGGTAATGATCATTGAAAATAAGGTTAGTTCCAGAGTTGCAGGAAAATAGCGTTTTAAATCATTTACCACCGCTTGCTGCGTGTACGTGCTGTTACCTAGATCTCCTTGAAGTATCCCGCTAACATAACGTCCATATTGAACATATACCGGGTCATTTAGTCCCATTTTTTCCTGAAGCTCTTTTATGATTACCGGATCTGCCTTTGGTCCCAAAATGAGTCGGGCGGGGTCACCGGGAATCGTATGTGAGATAAAAAATGTCAGGACACTAATTCCAAATAGAATTGGAATCATTAACAGCAAGCGTTTTGAAATGTACTGAATCGCATCCAATTTTTTCTTACCCTCCTCTATACATGAATACAAGCCGTCCAATGACCAAACGATTTTTCACGGAGCTCTGGAACAATTGTCTTACATTCCGCGGTTGCCATAGGACAACGGGTATGGAAGGTGCAGCCTGTCGGCTGATTCACTGGACTTGGCAAATCTCCTTGAAGAATAATCCTATCCCGTTTTTGTTTTGGATCTGGGACAGGAACGGCTGATAATAGTGCTTTTGTGTAAGGATGCTGAGGGTTGCTGTACAGCTCGTCAACTTCTGCAAGCTCAACAATCTTGCCTAAATACATTACCGCTACCCGGTCGGAAATATGCTGCACCACGGATAGGTCATGGGAAATAAACACATAGCTTAAGCCGAACTCTTCCTGCAGGCTGGACATGAGATTTAGTACCTGTGATTGCACAGAAACATCGAGAGCTGATACCGGTTCATCAGCAATAATTAACTTTGGATTTAGCGTTAATGCGCGTGCGATTCCAATCCTTTGCCGCTGCCCGCCGGAAAATTCATGTGGAAAATTGCTCAATTGTTCTTTTCGAAGTCCAATTTTACCGATTAAGTTTTCAATCATTTCAAGGCGTTGTTTTCGATTGCCGACTCCATGGATAATCAACGGCGCTTCTAAAATATCTCTCACTGTATTCCTGGGGTTCAGTGACGCAAAAGGGTCCTGAAAGACAATCTGCATTTCTTTTCTCAGATCCTTTAGATCTTTTCCCTTTAAATCAGTAATGTTTTTTCCTTTGTATTTGATTTCACCTGAGGTTGGCTCAATTAATCGAAGGATTGAACGCCCCAAACTAGATTTTCCGCAGCCTGATTCACCAACAATTCCTAAAGTTTCACCCTCATTCACTGAAAAGCTGACCCCATCGACTGCTTTGACCGTTGTCTTTTTTCCTAAAAAGCCTTTGTTAATGGTGAAATGTTGCTTCAGATCTTTCACCTCGAGAAGCGTCATACCTGCCCACCCCCTTTTCTTCATATAACCAGCAAGCTGCCGTATGATTAGGACCAACCTCCACCGTTGAGGGCTGCTTTCCTCTGCATATATCCATTGCTTTATTGCATCTGTCAGCGAAACGGCAGCCAAGAGGCATATTTTTGGGGGAAGGAACTGTCCCCGGAATCGAACCAAGTTGGTTTTTTCGTTCTCCCAGTTTCGGAATTGATTGCATCAAACCAATTGTATAGGGATGTTTGGGATTGGCAAATAACTCCTCCGCCATTCCCTGTTCAACAACCTTTCCAGCATACATAACGATAACCCTGTCACAAACCTCTGCAACCACTCCTAAATCGTGTGTAATCATGATGATTCCCATGTCATTCATTTGCTTTAATTTGTTCATTAAATCGAGAATTTGGGCTTGGACAGTAACGTCTAATGCAGTAGTCGGTTCATCACAGATGAGCAGTCTTGGATTACATGCCATGGCAATCGCAATCATTACCCTCTGCCGCATTCCACCCGACAGCTGGTGAGGATATTCATTCACAATTTCATCCGCCCGGGGTAAGCCAACTTCTTTTAGCAAATGGACCACTCTTTGTTTTCTTTCAATTTTTGACAGTTCCGTATGCAGGTAAAGTGCTTCACCAATTTGTTTACCTACAGAATGCAAGGGATTTAGTGATGTCAAAGGATCCTGGAATATCATTGAGATTTGATTTCCACGTATTTTTTCAAGCTGTTTTTTGGATAAGGCGGTAATCTCCTTTTTTTCAAGATTTACCTTCCCCTCAAGCTTTGCCTTGTCAGGCAGCAGCCTCATTATCGAGAGGGCGGTCATACTTTTTCCACAGCCAGATTCACCGACAATCCCCAGGGTTTCCCCTTTTTCAACCTGAAACGAAACATCGTCGAGGATCTTCAAATAGGAACCATCTTTTTTAAGCGATAGTGATAAATTCTCAACATTAAGTAACAATGGATAACACCTCCATCCTTTGTTAATCTGCTTTCTGCTTCGCTAAAGCCTTCACTGCGTTAACATAGTGTTCTGAAAATACCCGTTTAATTTTTTGCAGGTCCCTTGTTCTCAAAGTATCAATCAATAACTCGTGATTTTCGACCACCATACTGGCCCTGCTTGGAAGTTTGTTGGCAACAGTCAAAAACATTGCTCCAACTTGTGTATCAAGCTGCTGGTGCATCCTAATTAACCGTTTATGCTTTGATAATTGGACAATCGTTCCATGGAACTGAATATCGCACCTTGCTTCCTGCTCTAAATCCTTTTCTAAAAAGGCTGTCTCTAATTCTTCAAGCAATTCTTCTAATCTGGTAAAATCCTTCTCTGTTATGTTGGCGGAGGCCAATAACGCCGCTTCCCCTTCCAGCAGGGCTCGTAAGGTATAAATCTCATAGGCGTCCTTCATCGACAAGGTTGTCACGAATGTCCCCTTATTGGTTTCATGTTTGATGAGCCCCTCATTTTCTAAAAGCTTAAGAGCTTCCCTTACAGGTCCTCGGGAAATGTTCATTTCCTCTGCAAGCTGTGCCTGATTGAGACGTTCCCCCGGCTTTAATGTTCCATTAAAAATCATTTTTCGTATGATATTGGCAACGTCATCCGATAAATTACGCTGTTCGAGAAAAAATTTCATCGCTGCTGAACCCTTTCGTATAGTTTTTTTAATTCATAAAGGTTTTCCCAATTCATTTGCCTTACACCTGTCTCAAGTTCTTTGATTTGCTGTATTAACGCGTTGGTTAATGGCATTTCTAAACCACATTGATTTCCTATTTCTACAATCGGTACAAGCTGTGCATCAATTTCCGTTTTCCGTTTTCGGACGGCTAAATCTCTCCAAATTCCGCTTTTTGTCTTTTTATTAGCTGCCATTCTTACTGATAGTTTTTCTAGTTGTACATCAAGTACTTCACGATTACGAGATTCTCTTGGGTATACTAATTCTGGCTCCCAATCGTCAAATCCGAGGGGTGTCACACCCTCTTTTTCAGCAACCTCCAATATCTCTGAGCATAGCTCCATTAAGGTCTCTCTTAAATCCTGCTTCCTTACTACTGCTGCCATGGTTTCATCAGCCAATGCAGTGGCATACAGCAGTCCGGCATAGGACATTTTCCCCCATAAAAATCCCCAAATATTGTCGGTTATCTGTGCTGGCCCCCATGCCTGCAAGCGATGGTGGAGGTCGTTGAGCCTGGGAGTTACTTTGGAATTGAGTTCACCAATGTATAGTGACGCCACCCCCCCATAAAGAATTCTTCCTGGTTCGAGATAATCTGCAGAAAAGTTAACAAAGCAGCCAATTGTACGTTCTCTTCCAACCATACTTGCAATCTGTTTTTCACATAATCCATTTTGAACCGAAACGATAAAGGATTCTTCCGAAAGCAACGGGAATATTTCATCCACTGCATCTTTCGTATGTTGAGCTTTTACACAAATCAAAACGGTTTCTATTGGTTTCCCTCTTTTTCTCAGCTGTTCTGGAGTAAAAGACGGGCACTTTGCAGTAAAGGTTTCTTCCGGGCCTTCAATAGTTAATCCACTTTCATTGATTTTATTTACATGATTTTCAGCGATATCACAGAGAACAATCTGTTCCCCTTTTGCAGCTAAGTGTGCACCAATAACACCGCCAATGGCACCCGCTCCTACAATTGTTATCTCCATAACGCCCCTCCTAGAAAAGTTGTAACCCACCATCTGCAGAAATAATCTGTCCGCTGACATAAGCCGAATAATCTGATGCAAAAAATAAAACCGGGTGGGCAATGTCCTCTGGCTTGCCAATCCTTTTTAGCGATATGGATTCGATTAGCTGCTGCTGTTTTTCCTCTCCCATTGCTTCCCATTGTTTGATCGAGGAAGGATTGGATAATACAAAGCCTGGTGCAACATTGTTTACAGTAATTCCATAAGGCCCCAGTTCTCTTGCCATTTGACGTGTAAAGCCTATTTGACCTGCTTTTGAACCTGTATATGCCTGAATCCCGGTCAAACTGCTGCTGCGGCCAGCGCCGCTTGAGATATTGACGATCCTGCCGTATTGCCTTTCCTTCATGTGGGGAGCAACCGCCCTAGTCATATAAAAACAGGCGTACAGATTAATCTCCAATACCTTGTGCCACTCGTCATCCGTTACTTCTTCAATCGGCTGATGGACCTGGCCAACAACCCCGCCTGCATTATTAACCAAAATTTCAACAGATTGAAATTGCTTAATCACATCGTTAATGAATTCCTGAACTCGATTAGATTGGGTTAAGTCCACTCGATAGGTATGTATGGTCCCTTGTGATTGAGTTTGTTGTATGGTTGAGGTTACTTCCTCTCTCGTTCCCTGTAGCTGTTCCTCTAAAATATCAACAGCTATTACATTAGCCCCCCGTATGGCAAATGCCTGACAGATTGCACGGCCAATACCATGTCCCGCCCCTGTTACAATCGCGGTCTTATTTTTAAAAACAGTTGAATGTAAAATGTTAACACTTCCAGACAATGTAAACACCTCTTTTTCTAAACTTCCTGACTATTCAAAAAGTATCTTACAACCCATTTCTCAGGCTTGCAATAGCTTCGACTGAACTTCCTATAAAGATTGTTTAAATGATACTTTTCTACTTTTTTCTTGTTTTCTAGTTAAGGATCAAAAGCGTACTCCTAAAAGTACACCCTACTTCTAAAAGAATCCCTATTAACCAATTTAAATTCCTGAGAAATGCTTGACCAAAATAGCTGTTGAAACCAATAGTATTGATGGTTGGTTAAATTGGGCAAAATAGCTCCATACTGTTTCAACGATCGATAACTTTGTTCAAGTACTTTTCGGCCTTCCTTTAAATTCGACATTTTATACCAAATTTTAGGAGTAGCGGGTAGAGAATTCGTTTCTCTACTCATCAAAATATAGAAATTCTTTGATATTTCTAAAGAAATTCCCCATTCCAAAGCGATTTATTTGTTATATAAAAGGGGCATTGCTAAAATAAGGCATACAAACTCATTTAAAGGAGTTGTCAACATGATTGAGAAAATGCCCACTCCATTCGAGGCTATTGGAGCAGATAAACTGCATGAACTGGTAGACACATTTTATGGCCTGGTTGGAAAGCATCCTGATCTAGCACCCCTGTTTCAGAATGATTTTTCCGAAATCGCCAGGAAACAAAAACAATTCCTGACTCAATACTTAGGTGGTCCTAATTTATATACACAAGAACATGGGCATCCCATGATGCGTGCCCGTCACTTACCTTTCCCCATCACACCTGTTAGGGCAAAGGCCTGGCTTTCCTGCATGCACCAGGCAATGGATAAAGTTGGATTGGAAGGACCTCTTCGCGAGGAATTTTATTCCCGCCTTTTCCTTACTGCCCAGCATATGGTAAATACACCGGATGAGAAAGAAACACAAGGTGATATGCTGTGATGGACGGGGAAAAGTATATAAATAAAGCTTCTGCGCATTGCCATGGCAGTGAGAAAAAACCGATTGAAATTTATCTCTTTGTTGATCCTCTCTGTCCTGAGTGCTGGGCAATTGAACCTATACTCAAAAAGCTGCAAATTGAATATGGCCGATATTTCTCTATACGCCATATTTTAAGCGGAAAATTAGCTATGCTGAATATGAGTAAGAAGCAGAAATATGAAAGCATCGCTAATCTTTGGGAGAAGACAGCTAGCAGGTCCGGAATGTCATGCGATGGAGACTTGTGGTTTGAGAACCCAGTTTCATCTCCCCATATTGCTTCTATTGCTGTTAAAGCAGCAGAACTTCAGGGCAGACGCAGAGGACATCGTTTTTTACGAAAGCTGCAGGAAGCGTTATTTGTCGACAAACAAAACATATCTAATTTTGATGTCCTCAAAGATTGCGCTCGCAGTGTAGGTTTGGATGTAGAAGAATTTATTACTGATATCCATTCAGATAGTGCAGCCAAAGCTTTTCAATGCGACTTAAAAATCACTTCCGAAATGGAAGTTAGTGAAATTCCAACTTTGGTTTTTTTTAATGAGAATGCTGAAGAGGAAGGAATAAAAATTACAGGTTCTTATCCATATGAGGTGTATGTACAAATTCTTGAAGAAATGCTTACCGAAGAACCGATGAAATCACCTCATCCCCCACTCGAAAACTTTTTAAAGTTTTTCCGGCTGGTTGCGACTAAGGAAATTGCTGTTGTGTACAATATGTCCATCTCTCAGGTGGAAAAGGAAATGAAAAAACTTTTACTAAAAAAGAAAGTGGAACAGATCCACGCCAAGTATGGAAGTTTTTGGAGATATATTGAAACCTAGGCCAGCCCTCTTCCTAAATGGGCGGGCCTTTTTTTAGAAATGGCTTTGTTAATCCTACCTGTTGATTTCCGCTCCCGGCGCTCGCTTTCCCCGGACGGTCCGGAAGCCTCCTCGGCGCTATGCACCTGCGGGGTCTCCCTTGGACCGCTTTCCCGCAGGACATTGAATAGCACCCATGAAATCACCCACACACGAAGGAATGCGATAGCATTTCCGAGGAGTCTCGCACCTTTTGCTTCAATCAAATTAAGGAAAAATTAACAATGAGCTTTAATAGACACCAATGAAAAAAATTTGGCACACAAATAAATGAAATAACAGTATCCACAGTTATTTCAGGGTAGAGCCTTAGGAACAAAGAAAAAAGGCCTGAAGCACCAGGCTTCGGCCTTTTTTATAAATACGAACAAAGGGGATGGGAGAAATTTTTCACGGTCAAACAAAGGGGTATATGTTTGTTTGTGATCAACTTCACGTATAAAATATATCATGGAAAATGCCTTCTTGACAAGAAGTTTGTTACACATTTCACAATATTGTCAAATTCATATTAGCGACAACAGGACAATATATTATCTTTAAAAGAGATCTATTTGAGGTGAAACGTATGAGGAAATTTTTTTATCTTTCGATGTCGGCACTTCTACTATGCTCCTTCTTTATACATATACTGGCCCTGATGCACCTGGCTCCGCTCCTGTTAAGCATTCCTCTATTGTTTTTCTCCATTTTTATTTTCATCATGAGCCTGATCGACCGCAAACGATTCAAAGGATTTCACTAGTATATTAAAAGGGATGGCTGCCGCCATCCCTTCGCTCTTATGACAATAACTTTTCCATTTCGTCCAGTTTTTCTTCAAACACCTTGCAGGCATCTGCGATTGGCTGGCTGCTAGTCATATCGACACCAGCTCTTTTTAATACTTCAATCGGATAATCGGAGCTTCCGGACTTCAGAAATTCTACATAGCGTTTAACTGCAGTTTCCCCTTCTTCCAGGATTTGCTTACTTAGAGAGGTTGCTGCACTAAATCCGGTTGCATATTGATATACATAATAGTTGTAGTAAAAATGAGGAATTCTGGACCATTCAAGACCGATTTCTTCATCGATTACTAAATCTTCTTCACCAAAGTACTTCTTGTTTAGCTTATAGTACTCCTCTGTCAAAAGATCAGCTGTTAATGGAACATTGTCCTGTGCTTTTTGATGGATAAGATGCTCGAATTCAGCAAACATCGTCTGGCGGAAAACAGTCCCTCTAAAGCCTTCAAGATAATGGTTTAGGAGATAGAGGCGTTTTTGCTCATCGTCAACTGTTTTTAACATGTAATTATTTAGAAGTGCTTCATTACAAGTTGAAGCAACCTCTGCTACGAAAATAGAGTAATTCCCATATGGATAAGGCTGTGTTTTTCTTGTGTAATAGCTATGGACGGAGTGACCGAACTCATGGGCTAGAGTAAACAGGTTATTTACATTATCCTGCCAGTTCATCAAAATATATGGATTTGTTCCGTAAGTACCGGAAGAGTAAGCTCCGCTGCGCTTCCCTTTATTCTCATGCACATCCACCCAGCGATTTTCAAATCCCTCTTTCAGAACTCCAAGATATTCTTCCCCCAGTGGTGCGAGTCCCTTTAAAATAATTTCTTTTGCTTCTTCATATTTGATTTCCATTTTTACGTCTTTAACAAGAGGTGTGTAAAGATCGTACATGTGAAGCTCTTTAAGTCCTAATACCTTTTTGCGCAGCTTTATGTAGCGGTGCAGCAAGTGCAGGTTATCATTTACTGTCTTAACCAGGTTTTCATAAACACTTTCAGGAATATTATTGGCTGCAAGAGCTGCCTGCCGTGCTGAGTCATATTTTCTAATCCGAGCATTGAAATTATCCCTTTTAACATTACCGCTTAATGTGCTTGCAAACGTATTACGGAACTTGCCATAAGTATCGTAAACTGCTTTGAAAGCATCGTGGCGGACCCTCTGGTCTCCGCTTTCAAGAAATCTTGAGTAGCGTCCATGAGTTACTTCGACCTCTTCTCCACTTTCATCCTTAATCGAAGGAAATTCGATATCTGCATTGTTGAGCATTCCAAAAGTTGTGCTTGATGAGTTTAGAACTTCTGAAGCTTCTGCAAGAAGTGCTTCCTGGTCAGCGGGCAGTACATGTGGCCTTTGAAGATTGATTTCCTCTAAAGCATGCTCATAAAGCTTTAATTCCCCTTTTTCTTCAAGGAAGCTCTCAATCTTTTTCTCATCAACTGACAAAAGTTCTGGTACTATAAAAGCCAATTGGCTTGCTGCCTGAGAATAAAGGCTTTTAATTCTTCCATCAAGGCTCTGATAAAAGGAATTTGTTGTATCCTGGTCATAGCGCATATGTGCATAGGTATACAATTTGCTAAGCTTCTCCATAAGCCTGTCCTGAAATTGCAGCGCCTCATATAGTGTAGCTGCGTTTTCGCCTAGTTTTCCCTCGAATTCTTTTATCCCAGGAATTAATTCTTTAACCTCATTAAATTCCTTATCCCATGCTTCATCACTTGAAAATATGTCTTCCAGTTTCCAGGTATCCTCTACAGAGATCTCCTTGCGTGCTGGAAGTGCTTTTACTGCTGATTCGTTCGCCATGTTTATCCTCCATTCGACATTTCGGGTTTCGAAAAAATACTCTTCAATATATTCAACAATTCCGTTGATATTCCTTTCTATCTTTATAAAACTAATTGGAATATTCAACTATTACTATTGCTATCATTTATTATTCCCCAGTATGCCTTATAAAAAGCATCTTCCATTACCTTTTGTTCCGCAGAATTCTGCGGAACTCTGAATACATTGTTAAGTTTATATATCCCTTTTTCTACTGGACTTAACTTTCCCATCCGCGTTAATACATCTAAATATTGCTTAATAACTCCATAGCTGCCAGAGCTTTCAGCTAATGGAAGCATTCTAGGTACAATGTCGTTTGATTTGATCCTGAGATTAATCTTTCGCATTGCTTGTTCTAGACTGACAATGGCCCCGTACCTTATAAATCTAAGGTAATCGAGATACAAATAGATCTGCCATACTAAAGGCGGGGTTAAAAAGTGAGCAGCTTCTGTTAAAGGAATTCCAATTTCAGGAGGAAGGAGAAAGATGTTCAAATGGCTTCTATATAACTCATTTAGTACTAGTAAAGGTTTTGCAGAATGAAATTGGATAGAATTCATTTTGAAGGTATATAGTGCTTTTTTCCAATCATTTGCACTTATACGCGAAGGGCTCCCAGAAGGCTCGATTAAGTTTCCTATTAAGGTCTTATCAAGTGGGGATACAGTTATGTCTGCCAGGGCATTTTTTGAGGAATAGGGAAAAAGAGGGTTCAATTGGATAAGGGATTTGCTGTCAGGAGAGTAAAAGGGAAGAGTCCAGTTTAACGAATGGATTTGTCTAACAAATAAATATTGAAAACCGGAGAGTGAAACGGAAGATGCATTTTTCCTTTGAAAGTGCATTGCACCCAGCAGCCAAATTGGGATATAGCCTTGATTTACATAGGATTTAGTCCTTTTTAACACTATTTCAGGGGAGATAACTGAGCATTGGTATTCAAGTGCGTATTTCTTACCTTCAAATTCAAACATGATATCTGGCCTCTGCCGAATTTCTTTAATATAATACTCCATCTCTACTGTTGGTACCTGCCGCTTAAGCCACTGGTATAAGTGTTTTTTTCCAAGCAAATGATATTCGGTTTCATTTTCAAAACTAGCCTCGCAGGTATGCGCCTTTAAATGAGAAAAATGAAATATTCGTTTTTCCCCTAGTTTTAATACTACCTTTTCACCACATGAGGGGCAGTAAAATTCTTCTTTATTACGGAAATACACCAGGCTTGCTTTTTTATAATTATTACCAAGGCAAAGCTTTTTGCCCGTTTTAGTAACCGCAGTTAACAAAGTGATCCCTCCTTTTAATATAAAAATTCGAGATATAAAAATAAAAACCTTTAAATAATAGAAAAACTTGGCATACGCCAAGTTTTTCTTATACTCTCTCAAAACGGAACATCCTCAACAAGGAAAAACTGATGAAAGTTTCCTTGTCCTGCTCGTCGTTCAGATTTTATGAATATAAGCTAAAGAAACAACTTCTGTAAAAGAATTTTTAAAGAAGAGGGGACAGCAGCCTTGAAGTAGACTCTAAAAGCCGATAACCCAGGTGCCTCTTTTTAAAGGATTCCAGTTCCAGCTTTTCTGAGTATTTAAGATCAAGGAGAAATTCATCCACCAGTTTTTGGGTACTTTTTGTCCTATATAAGAAAGCGTTAACCTCAAAGTTTAAATGGAAACTCCGCATATCCATATTTGAGGTTCCAATCGAGGCCAGTTCAGAGTCAACTATAACAATTTTGCTATGCATAAAGCCACGTTCATACTCGTATATCTTTACTCCAGCTTCAAGCAGTTCCGGAAAATACGACCGTGAAGCATGAAAAACGATTCTTTTATCGGGTTTATTGGGTACAAGAAGCCTGACATCAATACCGCTTAACGCAGCAACTTTTATGGCAGAGAAAATATCTTCATCCGGAATGAAATAAGGAGAAGCTATCCATACTGATTGGCGGGCAGAGGTAATCATGGAAAAAAAGATATTCTTGATGACGCTCCACTCATTATCAGGTCCTCCCGCAATAAGATGAACTCCACCGTGGCTTTTACCGTCTATGACCGGTGAAAGATAATCATCTGTCAGGAAGCTGTGATTTGTAGCATAATACCAATCCTGCAGAAAGATGAGCTGCAATGACCTAACTGCTTCACCCTTTAACATTAAATGAGTATCTCTCCAAAAACCAATATTCTTAACTCTGCCTAAGTATTCATCACCAATATTCAGCCCGCCGACAAAGCCTACAGATCCGTCAATTACGATTATTTTCCGATGATTGCGGAAGTTAAATTTGTTATTTAAAAATGGAAGCTTAACTGGTCCGAATGAAACAGTTTCTACCCCTGCATTCTTTAATTCTTTAATATACTTTTTGGAAAGCTGCCAGGACCCTACCGCATCATATAAAAATCGCACTTTTACTCCTTGAAGTGCTTTTTTAATGAGCACATCCTTTATCTCACACCCGATTTGGTCATTCCGAACTATATAGTATTCCATATGAATGTGGTGTGTTGCCTTGTTTAACTCTTTAATTATATGGCGAAAAGTTTCGTTCCCATTTGTTAGAGTTTTTGTTGCTGTATCGAAAGAGATAGGGCTGTTTCCAAGCCTTTGTGCCAAAGAGAAAAGCCTTTTCTGATGGTCGCCCATCTGCTGGAGTTTCTCTTCACTCCTTGGGTCAATGTCCCCTTCAACTGTTAAAAAAGCCTGCTTATCCAGGAAGTATTTTTTTCTGTACATACGTTCTTTTCGATAGCTTCTCCCAAAAAGCAAATAAAAGAAAAAGCCTAATAAGGGAAAGCTTCCAAGTACAACCAGCCAGGTCAGTGTCTGAGTAGGATGTCTGTTTTCAAAAAAGATTAAGATTCCTATAAATATAACGGACAGTGTAACAAATACACTTAGAAAACTAACAATTCCCCCTTCAAGCTTTTGCCTGAAAATAAAGAAAAAAACAAAAAGAAACACACCGAATAAGATAACCCGTACGGTATTTTTCAATAATCCTCACCACCCAATACTCCATAACAAGAAAACATTATATCTTATTTTATGTAAAGTGTTTGTTATATCATTTAAAATTGTTCGCATTTTCATTTTAACAAAACAGATATTTCTTTGTCCTGAAAGACGTAGACTTTATTAGCTTTTAAAAAAGCCGATTTCAAATGAAATCGGCTTGGTCTTAACTGAAATGTTTTCTTAATTCTGCAAAAACATTTTCAGAAATTATTTCTTTTCCGTACTCTTCGATGCGATGAATGGTTACTTGTGTTTCAAGCCCATATTCAAGAAGAATACTTAAGATATCATCAATTTGGTCCTCTTCAAATTGTTCTTCTGGGAACTCAGCAAACAAATAATAGGTTCCTTCGAAGTGAAAAAGACTTGTATTTAGACCATCCAAACCAGGATGAAGAGATAACTGAATAATGTCTTCAAAATCTTTAAAAGCGAGCAGGAATTCTAAAGGCTCATCTTCGAGAAGTTCCTCTTCAGGACCATATGTCCGTGGATTAAAATGCTGGTCCAGAAGTTCCTCAATTTTTTCATCTACAGGAATATCCTTCATTTTGTCACTTGGTATAGGAAGCTCGAATTTTTGTCCATCTCTGGATAACTGAGCTTTTGTCACCAAAACCTCAAGACCTTTTTCTAAAGCCTGAACTTGAATCCAAAGCGGTCCTTCAACGGTAAATTCCTCTTCCTGATGCACCTCATCCATCATTTCCCAGAAGAGCTCTTCACTTCGTTCCCGATTGTACCAGATCTCTTCTCTGTCGAAGCCTCTTTCCTCTATATCAATATATGAGATATAAAACTTAACGGTATTCTCATTAATGCGTTCTATTTCCATCATCAACTCTCCCTCCCTTTCCATGATTGAAGGGACTCATAACCCCCACGAAGAATGATAATGCTTATCTATTACCCATTTTAGACCTATTTATTCTTTGCTAAATGGATAAAAGTCAGCCTTGTACTTTTATTTTATGATAAAAAAATGAATATGGGAAACAAAATATCACGGCAATTCAAAAAACGTCAAATGCCTATTGATATTCCTTCAATTTTATCAAAAAAATCGCTTTTTTACAATAAGACGGTCTTCTTTGTGCTTATTCCGATAACTGGTTTGTATGACTTAAATAAAAGCAATACCATGCAGTGAGGTTTAATTTAACCTTATTTACTAGGTGTTATTCTTTATGTTTAGTTAACTTTTCCTATTGTTTTTTTAAAAGAGAAGGTATCCGGTTCCTTACGATCAGCAATATCATTAGCTCAGAGATTTTTTTGAAAAAACGCACAAATTACGCGATTGCAGAAGGAATATATCTTTGAATTTACATCGCCCGAAACTATGCGATAGTATAATTGAGGATTTTTGAGGAGTTCCCGCCTTCCGCTTCAATCAACAATTGACTTTAATACATCCATTAGATAAGAAAAACTAGGTATTCGCCAAGCCCTTTTGGCGGAAGACCTAGTTTCTTAATACATCAAAACAGCACATCCTCGGAAAAGCAGGTGCTGTTCCTTCGTGCCATGGATATAGCTGACGAAGCCTTACTTGTCCGGTCCAGGTAGTTTCAAAAATGATGAATATATACTTTTAGCTAAAGAAAATTCGGCAACTGCAGACCCTTTTCCTTTATCGACAATTCTTCCTTAATAACAATAAAAAACCCCTTCTAAAAATTGAAGGAGTTTTGAAAGTTAATTTACCATACGCTGAGCTTCCTGTAATTGGAAAGTACGAACCTTCCTTGGAAGGAAACGGCGAATTTCATCTTCATTATATCCAACTTGTAAGCGCTTCTCATCTAAAATAATTGGTCTGCGAAGCAAGCCTGGATTTTCTTTTATAAGCTCAAATAAATTTTGCAAGGGCATCGTTTCAAGATTAACATCCAGCTTTTGGAATGTCTTTGACCGCGTAGAAATGATTTCATCTGTTCCATCTTCAGTCATACGAAGAATTTCTTTGATTTCTTCAATGGAGAGCGGCTCGGAAAAAATATTTCTTTCAGAATATGCAATTTCATGCTCTTCCAGCCAGGTTTTTGCTTTTCTGCATGATGTACAACTTGGTGAAGTGTATAGTGTTACCATTTTGGTTTCACACTCCTTAATTATTTTCAAACTATATATAGGAAATAGTAGCTTAGCAGTCAGAATATATCTTCTAAATAATAATTAATTTAAATAAGTAATTTATATCATTAATTATACACTACCACTCTAAAAAAAGTAACCCTATTAAACAATTAGTTTTCTAATGTTTACTTTATATTAGACGATGGATTTCCATAAAAGTTTCAGGTTTTTATCAAATAATTATTTGACATCCACCCTTTCGTGGGAAAATAATAAGCTAAATTATTAAATCATTCGTCTTTTATTGCAGCTTTATGTACGTGACTGCTATAAAATTTTAAAAATATATTCTTATAGTTTCTTTACCCTTATCATTTTTATCTTAAACCACTTAAAATAAACTTTTTTATTCTCAATTAAAATTCTCTTTCGAAAACGCTTAACTTTGTATTAATATCATTAAATATGAAAAAGGTCACCTTTTCATTTTAATTAGTTTTTGCGTATTTTTTCCTTTCCATCTGTTTGAAATTCTTTTAAAATAAAGATAGGAAAATGCTTTCAGGCCTGAATCGGTTGAGCCTGTTCCCAATTTGAATGGAGGGTTTTTCTTGGCTGGATTGGCTGGTTACATAACAGATTTGACAATTGTTGCAGTCCTTGTTGTAGGAATTACTGCTTTAATGGGTGTTATTACTAATGGTATTGGGGAAAATTTATTTGGCGGAAAGAAAAAATCAGAATTTGTCCAGGAATCTGCAAAATACCAAACTGGTTGGAAAGCAGTGGGTGGCAATAAAAAATAAATACAAAAAAAAGAACCCATACTTTGAGGTGACCCCCAAAAGTTAGAGTTTTATATTAAGCAGCTGATTGGCTGGTATGAATCCGGTATTGTACTGGACTCATGCCAGCCAATTTTTGTTTTATACGCTTGTTATTGTAATAGTGGATATAATCTTCTATTCTATTTTTTAACTCTTCATAAGAGCACAGTGCTTCTCCGTAATACATCTCTTGTTTCATTAAACCGAAAAAGTTTTCTATAGGTGAATTATCTAAACAGTTTCCTTTTCGTGACATACTCTGGAATACCTTTTGTTCTTTGAGTCTTTTTACCCATTTGTTATGTTGATAATGCCAGCCTTGATCAGAATGTATAGTGGTTCTGTACTTTGAGTCTTTTACGATTTCAAGGGTTTCCTCGAGAGGGGTGAGCACCAATTCCAAGGTTGGACGCATACTTACTCCATAGGAAAGGATTTCACCGTTGAACATATCCATAATGGGACTCAGATACAGTTTTACATTGTCTGAACACTTGAATTCTGTGATATCTGTTGTTAATTTTTGATGACACACATTTGTGTGGAAACGACGGTTTATACGATTCTTGGCAACAGTTCCTGTAGTTCCTTTGTAAGAACTGAATTTCCGTGATTTTCTATTGAACTTTTCTCCTTTGAGTTGGAGTTTTTTCATGATGCGTTGTACCTTCTTATGATTCACCTTATAACCACGGTTTTTCAATTCTAGATGGATACGGCGATACCCATAGTTGCCGTCATTTTCATCAAAAATCGATTGAATACATTCTTCAAGCTCTTGATCAGGATATTCTTTCTTCATGCAATTTATATGGTAATGGTAGGAGGATTCAGGAATACCGACTCTAAGTAAAACATCTTTTAACTTGAAGGTTTCTTTGAGTTCGAATGATAGCGCTGCTTGTGCTTTTCGAGATAGCCTTCCGGATCCATCTGAAAAGCTCTCAACTTTTTTAAGTATTCTACCTCTAAACGAAGATGTTCGTTTTCTCGTTCCAATTTTTGTTCATATGTCATTTCACGTTCTTCTGTAGGTTTGTTTTTTCTGTTCTTGGATTTTTCAGACATGGGAGGCCGTCCTTTCGGTTTATCCAGGGCCTCAGCACCACCTTCCAGATACGCTTTCTTCCATGAAGCTATCATAGGAGGGATTGTTAGCCCAAATTGAAGGGCTGTTTCCATTTCTGAAGAACCTGTTCTCTCCATGTATCTTAATACATCCAGTTTAAAATGAGTAGAATAAGTTTCATTATGTTTCTTCCTCATTAAGCCTTCAGCTCCAAATTTCTCGTATACTTTTACCCATCTCTTAATGGGTGAACTGCTGGACATGCCGTGCTTACTAGCCAGCGAGTCATATCCAAAATGACCTTCTTGGTATTCCCTTACCACCATCAACTTAAATCGTTCACTATATTTAGCCATAAATAAACACCCCAAAAGTTAGATTTTAGCTCTAACTTTTGGGGTGCAGTACACTTTCTGAGTTCTTTTTTTATATGACGGAAAGCTTTATTCAGTATGGGTAACTTATCTGTATTGCTGTTTATATTGTTCGAATTCCTTAGCTGAACAAAGAACAAAGTGACCTGGACTGATTTCCCTCATGGTAACATCTTCATTATCACCATAGTTATGGACACTTGGATTATAGGTAATCCGTTTACGTGTTCTTTCTGATTCAGGGTCTGGAATCGGGATAGCAGATAATAAAGATTTAGTATATGGGTGCAGAGGATTTTTATATAAATCTTCAGCAGGTGCAATTTCGACCAATTTCCCATAATACATTACACCGATTCTGTCACTGATGTATTTAACCATTGAAAGGTCATGGGCAATAAAAAGGTAGGTTAATCCCTTCTCACGCTGAAGCTTCTTCATCAGATTAACTACTTGCGCCTGAATTGATACGTCAAGAGCTGAAATAGGCTCATCCGCAATAATAAACTCAGGTTCAACAGCTAGTGCACGGGCAATCCCAATACGCTGTCTTTGACCACCGGAGAATTCATGAGGATATCTGTTGGCATGCTCTTTATTGAGTCCAACTGTTTCAAGCAATTCATAAACTCTTTCCATACGTTCTTTCCTGGTCTTAGCAAGTCCGTGAATATCGATTCCTTCAGCAATAATATCAGCAACCGTCATTCTTGGGTTTAGTGAAGCATAAGGATCCTGGAAAATCATTTGCATTTTACGGTTGAACTTTTTTAGTTCTTTTGCAGATTTCTTTCCATGGACATTTTCTCCATCAAAAAACACCTCTCCGGCAGTCGCATCATAAAGACGGATAATAGTACGGCCTGTAGTAGACTTTCCACAGCCAGACTCCCCAACAAGACCTAAAGTTTCACCTTTATAAATATCGAAGGTAACACCGTCAACGGCTTTAACCAGATTGGGTCTACCCACGTTAAAATACTGTTTTAAATTCTTTATTTCGATTAACTTTTCAGCCATTATGATTTACCCTCCTGAACGAGAACAGGCTTTTCAAAAGTAGAAGCTAATTTGCGCATTCGCCTTTTAACAGCTTCAGGCGGCTCTACTTTTGGAGCATCCGGGTGAAGGAGCCATGTTTTCGCAAAATGGGTCTCAGAGATTTGGAACATTGGCGGTTCCTCTTCAAAATCGATTGCCATCGCATACTGGTTTCTAGCAGCGAATGCATCCCCTTTAGGTGGATGTATAAGATCCGGAGGTGTTCCCGGAATAGCAGCAAGCTCGGATTTATCATCGTTATCCAAGCTTGGCATGGAAGCCAATAACCCCCATGTGTATGGGTGGCGTGGGTCATAGAATACCTCATCAACCGTTCCCATTTCAACAATTTGTCCTGCATACATAACAGCGACACGGTCTGCCACATTAGCTACTACCCCAAGATCGTGGGTAATAAAGATAATAGACGTATCCATCTTGCTTTGCAGGTCTTTCATCAATTCAAGAATTTGTGCCTGGATTGTAACGTCCAATGCAGTGGTAGGCTCATCGGCAATTAACAATTTAGGATTAGCTGCCAAGGCGATTGCTATCATCGCACGCTGTCTCATACCTCCGGAAAACTCATGCGGATATTGAATTACACGTTTTTCGGGCATAGGTATACCTACAAGGCGTAAAAGTTCCACTGCTCTTTCCTTGGCTGTAGATGTTGACATATTCTGATGCTTGGTTAGAACCTCCATGATTTGCCGGCCAATCTTCATGGTCGGGTTTAAAGACGTCATAGGATCCTGGAAGATCATGCTGATTTCCTTACCACGAATCTTTTCCATTTGTTTGTCAGTCTTTTTTACTATATCTTCACCATTAAATAGAATTTGCCCGCCTTTAATCTTACCAGGAGGCATAGGGATCAATTTCATAATGGTTTGCGATGTAACACTCTTTCCGGAACCCGACTCACCAACAATGGCAAGAGTCTCACCTTTGTGAAGGTCGAAGCTTACTCCGCGAACGGCTTTAACCTCACCACCATAAGTTTGGAAAGAGACTTCCAAATTCTTTACTTCTAGTAATTTTTCCATTTTATCACACCCCTATTTACGTAGTCGTGGATCTAAGGCATCTCGCAGGCCATCCCCGATTACGTTAAACGCAAAAATTGTTAAACAGATAAACGTAGCAGGGAAAAATAATCTCCATGGATAATATTTAATCGCAGGCAGACCATCGGAAGCCATAGTTCCCCAGCTTGCTAACGGAGGCGTTAATCCTAATCCCAAATAGCTAAGGAAGGCTTCCGTGAATATAGCAGATGGAACAGTTAGAGTCATTGTGACCAGAATCGGTCCCATTGTGTTAGGGATTAAATGTTTTCCCATGATACGCTGAAGTCCTGCTCCTAATGTTTTTGAAGCTAAAACATATTCCTGGCTCTTCAGTGACAGAACTTGTCCGCGGACAATCCTGGCCATATTTATCCAACCTGTAATTGTCATTGCAAGGATCATGGTACCAAGTGACTGACCCATAACAACCATGAATAAAATTACAAGAAGTAAATAAGGAATTCCCCAAAGGACATCAGCAAAACGCATCATAAATTCATCAATACGTCCTCCCTTATATCCTGCGAGTCCCCCCCAGAAAACGCCGATAAAGAAATCAACTGCAGCAGCTGCTATACCTATGAACAAGGAAATTCTTGCTCCTTGCCATGTACGAGCAAAGACATCACGGCCTAAATCGTCAGTTCCAAACCAATGCATACTTCCAGGTGGCTTATTAGTATTCACAAGATTGTTTGTACGGTAATCAAACTTAGTCATATATGGTCCAAAGATTGCCATGATGATTAGGAGAATTAATAATACAACACCAAACATGGCAAGCTTGTTTTTTCGAAAGCGGATTGAAACATCCTTCCAAAAGGAAAGGCTCGGTTTAGAGATTTTTTCAGCTTCAGTACTTCTAGTTCCAACTATTTGAAATTTTTCTTTTGAGATTTCCATGTTTATTCTCCTTTCTTCCCGCTTGTAAGTTTGATACGCGGGTCGATGAAACCATACGCAATGTCGACAAGGAGAATCGCGCTAAGCAAGATAATACTATAGAACACTGTGACGCCCATAATCACCGTGTAGTCACGGTTTGAAATCGACATAACAAAGTGAGAACCAAGCCCTGGAATACCAAAAATCTTTTCGATAACAAAACTTCCTGTAACAATACCCGCAGATAATGGCCCCATATATGAAACAACAGGAAGAAGCGCATTACGGATTGTATGTTTAATTGTTATAGCTGTTTGTCCCAACCCTTTTGATTTTGCTGTACGAATATAATCATTTGCAAGAACTTCAAGCATACTGGATCGAGTTAGACGTGCAATAAACGCCATTGGTGTTGATGCGAGTGCTAATGCAGGAAGAATCGTATGCATAAAAGAATCCCAACGAGCTACAGGGAATATATGCCATTTAATAGCAAGGAAATACTGTAAAACAGTAGCCATAATAAAGGATGGTACAGAAATTCCCAGTACCGCAATAATCATGGCACCATAATCCTGCCATTTATTATGTTTCAGTGCAGCAATAATTCCTAGCAGCGTTCCTAAAGCCAGCGCAATTAAAATTGCTTCTACACCTAAAAATAGTGAAACAGGAAAACCATCATTAATTAAGTCATTAACCGTTCTAGAATTATATTTAAACGATGGACCAAAATCCCAATGTGCAATTTTCACTAAATAATCTCCATATTGAACATACCATGGCTTATTTAAGCCGTAGTGTTCATTTAGTGAAGCCTGGATTTCAGGTGGCAGCTGCTTTTCACCAGTAAACGGGTTACCTGGTGCAAGGCGCATTAAGAAAAAGGTTGCTGTAATAATAAGATAAAGAGAAAACAGCAAGTATAGTAGACGTTTCGTGATGTATTTCGCCAAAATTTCACACCTCCATTAAGTACTAACTTTTTAAACTTTCAAAAAACTCTTATTCAGAAAGCAAGGTATATGGGTAACAAAACCCATATACCTTGCCTCTAAATCTAATATTTTTATTTGTAGTATTTTATTCGAAGTGAGCCCATTTCAACTGAACATCACCAAGACCAGATGTTACTACATCTTTAAGGTTATCTTTCTTAACCCAAACATTTGTATAG
The DNA here is from genome assembly GCF_011393025.1 of Neobacillus terrae. Taxonomy (GTDB): domain Bacteria; phylum Bacillota; class Bacilli; order Bacillales; family Cytobacillaceae; genus Neobacillus_A; species Neobacillus_A terrae. The sequence goes on along the minus strand of NZ_JAAOEO010000019.1, from coordinate 20,914 downwards.
AAGTAAATAGGAGCTACCGGCATTTCATCCATAAAGATAGCTTCAGCTTTCTTCAGTATGTCTAAACGTTTTGATGCATCGCTTTCTTTTGCAGAATCTGCAAGTAATTGCTTGAATTCAGGATTTTCCCACTTAGTATCATTGTTACCGCCATTTTTGTCACGGAACAATTCAAGGAAGTTAATAGGGTCGTTGAAGTCACCCAACCAGCCCATACGTCCTACCATGTAGTCACCTTTATGAAGCTTGTCAATGTAAACTTTCCACTCAGCGTTATCAAGCTTAACATCGATTCCAAGGTTTGATTTCCACATATCCTGGATTGCCTGAGCAATCTTTTGGTGTGCTTCACTTGTATTATAAGACACAGTAATTGGTGGCAGATCTTTAGCATCTTTTAGGCCAAGTTCTTCTAAACCTTTTTTCAAATACTCTTTTGCTTTTTCAACATCGTTATCTTTGTAATAACCTTTTTTGTTTTCTTTGATCATTGAAGGTGGAACAGCTGCCATAGCAGGTATTTGTCCGCCCTGAGTGATATTGTCAACAATAGCTTGACGGTTGATTGCGTAAGAAAGTGCCTTACGGATGTTAACATTGTTCAATGGCGGCTTTTCAGTATTAAACTTGAACCAGTAAGTACCGGCAATTGGTTTAACATTCAATTTGCCATCATCTTTTAATTGTTTTAAAGCATCAGTTGGAAGTGTACCGAATGGTGAACCAGCCCAGTCAAGTTCGCCATTGTCGAACATAGAAAGTTCTGTATTAGGGTCATTGATCATGTACATTTCAACTTTTGTAAGTTTCACACTATCTTTATCCCAGTACTGGTCGTTCTTTTCAAGAGTGATCTTGTCCTGGTGAGACCATCCAGTCATTTTGAAAGGACCGTTTGAAACATAGTCCGCGCCAGCTTCTGCATACCATTTAGGATTCTTCGCTGCAACTGTGTGGTTTACAGGGAAGTAAGTGTAGAATGCTGTAAGCTCCAAGAAATAAGGAGTTGGATTTTCTAATTGTACTTCTAAAGTTTTGTCGTCAACAGCTTTAATTCCAAGAGTGTCAGCTCCTGCTTTACCTTCGTTAATAGCTTGCGCACCTTTTACATAGTAAAGCTGGTAAGCATATTGTGATTCGTTTTTAGGATCAAGAGCCCATTTCCAAGCATAAACAAAGTCTTCTGCTGTTACAGGATCTCCGTTTGTCCATTTTGCATCACGAAGTTTGAAAGTGTAAGTTTTCAAATCATCGGAATGTGTAATTTTCTCAGCCATAGCGGGCTGTGGTTTGCCGTCTTTATCAATACGAGTCAAACCTTCAAATGTTTGAAGCAATACTCCGCCGGAAGTAGCATCGTTAGCCAGCCCTGGATTCAGGGAGAACGGTTCGGAGTTAATGTTTACGCGCATTTCCTGAGGTACGTCAGATTTTTTGCTGTCGCCCTTTTTTGTTGATTCATTGCTTGCCTTGTCTTCTTTGTTAAAGCCGCCGCATGCAGTAAGGAACATGCTCAGAACAAGCAGCATGCTAAAAAAGACTGATAATCTTTTTTTCACGGTATTACCCCCCTATTTTTTTCGGCAAACAACTTTTACTTCTGTCCTCATTAGCAATTACAATTGTACGTCCTGGGTATAATTTACAAATAGTCTGTAAATTTAATTTATGAAATTGCCTGACTATTAAAAGATGAATAAAAAAGCAAGTTTACCATTTTAAGAGATCAAAAGAATATTAAAAAATTATTTGGTCCCTTAAGATGCCAGCTATAAACTTACCCATTCTTTTGGTCAGGAGGTACATTGAACTAGTAATGTGACAATATAGTAAATATATCGTTTGTTAAGTTTATTATAAATAGTTTAAATATTTAATGCAAGTAAGAATTGTGCAATATTTTTTACCTAATCTTAACAATTTTATCGCTTTAACACTGTAATGAGAGCACTATTCCTAAATTCCGTTTTTTTCCACATCTTCCTTTTGGACAACTTAATTATTATACTTGTATAACTTCATTAGCATAACTTGATTTTTTTTCCTAGTTACGCTATCTTATTTATAAATATTTCATTATTCAGGCGTTGAAAAAGAGTAGTACCTGCGAACTATGGAATGCAGAGAGTTTGTGGCTAGTGTAAACAAACATCCGTGTTGCAGGGAATGGACTTTGAGCCCTGGAGAGGAACTGGCCGAAACAATCGCTTAAGTATTCTCCGGCGTCTGCCCAGCGTTATCCTGGCATCCCCTACCTGCTTTAACGGGGATTAAAGAGGCTCGATTAAGAGCAATTAGGGTGGCACCGCGGACCATTCGTCCCTATTTTTGGGGATGAGTGGCTTTTTTTGTGTAAAAAGATAAATTTACTTTTAATGGAGGCATTTAAATGAAAACAATCTTTTCTGGTATCCAGCCGAGCGGTACCATCACTCTTGGAAATTATATCGGTGCCTTGAAACAATTTGTTGAACTACAAAATGAATATAATTGTTTCTTTTGTATTGTTGACCAGCATGCGATAACTGTTCCTCAGGATCGGCTTGAGCTGCGCAAGAATATTAGAGGCCTTGCGGCTTTATATCTTGCTGTTGGTATCGACCCTGAAAAAGCAACCTTATTTATTCAATCTGAAGTTCCGGCCCACGCCCAGGCAGGGTGGATGCTGCAGTGTGTTTCATACATTGGTGAACTAGAGCGCATGACTCAGTTCAAAGATAAATCGGCTGGAAAGGAAGCAGTTTCTGCTGGATTGTTAACTTATCCGCCTCTTATGGCCGCAGATATTTTGTTATATAATACTGACCTTGTCCCAGTAGGAGAAGATCAAAAACAGCACCTCGAATTAACAAGGGATTTGGCTGAACGCTTTAATAAAAAATATAATGATATCTTTACTTTACCAGAGGTAAGTATTCCAAAGGTTGGGGCAAGAATTATGTCACTGCAGGATCCGACAAAGAAAATGAGTAAATCCGACCCAAACCAAAAAGCTTTTATATCTCTTCTAGATGATGAAAAGCAGATTGAGAAGAAAATTAAAAGTGCAGTTACTGATTCAGAAGGAATTGTAAAATATGATAAAGAAAATCGTCCTGGTATCTCTAACCTGTTAACTATTTATTCTATTCTCGGAGGCATGCAGATTTCAGAAATAGAAGCGAAATACGAAGGCAAAGGCTACGGCGAGTTTAAAGCAGATCTGGCTAACGTTGTTATTAATGCACTTAAGCCAATCCAGGAACGATATAATCAATTACTTAATTCAACTGAACTGGATGAAATTCTTGATAAAGGTGCCAGTAAAGCTAACCAAACAGCAGGGAAAATGGTTAAAAAAATGGAAAACGCCATGGGACTTGGAAGAAAGAGAAAGTAATCTAATTAAATTATTATTGATAGAAAAGGCATGCCCTATTGATAGGGCATGCCTTTTAATTTACTTTTGGACCATGCTCCATTTCCCATAATTTTTCAAAAAACGGCTGGCCCTTTATTAAATTTTCACAAAAATACTCATGTTTTTTTGACCATCCACTTTTAGTTTCCTCGAATAAACATTCCCAGGCTTCCTTTACACACATCTCCTGGATATCGGAATATTTCTCAGGACACCATTCTGTAAACCAATACCGGACTTCGGCCTCATTATCGGAAGATTGAAGCTGGTCTAAAGCCATAAATAAAAGCTGCTTTAGCTGCCTTTCTTTGCGCGTTAATCCTGCCATCAGGGATGGTTCTGGTGATAATATATGGAACACCTTCTTATCCGTTTCCTTATGAAAATGATACTGTTTTGAATCGTGATTTTCAATCATTTCATATACCAGCTGTTCCTGGCGAGGGATTAAACGGCTTTTTCGAATAGGAATATTATATCCGATCGTATCCACTGCTAAAACTCCTGTTCCATCCGTAACGACAAAGCAATAATCCAGCTGAATTCTTTCATGATTTTTTCTAAGAAATGCTTTTTGATAAATATCATCCAGTAATTGCTGGGGAAGCTCTGAGAGATCATTTTCAATATAATCAAATAACACTGAATCAATTTTTAAAAGAGGAACCTGGTCAAGCAATTCAACCCCATCATCTTTGCGCCACTCGTGGAAATGGCAAACATTGTAGCTATTTTCTTCACCTTCAAACCAGTTTACCCATACATCATGAAGATACAACATCAGATAACCCCTCACTTCACGAAACTATTTGTCACTCAGTATGGTCAGCAGTTAGTTAAATTATTCCTATTTTGACACATTTGCTCTTTCAGTTTATATTCTTTTTTTCAGGAAAAAAAATACTCAATGATATTATTGCTAGTCCAATTGGAAGCAAGTAACATTCGGTTTTGTCGGAGATATATACTAGGTATTCCATAAAGTTTTTTCCTGCGGTCATAATATTAAGGTAGGCAATGGTACTAATTCCTCCCGATACAGCAAGTCCAAATCCCATCATCCAAAAAAAGATTCTTATCATCATGGCCAGCACCTTATCCCTGTTTTCTGCCCTGGGACCTGTCCGTTTTTTTCATATATATATGAAAATTTCCTCTTATATATAACAGTGGAATTAAAAAAGCTTGTACTCCATTCATCTCAACAATATCGCCTTCATAACTTCTCCATCATTTCTTGCTACAGAACAAAAGGCGCAAGCGCCCTGGTCAGATGATGAAAGGCTAAAATCGCCACGTCCTGTGGCAACGCCTTCCTGACCCACATCCTGTGGGCCCCCAACAGGCATAAGACGAATCACGTAGGAAATCCTGATTTCTGAAGTGATTTGGCTTATGACCCCGAGGGGCTGGGCGCTGGAGCTGGATTACAATAACCTAGTTCAAGTTATCCACAAGGTAAAAATCTATAATTTCCTAAACGATAAAAAAAGAGATGATCCAAATCGGATCATCTCTCTGTTTCTAAATTATTGTGCATCAGGAGTATCGCTGGAAACGCCAACCTTTGACCAAACAAAGCTGCTGTCTTTAGGGTCAACACTAAAGTTGGTAACACGATTATTTACTCCAGTTATAGCAGAACGGAACAATGTAGGAATGACAGGCATTTCGTCATTCATATATTTTTGCCATTCTGAGTAAGTCTTCTTACGGAAGTCTTTGTCAAAAGCTTTATCAGAATGTCCTTCTGCTAATAATTTTTCGTTCTTCTCACTTACGAAACGTGAGTAGTTAAATGATGCATCTTTAGCATACAGACCGTAAGGGTCTACGTCTGTACCTGTACCCCAAGCACCTGCAAATAGGTCAACTTTAGGGTCATCTTCTTCAACCATTTTATAGAATGAGTTAAATTCGGCTAAACGTCCATCAACAAGCTTAACATCTAAGCCAACATTTTTCCATGACTGGATGTAGAACCTAGCAAGTGGTTCTGCAGTGTCTCCTCCACTCATTGCAAGGAAATTGATTGTAAACTTCTTACCGTTTGGATCTTCACGCAGGCCGTCTTTATCAGTATCCTTATAGCCTGCTTTGTCTAATAATTTTTTAGCTTTAGCTGGATCATAACCGACTGGGTTAGCTTTTGGATCTGACCAAGTTGGGAAGGAAGGCGGAATCAAAGATGTTGCTGGGAAACGAAGTCCATTGTAGATTTTTTCCCCAACAGATTTTTCATCTAATGCATATCCCATTGCCTGACGTAAGTTCTTATCCTGGAATTTAGGATTATCCATTACGCTGACACCTTTTTTGGCATCCCAATGTCCTAATTTAAAACCAATATAGTTATAAGCTAAATCGATCTTTCCAACGAATTGGAAGTTTTTAGATCCTTTAGCAGCAGGGTATTGATCTGCAGGGAAATCAGCAACATCCACTTCACCTTTTTTAAGTGACTGTAAAATTACCTTAGGGTTAACAACTTTTAAAACTACACCTTGAAGATTAGGCTTGCCATGGTAATAATCGTCATTTCTTTCGAATTGAACAGATTCTCCTGGAACCATCTTTTTGATTTTAAATGGTCCAAAACCGATTGGAGTTTTATGAATCTTATCGGATTTTGCAAGATCTTTAATAGGAACATCGCCAAGGTAATGCTTAGGCATTGCATATGGCCACAGACCAGTTAATAGAGATGGATTAGCTGACGCAAAAGTAATAGAAAGTGTCTTGTCGTCGATGATTTTGATACCGGAAATATTTTGTGCTTTTCCTTCATGATATTCTTTCATCCCAACAATGCTTTGGATAATAGCATCGCCATAGCGTACACCAGTGTAATCTTTATTACCAATTACAAGGAATGAATATTCATAGTCTTGGGCTGTAACAGGCTTGCCATCAGACCAGTTTACATTGTCTTTAATTTTTACGGTAATCGTTTTGTTGTCATTTGACATTTTGTAAGTTGCTGCTCCGTCATTTGTGAACTCATAATCTCCATTTGTTGAGAATAATGGCTCATCAAAGAATTGCAGGATTTCATAATCTGGCTGTCCTTGGTAGAAGGCATAGTTTAATGTTCCTTCAAAAGGAGTATCAGATACCTGTGCAAAGTTCAAAACACCATCAGAGACTGGCTTTTTAGTGTTTTTAACCACCATTGGGAAAGTGCTGATATCTTCTTTTTTTGTATTGCTGGCTGAATTCTTTGTAGTGCCTCCAGTCGAGCTATTGCATGCTGATAACAGCAAACCAGCAGCGATAACCGGAGTTAAAAGCTTTACTACATTTTTCTTCTTCATGCTTTCTTTTCCCCCTCTTTATCCTAATCTTTGTCTTGCATCGGCGGCACGTTTTAGCGCCTGACCGATAAAATTTATACACAGCATCAAAACTAAAATTAGCAATGATGCGGGTAACCAAATCCACCACTTATTTTGAAGTACATCCGGATTGGATGCGTAGCTTACGAGAGTACCTAAACTTGGAGTGCTTTCCGGCAGACCAAAGCCTAAGTATGTTAATCCTGACTCAATTCCAATGTTGCCTGCCAGATTAAGTGTTAGGTTAACAATAATAATTGAGCTTAAGTTTGGCAGGACTTCTCTTATCATAATTTTCCAGTCAGGTGTTCCAAGCGTTTTTGAAGCATTTACATAATCCAATTCTCTTTCCGCAAGAGTCTTAGATCGTATAAGCCTTGCTTTTCCTGTCCATAGGAATCCACTCATAATAAGTATAAAAGTATAAACATTATATTTGGGAATAATGGTTACAAATACAATGATTAACATAAGTGTTGGCAGTATCAGTACAAAATCAATTATTCTCATAATCACATTATCTGTCTTACCGCCAAAGTATCCGGCGATTAATCCAACTGAAAGACCGATAATTCCTGCTACTAAGGTAACAAATAAACCGATAGTAAAAGAGTTTTTAGCACCGATTATTAATTGCCCAAGTATATCCCTGCCGCCGTAATCTGTTCCGAGAATATGCTCCGCAGAAGGAGGTGCGTATATGGATAATAAATCTACAGTAATGATTTTTTCCTGATCTAAAAGAAGGGATGCCCCGTATACTATTACGAGAACAAGTCCCAAAAGTATTAGAGATATTAACGCTAGTTTATCTTTTACAATTTCCCGCCACATTATAGCCAGTGGTCCGGTTCCTTTTGGCCTTTTCATTTTTTGTTTGTCTGAATCTATGTTTTGCTGGTTTGGATTAGCGATTTCAGTTTTCATGATAGTCCCCCTCTCACCTTGGCTATTCAATCCTGATTCGTGGGTCAACAGCACTTAAGATAATATCCGACAATAATGTACCAATAAGAGTCGCTAAGCCAGATATCATTACAAGTGCGGTAACAACACTAAAATCACGTTGGGAGATGGAGGCGATAAATAACTGGCCAATTCCCGGATAACCATAAATCGTTTCTAAGAAAACCGAACCACCTATTAAATAAACAATCTCATAACCAAGAAAAGCTGCAATTGGCAAAAATGAGTTGCGTAAAATGTGCTGTGTATATACCTTTGATTCATTAACCCCTTTAGCCCTTGCTGTTTTAACAAAATCTTTAATTTTTGTATCAATAATCTCATTACGCAAATACTGAATAGTTACGGTAGTATTCACAATAGCACCAGATAATGCCGGAAGAATAAGATGGTTAAGCTTACTCATGTAGTATGAAAATGTTCCATCTTCCACTCTGATATCCACACTTCCGCTTGTAGGGAACCAATTAAGAACGAATCCAAAAATAAACAACATGATCAAAGCAAAGATAAATAGTGGAGTTGCAAATGTAAGATAGTTATAGCCAACTACCATTTTGTCGGCCCATGAATCTGTCCATCTTCCTCCCACAATTCCCAGTGGAATAGCAATCATATAGCTTAAAATTAAAATTGCTAAAGATAAAATAAGTGTGTTCTCCATTCTTCCAGCTAGAAGCTGTGTTACAGGTACCTGATGAATGACTGACATTCCCATGTCTCCATGAAGAAGTCCTCCTGCCCAATGCAAGTACTGTTTATAAGGAGGGTCAAGTAATCCCAGCTTTTGTTTTAACTCATGTAGAGTTTGAGCATCCATTTTCGGATTGCTTGCTAATTGTCCTGTTAAAGCATCACCCGGCATGGCTTTTGCCAGAGCAAATATCAGGACGCTTAAAATTATCAACTGAGGGATCATGACTACGAATCTGCGTAAAATAAATTTAATCATCTGTCTTCCCCCCTACGGCAATGCAACTGAGTGTGTATCTGAAATTTGTTTAAGTTGATAAACCTTACCCTCAGCGTTAAAATACTTCTCGTATGAATTCTTATATTCAGCGTTGATTTCTTGTCTGAGTTCAACTTGCCGCACCCTTTTTTCAGGATTTATATCCGGGATAGCGGAAATTAATCTCTTAGTATAAATGTGCTGTGGATTTGAATAGATTTCTTTGCTTGTACCTTGTTCAACAAATTGTCCGCGGTACATAATTCCGATACGGTCACACATATGCTGAATAATTCCTAAGTCGTGACTAATAAATAAATAAGTCAAATTAAATTCTTTTTGAATATCCTGCATAAAGTTTAATACCTGTGCTTGTACCGAAACGTCGAGTGCAGATACAGGTTCATCTGCAATAATAAGCTTTGGATTAAGTGTAAGAGCTCGGGCAATACCAATCCGCTGTCTTTGTCCGCCTGAAAATTCATGCGGATATTTATAAATGGACTCTGGATTTAATCCTACCTTCTCTATGTAATACTCAACCTTACGCTTTTCTTCACCTGGTGATAATCTTTCAAAATTTCTTAGCGGTTCAGCAATAATATCCAAAACCCGCTTTCTGGGATTTAATGAAGAATAAGGATCCTGAAAAATCATCTGAATATCTTGACGATGATGATGAAAGTCCCTGCGGCTTAATTTTGTTAAGTCTTTTCCTTCAAACAAAATCTCACCTGATGTGGATTTGTTTAAACCAATGATTGTTCTGCCTGTTGTTGTTTTTCCACATCCGGATTCACCTACAAGCCCATAGGTTTCTCCTTGCTTTAGTTCGAAACTAATATCATCGACAGCCTTTACATGATCTACAACTCTTCTAAAAAAACCGCCGCGAATTGGATAATAAACTTTGAGATTATTTACTTTAAGAAACGACATATTTGCTATCCCCTATTTCTTCAGGAAAGTGAAAGTGATTATAGCACGTACAGCGAACATAATGGTTTGCTTCAACTTCCCGTAATATTGGATGTTCTTCGTGATTATGGTCATCTATCCAGTCTATACGTTCTTTAAAACGGCAGCCTTCTCTCGGCAAATTCTGCAGAGATGGAACGATTCCCTTTATCACATGCAGTCTATCTTTTTCAGACGCTGTTGATGGAATAGAATTCAATAAGGATCTAGTATATGGGTGCAATGGATTTTTAAATAAAGTTTTAACATCTGCAAGCTCCACTATTTCTCCTGCATACATAACCGCTACTCTGTCTGCCATTTCGGCAACTACTCCAAGATCGTGAGTGATCAAGATAATTCCAGTCTTCATTTGCCTTTGCAGGTCTTTAAGCAAGTCCATAATTTGGGCCTGAATTGTAACATCAAGTGCAGTTGTCGGTTCATCTGCAATAACTAACGAAGGCTCACATGCTATGGCAATCGCAATAACAACACGCTGCCGCATACCGCCGGATAATTCATGAGGAAATTGCTTGTAAGTTCTCTCTGGATTTGGAATTCCTACTTTTTTCAATAACTCCAGTGCTTTTTGTTTTTTCTTTCCACTGGAGAGATTTGTATGATAAGTCATACTTTCTTCTATTTGTCTGCCGCAAGTCATTAGCGGGTTAAGTGCTGTTAAAGGATCCTGAAAAATCATACCGATATCTTTTCCACGAATTTTATTCATTTCAGACGTTGTTAAGCTCAATAGATTTTTTCCGTTAAAATTAACATTACCCTCTAACTTCGTTCTTCCCTGCGGGTGCAGGCCCATAATTGACAGTGCCAGGGCACTTTTTCCACAGCCTGATTCACCTACTATCGCTACAACTTCATTTTCTTTAATTGTTAACGTTACATCATCAACAGCTGCATAATAATTATTATTTATCCGAAATGAAGTACGCAGATTTTTCAATTCCAACAATGGTTGATTACTCAATGTGAATCCCCCTAACAAAAACATATATAAAAAAGTAGAATAATATAACATGAAACTAGGATTTTGATAAGGATTTCAGTTAACTGTTAACAGAAAGTGAAAAATCTTTATCTTTTATATCTTTATATTCTTTTAATTATTCTGTAAATTTATTTATTTAAAAATTATTTTATTACATTTAGTTTACATTTGCAATAACTTTTTTATAGAACTTGTCTTCCATTTAATAGAAGGATATAACAACTTTAGTGTTGATTTTTAACAAAATACACCATCATTCCCCAAAAAATCGGATGCTTCTTTCGAAAATGAAAGTTTTTCAGAATAATTGTTGTTCTGATAGTAGTTTTCTACAATAGCAAACCCTGCCGCGTATCCTAATAAAGCAGGATATCGTCCGCGGCCATATAATAAATCATCATGTTTTCTTTCATTTTTCTGGATATCTAAATGTTCCTTTAAATAAGTGTTCCAGAATGCTAATAGTTCTTTTTTAGAATACATATGGCACCAATTAGCCAAATAGCTTTTGCCACAATTTTTTAATACAGCATACTCCGCAAGCCCTTCAATAATTAAAGAATCTAATAAAGTATTCGCCTCCATTTTTTTTGTTTGTTTTTTGAGCCTGCATACATGATGGTATTCGTGAACAAATAATGCCTCTATCTCTTTAAGATCGCTAACATCACTAATAAAGAGAAACATTTTATCCGGAAAGGAGACCCCTGATTTAGTGTTTTCCTGTCTCATAAACAGTCCCCTCCTTTGTCCCAGCGGAAAAAGAAAAATAGGAATATCGGGCCCTGACCATTTGTCTCGATAGTTTTCAAATATATGCCTAACCTGTTTCCATACTTCCTTTTCGTTCATTAAATCTAAATTTCTTTTTGTTGGCCAAGAGGGTTTATACATTCCAAATTTCAATAATTGATTGTAAATCTGATTCGCAGTGGAATCTTTAAAATAGGGAAGAAGCTTTTCACAAATTTTTATTGGACTGTCAAACTGCTCCTTCATCCACTTGTCTGTTTGAATTATCCCCATCTTACTCATTCTCCTTTTTGCATTTTCCTTTGAGTAGTTTATGTGGGGTTATTGGAGTTGTTCGTAAAACTAATGGGGTGCAAGCTTAATTTTCAGACTAATTCTATAGGTTCCTTCGTGAGGTACTTGTTCTTGGGGATGTTAGGTTCAATGTCCTGCAGAAAAACGGGCTGTTGCCTCACAGTGAGGTACGAGCGGGGAAACATGTGAGTTCGTCCACGGAAAGGGAGAGATTCTCTCGCTATTTTCCAAAAATCAATATAAAAAGCAGGCGCTTTTGCACCTGCTTTGATTTGTATTAATTTAACCTTTTATTCATATCTCACAAAAGCGATTGTAGCATTATGGCCGCCAAATCCTAATGAATTGCTGATAGCGGCTTTAACTTCCTTTCGGCGTGACTTATTTGGCACATAGTCAAGGTCACATTCAGGATCTGGTGTTTCATAATTAATAGTTGGAGGAAGTATGCCTTCTTTAATAGCCAATACAGTAAAAATAGCTTCTACCCCGCCAGCAGCACCCAGAAGGTGTCCTGTCATAGACTTTGTAGAGCTTATAGCTACATTGTAGGCATGCTCGCCAAATACTTCTTTTATAGCCATAGTTTCATACTTATCATTATAGTCTGTCGAGGTTCCATGGGCATTAATATAATCAATTTGTTCAGGACTTAGGCCTGCATCATCAATCGCCATTTTCATTGCCCTTGCCCCGCCTTCTCCGCCAGGTGCCGGTGCTGTTATATGATAGGCGTCACCAGTTGCACCGTATCCAACGATTTCTGCATAAATTTTGGCACCACGAGCCAGAGCATGTTCTAATTCCTCAAGAATTACTACTCCTGCTCCCTCTCCAATGACAAATCCGTCCCGGTTCAAATCAAATGGACGGCTCGCTGTCTTTGGATCAGGATTGTTGGATAATGCTGTATTTGCACAAAATCCAGCTACTGCCATTTTAGTAATTGGAGCCTCTGCTCCTCCTGCAACCATAACATCAGCATCTCCGCGTTGAATTACTTTAAAAGCATCTCCAATAGAATTGGTTCCAGTTGCACAGGCAGTAACAGTACAAGAATTAAAACCTCTCGCACCCAGAGCAATAGAAACCTGACCTGCTGCCATATCCGGAATCATCATTGGAACGAAGAATGGGCTTACCCTTCTGTATCCTCTGTTTAAGAATATTTCATATTGATTTTCAAATGTCTCCATACCGCCAATTCCAGAGCCAATCCAGACACCTACACGAGGAGCATTTTCATCGGTAATTACCAAATCGGCATCTTTTACAGCCATCAAAGATGCAGCTACTGCATAATGTGTAAACCGGTCCATTTTTCTGGCGTCTTTTTTCTCAATAAATTCTTCTACATTGAAATCCTTTAACTCTGCCGACACTTTGGCAGGATACTCATCCGCATTTATTCTAGTTAACGGGCCAACCCCGGATTTCCCTTCAATCGCATTACTCCAGCTTGTCGCAGCATCATTGCCAAGCGGTGTAACTGCTCCGATGCCTGTAACCACTACTCGCCGTTTTTTCATCGTCTATCCATCTCCTTTGTCTGTATTCATAAATTTATTTTCACTGTATCTTTTGTCAAATAAGAAGCGGACTTATCTTCCCCAGCGCATAGCAATGGCTCCCCAGGTTAGTCCTCCGCCAAATCCTACCATAATAATAAGGTCATCATCTTTAATTTTTCCAGCTTCGAGCTCTTCTACCAAAGAAATAGGTATCGAAGCAGCCGAAGTATTTCCATATTTATTAACCGTTTTGGACATTTTTTCTACTGGAAGTTCTAGTCTCTGCCTGGAAGCCTCCATGATGCGGATGTTTGCCTGATGAGGAATAAGAAAGTCGACATCCTCTTTCGTTAGGCCGGCTTTTTCCAGTACATTCAGACTGCTCTCACCCATTTGGCGGACGGCAAATTTGAAGACCTCACGCCCATTCATAATTATATATTCATCTTGGTAAAGGTGTTTCCCTCCTGTACCATCTGCACCTAATTCAAAGGATAAAATTCCTCTGCCTTCTTTAACATGTCCAATTACTGCTGCACCTGCTCCGTCTCCGAAAAGGACTGCTGTATTCCGGTCGTTCCAGTCCGTAATCTTTGATAGCTTTTCTACACCTATTACAAGTACGTATTTAAATCCACCTGATTCAACAAACTGTTTTGCTGTTACTACTCCATACATGAAACCTGCACATGCTGCACTTATATCCATAGCGGCAGCTTTTTTCGCACCGAGTCTTTCCTGAAGCATACAGGAAACAGAGGGAAATGGCCGATCTGGAGTTACTGTTGATACAAGAATCAAATCAAGTTCTTCTGCAGTTATGCCGGCATTTTCAATCGCCTTTTGTGCAGCAGCAAAAGCCATATCAGAAGTATTTGTATTGTCATCGGCTATTCTTCTTTCTTCAATCCCGGTTCTTGTACGAATCCATTCATCAGAAGTATCCATTACCTTTTCCAAATCAGCATTAGTTACTACTTTTTCAGGCAAAAATCTGCCAATGCCAATGATTCCTGCGCCCATAATTTCCAGCTCCTTTTGTTTTTTATCCCTATTATTCATTATGTCCAATTCCACTTATTATCAAATATTATTACCTGGTACTAATTTTACCTATAAATTAGAATTTGTGCAACAGGTTTTGCTTCTGTTCTCCGCCATTGTCCATACATATTTGATTCAAAAGCATAGTGTTAATTAGGAATCTTCTTAAAGGAGGAGAAGGTGATATGGAAAAAGAAAGCCCACGTGAGATAAAAGAACCAGGCGATCCGCTCACAAGATTTGCGTTTAGGCCCAGCCCGAGAAGTGATGAAGCTTTTATTGAGAACCATCCGCATATTAGGCATCGTTTTAATCAATTTGTTTTTGATCAACTACTGTGGAATTTAGATGACTCAGCCAGAAAGTTAAGACCATACTTCCTCTGGATTAACATAACCTCCCCTGAGTTATCCATTGGGTAAAAACATGTAGTGTTGCCTAATTTTAAAAAATAGCTGCCTACTCGGCAGCTATTTTTTAAAATTATTGGTCTGACTCTTTTTTAGCGTCATCATAGCCCAGCTCATATGCTTCGTTCATTACATTCGTAAATAAAGACATTAGGGGCTGAAGCATTTCCATAGATAATTCAATGCCCAATTGATCAAGCTGTGCTTTTGCTTCTGGAAAGTGCTTCATTGCAATTTGCATAAATTGCATATTTTTTTCTTGTGCGTTCATATGTATACTCCTTTTTTATACTATTGTGGCAATTTTCCAGTTTCTATATATTTTTGTATATCCCCATTTATTTCATTGATAAACTTTTTATCCACAAGGGGGCTGAATTTACCGAGAGAAACTCCCTTATCCTTAAAATCAAATTCAAGGTTCCCGGATTTTAATTTACCTTCTGCATATTGTCTTGCTACAACTTCATACAAGAGATCTACATTCTGGATGGTACTTGTTAACACTGTTGTTTCGCCGAGATCAGATTGGTCTGAAACATATCCGATTACAAAAAGTCCATGTTCCTTCATTTTTTCAATTAACGAAACATTAAAACCATCGCCGGCAGGATAAAGAACATCAATCCCGGTTTCAAGCATCTGATCAAGTAATTGATTGGCTTTTGCTTCATCGTCCCAATTACCAACATATTTTATAGAAATATCCGTATTCTTATCCTCGCTCAATGCCCCTTTTTTAAAGCCTTCCACTTCGGACTGCCATTTATAAGCGGCTATAACCCCGATCCGATGCGTTTTTGACATGTGTGCTGCTACCTTTCCGCCAAAATACCCCATCGCATATCCCTTAAAATTTAAACTTGTTGTATTTGAGTTTTTTGCATCCCCATTGAAACTGACAAATTGTATATCCGGATACTTTTCAGATATTCGATTAAAGTAATCTGCATATTCGGCACCATGGCCAAAAATAAGATTTACTCCTTTTTGATGAAGTTCTTTAACAGCTCGTTCCACCACTAAATCGGTATTCATGCCTTCTTTATAATATACATCTATATTAAATTCAGACTGGATTTTCAGCATCCCTTTATAGCCCTTTGTCCCCCATACCTGGTCGTTAATGGTGTCAGGAACTAATAATCCAACTTTTTTAAGCTTTCCTGGTGTATCTGAATGGCTGCACGAGCTTAGAAGGAAAAGGGATATAAAGATAACAGCTAAACGATACCACATGATTGCACCTCCTTCTCAAGGCAGCACCCTAATTATTTTTCTTTTTGAGGTGTTTTTGCTCTTTTTATTCTAACCTTATCAAAAAGAATTGAAAAGGAGTTTCCATCACTTCCATATTTCACTATCCCTTAATCGTTCATTATGCTTTTGTTGCATCGCATATCCTTCGACGAAAGAGGTTATCTTCTTTATGCGCAGTCCTAATAAATGATTTTCGTTAAAGGTATTCAGCGGACGGTGTTCTGGAACAGGTTTATTGATTGATTTCAGCTGCAGGATACAATTCTCCCAGTAATTTTCTATGCTGCTTTCTAGTAAGTAGCGACCACTTCTTTCACTTTCGATAGTTTCGGTCAATTTTGCTACTGCATCTGTAATAAAGATTAAATCTGCGGTCCATTCTCTATCTGACTTTATTTCAGCTTTATTTCCCATATCCCCCAGGATTGCCTGCTGTACATAAAAAGTAGCCGGCTGCCAGGGTCCATATAAAGATGGGAGATAAATATGCTGACATCTCTGTTCCGGTATAGGAAGCTCTGAAAGAAATGCTCTTAGTGTAAATAAGATATCAGCCTGAAAAGAATCGGATAACATTTGAACAGGCAATAAAAAGACAAAGAGATTTTTTCCGTTATCATTTGATTCAAGACTTTTTATAAAGGATTTTAGATTATCCTGTTCCGTAATGGAATCATCCTTAAACTCCATAAATAAATCAAATAAGGAAACAATCACCGCCTTTTTTTCATGATTAGATGTTTCTCCTGCAGCCGCCTCCAGGCCCGCTTCTGTAAAATTAGCATTCCTGCCAATCTCAAGTCTTTTTTCATCGGCATAAGATTCTATTTCGTTTTCCGGAAAGCTTATCCCTGTTACTTCCCACCCCTTGGCAAGCAATGCTGTACATAGATGAAATCCAACAAATTGAAAAGTTCCGTAGATAATTGCCCTTTCCATTTGAATTCCTCCCAAGTCCTCACAATATATTGAATCCTATGCTTTATGAAGTTTTTTTATTTCTTGAATAAATTCTATGGGATTACAGACTTTTCTCATGTTTTTTATAAAACTTGATAATTTGTACACCAAGCTGCTGTTTTTTTTCGGGAACCATAAAATTTGCGCTAACTCTCCCGGCATCTGGAGAATTAATTAGCTTCTGATAAAGCGGTGATTGATTAAATGCCCTTCCTCCTGATAATATCTGAATGATCTTCACAGATATTTCTTTATCAAATAAGATCGGATCATTGCTTTTTAGTATTGTATCCTCCATGGTTTTGCTATCTTTATGATAAGCAAGTGCTAATTCACTTAACAGTTTTTTATAAAAAAACTTATGTTCCCGTTCTTGCTCCAAGTGCAGTTTTAAGGATAATATAGGATTCACAAAAACCACTGAGCGAATTTTCTCTCCCATTTCTTTAAACAGCTGAAGTGCAACAAGACTCCCCATTCCTTCAGCAAGGATATGGATCTTTTCATTTAATATTTCATTTCGGATTACATGCTGGTAAAGCCTTTGTGCCATTTCAACAGCGGGTCTGCTTCCCCAGTTTTTCCCGAAGAGGTTAGAAGAAAAAATAGTATATCCTGCTTCCTTAAATTCCTCTATCAAGGAAAGCTTCCCCTCATTCTGCAGCCAGAAGCTTTTACCTTCATCTACGAAATGCCTTTCATCTCCTATTATAAGGATACCGAAGCCATTTGGCTTTTCAGGATAGTGTATGATATTCCATTGGGTATCCAACTGAAAAATTCGGTTATCCATAGAGTAAACTCCTTTTACATCAATTCATCAGATTATCGTATGCTTTTTCATGTAATCGGAAAGGGGCTTTGCCCAATTATTGAAGATTAAATTTAAAATTATTCGTTTCATTTATGAATTACTAACTTGGATTTTCCATCTTGCGATTTGGAGGTTCATTATTTCTATTACCTATGGTAAGATGTTAGAAGAATGAATGAAATAGTATGAGGTGAAATTAATGAAATACTTTTGGACACTGTTCTGGACATTCCTGCTGTGTGAAATGCTGTCATATGTCGTTTGCTCAATGGTAGGTTCTGAATTTAAAGTTGAAACCGGTGCCATGCTGGCTGTAGGCTTTACGATCCTGATTCTTATCATTCCAGCAATTATTCCTAACGATAAGGAAGAAAAGCACATTCATTAAAGTAAAGCATAGAGCCCGTTTAAAAGGGGCCATGCTAGACAGCGGAAAAGCAGCATCTGCTGTCTAACTTTTAAAAAGTCATCCTGCCAAAACAGGATGACTTTTTTTAATGAACCATAAAAACAAGTTTTCCATCTTCAACATTA
The DNA here is from genome assembly GCF_011393025.1 of Neobacillus terrae. Taxonomy (GTDB): domain Bacteria; phylum Bacillota; class Bacilli; order Bacillales; family Cytobacillaceae; genus Neobacillus_A; species Neobacillus_A terrae. The sequence goes on along the minus strand of NZ_JAAOEO010000019.1, from coordinate 2,715 downwards.
ATTTGTAAAGTACTGTTCGTTTTAATGTTTCCAGATATAATTTCTCTAGCGAGCTTTGTTTCTATATATTTTTGAATATACCTCTTCAAAGGCCTTGCACCGAAGTCAGGATTGTATCCATTTTCGGCTATATATTCTTTAGCTGATTCCGTCAGTAAGATTTGGATATGCTGATCCTCCACTCTGTTTTGCAGATCGTCTACCATCTTGTTGACTATTTCCTTTATCTCATTGCCCGTTAATGGTTTAAACAAAATAGTTTCATCTATCCGATTTAAAAACTCTGGACGGAAATGCGTTCTTAACAGCTGCTCTATTTTATCTACAGTAGTTTTAGAAATCTCATGGCCATCGTTTTTATCTTCAAGCAAGAAATGGGAGCCGATATTGGAAGTCATAATAATAACGGTGTTTTTGAAGTCGACCGTCCTGCCTTGAGAATCTGTAATTCTTCCATCATCCAACGCCTGAAGGAGCAGGTTAAAAACCTCAGGATGTGCTTTTTCTACTTCATCTAAAAGGATAACGGAATAAGGTCTTCTTCTAACGGCTTCAGTCAGCTGTCCCCCTTCTTCATAACCTACATACCCAGGAGGTGCTCCAATCAACCTTGATACCGCAAATTTTTCCATATACTCGGACATATCTATACGAATCATTTGTTCTTCACTGTCAAATAATGCTTCAGCTAAGGCTTTTGCCAGCTCTGTTTTCCCTACCCCGGTTGGGCCAAGGAATAAAAATGATCCTATTGGCCTGTTTGGATCCTTTATACCAGCCCTCGCTCTGATTACCGCGTCTGAAACCAGCTGAATGGCTTCATCCTGGCCAATGACACGCTTATGAAGGAGAGCTTCGAGGTTTAAAAGCTTTTCTCTTTCTCCTTGAACAAGTCTTGTTAAAGGAATTCCTGTCCACCGTGCCACAATATCTGCTATTTCTTCATCTGTCACTTCTTCCCGGAGAAGACGATTCTCGTTATGATCCGCTGAAGCAGCTTCAAGCTCCTTAATTTCCTTTTCCATTTTAGGGATTTTCCCGTGACGAAGCTCAGCTGCACGATTTAAATCATATTTATCTTCCGCCTTTTGAAGTTCAAGACGAAGATTCTCCAATTCCTCTTTTTTCTCCTGAACCTTTTGAATGCTCTCTTTTTCTTTTTGCCATTGTCCCTTCATTGCATGAGCCTGCTCTTTTAAATCTGCCAGTTCCTTCTCCAGTTCGGCGAGCCGCTCAAGGCTGCTTTCATCCTTCTCTTTTTTCAACGCAGCTTCTTCAATTTCAAGAAGCATAAGGCGTCTGGTTACTTCATCCAGTTCAGTCGGCATTGAATCAATTTCAGTCCTGATATGGGCGCAGGCCTCATCAACTAAATCAATTGCTTTATCGGGCAGGAAACGGTCTGAAATATACCTGTCCGAAAGAGTAGCTGCGGCAACAAGTGCCCTGTCATGTATTTTTACCCCATGATGGATTTCAAATCTTTCCTTTAATCCTCGTAAAATGGAAATTGTATCTTCCACTCCTGGTTCCTGAACCACAACTTGCTGAAAGCGGCGTTCTAAAGCGGGATCTTTTTCTATATATTTTCGGTGTTCCTCAAGTGTCGTTGCCCCAATACAATGAAGTTCTCCGCGGGCCAGCATGGGTTTCAGCATATTGCCTGCATCCATAGCTCCTTCCGTCTTCCCCGCACCAACGATTGTATGGAGTTCATCGATAAACAATAAAATTTTCCCTTCACTCTTCTTTACTTCATTTAATACTGCTTTTAATCTCTCTTCAAATTCTCCTCTGAATTTTGCACCTGCGATTAGAGAACTCATATCTAGTGAAAAGATGGTTTTATCTTTAAGACCTTCAGGGACATCCTTTCTGACAATTCTTTGGGCAAGCCCCTCAACGATTGCTGTTTTTCCCACCCCAGGTTCACCAATTAGGACTGGATTGTTTTTTGTTTTTCTTGAAAGGATTCTGATTACGTGTCTGATTTCAGTATCGCGCCCAATAACCGGGTCAACTTTTCCAGTTTTTACTTCCTCTACAAGATCCCTGCCGTATTTCTTTAGTGCTTCATAGGTCTCTTCTGGGTTTTGTGTAGTCACTCGCTGATTCCCCCTTATTTCTTTAATAACTTTTAAAAACTCGTTCGAATTTGCATTAACTTCTTCGAGAATCTTACCCATTCCTGAAAACAAAGCTGAGCTAGCCAGCAAAATATGTTCAGTTGAGATAAAGTCGTCTGTAAATTGCTTTTTTACTTCTTCAGCTTTTATAAGCAGATTCTGTAAATTTGAAGTTATATATAAGGTTCCGTCCGCCACTCCGCTTCCTGTAACCTGCGGTTTCATATTCAGTTTCTCTTTTATTTTTTGTTTAACATTTTCTGTTTTTATACCCGTTCTTTCTAAAACAGTATTAATCAGGCTGTCTTTCTGATTCATTAATGAAAGAAACAAATGTAAGTCATCGACTTCCTGATGCTGGAACTCTGCTGCCAATTCCCGAGCACCAATAAAGCCTTTTTGCAAGCGTTCCGTCATCTTATTTAAGTCCATTTTTTACCTCCATTTGACCTTTTTTGACCTAATATATACTTATTATATTCCATGAGAAAAAGAAAGAAAAGCCACCCGCTGTGAACTATACCCCATATTTCGGACAGTGATAAAAAAGAGCCTATACTGCTAATAGGTGGCCCCGGTATTGCACCGG